>JAISGD010000010.1 GCA_031263195.1 Campylobacteraceae bacterium | reverse complement strand
TTCATTTTCATGAATAAATTTCAAATCAAAGGGGTCGCAATGTTGTCTTCAATGACTAATTTCAAAGCTTTATCTTTGTTTAAATTTAAAGCGTTCTCTCTCTCTCTCTCTCTCTCTCTTAGTTGCTTTCTTTCTTAGTTTTTCATTAATCGGTTGCGGCGGCGGAGGAGGAGGAAGCGGTGGCAGCGGCAGCGGAAGCTCTTTGTCTGTAAACGAGTTTGCCGAATTTCCCGCGTTTACTATGCAGGAGGATAAAGTAACGCACGATATTCAAAGACGCTACTCGTCGGAAAATCATCTCAACAACGCTGTGGAAGAGTTCAAAAGTAAAGGGGCGTGGTATTCCTATGGCGATATGATTTTTAGGGATTATCCGTTAGGGTGTTGTCAGATAGTACAAGCAAGTGTTTTCAATAATTATGTGGCTCCGCTTTATCTACTTGTCATGGGAGTCGACATAGATGGTTCCGGCATTAACCGCGATGAAGCCCTGTTTAACGAGTTGTTCGGTTCCTCAAGCGCTCCTGTGGTACACGTTTCTGTCATAAAAACTTTTAACAGTAATATAAACTCGTATATGACGCAATACGGTCAATTGTTGGAAAGTAGAGGATTTGAAAAAACCGGAACCAGACAATGGACAAAAGCGGATATAACCAGCCGACATATTATGCTTACATGGGGTTATGAAGAGTATACGGGTTCATTTCAAATAGCAATGTGGACTGTTGGTAAAACACTCTGATGATTCGTATTTTGACGAAACCATAAAACTTTCACAAATAAACAGTGAAAAGATTGATTTATCGGAACAAAGATGTGTGACAAGACCATAAGACTTTCGCGGGTCTTATGGTTTTTATATAAATTCAGGAGGAACAAAATCAGATGACACGAGCGACGTCAATGGCGGAAGCATACCTTTGAATATAATAAAGCATTTAAATCAACAAATATTTTGTTATCTTCATATTAATATGAATGCAAAAGGGTTTAAGGTTTCTCATGCGAAAGCATATGAGATAGTCACAAAAGATTTTTGCGATTTTGCGAAAGTCTAAAATGCTATAAAGGAGTACTACATGTATAGCAAAAAAATATTTCAGGCGTTGGTCGCTGTTTTAGCGATATTTGTTTTGGCGGGATGCGGCGGTGGAGGAGGAGGAAGTAGCGGTAAAAGCGGCGGCTTCACCAGTAGCGACCCCATAGGAGACAGCACAAGCGGAGGAGACGCCGCGGACGAGGTAGCTTACAATACATTAAAAGGGTATTTTAATCTGCTGGATGATCATGATTATCCCGTTATTTATCGTACATGGAATAGGGAGTATTTCCCCGTTAACCTCGCTACGAGGGAAAATTTTATAAATAAATTAACAGGTAATCATTTTGAGGACGTCAATCACGACGGTTCATTTTATAGAAACACGACCTAAAGCAATCTTCCTTCGAGTGTTTCAGGAGCAGACGGCGGCATTTATTATTCGTTCCTTAATAGCACAAATGGTTATCACCTCATAGCAGACTTAGGAACAAACGGAGATATAACAGGTAATAACGCTCTGTTTAACAACGTATTCAGTTCGTTAGAGGGGGAGGAGCTTATCCATAGTGAATTTGGAATGACATACCTAGGTGACTTAACCACCGAACTTGACAATTTCAAATCAGCGCTAGAATTGCAAGGGTTTACTTGCAGCGTCGCCACTAACATAAATTGCCGTAAATATACGTCCGATTGGACATACTACTTTGAATTTGGTGTAGCTCTACCAGCACCTTACACTCAATCAGAAATCTTCGCTTATATCGCGAAACCATGGTATATTTTTTAAAAGGAAATTAAATGAGGATATTAATATCGCCGATAGATATTTTTAAAAAACTGTTTAGTATTTGTATTATCACTTTGTCTCTCTTATCTCCCACTATCGCCGATAACCTCGGCATAAACGCTGGAAACGGAGGAAATGCTATGGGCTCTTCCGTGCAAAATTGGGAGAGCATAACCATCGATCTTGAGCCTGATGAAGAGTTTGACAACGCTTATATAAACGGTGGCATGGCGGTCAGGGTATAAACGGTTATGACCTTGGCAGCATGTATGGCGTAGAGGATGTCAATGGCGGTAATGGCGGAAGCGTTAAAGTAACAGGAGAAGATGTGAGAGTGATCGGCGATATGAACATAAAAGGAGGAGTTGGCGGAAACGCAGGAGGAGCTACTAACGGAGAATCCAACAGTATAAACGGCAACAGCAGCGGACATGGAGGAAGCGGAGGAGCCGCAGACGTCAAGCTGTCTACTGTCACGGCTGATACCGTATCTCTCAACGGAGAGAGCGGTGGAAACGGAGCTAACGGAGTGAACGGCGGAGGAGCCGCCGGAGGCAACGGAGGATATGGCGGTAAAGGAGGAAGCGGAGGAGCCGCCGGAGGCGGAGGCAGTAACTCCGGTAATAAGGGGATTTTCTGTGCCGAATTTTTTGTTTACGGGACTGCTTGGAAAAAAAGATAAAATTTCATGTATTATGAAAATCCGCAAGTACCGCATGAAGTCAATGTAAGCAAAGAGTCCGAAATCGGTTCTTTTTTAAAGATGACGGTGGCTATCGTAGCTATTGTAAGCGTACTGTTTGCCGCCATATATCTTTTGGTGAGATTTTTTACTCCTTTTATGCCTTACAGCGTTGAGGTGTCGCTTGCGGAAAATTTTATATACTTTGAGCAGAATGCGAATGGCTTGCATGAAAAGGCTGCGAACGAACTGCAAAAACTGGCTTTAAATCTTACGAAAAAGATGAATGTGCCGAATAGTATACCTTTGCAGGTAATCATTATAAACGATAACGAACAAAATGCATTCGCAACGCTTGGAGAATATATATATTTGTAACGGAAAGGTTACTGAATGCGGTTGAGAGCGAGAACGCTTTGGCTATGGTTTTGGCTCATGAGATAGCTCATGTAAAAAATAGAGATCCTATAACGATGGTGGATAGCAGCACTACATTCTCGCTTATGATAGCTATTGTTTTCGGAGCGGATGCAGATTTTATTGAAAACAGCATCTCCATAGTCTCATCCTCGTTTTCAAGAGCTCAAGAGGAGAGGGCGGACAAAGACGCGCTTTTTGCTCTGAACAACTACTGCGGATATACTTTCGGTGCCGAAGAGTTTTTTCAAAAAGTCTTAAAAGACGAAAAATTTTCTATCAACTTTTTAAGTTCTCATCCGGATACTCAAAGAAGAATAGAGTATATCTTAAAAACACAAGAAGAGGGCACAAAAATCAAATTAACACCCTTAAGCAAATCCATATCTGATATAAAAACAAAATAATCTTTTACCAATTTAATCAAACTTGACTTTGTGTAGAATAAATTATACAATATTGCAAAGGACTTGAGTGTTATCCGTAAAACAAACGATTATTTTTAGTAAATGGCTGAAAACTTTAGAGATAGAGCGGCGCAAGCTGTCATACAAGATAAGATAGAGCGTATTAAGCAAGACGGATATGCGGGTAAGATAGAGGCTATTAAAGGCGTAAAAAATATAAGTGAAATGAGATTTCATATTGGCGCTGGTTATAGAGTGTATTTAAATGTATATGTGCAGGATAACGAGATTTGGTTATTAAATGGCGGCGATAAATCTACTCAAAATAGAGACATTAAAGTCGCTCAAAAATTGTTGGAAGAGATCCAAAATGAAAGGAAATAAAATGAAAGAAACAGAGATTGTGATTACGCGAGAAGATGCTAAATTAATACCTTTTGAAGCAAATGTTCCGGAATGTTTAACAGATGAAAAAACGATAGAACGTTATCTTAATTATGTTTTAAGCGATGGCGATGAAACAGACTTCAAAAGAGCTTTAGGACATATAGCAAAAGCGCGCGGCGTGACAAAAACGTCAAAAGAGACAGGCATCAGCAGAGATAGTCTGTATAAAACTATCATTGACGGAACTACGAAAGACACGCGTTTTTCAACAATACAAAAGTTATTGGACAGTTTTGGATTTCGTTTGAAAGTAGAACATAAAACGGCTTAATATTTGTTTTTGAAAATGACAAATGAGTACAGTTTTTAACAAATGATATTGGATTCCCGCATTCTTGCCCATAAAAGCATAGCTTTTATGGGACCCTTTGCGTTTCCTGTGGAAACTTGTCGTTCGGTCGCGGGAATGACGGAATAGGGTGGATTGCTTTGCTTCGCTCGCAATGACGGAATACAGATGAATAAATTTGAGATGAAGCGGGCGTATTCACCCGCTTTATTTTATCTATACATTAAATCTAAAATGCATTTCATAGCCGTCTTTTCAAAATCCATATTCTATATTTAAGCTTCCCGAAACGCCTTCTCTTTTACCGATATATCCTTTGACATTAAGGTCAATAAACAAAGAGCTGTCCCTCGAAGGCGTTATTGCCAAATCCAACTCTCCCGCATAACTCTCCCCTTTCAAATCAACAGGCTCCAACTCAAAGTCATATACGCTGCCTTTGCTTACTCCGTCAAATTCATACTCATAAGCCATTCCCACATTAGGCGTGAAATACTCATTTATAGTATAATAAAAATTAAATCCACTCCTTACTCTGTGTGATTCAATATCGTCAAATTTCACTTTTTCATTTGTTAAAAGCGTGTAGGAGTCGCCATTTTGATGTAAATAGAGATATTTGCCGTATAGTTTAAGCTTGCTATTGTCAGTCAGGTTGAAAATATATCCTGTGCCGATATGCGCTCCATAATACAACCCTTTGATATCATATGCCGCTTTTGCGCCAAGCATATCCGTCAAATCATCCGAACTAAAGCTATTTTTACTCTGTCCGCCTCTTATCGCCATATCAAAATACAATGTTCCTGTTTCTGAAGGGCTAAAAGCGAGATATCCAAGCGCACCGAGACCATAATACTCAATATCACCCTTGCTTTTCACAGATGAGATTGTATCAAAGTCATTATCGGTTTCATAGCTGCCTTGACCTGTTTCAAAAAATGCCCCTATAGTGAAACTCTGCCCGTACAAGTCGTTCAAGTCTGTATTGAATGCCAAACCTGTCAGCAGGTGCTTGGTATCCGTATCTACATGAGAGCCCGTATCGTATTTTGATTTACTGTTTGAACCTGTGGCAAAAGAGACGACACTGCTCGCCGTTTGAGCTATATATATCACATTGTTTATAAAGATATCTGCTATGAGATCCTGCCCCTCTTTTACAGACACAAAACCACCCATAAATCCTTCATTTAAAGTTTTTGTTTGAGGATTGAGTCTGGCTCCCTCTACAGTTACAGCGGTAAGCGTTTCATTGGTCTGGCTTATTGTAAAGTCGTAAATGATACTTACGCCCTGCTTGGCTTGCACGGTAGAGCCGTCTAAAGAGGTATTGCCAAAGAAAGAGCTTTCATTGCCGCTGATAAGATCAACGCTGTATCCCGCTTCCAAAAGAGGATTTGTCCTGTCGATGATAATGGCTATATCGGCATTCAGCAGATTGATATTGCTTGCAGTTCCATTGACGCTTAACATCGTACTGTATGAAGCCGCTCCTGTCAAATCAAACAGGAGACTATTTATATTAAAATCACCCTCGTTAATATTTTGCAAATACATAGTATTATTTGCGGACACATAGAGCGTTCCGACATCAAAGCTGAAAGCTCCCTGTGATTTGACGAGGTCTATATGTCGCGCTCTTAACAGTTCGGCTTTAAAAGAGATATTGCCGCCGTTTCCGCTCTCTCCTCCGCTCCCGCCGTTTGCCGCATTGCCGCCGGCTCCACCGTTGTTGTATAGAGAAGAATTGGAACCATTCTGACCGTTTGTGCCGTTATTTCCGTCTATTCCCTCACTCCCCCCATTGCCGCTTTTTAGCGTCAAACTATCAGAGATAACTATAGAAGCATTCAGCGTAACGGACGCTCCGTTTCCGCCATTGCCTCCGTCTCCTCCGCTGCCTCCGTCTCCTCCCGCTCCGCCGCTTTTTGTGTTTTCGTTTCCGCCGTTTCCTCCTTTGCCGCCGTTTCCTCCTTTGCCGCCGTTGCCGCCGTTGCCCGCATTGCCTGCCGTCAGTGAAATAGATGAAGCGGTGATAGAGTTGGCATTGATACGGACGTCTCCTCCATTCCCTCCGTTTGCCGCGCTCCCGCCATTGCCGCCATTGCCGCCATTGCCGCCGCTATAATTTTGTAAAGCATTGCCGCCACTCCCGCCGTTACCAGCATTGCTGCCGTTACCAGCATTGCCGCCATTGCCTCCGTTACCGCCGACCACATTTATCGTATCGGCGTTTAACGTCCAGACATCGATATTGACGCCGCCCGCTTTTCCGCCTTCTGCGCCGTTTGCTCCGTCTCCTCCCGCTCCGCCGCTTCTTGCGTTTCCGTTCCCGCCGTTCCCGCCGCCGTTCCCACCGCTGCCGCTCCCGCCGCTCCCGCCAGCCGCGCTTTTTATATCTATCGTATCTGCTCTCAAGCTGTTTGTTTTCAGCGTAACGGACGCGCCGTTACCGCCCGCTCCGCCCTCTCCCGCATTGCCGCCGTTACCGCCGTCTCTGGTTGTGCTTGACGAACCGCCCGCTCCGCCGCTTTTTGCGTTTCCGCCCGCTCCGCCCGCTCCGCTTGTTATAGTAAGAGCGTTTGTCATTATAGACGATGAAGTAAGCGTTAACGAGCCGCCGCTTCCTCCGTTGCCCGCACTGCCTGCATCTCCGCCGCTTCCGCCGTCTCCTCCCGTTCCGCCGTCTTCTCCCGTTCCGCCGCTTCCGCCCTCTCCCGCCTTGAGCGTTATCTCGCCTGCCGTTATATTATCGGCTTTAAGAGAGGCCGCTCCTCCGTTTCCTCCGTTTCCGCCCTCTCCGCCCTCTCCGCCGCTTCCTGTGTTGCTGGCTCCGTCTCCGCCCGCTCCGCTGCTACCGCCGTCTCCTCCCTCTTTACTCTCTACATTTATCGTTTGGGCTATCAGGGTAGAAAGAGTTAAAGCGGCATTTCCTCCTTTGCCGCCGTTCCCGCTGTTGTTGCCATTGGCTCCGTTGTTTGTTCCGCTTCCTACGCCTCCGTTATCGGCTCTATTTCCCGCATCTCCGCCGTATCCGGATATGATATTGACGCTTCCTGAAGATTCAAAGTATGTCCCCTCAGCCGCAGCGTTCCCGCCGTTCCCGCCGTTCATTGCGCTGTTGTATGAAGCGGTGTCCGAACTGTCCCAGCCTTTTCCGCCGTGACCTGCGAGTATATCCGTATCGTCAGCATATACTTCGTCGTCAAACGATTCGCTGATACTTTCTCCGCTCTCACCCGATTGGGCGGCAGACTTTCCGTCTCCGCCCGCGATGTCGATATCGTCTCCAAGAGCCGCAGACGAGATAAGCAGTATGCTTACGGTTAAAACTTTAAATACTTTCAGACAGATACTCATAAAAATCCTTATTTACGACCGAATTACTGTTGTTGGTATAACATCATGATGAGACCAAATGTATGTTGCGGACCATTAGATATATTAAATTCAAATATGTATTGATAATTTCCTTCGGATTTGGTGCATCTATATATATCACCTATATCATGAATGTCTCCCGAGCAGGCAAAGTTATGAGGAGGGGCTTTAATGATATCGATAAGGGCATCAAAATCGCTCTCCATAGTACTGAGCGTTGTATTAACAGCATATTCTACTGAAAATCCTTCCCTTGCAAGATTTCCGTTTACCGTGCCAAATACGCTGTTATAAAGGGCGTCATTAGAGAGCGTATTATTGTGTGCAAACATGGAGTTCGTTATAGTGTAGCCGTAAGTGCCGTATGCCTCTTCGTACTGTACGGTTGAGTACGCTTCCAGCACGCTTGAGGGGAGAGGCGAAGCCGGTGTATTCTGGTATTCAAAATAATTTGCTTCAGAGTAGGTTTCGGTAAATTTTTTGTTACTGATCAAATTGTTTACAAAATCCGTCTTGTTTGCCGCAGTAATGGGGTGATATGTTCTTTCATACATTAAGACAGTTATAAAATACGCGCTGGCGTCAAACATAGCATGATACTCTTTCAGTTTGTTGAAAGCCTGTACATTTTCTGAGTTTCCGCCTCCGCTGCTATCCCCGATAGGATCGTCGCTGACGCCTCCGCCACTGTTGCTTCCGCCTCCGCCACCTCCGCCGCAGCCTGTTAAACCAAAAACTATCATCAAAACAATGATTGCAGATAAAAACTTTTTCATAATGAACTCCTTAAACGTTCAAAAATACAGTAAGACAGTTTCATACTATCGCCGCCGCAAGTTCTATTGTAAAATTTATAATCGCCTGCCAATCTACAAATTATCGGATATTTTTATACCTACTTCCTGAATATCCGTATCGTTTATATATTCATCATATTCAACGTCGTCAGGTTCTATCCAGCACTCTTTTTTAACAGGTCTGTTTATGATATATGTAACAGCCGTGCCATCATGGCTGATCAGCGTGTGACCTTCGCCTTCATTGGCTTTCCATGCTTTGTATTTTTCAAGTTCACACTCTTCGCCGACATATCCTTTTTCCCAATCCTTGTTGAGATAAAACTCTTCTTTGCAAGTATAAACAGGCAGAGGATCAGTTTCAAAATCTAATAATGCCAAGCAATAGTCAGGAAGTTTAGCTGTTGTTCTAACCTTTGTTTTTGAAAAATCCTGTATTTTATTCAATTCTTCCGCACTGCACATTAGTTTTAATTCTCCCAGAGAAATATCCAAGACACCGTCATCGTCGCTATCAATCATACCGCTATCTTTTGCGGCATTTTTTTCTCTATCTGCTACGATTTTTTGAGATGAATTGCTGTCTTTGGAGTCATCGCCTTCCGCGCTGCCAATATCCGCTAAATTGCCGCTGTCAAGACTGCTTCCTCTACTATATCCCGAATTGCCTTTTCCGTTTTCGCCATAACTGTTATCATTGCCGTAAGCGCCTTCGCTTAAGCCGTTTTTTCCGTTCCCTGTATAAGATGAGCTTGCTCCGCTGTTTGTTGTATCGTAGTTTCCTCCTCCCGATAGAGGATTGTCAGCGGGAGCGTTAGCTACTATTTGTTTTACATCGCCTTTAAAGTTTATGCACAATTTTAAAAAATTAACCCTTGCCTTAGCCAAATCTTTCACTCTTTTGGTATCAATGGAGTAGTAGTATTTTAATGACCGATAACATTGTCCGGGGGGCGATACGGTTGATAAACACAAAACAGCTTCGCATGCTAATTCTCCAACGCTTACGGCATAAGCGTTAGGTGAAAAAACACAAAATGATAATAATATAGCAAAAAATATTTTTTTCATTTTAAGTCCTTGCGATTTTTTGTAAAAGTAACCGTTATTATTTCTTCCGGCAATTCATCCGATACAACAATGTCTATCGCAGATGTAGAACCTACGATGTTTTTAAAATAATAAACATAGTCTTTTAATGTATCTTCATCGGCTTTAAGAGTAATCAAAGAGGAGTGAGCGGCGAGATATTTTATCTTTATCTCTATATTTTGAGAGAAATATTCGTCATCTATTTTTTTACTGTAAAATGTGTAAGTCCAATCTTTGCTTTTGAATTCGGTTTTATTTTTTTGAATCACAGTCTCCCGATCAGGAAGCAATATATTTTTATTTAAGTATATATTCGCACTGTTTGATAACTTCGCAGGCTCGGGCGCAGAACAACCAACAACTAAAATGGCGACCAAGAGTAAAAAAAACTTAAAAATATTCATTTGAACAACCTTTTTATTTAATTTTTCAGCCTTCAAGAAGGCTTTTAGCTATATCTTTATTTGCCAAATTAAAATATATGCCCGTAATTACTCTCTTTCCTTTTAAAAGCGTAAAATGGACAACTATATGAATGACATCGAGCAGCATTTTTATTATTCTGTCAAACGGAATACACTGACCTTGTTCATTTTGTAAAACCATAAAAGCAAGTCTTATAAAAGCTTCCTGTGGACTTCCTGCATGCAAAGACGTTATACTGCCTTTATGTCCGCTGGAAATGACATTCAAAAAATCATATGTTTCACCGCCTCTTAACTCGGCAAGTAAAATTCTATCCGGCTTCATACGAAGACAAGATTTTAACAGTGTTGCAGAATTTAATAAATCAGTAGGCTTGGCTTCCGAAGGATAAAAAAGATTTATATAATTTTCGTGTTCGTAGAATTTTATCTCGGGAACATCTTCTATGGTTATTATCCGTTCGTCTTTTGGGATAAAATCTATCAGAGATTTCATAAATGTCGTTTTTCCACTTCCCGTTTCACCGGCTATGATAATAGTTTTGCCATATTCTACAGCTTTGGCTAAAAATTGCTCCCATTGCAGGTTGTTATATAATTCCAACAACTCTTTATCTGTGGAAGATATATAGTTTGTCTCTAATTTGACTATTTTGTTGAAAATATTAGATTGTCTCAAGTCGTCAAAAGTTATCCTTTTTTTAGAAGGCTTGCGAATAGTGATAGAGATGAAATTGCTGGCAGGCGGGATAACTACCTGTACTCTTTCACCTTTAGGCAACACGCATGAGAGTATGGGCTTTTTATCGGAAATCTCCGTTTTGATATTTCCTGCGAGCGTAGTAGCAAGACTTAGAGCCTTTGTTTCGGTTAGTTCGCTTTCATATTTTACCCATTCTCCGGTATTTCGCTCAACCCATATCTCGTATGGTTTTTGATATGCTATTTCATTGATATTGTCATCTTCTAAAAAATTTTCAAAATACAAATTTGTATAATAAGATAAAGATGACGCTTGAGACATAGATGTCATTTGTTATCCTTTATCAGTTTGTAAACTTGACTAAAGTCAACATCTTTATTTACATATATGCCAACTATATCGCCATGATTTTTGTACAATGTGGGCGGTATATTTATAGTTTGCTGCAGTACCGTTTCAGCCATAGCCAATGACGTACTTCTTGTGCCTTCCGTGTAATAATATGCGGATTCAGCATCTATATCGTTTCTTGCGCGCCCCAAAGCAAAAGAGAGGGCATCGTCTATCATGGATAACATAATAGCCGAGCCAAAACGCGTCATCCAGTGGTTATCTACATATCCTTCTATACCGCTTCCGCCAAGCGGATCGGTAGCTCCGCTATTTATGTTAATGATGACTCTCTTTGGCGTTTTTATCTCTTCCCAAATAACATAAAGTCTTTCTACGCCAAGTTTCATCTCTCCTTTTTTGAATACGCCCTGTACCGTTGAACCTTTTTCTATCAATAAAACAGTTCCGGCAGAGGAGTAAATATCGTCCGTTATGATACAAGCTACATTGCCGGCTACCGTTGAAATTATTTGAGTTTTTAAAACACAAGGGATAAAAGTACCTTTATCAAGACTTAAATTTGGGTTTATAGTAGATTTTTTTGCTACAACAGTAGCCGTACTTGACTCTATGACTGTCTGTCCTGTATCATAATCGTCTTCTCTATTGCCGTTCAAAAGAGACATAATCTGTTCTTGAAACATATTGTTTCTGCTGCCTACTTCTTGAATATATGCTTTATTGCGCTCAATAGCAGCCTGATAAGGAGTTTGTTGCTGTGAAGAATCGACTTGAGTATTGCTTGACGCTGCATGACTTGAACTGCTTGCAACCATAGCTCCATTCAAACTTTTGATAACAACTGACTTTTTTTCTTCAGGTTCTGCTGATTTAATGTTTGCAGACTTGTTTTGTTCTATGGGTAATTCTATCGCAGGAGGCGCAGGGGGCGTGAATACTTTTTGCTCTATTGAGATGTCAAATCTATCGTCTTGAGGAGCTTCCACTTTTTTACTTCCCGAGGATATAAGAAAATATATCAAACCCAAAGCGACACTTATAAAGATAATAGCCCCAAACCCCTTGCTTGCTAAATTTGATTTTCTCTCATCCGATATATCCGACTTTTCTTCTTGAGATATATCTTCATTTTTTGAGACATTTCCCTTTTTAACATCATTATTATCGTCTTTGGTTTCCATTATTTTACCTCTCTAATTACTTCGCTTGATATAGTTGTTCTTTGCGGAGCGGGATTGAGACCATAACTTCCGTTTAATATACCTACAACTTTGTCTCCTGCACGAAGAATAATTTTTGGAGCAACCTTATGAATGACTAATATTTGGTATTCGTCCTGTTCTTTCATGTGAGTATTTAAGATGCTCTCTTTGCCGTCCTCCCACAAATAAACAGAAGGGATAGACTTGGTGTTATCAAATCCCAAATATGTAAAAATACCATCGTCATAAGCAAAAACGGGTGCGATATTTTGAGAATTTTTATTTACTTTCATAAAAAGATTCCAATTACGAGGGCTGTTGAGTTTGTCCAATTTGCCAGCTACATACTCTTCTTCGGCTTGCTGTTTCTTTTTGCCTTCTTCAGCAGCTTGTGCTTTTTGATTTTTTAACATGATTTCATCAGGATAAGAAAAAGTTACTTTGTATATCGGCTGCTGTTTTTCTACTAAAACCAAATCAAATACATAAACCCTTTTTGTCGTTGTTATGATAAGATTTGTATTCCATTCCGGATATTTTGGCGTTACGATAAGTCCTCCCCCTAAAAATGCTTTTGGCTTTATAAAAACAAAACTTCCTCTATCAGTTAAATCCCAACCGTCTATAAAGCCTGTAAACATATCAATAATGCGTTCACCGTTATCCAAATCAAGAACGCTAACATAACCGTCTTTGGCATATATCTTTACTACGTCTCTTGCGGAATAGACTTGAAATGTTATCCTTTTATCCAATGATGAACTTTGCGGAATTACTACTGCAAAACTATCAGTAACAAACATTAAAAACACTAATAACGCTATTTTTTTCATCTTATCACCTCATCATCTATTCTATATGTTAAAACTCTAAAACCTAACGGATTATTTAGACGGTAAACCTCTTTCATCGTTTTGTTCGGAGCATATTCATACGACAAAGTTACTACTTTATTTCTTTCTTTTGGTCTTATTTTCATATCTTTTTTGTCATAACGTAAGATTTTAATTCTAACTGTAGCGGTATTGATGCCGGAACTTTGTCCCAATACTACGGAGATGATTTCCGTTTTTTCCATAGTGTTGCCGCCAAGTCTTGTATCGCGTGAGTTTGCGCCATTGTATATCATGCGATATTCATCATTTACAGGCTGTGCGCCAAACAATTGTACAAGATCATAATCTTGCTGCAAAGTCTCAAAATAGTAGCTTTCTCTTAGTTTTACATATTGCGAGACAAAATATTTTGATACAGCTTCGTCCACATGCAGATTTTGCTCTGTCATTACAGTCATTATATCCGTGTATCCGGTGGTGGAGTCATATCTTATGACATACGGAACTACGGTCTTTAACGGCACAAGTAAAAACAGAATTATTATTAAAAATAATGTAACCGCTATAGAGACAAAGGCTACCGTCCATGCTCTTCTATTTGATACGGCGACCATATACGCGATAGATTGTTCAAAATCAAGCGCATCTTTATTTAACTCTTGAGGAGTATCCTGTTCGCTTGATGATTTTTTATTTGCTATAAATTTTTGAAGCAGTATTTTCATTACTTCTCACTTTTCCGTTTTATCGTTTGTTTTAGCGGTAGAATTTGTTTTACCGTTATGCTGTTCAATGATAATTTTGTATCTGTTATCAGTATTTATAGGCACAATATCGCCATCCAAATCAATGGGGTATTCTCTGGCCGCACATCCAAATAATATTAAGACATAGCCTAAAAGCAGATACTTTGCTATTTTTTTCAATATTTCTCCTTCTAATTATCCCTGAAAAGATTATTTTTGTATTGCCTAAAGGCTTTTGACGTATTTTGACTGATATTTCTGCCTGCTGTTTCCATACCGCTTCCAACTTTAGTGAAAAAACTTCTCGTTATCATAGCGGCGGTATTATTGCTCGCACTGTTTGAATTGTAACTGTTACCAAAAGCTATATTATTGTTCGTGCTGTTTGATGAAACCGTTTTAAGATTTTCTATATCTACAGAAGCGATGCCTTGAGCGATACTAACCGCGAGTTTTGCCATAGCAGCTTGAAATATTCCTCCAATAATCAAGAAAAACACCATTTGTGAGCCATTTGCAACAAGTCCCATACATTGATCAACCAACCATTCCATAAAATCTTTAGAAGACTGTATGAGCAGCGTCAAAAACAGAGTTATTAAAATATTGGTTATCACAAGACGAAGCCAACTGGCAAATACGCCTTTCATAAAACCAAACAGTTTGCAAAATATAAAAATAGGAGCTGTAATTACCAGTATTTGCAATGCTATTTTTGCTAACATCATTGTAAAAAACGGAACAGCCAGACCAAGTCCGACACCTATCCATTTCCCTGTTACTATGAACGGATAGATATTGTCTTGATTGTATGCCAGTATAGATTCGTCCATTTTTATCGCTTTAGACACTATAGAGTCTAAATTTGCAAATAGAGCGGCGCTATCGCCTGCCGCCCAATCATGAAAACTGTTAATAGCGTCAACGGATAACTCAAGCCATCCGTTGGCATTAAAAACAAAGGCAATAATGACTGCCTTACTTGCAAAATCCCACAATATATCTTTCATAGGTTCTTGTATTTTGCCTGCCCATATAAGATATGCTTTATAGATGATATAAATAGTAATGCTCACGACCAAAATAGATTGTAAATCCTGAATCATTTGACTTACCATAGCATCGCTTAAAGTAACTACTATGTCATCTACCTGATTTTGTATATTTTGAAAAATACCGGCCACTTTTTATCTTTCCTTACATCTTATATTGCTCAAGCATTTTTTGTCAGTCTATTAATGCCGCTTTGATTATTCATCATCACTGTTTTTAGGCTTCTTGCCATAATTTTGAAGACCCGCAGACTCTTTTGATGCAAGTAATCTAAACTGTTCTATAGTATTTTTCGCCATTGTTTTGAGCGACTGCACACTATTTCTAAAAGCTTCCAATTTATCTTTTTGAGATTGGAGGCGAGTTTGAAGTGCAGATATAAGATTTGCCAAATCCTGAGCTGATTTTATACTGTTTTCATCTGTCTTTTCTTTTATGTCGTTCAATACGTCTATAGCAGCCTTGAGTTTACTTTCGGTTTCTTGTATCTGTTTTAATAACTCTTGCGCGCCTGTAACGTCCATATACTCGGCATTAAACATCAAAGTGCAGGCTTTTACGGTTTTCTCAATGGCTTGTTTTGCTTCTTCGGTTACCGCTTTATCGCTTTCATACACTACGCAGCTATTATATGCGTTTAACTCATTGCGAATAGCCTGCGATACATTGTTCATACTAAGTTCGGGATCATTTACAATGGCAACTATATCTTCAAACAGTTTATCTACATGTTCCATTTCATTAATTGCTAAAAAAAGCTGGTTAAGTATCGCAAGATACCTCCCGTCTGTTCCTGTGATTGACTTATATTGTTTTTGATACTCTTTTATTTGAGCTTCATAATGTTTATAGGTCTCTGCCCAATGCTCTGCTTCCTTTATCCATTGTTGTGCGGTATCATATATCTCCCCAGCGCTTAACATAGTTAAGCCGGGGTCAGTAACCGCTACCTGAGCGCTGCTTGACGTGGCGATTAAAATCAACAAAGCCGCCATAAAATGCTTTACGGTTTTCATCTGCTTTTCCTTTCAAATTTCAAATTTTTTAGAGTGTTTTTAAAAACGCTCTGTTTTTATTCAGGGAGCGGTTCTCCAAATCATTAGTATGTTAGCATAGCATCCCATTGTGCCAGTGCAATGAAGCCGCTCGGGTAAACAGTACCGACAGAATAGCCATATATATACATTATACCTGCTGTCGTCTTCGTCCACTGTCTATTGCTTACTTTCTTAAAACCCAAACCTACCAAAGAGTCGCCATACGCTTCAAGTTGAGCCGTTATGTCGGTTTTCCATACTTTTTTAACAGTAAAACTCGTTATCGGAGCGTTTGTATAACCAAATATCACTTCAAACAGCGCATCGTCTCTTGGTATCGCCGTGCTGTTTAGATCAATGTCCATGACGATAGTATAATAATTAGGCAGTGGAAAAGCCTGAACAGCTGCTCGCGTTACGCCAACCCCATATATCGGATCATCTCTGTATATTTGATCATTGAATGTAAGATATGAGCCTTTATTTTTGAAATCTTCTACAGCATCATCGAGGTCATTAGCATTCGTATAACGTCTCGTGATTGTATGACTTATATCGCTGGAAGGAATATTAAATTCGGGGAAATAGTACCCTTCATTGATTTCCAAACCTTCGCTCCCGCCACCACCACCACTGCCGCCGCCGCAACTTACTAAAAACCCAACAGCTAAAATCACTATGAGTGATTGAAGTAACTTTTTCATATCTTTCCCCCTATGAGATAAGCATTTCGCAAGTTTTACGCATATTACACGCATCTTGCCTTAAATTCTTGCACGAAATCCTCGCCAGATAAACCTTTACCTTCCAACTCATCTATTAAGTCCCAGTTATCTTTAGTGGTTGACAGTATTTTGAGATTTTTATCTCCAAGAGACGAAAGATCTAATTTGACAAAAGTGGCTTCATCTGATTTTTTAATTAAAAATGTTCGCGAAGTTGCACTTAAGTTTTTGACTCTCTCAAACTGCTCTCTTGTAAGATTAAATCCTTGAACATAATCTTCTTCTTTTGCTTTAGGATTTGGTAAAAATATAAGCGTTGCCGACTGTTCTACTATTGCTCGGGCTATATCGTTTCTCAAAAAATCTTCAGGCGATTGAGTTGCCATCTCTACAAGTCCGTTGAGTTTACGGATAGTTTTCAGTTTGTCCTTAACTACTCTTGCGACAGTCTCATTTTCTATCCATTTCCAACATTCGTCAATGTTCCAAACAAACCTTCTGCCGTCTATGAGTGAGTTTTCTATTTTCCAAAAAAGATACAGAGAGATAGGAGCCGATACATCTTTTTCATCTAAAAACTCTGTTCCGTCAATACCAAAAAGATTTTTATCGGGAGGAAAACTTAAAAGGTCGTCATCATTATCAAACACCCAACCATAATTGTTCCCATAAGACCAATTTTTAAGACGCCTTATCAGCGTATCATCTTTGGACATATCATTTGGCAAGTGCTCCATAACTTTTGTGATACCTCTTTTTCTAAATTCACGAGGCAGATTTAAAACGCTTGTGATAGCTATGTTTAGTTGATCTTCTTCGAGGGGATTTAGTTCGCGCCCTATAATCAGCTTCATTAAGCTATATAAAAATGCTTGATTATTGGGGATATTTTCGCACATAAACGGGTTAAATCCTGTGGAGATTCCGTTTTTTATAGCAAAATATTGACCTCCGCATGCCAAAACATTTGCATGAGCGCCTCTATCTTTATCAAAAAATACCATAGAAAAATTTTTAATTTCACTTTTATTGTCAAAACTGTTTATATCGGCATATTTCATCATTTGGTTAGCCAGAAAAAGCTGTAAAACGGTTTTTCCGCTGCCGCTTGCCCCTACAATCAGCGTATTACCCAAATGCTTTTCATTGAAGTCATTTTTTCCTCGTTTGATTTCATGAAAATTGACATAGTATGGGGTACCGTTTCGTGATTTGAGCGTCGTTATGGCATCTCCCCAACAATTTTTATCTTTTTTGCCATTTGGAAAATTATGAAACGATATGAAACTTGCATAGTTTTTTGAAGATATCAAACTGACTCTCGGACGAATACTAAAGTTGCATGGAAGCTGCGAAAAAAAGGAGGATATGATAGCCAGACTGGATAAAGTAACCCCAAAACCCAAATCATTCATGGAAGTTATAACTAAATTCGCTTTTTTTGCGACATCTTCTTTACTCGAACCAAAAATGGTTAGCGTAAAATGATAATTGCCAAAGCATATATCTCCCGAAATCAACTCGTCTCTTGCCATTGTAAGTTGTACAAGTTGGGAGAGCCCATCATCTTCAGAAGATACTAACTGTTTTTCCTGTTTGCTGATAGCTTTTTTGGCTTCAAACCGCGAAACGAGAGAAAAAGAGTGCGTTATGGTATAGTCAATATCCAAGAGCATCA
This sequence comes from Campylobacteraceae bacterium, assembly GCA_031263195.1. Classification (GTDB taxonomy): domain Bacteria; phylum Campylobacterota; class Campylobacteria; order Campylobacterales; family Campylobacteraceae; genus JAIRKW01. The sequence goes on along the minus strand of JAISGD010000010.1, from coordinate 165,614 downwards.
AAACATCTAATATGCCGGCATGTGTTTCGCTTGTATAATCTTTAATCTCAATAATTCTGGCAAATTTTTTATTACCATACATTTCAAGAGGGGGTGATGCGTCGGGTGGGGGTGACCCCCCCCCATTCATATTTAACTGAATGGTATTTTTACCAAAAATGATTTCGTTTAATCCGCAGCTCATATATGTAAAAATTTGAGAATTATTGATGTGTACTTTTGAGAAATTACCACTTATCAAATATGAAAAGAAGGATAATATTTCAGAGTATTTTTTGTTGTTTTCGGTGTAAGCTGCCAATCTTACAGGATAAAATTTTGCCAAATTGCTTTCCAGTCTTAAGCAGTATTCTTTCATCTGTTTATAACTTACTATAAGTTCATCTCTTTTGGCTTTGTAATCCAATTTTTTATAAGTCGATTTTTTCAATCTGCTTTCAAACGGTTTAAATACCATAGTAAAATAGAGTGAATTGATTTTTAAATTGCCATCGGCAAATGATTTATAATACAGTTCGTCAATCTCTTTTAAAAAGCTGTTATTAAAGTTTGATTTGAGTTTTACTGTTGTGTTATGTCTTATGTTATGATGATAAAATGCTACAGGTTCGGTCGAAAAGGCTTTAAATATCATATTTAGATTTTGGCTGAATTGCATGATGGTATCTTCATCTTCAGCTTCAAAACTAACACCATCCAATTTCCATACAGCTATAAAATTTCCATCTTTATCAATAATAGTATCGTCTGAAAAATGTGTAGAGTATGGAATGAGTTTTAAAAAAGAGGGTTGTTGCGACAAGTCAAAAGCGGTAATTTTAGGCAAACCCTGTTCTTGCAGCTTCCTATACTCCTGTGCAGTAAAAGCAGTAACTCCTCCCCAATATCTTTTTGATAAAAATGTAGATATAAATTTACCTGTTGCGAACCAATTCATGTAAAAATTCAACCCTATAAGTCTAAAGATAAAATCGTCAAATTTCGTTAAAATCCTCATAATTAAAACCGCAGGCAGAAGCAGTATTAAAATCAGCATATTTGTGTAAACCGCCAATAAAAATATAAATCCGCCCACAATTAAAAATGCATTGATTGGAATGCCAAGTATCATAGCCGGACGAGTCATTCCTTTAAACAATGTTTCAGTCATACAAATTTTCTCTTATTGTAAGATAGTTGTCAACTAATTGCTGATTAATAAACCCGCGATTTCTGAAGCGCCTGCAATCAGTATTGCACCTATAATGATAGGAGCGCACTCTTTTAGAGTTTGCCCGCCAAACAAAACCTTATACCCAACCCACAATATTGCTATTGTTACAGTAACAACCGATAAAGCTGTTAGCGCGCCTTCAACATTTTCCAAAAGGTTTTTTGCTCCAGACAAACCACCTGCGCCTGATGCCGTTTCGGCAAAAGTAAATAACAATAACAAAACAAGAAAGCTTTTTTTAGAAAGATTCATACAGTTCCTTATATTTATAAAATTTTATCTTACAATAAGAGCTCAACTTGATAAATTAACTTTAACTATCCATATTAATTTTGGAGTATAGCATAAAATATTTTATTTAGTCAATTAATTATTTTGTTTTATGACTAAAAAATAATCTTTTTGTTCGTTTTGGCATTGTTTTTAGTTAAAATTATTATTTTTATGAGAATGACAAAAAAAAGCCTAAAAACAGAAAAGTATTATTTTTACTCTTTTATTTATTATTGTATGTAGAAATATTAAAAAGTATTACTTAAAAATAGATATTTTTAATTGTTTGTCATTTCCGTATAGGTGGGAATGACAAACAAAGTGGGAATAATGAAGCGTCGAAATTACTTTGTTGTTTTAATACAGTCAAATTTACACGTTAAATCTAAAATGCATCACATCACCGTCTTTGACGATATACTCTTTGCCTTCAAGTCGCATTTTTCCGGCTTCTTTCGCGCCGTTTTCGCCTTTATAAGCGATGTAATCGTCGTAAGAGATAACTTCGGCTCTAATAAAACCTTTTTCGAAATCATTATGAATAACAGAGGCGGATTTTGGAGCTTTCCAGCCTTTTTCTATAGTCCACGCTCTAACCTCTTTAACGCCCGCCGTGAAATAGCTGATAAGTCCTAATTTTTCAAACGATAGACGCACAATCTTGTCAAGTCCGCTCTCATTGATACCAAGCTCGTTTAAAAACTCTTTGGCTTCCTCGTCGTTTAAAGCGACTATCTCCTCTTCTATTTTCGCGCATAGTTTTATAACATCGGCGTTTATGGTACGAGCGTGTTCTTTTAGATTTTTGACATATATATTGTCTTCCAAAAGCGTGTTTTCATCAACATTAGCTCCAAATATCACCGTTTTTGCGGATAAAAATCTAAGCTCTTTATTAAGCGCTATAAACGACGGGTTTTCTTTGTCTTCAAACGAACTTGCCGTTTTTAAATTATCCAAATGATCCGCAAGTTTTAAAGCGATATCAAGTTGCGCTTTCGCGTCTTTGTCCGATTTGGCTTGACGATTAAGTTTTTCAATTTTTTTATCAAGCTGTTGCAAATCCGCTAAAATAAGTTCGGTTTCTATTATCTCGATATCTCTTAAAGGATCTATGTCGCCTTCTACATGTGTTATGTTTTCATCTTCAAAACAACGAACGATATGAAGTATCACTTCAACTTCTCTTATGTTTGATAAAAATTGATTTCCAAGTCCTTCGCCTTTGCTGGCACCTCTTACAAGTCCCGCTATATCTACAAAATCAATGGTTGAGTGTTGAATACGTTCGGGTTTTACTATTTTGGAAAGTTCAAAAAGACGAGGATCGGGAACGGGAACGATAGCTTTATTGGGTTCAATGGTGCAGAACGGATAATTTGCCGATTCGGCGTTTTGAGCTTTTGTAAGCGCGTTAAATGTTGTTGATTTGCCAACATTCGGAAGTCCTATTATACCAACGCCTAAACTCATTATTTATCCTTCTCTTGATTTTGCTGCATAAGCCAGTACAAATTCATACGTACCCCAGCACCGCTTGCTCCGCTTTGGTTGCAACCCCACTCTTTTTCAACGTAAGCTGGTCCTGCTATATCTAAATGAAGCCATTTATCTTTGTACTCTTCTTCTATGAAATTGTCTAAAAACAGCGCGGCGGTTATAGCTCCTCCATATCTTGACAAAGAGACATTTGAAATATCCGCGACAGCGCTTTTAAGGAGTTTTTTCAAATATCTGTTGAATGATAGCGCGTTTACAAGCTCTCCGCTTTGCGTAGCCGCGCGGTATAATTCGTGTTTTAATCTGTCGTTATATCCCATAATGCCCGTGGTATATTCTCCAAGAGCCACGACGCAAGCTCCCGTTAGCGTCGCCATATCTATTAAAAGATCAGGTTTTAATTCTTGCGCGTAACAAAGGCAGTCGGCTAATACCAAGCGACCCTCCGCGTCGGTATTTCTAACCTCTATCGTTTTGCCGTTTTTCGCCGTTAAAATGTCATCCGGTTTATAAGCGTTGCCGCCTATCATATTTTCCGTAGCGCCTATAATGGCGTGAATTTCAAAAGGCAGATTCAGTTCAGCCGCCCCTTTTAAAATCGCCATAACGGCTGCCCCGCCGCTTTTATCAGCTTTCATGGTTACCATATAATCGCTTGGTTTTAAACTAAGTCCCCCGCTGTCGTAAGTTAATCCTTTACCAACAAACACTACTCTTTTTTTAGATTTTTCTTTTGGCATGTAAGTTACATGTATGAGACGAGGAGGGTGAACGCTTGCTCTATTTACCGCCAAAAATGCCCCCATTCTCTCTTTTTCTAAAAATTTTTCATCAAAAACTTTGCAAGTTATCCCTTCAATAGACGTAAGTTTCAGCGCGTCTTCAGCCATCTGAATCGGAGTGTAATCATAAGGAGCGGTATTAACTATCTCTTTTGCGTAATTTGCGGCGTTTGCTATGATTTGCGCATTATCTTTTATACTGTTTAACGTTTCAAGCGAGATTGTATTTTGATTGTAACTCTCAGTTGATATTATTATCTCTTCTAATTTTGACGGTTCGGTTTTACTTTTGTATCTTGTAAACTCATAATTTCCCAATACAAACCCTTCTATCAAAGCTCCCATCGAGTTATTTTCAATATATGAGCCGATTTTCGCGCTTTTATACGACGTTTGTTTTAATATTTTAATGGCTTTTGCTGCCGCTAAACGAAGTTCGTCGGATTGTAAACTGGCACAACCCACATATATATATCCGTTTTCGGCAAGCAATATCCCATCTTCGCTTTCGGCTTTGAAATTCACGTCTTCCAAAATTTTTTTGTGTTTAATCCAGCTGTGGTTAAAATCTTTATTAATTACGAAGGTTATAACAGCTTGCGTATCTATATTTTCTAAAGTCTCATTTGTTATTTTGATATTCATTTTTACTCCTTAGTTTCTTTTCGTAAAAGCTATTTTCTATTCGCTTGAAAATAGAAATTATTATACAGGCGAAAATTATAATTACAGGTATGGCAAAATACCAGTGTTCTTTGGCAAAATTCAGCACATTCCATATATGCTCTCCAAGCAAGTAAGCGGGCAGTATCGTAACGCTTGCCCAACACCATGCGCTTAAAAGATTAATAAAAGCGAATTTTTTTGCGCTGTAGCGAGTAATGCCTATGGAGATAGGTATAACGGTTCTAAGTCCGTACATGTAACGCTGCATAAATATTATAGGCCAGCCATAACGCTTTAACAATAGATGCGCTATGACAAATTTCCGTCGCTGCTTTTTTAGTCTTTTATTGATATTTTTTTTGAAAAATCTTCCTATATAAAAGTATATTTGATCTCCGGTAAAGCCCCCAAGACCTGCTATTAAAATAGCCACGTAAAGATTCATATCCCCGGAGTGCGCCAGTATGCCGCCCATAATAAGCGCCATTTCTCCTTCCAAAATACACCACAAAAAAAGGATAATATATCCATATTTTAAGATTAGTTCGCTAAGTAATTCTTCCATCAAAAACCTTGTTAAAACTCAAGCATTGTTTTTGCTTGAATCATATCTTTGTCGCCGCGTCCGGAGATATTTACTATGATAATAGAGTTTTTGATAGCCTCTTTTGACATTTTTTTCAGATACGCTACCGCGTGCGAACTCTCAAAAGCGGGTATAATACCTTCTATTTTAGACAGCCATACAAAAGCGTTGAGTGCCTCACTATCTGTTATGCTGTCATACTTGACTTTATCCAGACTTTTTAAATACGCGTGTTCAGGTCCTATTCCTGGATAATCAAGACCTGCGGATATGGAGTAAGCCTCTTGTATTTGACCGTCCTCGTCTTGCAAAAGATAGCTCATTTGCCCATGCAAAACGCCTTCGTTCCCACGCGCTAAACTTGCTCCGTGCTTATTTGTATCTATGCCCATACCGCCCGCTTCTATGCCAATACATGTTACGCTCTCATCTTCTAAAAAGCGGCTGAATATTCCCATGGCGTTACTGCCCCCACCAATACATGCGATAACAAAATCGGGCAGTTTTCTCTCAATTTGCAAAATTTGCTCTCTTGCCTCAGCGCCGATAATAGCTTGAAAATCTCTAACCATCATAGGATATGGGTGCGGACCGGCGACTGTGCCGATAACATAAAAAGTGTCTCTGGCATTTGTCACCCAATGTCTTATAGCGTCGTTCATGGCGTCTTTTAACGTTTTACTGCCGCTTTTTACACTATGTACTTTAGCGCCTAAAAGTTTCATACGAAATACGTTAAGCTCTTGTCTTTGGATATCTTTTTCGCCCATAAATATCTCGCACTCAAGCCCTAAAAGAGCCGCTACCGTAGCGCTTGCAACTCCGTGTTGTCCCGCTCCCGTTTCGGCAATAATCTTTTTTTTACCCATCTTTTTCGCGAGAAGTCCTTGCGCGATGGTATTGTTTATTTTATGCGAACCTGTGTGATTTAAATCTTCTCTTTTCAGATATATTTTCGCTCCAATCTCATTTGAGAGGTTTTGTGCGAAATAAAGAGGCGAAGGTCGCCCGGCATAATCTTGAAAATATTTATTAACTTCACTCCAAAACTCTTTATCGAAACGCACTTTTTTATACTCTTCTTCAAGTTCTTGTAAAACAGGCATAAGAGTTTCGGGCACAAATCGACCGCCGTATATGCCAAAGTGTCCTAAATCGTTTGGGTCAAAAATTGATGGTTTTGGAATATACATCAGAAAATCTCTAAAACGGAATATATGGGCGTGCTTTGAGCTATCTCAACATCGCCTTTTAAAAATTTTAAGTTTATTAAGAAACAGGCTTCTACACACTCTACATGTATTTTTTTTAAAAGTCTTATCGCTGCTTTTGCCGTACCGCCCGTGGCTATCAAATCATCAATGAGTAAAACTTTGGGCGGGCGTTGCGAAGATTTGTCAAAAGCGTCTATATGTATCTCTATCTCGTCTATGCCGTATTCAAGCGAATATTTTTCACTGATAGTTGTGTAAGGGAGTTTTTTTGGTTTTCTTATAGGGACGAAGGCTTTGTTTAACGTCGCAGCGAGCGCGCCTGCTAATATAAATCCTCTACTCTCAATTCCCGTTATAAATTCAAAATCAAACGATTTGTATCTTTGCGTTAAATGCTCTATCAAAAAATTAAAAGCCTCTTTGTCGTTTAAAAGCGTGGTTATATCTTTAAAGATAATTCCTGGTTTTGGGAAATCATGCACATCTCTTATTTTGCTTGATATATACTCTTTTTCCTTTTCGTTTAAAACAACCACTAACAACCGTCCCGTATTTCTATTTTTTTTACTCGCGCGGCGTGTCTGCCGCCCTCAAACGACTCGTTTATCCATGCGTCGATCATTGATTCTATAACGCCAAGTCCCGATATTCTCTCCCCAAAACACAAAACATTTGCGTTATTATGCGCGCGCGCCATTTTTGCCGTATATGCGTCGTGGCAAAGCGCGGCTCGTATACCTTTGTGTCTGTTTGCCGCCATGCTCATACCAATACCCGAACCGCATATAAGTATTCCAAAACTTTCGTTATCTTTCAGTACCGCTTCGCAAAGGGTATGCGCGAAATCCGGATAATCCACTCTCTCACAGCTTGTCGCTCCAAGATCGACAATTTCGCAATCTTTTTCTTTTAGTATTTTTATAACGTCGGATTTTATGCTAAATCCGGCATGGTCGTTCGCGACGTAAAATTTCACTTTTTTCCCTTTTTGAAAAATAGCGATTATACCATATGGATAATTAAGAGACAGTTATTTTTTAATATTCAAAATATACATTTTTCAGCTTTTATTAGCTAATATTCATAAAATAAAATATTAGAGAGGATATTTTATGTTTATAGGGTTTATTGGCATAATTGAAATCATAATAGGTTTATGTGTTATCGCTATATTCGCATTTCCGATAATAGTCATCGTTATGATAAATAACTTAAAGCAAAGGGTCAAATATTTAGAAAAAAAACTTGAAACTTCATATAACTCTCCTTCAAAAGAGAACGATTCTGTGATTTTAAAACCAAAAACAGATCCAATCACTCAAACAATAGCTCCGGCACGCTCATTTGACTCGGTTCAAAACAGTGGCGTGAGACCTCGTTTGCAAAAGATAGACAGAAAAATTTCACTGCCGCATACGGATACTCAATTTGATAAATTAAAAGAGAGATTTATAAAATGGCTTGGAGAAAATTTTATCGCTAAAATCGCCATTGTTATTTTGTTTTTCGGTATCTCGTTTTTGCTTAAATATAGTATTGAGCATGGCATGTTATCTCCTCAAATAAGAGTTTTGGGAAGCTTGATATTGGGATTTACATTATTTGGTACAGGTTGGCGGCTTAGAAATTTTAAAAATATTTACGCTCTTATACTTGAAGGCGGAGGAATAGGAGTTTTGTATCTTACGATTTTTGCCGCGTTTAAAATATACGCTTTTATTCCCGTTAGCGTCGCGTTTGCGTTACTTGTCGTCATATGCGCGCTTAGCGTTTACTTTGCCGTTTTGCAAAACGCTATTAGTTTGGCGATATTGGCGTTTGTCGGCGCTTATTTGTCGCCTGTTTTATTGTCAAGCAGCGAAGGTGAGCATATAGTGCTTTTTAGCTATTATACGATAATCTCTTTAGCGCTTGTCGTTATCAGCCGATGGCGCTCATGGCGCGTTTTAAACTTGATAGGATTTATATTTACCATCGCAGTTACGAGTTTGTGGTATATAAAATCTTACAATGTAGAATTTTACCCTGAAACTCAAGCTTTTGTCATAGCGAATTTATTGATTTTCGGAATACTTGCCGTTTTGCTTTTTGTAAGGCATGAGAGAGAAAGTACGTATCATAACGCCGTAGATATCGCGTTTTTGTTTGGCACGCCTATTTTAAGCTATGCTTTGGAATATCATATATTGCCGCGTTTGGAATTTGCTTCGGCTTTTGCCGCTTTGGGTTTCGGGCTTTTTTATTTAACGGGTTCATTTGTTATATTGAAAAGATTCAAAGATGCGGGCAAAAGAACTTCTTTGTATATGCTTGGAATTGGCATTGGATTTGCCACTCTTGCCGTTCCTTTGGCATTTGATAATGATGCCGCCTCTTTAATATGGCTTTTTGAGGGAAGCGCTATAACATGGATAGCCATAAAGAACAATCAATATAAGTTAAGTTACTTTGGACTTCTTATAACTTTGTTTGGAGCTGTTTTATTCATATATCAAAACAATCGGTTAAACTACACGTTTGATACCTCTGTTGTTATGAATACGGTTTTGTTTTTTAACGCGTGTCTTTTTTATCGATTTCAAAGTTTGGATAAGAGTTTAAAGATTTCAAGTTACGTTATGCTTTTGCTCTCGTCTCTCTCATGGATATACTGGATAAGCGGGTTGTCGGAGATATCGTACTACTATTTTTATGATTACAATAATTTCAGCTACATGTATTTCGCGCTTGCTTTTGTGTTTTTAAGTTGGTTTTGGTATTTTGTCGGAAGATCGGTAAAATGGGAGATTTTAGAGTGCGCCTTGATATCTCTTTGGCCCTCTATTTTTTTCACGATGCTCTATCATGATACGGAAGAGAACTCATTTTTTTACGATATAAGTTATCTGTTAGCTTTTGCGAGCGCTTATTTTTATCTTTACAAAGGTTCGTTTTTTAAGCGGCTTTATAAAAATATGGAAGCTGTTTTACATGTATCTTTGTTTTGGGCGATTTTGCTTTGGATATACGATAAACTTCAATTATTCGCAGATACTTTTATATTGTGGTATTATCAAGAGTATTTGGAGTGGTCATTGTTTGGCGTTGTTTTTGCCGCCGTTATTTTGATTGTTATGATTTTTCAAAAAAGAGATCTGTTTCCGTTCAATAGATTTGTGTCGATATATCGATATATAGGGTTAGCTCCCGTGGCATTTTTTCTTATTATCAAACTTTTATCAGCGCTTGCTATAGGATACCAATTTGGTTTGCAATATATCCCGATCCTAAATCCTTTAGAAGAGAGCGTTATTTTTGTACTTATAGTATTGAAATTTTATATTGATAATGCGGTTCAAAATAGACAAAAAAGAGTTGTATTTTTTACATACATGTTGTTTGCTTTTATCTGCTTTTTGGAATTCAACAGCATAGTCTTAAGAGCTGTAAGCTGCTTTTTTGATATACCTTGGTCGTATTATCTTTTATGGAACAGCGAGATAGCACAAAGCGTATTTTCTATTATCTGGACGTTTTTAGCTCTATTTTTGATAATTTTTGCGAATAAAAGCAAAAATAGAAAAATATGGTTTATCGGTATGGCTTTATTGGTTATCGTTGTGATAAAACTCGTATTGCATGACAGCGTAAAATTAGAAGGATTGTTCAGAGCCTCGGTTTTTATAGGCGTCGCATTACTGATGCTTGTTATCGGATTTTTAGCGCCTATACCTCCAAAAGAAAATATAGATATAAAAAAGGATTAAAAGATGTACAAAAAAATTATATCCATCTTAGTGCTCACGTCTTGTCTTGTCGCGCAAAGTTCGTATGATTATGCTTACGGATTAGAGATTAACGCGGACGGAAGAGATACGCTAAGCAGAGTAAATATTCCCAACGATGTTTATTTGCGAACTCTTTCGCCTTCGCTTGAGGATGTGGCAATTTTTAATAAAAACGATCAAGCGGTCGCTTTTTCATTTATCGGTACAAAAAGGGCGAAAGATATCACGCAAGAGATACCAGCAACTTTGTATTTTATAAATAAAAAAAACAGCAATACCGCAAACAATGAAAGTATGTATACTTATACATATTTTATAGAGTTGTCAAACAAAACGGAATATCCGTCATTTTTCAATCTTAACTGGGAGAGTTCGGATTACAATTGGGAAGCGAAAGCGAATATTAATATTCAATTATCAAACAGCGGTAATATAAGCGCGGCGAACGGTGTTTTATTAGCTGAACTAAAAGACGTATCGGATGAGAGCAGTTTAAGGATAAGCGAAATAGTGCTGAGAGATTATAGCTATTACTCCAATATCAAAGGTTGGCAGCTTGTTATAACTTCAGATGTGGAAATACCGAAAATTACATCAGTTGAAGCTTATACAAAGGAGCAATATATAGACCAATCGTTTGTTGCGCTAGACGCGGAGTATAAAGAAACGATAAACAATAGCATAGTATATGAATTTCAGTCAATTCAACCTGTAGAGAGCGTATTTATTAATTTGAGGCAAAGCAATTTAATACTGCCGTTGACGCTTTTTTATAAAGACAGCAGCAAAGATAAATGGGTAAAGTTTGACGGACGCATTGTAAATGAGGATGCTGACATAAAACTTCAAAAGACTGTTTTTGCCAAAGAATTTATGCTAAAAACTAATGGCGGCTTTAATAATATTCCACAGTTTACAGTATATAGAAAAAGGATAGATATTGTTTTTAACAGTGCTAACAATGCTCCGTTTGTTTTAGCTTACGGCTCTTTTGGAGCTAAAGCGCTTGGTTTGCCAGAGTCTGATTTTTTGAGCGGTATCGATATCGACGATATACCGATAGTTAATACGGGAAATTTTGTAAAACTTGGCGAAGAAAAAGCGCTCGAGACAAAAATAGAAGAGAAAAATAGAGTGCCGGAATGGGCGATTTGGATAGCTTTGGTTTTGGGGGTTGCGTTTTTAGTCTTTTTGGCTTACAAACTTAGCAAGGAGTTAAAGAGCAGTTGAAATTAAGCGTTTTTATTTTGGATTGTATGTTGTGAGCCCCTTTTAATGATAAATGAAGGATATGGCATTTCTAACAATGGCAAGATAAGAATATCTTTTTAAAAGAGCAAGCTTGAGCGAGGCTATTTTAGACGAAAAAGAGAGGTAGATTATTTATTGTCTTTCATTCATCGCAATAAATAAAAAATAATTACGGCAAATGTTTTTTATTTCATTGCCACAACGATACAAATTATGTTGTTAAATAGCCTTACATGTAACTAATTGAAAGATACCAAAAAAACTTTTCAGTATCTTATGTTTTTATGCTCTGTTTTTTCAAGCGTGGATACGAATTTACCTATCCTATCCCATCGCGGAACTTTATTTGAATCCCACGAAAAGTAGATAAACCAAGGTTTTCCGATAATAAGTTTATAGGGTATGCTTCCAAAAAATCTGCTGTCTTGCGAATTGTCGCGATTATCGCCTATCATAAAAAATTCATCTTGCGGAATTTTCACATAAAACGCGTTGAAATTCGGGATATCTACTATGACAGTTCGAATTTCATTTTCATTATATGGATTGGGGTAGGGTATGCTTATCCTTCTAAGTGCGTAATCAAACGGTTCCAATTCATTTGTTGATATCTTATCCATCGCGATTCTGCGCCCTCTATGCCACGGGTTGTTTTCCCACGCTATCATATTCATCATCGTATTTGCATCAAGTCCATAGTTGATACCGGGATATATTTCTACATATGGATTTTTGACCCAAAGTTTGCCTGAAATTTCTGTTATTTCATCTGCCGGATAATTTTTTTTGATATACTCGTCACCCTCATTATGATGCAAATAAAAAGCATCGTCTTTATAAATGACTTCATCGCCGCCTACGGCGAAACATCTTTTTACAAAATTTTCTTTATCATTTAAAGGATTTAAGAAAATGACTATATCGCCTCTTTGTGGTTTTTCACCTTCAATAATATGGCCGTTATTAAAAATATCAGGAAAAACGGGGGTATTGCTAAGCGGAATTCTTGGTATCGCTACACCGTAAGAGAATTTTTTAGCAAACAGAAAATCGCCTATTAGAAGCGAATTTTGCATAGATGCGCTTGGAATGATAAAAGCCTGTGCTACAAAAAAGATAATAGCAAAAACTATGATTATCGTGCCGGTCCAACTACTCGCAAAATTGTAAAGTTTGATAAAAAATCTTTTCATAGTCTTCTCTCGCTCTTTGCCGCTCTGATAGTGTTTGATAAAAGCATCGCTATAGTCATAGGACCAACGCCTCCCGGCACCGGAGTTATAAAAGAGCATTTGGGAGCGACATTTTCAAAATCAACATCCCCTGTGAGTTTACCGTTTACGTGGTTCACGCCTATATCTATAACTATAGCGTTCTCTTTCACCATATCTTTTGTTATAAGTCCGGCTTTTCCCACACCTACTATCAAAAGGTCGGCTTTTTTTGTATGAGACGCCAAATCTTTAGTATAGATATGGCAAATATCAACAGTAGCAAAAGTGTTCAACAAAAGGTTCATCATAGGTTTTCCTACTATATTGCTGGCTCCAACTACGCATGCGTTTAGACCCTTGACGTCAATCTTGTAATGTTCCAAAAGCCTCATTACGCCAAGAGGAGTACACGGCACAAAACCATCAAGTCCTGCGACAAGACGTCCTACGTTAAACGGATGAAAACCGTCCACATCTTTCGCGGTGTCGATAGCTTCAATGATTTTAGTCTGATTTATATGGCGCGGCAACGGAAGCTGAACCAGAATACCGTCAATATTGGCATTTTTATTCATTAGCGCTATTGTTTCGAGAATATTCTCTTCAGAGATAGAGGAGGGCATTTTATGAACGACAGAGTAGATACCGGCGTTCTCGCATGCTTTTTCTTTCATCTTCACATACAAGTGGCTGGCGGCGTCATCGCCCACCAAAATGACGGCAAGACCTACCGTTACACCATTTTTTTTAAGTTCTTCAGTCTCTTTTTGTATCTCTTTTTGTATTAGCTGCGATAGAGTTTTTCCATCTAAAAGCGTCATAAATAGCCTTTTAAAAAATGTTTTGGTATGATACCATTTAACTATTAAAATTTGGCAAAAAAGAATAAAATGCGTCTGATATTTGCACTGTTGACATTGATTTCATCTCTTTTGGCAGATGATTTTATAACAAGAATGGAGTATGCCGAACTTCTTTATTTAAACCCGCGCGGTATAGGTTGTGATAAGTGTCACGGCAATGACGCTAAAGGAAAAGTTATAGCCTCTTTCAGACAAAAAGGTGAAATCAGAAAACTTATCGCACCGCCTATAAGTAATATAACAAAAGCCAATTTTTTTAAAGCCCTAGATAATCCAAAAACAGTTATGCCCAAATACTCTTTAACAAACGAAGAAATGGAGAGTCTGTACGAGTATGTAACAAAACAGCCTTAATTTAGCGCGTAACCTATCTCTTTGACTATTTTTATGGCGTTTTCGGGAAGTTTTTTACGCAACCTCTTAATGAGCGCTCTTATATTTAATATGGAAGTATCCTCTCCTTCCCATATGTACTCCTCCATCTCGTTAAATGTGACAATACGCTGACGATTTTTTACAAAAAGCTCAAAAAAGAGTATCTCTTTTTTCGCGAGCGGTATCTCTTTGCCTTTATCGTCGTACAATCTGCTGTTTTCATAATTAAACACATATCCGCTCGTTAGATTTATAACCGAAATTGTTGAAGATCTGCAAAATTTTTTGATTTTTTGCACAAGCTCATAATTGAAAAACGGCTTTTTCAAATAATCATCAGCCCCAATCTCATAAGCTTTTTGAATATTATCCAATTCGTGATTTGAGCTAATGATAATAACGGGCACATTTTTGTGATACATCCTTATCGTATCAAGTATGCTTATACCGTCAACCGAAGGCACGTTTATATCTAAAACATAGCAGTGATAGCCGTTATTTATGGCATTTAACGCCTCTTCTCCATCGTAAAAAACATCCGTTTTAAAGTCTTCTTGCTCCAAAGTGACTTTTATCAAATTCGCCAATCTCTCATTGTCTTCCAAAACTAAGATTTTCATTTTACAGCCTCCAGCGATATTTTAAAACAAGCGCCGTCTTTTTTATTGAAAGCCTCTATTTTTCCGCCCATCTTATTTTCAATTATAAGTTTTGACATGTAAAGTCCTATGCCGTGTCCGTTTTTTTTGGTCGTATAGTAAGCGTCAAATATATGCGGAAATATATCGTCTCTTATACCGCCCGCATTATCGCTTATCTCTATAACGACAAGTTCTTTTTTATTGTATATAAAAAACTCTATCTGCCCTCTTTTTATCGCTCTTTTGCTTCTAAGTTCCGTTATCTGATCTTTAGCGTTATTTACGATATTTAAAAGTATTTGCATAAACTCGTTTTTATAACCGTAAACAGTTAGCCACTCCGCCTTGTTTTTGTTTATAATGATGTCTATATAATTGTATTTAATCGTATGATTTATAATCTTCATCATAGATTTTATAGCCTCTTCCACATTGAAAGATACTTTAACGGCAGAAGGAGATATAAATTTTTGAAAATCGCTTATAGTATCGGTCATATAGCGTATTTGAACCATAATGTCTTTTACGAATTGACTGTTTTTGTCACGCTCTTTAAAAGCGTGCTCTTGGGCTATGGTCGCTATCTCCACCAAAGGATTTTTCCACTGATGCGCGATAGAGGAAAATACTTCGCCAATTTCCGCTAATTTTGACTGTTGAATAACAAATTGTCTGTGTTTGTTTTTTTCAAGTTCGGCAAGACGTAATTTTTTCTCATTTTTAACTCTCATATAAATATTATGCAAAAGCCCCAAAATCAAAAAAACCAAAAGCGGCGAGATAATAAAAACAAAATTTATAAACTCTCTGTATTTGTCAAAAAACGTTTGTGGCATATTTATAATCGTATAATCCTTCACCGCGAGACTTGGCTGCAAATTAAACTCTTTTAACTTATTCAGGTCAAATTGAAAAGAGTATTTCTCAAGCGTTGTGGTAAAAAGCGGCTTTAATTTACCTTCTAAAATATCAATCGCGACTTTTCCCGTCTCTTGCCCAAGTTCGTCAATAAGCACAAGTTTACCGCCAAGCGCGCCTTTGCCCATAAAAAGAGTGTCGGTAACAAAAACGGGCAATTTAAGTTTTTCAAGCGTTGTGGCTATCTGGTTATTTCTATAAAAATTGCCGTATTTGTCGTTATAAAATCTTACGTAAAAAATCGCTTCGTCGTTTTTATATGAGGAGAATCTCTCTTCAATTTCATCCAATGTAGACGCTCTTATGTACTCTATATCAATATCTTTCTCATTATTTTTTATCGCTTCAAGTATAAAAGGGTTCGTATCGTCGCCGTTTTCACTTTGATCGTTAATAATATAAAGCTTTTTTAAATTCGGAATCATTTTTGAAATCATAACGATAATTTCGCCAATAGCTCTTCTTTCATATACTCCAAAAATTTTATCCTCAAGCTTGCTCTCTTTTATCTCCTCAAGAGAGTTTCTCTCGAGCCCCGAAAAAAGAATCGGTTCGTTTGTAAAAAGTTCGTGATAGTATTGAAGTATAAAATCGTAAGCAAACTTGTCAATCACGACGATCAAGTCATATTTGCGATTTTGCAATTGAAGTTTATAAAGTTCTAATAATTTTTCGTAGTATTCTTGCGAGTTGATTCTTTTTGAATCCATATACAAAATGTTGATAGTTATATCTATATGCTGAGATAAGACGCTCTCCAAGCCTTTTATCACATCGTCGCTCCATTGAAAACCGCGATGATACGAGTTAATGACAAGCACTTGTTTATCTTCGGCAAAAACGTAATTTGCCATTAACAATAAAATAAAAATTTTTATGAAAAACTTCATTATACTCACACACCCAAAAATATACGGTATTTTAGCGAAAAAAAGTTTCTTTCCCTGTTATCTTTTTAAAATAACAAGGAAAGATGAGAATACGAATTATTTTAGTACTTTAAAAATAGTTTTTGAAGCTCTTTGGGATCGTTTGTTTTTGTAAGACCCAACATTAAAAGAACTCTCGCTTTTTGAGCGTTTAAAGAGTTCGCCGCTATAAAACCAAACTCTTTATCGTCCACTTCGCCCTCAAGCGTAGTCGCTCCGTTTGGAACACGCGAACTTCTAACTACTACAACGCCCTCTTTAACAGATTTTGCAAGCGCTTCTTGAGTTGAAGGAAACAAATTTCCATTTCCCATACCCGCATGTATAATACCTTTTGCGCTCGCGTTTACCGCCGCTTCGACAAATACGCCAGAATCCTCAGGATGAGCGAAAAGTATATCGACTCTTGGCAAATCCTCTAATTTACTAACATCAAATTCGGAATTTACGGTATGAGCTTTAACAGGCTGCATAAAATATTCCACGTTCCCATAAAATACCGAGCCTATCCTTCCAGCGTTCGGAGAGACAAAAGTTTGAACTGACGTTGTGATGCTTTTTGTAACCTCTCTTGCGGAGTGAATATCTTCGTTCATCACCACAAGCACGCCTTTACCAACGCTTTCTTTATTCATGGCTACGTTTACGGCGTTATATAAATTCATCGGACCGTCCGCGCTCATGGAAGTTCCCGATCTCATAGCTCCCACAAAAACGATAGGTTTTGTACTTTTTGCCGTTAAATGTAAAAAATAAGCGCTCTCTTCCATAGTATCGGTTCCATGAGTGATAACTATACCGTCAACGTCTTTTCGCGCTAAAAGCTCATTAACTCTTTTGGCGAGTTTCAGCCAAACTTTGTTATTCATCTCTTGAGAACCTATGCTGGAGATTTGCTCTCCTTTTATAGTCGCTATCTTGTTTATGGCAGGAACTGCGGCGATAAGCTTATCCACGGTTACTGCGCCGGCAGAGTAACTGCTTTTTATCTCAGAATCGCCCGCCCCCGCGATAGTACCGCCTGTGGCTAATATATATATTGTTGGTTTGGAAAGCAAAAAAGATGAACAAATAAATAGCAAAATAGATATTTTTTTAAATAGTTTCATTGCATTTTCCTTAAAAAATAATATGTCAAATTACAAATCTACTTTAAGTAAGGATAGAACGCTTACATGTAACATATAAACGCTCTATCAATCTCCTTTAAAAAACTTTGGAAGTTTTTAAATTAGTATCGGAGCTATTAAAAATCCTAACGCTACCGCTATTCCTATAGCCAATACTCCCGGGAATAAAAACGGATGGTTAAAGACATATTTTCCTATTCTCGTACTTCCCGTATCATCCATTTGAACGGCAGCCAAAAGAGTAGGATACGTAGGCAATACAAACAGCGCGCTTACAGCCGCGAAAGAGGCTACCATTGTCGTCGGTTCAACGCCCAATAAAATAGCGGTTGGTATAAGAGCTTTTGCGGTTGCCGCCTGAGAATATAAAAGCGTACTTGCGAAAAACAGTACTACCGCCAACATCCAAGGATAGTGATTTAATAAATCGCCCGCGATATTTTGAATACCTGCTTCATTGCCTTTTACAAAAGTAGTACCCAACCACGCGACGCCAAGAACGCAAATACAAGCGGTCATACCCGATTTGAACGTTGAAGCGTTTAAAACATTGCCCGTGTCTATCTTGCAAAAAAACGCGATAAGAGTAGCGATTGTGAGCATAAACATTATGATAGCGGCATCCCGCCCTACAATCGGTTTTTCTATCCATTTAAGAGCATCGCTAATTGCACTTGCGTATAAAATGATCGCCAAAATGCCGACTAAAAATAGTATAACGGACAGTTTAGCGCCTTTTTTAGCGACAAATTCGCTCTGACCTTTGAACTTGATTAGACCCTCTTTTAATCTCTCTTGATAAACAGCGTCTTTGCTAAGATCTGTGTTAAAAAGGTTGCAAATAAATGCAGTTATCATACAAGCTATAAATGTCGTTGGGATACAAATAGCTAAAATCGTAAGATATCCTACTCCAAGACCCCCTAACGCGTTTTCGCTGCTCATAAAAATAACGGCAGCCGAAACAGGCGAAGCTGTGATAGCGATTTGCGACGATACGACCGATACGCTTAAAGGAATAGATGGTTTAATACCCTGTTCTTTGGAGACTTCGGCGATAACCGGAAGCGCTGAAAACGCCGTGTGTCCCGTACCTGCGAATATCGTTAAAAAGTACGTTACGGTAGGTCCCAAAAATGTTATATATTTTGGGTTTTTTCTCAAAAGTTTTTCCGCTAAATGCACCAAATAATCAAGTCCGCCGGCAACTTGCATAGCCGCGATAGCCGAAATAACAGACATAATTATCAAAATAACATCTATGGGAATAAAAACTTTATCTCCCGTAATACCGCCCGGATTTAATCCGAGAAACAAACACAGGATTACTAAACCTATGCCTCCGGCATAACCTATCGCTATGCCGCCTAAACGAACACCTATAAAAATAGCTCCCAATACTACAATTACTTGTAGTATTAAGAGTATTTCAGGACTTAAAAAAGCACTTAACATTGCTTTACTCCTTTATTTTTTAATGGTCTTACCATCTATTTTATGTTTTTCGGATAATCCGAAATTGCGAGGCTTAATCATATTTTCAGGTCTTATAATATCGTCAAGTTCTTCTTTTGCCAAAAGACCTCTCTCAAGCACTATGTTATATACCGAACCTCCGGTCTCCAAAGCCTCTTTCGCTACGGAAGTTGAGTTTTCATATCCTATAAAAGGATTTAAAGCCGTTACCAAACCTATACTGTTTAATACCAAATCTTTACATCTTTGTCTATTTGCCGCAATGCCGTCCACGCAAGTGCAAGCAAGTGTTTTAAACGCGTTACTCATCATATTTGTTGAATTAAAAAGATTATAAGCGATAACGGGCTCAAAAACGTTAAGCTGCAACTGTCCGCCTTCGCTCGCTAAAGTAACGGTAATATCCGAACCTATAACTTGAAAACAAACCTGATTTACGACTTCCGGGATTACAGGATTTACTTTACCCGGCATTATCGAACTTCCGGGCTGCATAGCCGGAAGATTTATCTCGTTAAATCCCGTCCTTGGACCTGAGCTTAAAAGTCTCAAATCATTGCAGATTTTTGACATTTTAGTAGCGACTCTTTTTAAAACGCCTGATATTTGCACATAAGCTCCCGTATCTTGGGTAGCTTCAATCAAATCTTTTGCCGTTACAAACGGGCGACCGGTTACTTCTTGAAGTTTACTCTCTACTAATCTTGAATAATCGGGATGCGAGTTAATGCCGGTTCCTATAGCGGTCGCTCCAAGATTCATCTCTCTTACCAACTGTCTTGCCTCGTCCACTCTTTGAATATCTTCGCCAATCATAATGGAATAAGTTCTAAATTCCTGTTCCAAAGTCATCGGAACAGCGTCTTGAAGTTGCGTTCTTCCCATTTTTATTACGTCTTTGAACTCTAAAGCTTTTTTTGAAAACGAGTCTTTTATGATATTCATAGACTCTATTAAGCCCCCTAACCTCTCATAAATAGCTATACGCAAAGCCGTAGGATACGCATCGTTTGTAGATTGAGACAAATTTACGTCATTGTTTGGATGAAGGTATTTGTACTCGCCTTTTTTGTGTCCCATAAGTTCAAGTCCAATATTGGCGATAACTTCGTTCGCGTTCATATTTGTTGAAGTTCCCGCTCCGCCTTGAATCATATCCACTACAAATTGGTCATGATATTTTCCGTTTATTATCTCATCACAAGCTTCGCAAATAGCGTTTTTCTTAGCTTCGGTGAGTAGTTTTAATTCATAGTTCGCCAAAGCGGCGGCTTTTTTTACAAAAGCTAATGATTTTATGAAAACCGGAAAACTTGAAAGTTTTACGCCCGTTATATGAAAGTTCTCTTGCGCTCGTGCTGTTTGCACACCGTAGTAACAATCGTTAGAGATCTCTTTATCACCAATTAGATCGTGTTCTATACGAAAAGACATTGTTGTCTCCTTATAAAAAATTTATGAAATTGTAAACTTACAAAATGATTTTAAAACGACTTTTTCAAAAAGAGTTTGATACAGTTTTTTAGCAGATATCAATGAGGTTTAAAAAAGTTATGATATAATACATCCCTTTTTTCAACTTTCATAACTCTACAAGGAGTAACACCTATGTTAACATCAAAAGATGTATTTATCGCTTTAGAAGAATTTTTAAAGAAAAATGAAAAAGGGTATGTTACTTACGATGAGCTGATAGAATTTTTCCCGAAACAACCTACATCTGTTGTCATAAAAAAAATAGATGTACTTTTAAAAAAACATCACATAACTCTTTTGACTTCAGCTGAAATATCTAAAATGCGCAATTTGGAAGAGGCTAAAAAACGAGAGCAAGAGAGACAAAAATTTCAAGATGAAACGCTTGAAGATGAGTTTGATTTGGCGAATGAAAAAGAGCTTTTAGAGTGGTCGAGAAGTGACAGCCCGGTTCGTATGTATCTGCGCGAGATGGGACAAATATCTCTCTTGACAAAAGATGAAGAGATTTATATCAGCAAAAAAATTGAGCTTGGCGAAGATATTATTATAGACGCTTTTTGTTCCGTACCGTATCTTATAGATTTTATCCTTGAATATAAAGAGGCTCTTGTAAATAGAGAGCGAAGGGTAAAAGAGTTATTTAAAAGTTTTGATGATGAACTTGAAGATGAAGAAGAGAGCGATTTGGAAGATGATGAAGAAGTGGATTTGGATGAGAATGGAGAAGGTAAGAGAGCTCCGACAAAAAAAGAACTTAAGCGTTCCGAAAATGTTATAGAGAGCTTCAAGGCTTTGGAAAAAGCCAAAAAAGAGTGGATGAAATTTACGGCGAAAATAAATGAGAATAAAAATAAGGATGAGTCTTTAGAGTACAATCTCACCGTAGCTTATAAAAAAAGAATCTTAAAAGAAAAATTGATGGATTTGGGACCTACAAGTAAACTTATAAATGAGCTTGTACGTGCTATTGAGGGAGCGTTAAAGGGTGATTCGGAATTTGAGAAAGAGTTAAAAAGATTGGAGTATAAGTTATCTCTTTTTAATGATACGCTAAAAGATAATCACAAAAAGATTTTATCCAAAATAACAGAGCTCAGTAAAGATGAGATTATCTCTATGGTGCCTGAAGCTACTATGATTTCAACATACACCGAGATAAAAAAACTTTTTCAAACCAAAGAAGCTTCTAAAAAATCTTTCAGCCTTGAACCTGAAGTTTTAAAAGAGATTTTAGAGCAGATTAAACGCGGTAAAAAGATAACAGATAAAGCAAAAGAAAGAATGTCCAAATCAAACCTCCGCCTTGTTGTTTCCATCGCGAAAAGATATACCAATAGAGGTTTGCCGTTTTTAGATCTTATACAAGAGGGCAATATCGGACTTATGAAAGCGGTTGATAAATTTGAGTATAAAAAAGGCTTTAAATTTTCAACATATGCTACATGGTGGATAAGACAAGCGATAAGCCGTGCTATAGCAGATCAGGCAAGAACTATAAGAATACCTATACATATGATAGAGACAATAAACAGAATCAATAAAGTTGTGCGAAAACATTTGCAAGAACACGGCAAAGAGCCTGATGTTGATACTATAGCTAAAGAGGTCGGATTAACTCCTGACAAAGTACGCAATGTGATAAAAATCACAAAAGAGCCCATCTCCTTAGAGGCTCCGATAGGAAATGAAGACGACGGGAAATTCGGCGATTTTGTGGAAGATAAAAATACCCTTTTGCCTATAGAGCATATACTAAAAAGTGATTTAAAAGCTCAAATAGACGAAGTTTTAGAACAGCTTAACGAACGCGAAAAAGCTGTCATTAGAATGCGTTTCGGACTTTTGGAAGATGAGAGTGACAGAACTCTTGAGGAGATAGGCAAAGAGCTTAATGTTACAAGAGAACGCGTAAGACAGATAGAAAGCTCAGCCATCAAAAAACTGAAACATCCGAAAGTAGGTAAAAAGTTGAAAAGCTATATGGAAAGCTAAACCTTTTAGCATCATCATGAAAGCTCTATTATCGAAGAAGATGTAGATATGAGAAGAAAAACAAATAAAGTAGATAATTTACGCTTAAATAATGAACAAAAAGCTAAAATACGTGTCATAGAAGAGATGTATATGCAAGATACGGCGAAATATTATATAGCTTTGGCAAGAGTTGTTTATGGCGATTACTGTTTGGGTGATATGACGCTTGAAGAGGTATCGATTATATTAAATACCACAAGGGAACGCGTAAGACAGATAGAAAATACAGCTATCAAAAAATTAAAAAATCCAAGAATCGGAAGGCTTCTTATAGAGTATTATAAAGGTTGAAACACTTGACACAATTTTACGAACAATGGCTGGATAACGACTACAATCCATTTGTGCTTTTTGATTTAAACGGTAAAATAGTGATGATAAACCAAGAGGCGCAGTATCTGCTCTCTCAAGTTTTTGCTAAAGAGCTTTTTGATATGGCCAGTGCATATGCTAATGTAACTTTTGGTTTTAAAACCACGCTTTTTGATTTTCGTTTCGGCGAGAGTTTGTATTACGGTATAACAGTTGGCTATATGGACGATACACATATAGGTATCAAACTCTATAAAACTCCTGTTAAAAGATTTACTTCTCTTAATGAAAACGGCGAATTTATCAATATATATTCACTTTTGGATTTATGCATAAGTGCCGCTTCCGTAAGCCGCAAAATAATTTTTAAAAAGGATTTTGACCCGACATTTCCGGAGTTAAAACTACAGATAGAAAAATTTACACAGCTTGTGAGCAAGATATTTGATAGTTACCGAAACGCGGCGTCTATCACAACAAAACTTGCTGTGAAGACAGGCGAATATCTAAAATTTAATGACAAAAGATATCCCATGTTTTTGCTTAGTATAGAGGGCGATAAAAGGGATGTTACCAGAGAGCGCATAATAGAACAACTAGCGCAAGGAATGAATTGTACAGTCTGTTTTAAGCCAGGAGAAACTACTGTCTCTTCACCTATGATTTGCGCGTAACCTGCCGTCTTTAGTATTTTAGATTTAAAATATTTGCAGATTACTATCGGTATTCAGGAAGTCTTTTGTTATTTTTGTATCCCAATATATTCTATTATTTCAAACAATAATAGTATTGCTTATTTTGCTATACGGCAGCTTTTGCAACTTCTTGCTAAAAGGAAACGGAGTTATTTTATTTACTCTCGAAGCGATAAAGAACTAACTAACGAAAAGATTGTCTGCGTTAATGAGACGCTGCTATCGTTTTAACCAATGACGACAATACAACTGCCAAGTGAATTTTTACTCAGCGGGAGTAAACTGTTTTTGTCCTATCTATATTTAAATCCCGTCATTGGTATCGTTTTTTGTCAATCAATATAGTATTGACGGAAGTTTTTGCATTTTTTATGAATCGTATGCCGTCACTGTTTTGCCAATGAATGCTTATCGACAAGATTTGAAGTTTTTTAACTATTCTATATTTGTATTTAAAATACTCATTAATTCATTTATTGCCTATATCATTTTTACGAATTAACATTATAAAAGAGAAAAATTGTCAACAAATATGTTAAAAATAGGCATTTATATTAAAAATATATTTGTTAAAGACTATTTTACACTAAACTTTTGCTATAATGCTGTCAAATTTGCATTAGCAAATTGAACTAAAATTCAAAGGGGTAGCAATGTCTATTTTTTTTGGTAACAGAAGTTTAACTTTATTTAAGTTACTCTCTCTCTCTCTCTTGTTCGGATTTTTACTGATTGGCTGCGGAAGCGGAGGTGGTAGTGACAATCCCCCACCAAATCCTACTAATACTCATTTTTATCAAATCTCATTTTTAAATGGTGATCTTGAGGTTGCTTATACGGTTAGCAAGCAAAGCGGCAATGTTAATATTTCTGCCGTTGCAGATGAAGGTGGACTAACAGGTCCTATATATGCGGCAAACGATGTGCTTGTTAGAGGCAATCTTGAATATGAGGCGTATAATTTAACGCAGGATATCAGCTTTTATACTGTTGCAGGTATTAAAGAGATATCTAGCCAAGAGGGATTAAATGCTATCAGAACAGGTCTAAACGGCAGATATATTTTGACAGATGATATTGATCTTGATCCTGATGGTGCGGGTTTTGACGCTAATGGTTGGCAGAAAATCGGAGCAGGCAATAACGCAGCTAATCGCTTCAGCGGCAGGCTTAATGGAAACGGACATACAATCAGCGGTTTGTGGATCAATATAGCATCAGGCGGTGACGACTATTTCGGACTTTTCAGTTATATAACCAATGCTCATATTGAAAACTTGAATATTGAAATACCTGCGGGCAAGGCGATAAGAGGAAACGACAACCATGTCGGTGCTGTTGCAGGATATGCTACAGGTTCAACTATCTTAAATGTTCATGTGACAGGAAATATTACCGCGGCAGACAATTATGCAGGCGGTATTGTTGGGCAGATTGCAGGCACTTCAACTATTACAAATAGCTGCTTTGAAGGAAGCGTTAACGGAGATCAGTATGTCGGAGGTATTGTGGGATATGCTGAAGGTGCTTCAATTGTCAAAAATAGCTGCTTTACCGGAATTGTCATTGGATTGGATTCTGATGTCGGCGGTATAGCAGGTTATATAACAGGCGCAGGTTCAAGCATCAAAAATAGCTACTCTTCAGGAATTGTTGGAGGAGTTGGCGGCAATGTGGGTGGCATAGCAGGACAGGTTCGTACCGGATCTTCGGTATTGAACAGTTACTCTAATGCCGATGTCATCAGCTACGGGGCAAATACAGGCGGCATAGCAGGATATACTTACAGCAGCAGTGCTTCTGTTAAAAACAGTTACTCATTAGGAACTGTCAACGGAACAACTTATGTAGGTGGTATTGTAGGTAGAATATATACAAATAATGCCGCGGTTCAAAAAAATGCTGCTGTAAATCCATCTGTTATAGGAAGTGGAAATAATTATAAAAACCGTGTAGTTAGCGGCTATGTCGGCGGCGTTTCAAACAATTTTGCATTAGATACTATGAGTGGAAGTTTTACGCAAGGTACTAATGCGGCAAATCACGGTACAAGTAAAACAGCGGCGGAATTAGCTACGCAGGAGACCTATTCGGAAGGTTTAGGCTGGGCTTTTGGAAATGACGATGACAATCCTTGGGTTTGGAGTGCATACGGCAGTTATTTGTATCCTACACTCTACTGGGAGACAAATTAAAAGTTATCAGTTTAAAACGTCTTATATAGTCCCTCGTATGATGGGGGACTTTTATCTGATTAACGGCAATGTCTGCGGTGTAAAACTCAAAAAGCAGGAGAAGTGCAGGCTTGGTCTACATAAAAACTTTGCTTTGATTATGCGATAAAATTTGCAGTTTTGGTAGTTTTAGACTTCTATTTTATATTTTCAGTTCTGATAATAAGACTCTCAGGCAGGCAGAAATATTCTATCAACTCTTCCTCTTTCGCTCTCATTTGTCCGTTATCGCATTCGTGATCATACCCTAAAAGGTGCAAAAGCCCGTGTATAAACAAAAGCGCTATCTCATCGTCAATATCGTGCTTGAACTCATTCGCTCCCAAAGCGGCAAGCTCCGCGTTTATGACGATGCTTCCAAGCGGCGCATAAGGCAAATCTTCCAAAGGAAAACTCAAAACGTCGGTAGTCTCGTCTTTTTTCCTCTCTTTTAAATTTAACTGCCGCATATCTTCGGAGTTTATAAACACGCACTCTATCTCTTTTTCGCTTAACCTTGAAGCTATTTTTTCAAGCAAAAGCGAATTTACGGTATATTTCGTATTATTTTCAATTATTAACATGTAAAAAACCTTTTGGCAATTATAGCAATTTTAAGCGTCTAATTTTGTTATAATCACAAAAAACAAAGGATAATATTTGAAAAAAGCGGTGTGTATTATAAGCGGCGGTATGGATAGCGCTCTGGCTGCCTTTATCGCTAAAAAAGAGGGTAAAGAGATAATAGCTTTGCACTTTAACTACGGACAAAGAACGCAAGAAAAAGAGTTGGAGTGTTTTAGAAAAATCGCCGACGCGCTCGAGGCTAAACAAGTGATTTTAGACGCGTCTTTTATCAAAGAGATAGGCTCATCATCACTAACGGACACCTCTTTATATGTAAGAACAAACGGTTTGGGAAACGGTGTGCCTAATACTTATGTGCCTTACAGAAACGGGATATTTATCTCCATAGCGGCGTCTTTGGCGGAAAAAGAGAACGCACAAAGTCTCTATCTTGGCGTTATGGAGGAGGATAGCAGCGGATATCCGGATTGCACGGAAGCGTTTATCAAAAAAATTGAAGCCGCCGCAAATGAGGGTACGAAAAAAGAGACAAATATAAAAATATGCGCGCCGTTAATTCATATGACAAAAGCGGATATCGTAAAAGAGGCGCTTTTGCTTGGCGTACCGCTTGAATTTACGTGGAGTTGCTACACCAATGAGGATAAAGCTTGCGGAATTTGCGATAGTTGCAGACTTAGATTGCGAGGATTTGAAAACGCGAACGCGCGAGATAAAATACCGTACGCCCAATTGACCTAAAAAAGCGTGCCCTGTAACTGTTTTGGTTCTTCGAGAGCCTCTATGATTTGTTCTCTATCGCCAAGAACTAAAATGTATCGCAGCGATTTTATAGATATGGCTTGAAGTGATTTTGTCGAAGTGTATCTTTTGCATTGTGCAGTGATTTTTGCATTGTGTGGTGCCAAAATGAGCAGATACTCATCAGATACATAATTCTTTATCCAATCTATCTCACACTCAAAAAGCTTTTCATTCGTCTCTATGATAATGGCTTGATTTGTTGTGCCGAAAGGGCGTGCTTCAAGAATGGTATTGACAAAGATTGGTTCAAAATGTCCTGTCTTTTCTATAGCATCGACTTTAAACGGGAGCTTTTTTTTATCCAAAAATTCTATTAAAGCGGCAAACTCGCCCACAAACAGAGAAGGTAAAAAGAAATCTTTGAAATAGTTTTCACCGCTTACAAAGGATGTTTTGAATATAGAGTGTGATTGCAGTATAGTGGCTTCAGCGCTTTTTTTTATACTTTCAAACTGTGGAGCTATTTGCTCTAAAAGCCCTTTGTCGGTACAAAAGAGATAACCTGTTTCTTCACTGACAATAAGTTGTGAAAATATCTCTTTAATGTTTGTTGGGATAAATTTTGCGTCAAACTGCAATTTAAATAGACGCAGCATATCGAATTGAAGTTTATCCAGGAGAATGGCATTTAAGGTTCTGGTTTCAATTAAAAAACGCATAAAGCGAATCATCGCCCTTTCTATATTATCCACTTTTATCCAAGCTATTTCGTTATCGTCAGTTTGAATATTTTGCTCGTGAATGATAGCATACGCTCCGCGCGAAAGAGCTTCAGATATATCCTCGCTTCTGCCGCCATATGAGAAAAATGCTGCTCCTCTCGTAACTTTTTGCGGTTCCGCAGTAAAGCTTGTAACGGCTGTAACGGAAGGTTTTTTCAATAACTCTCCGGCACAGACAGCAGCGAGGTTTTCTAGCATCATTTTATAAACGCACCTTTTATTTTGGCATTTTCAGGTCGTATCAAAGAGAGTCCGTTTTTATCTTCTGCCGTTAAAATCATACCTTCAGACTCCATTCCCATAATCTTTGCCGGTTTCAGGTTTGCCAATACGCATACTTGTGTTCCGATAAGTGCGGCTGGTTCGTAATAGGCTTTGATGCCGCTTATTATTTGGCGTGGTTTTGCTTCACCCAAATCTACCGATAATTTTAGTAATTTATCGCTTTTTTCAACCGCTTCAGCTTTAATAACTGTACCGATTTTAATTTCGCAGGCAAAGAATTTATCGATATTTATGAACTCTTTTTTATTCTGATCTTTAGTTGGTATTACAGATTCCATAAGCTCTTTTTCCACTTTAGGAAATAACGGTTCTGTTGGTGTTAGTATTGATTTATCTAAAAGCTTTTTTTCTATTATCAGTTTATTGTAGGCGTTAGTATCTATTTGAAAGCCTAAAGCATTTGCGATTTTGTTCGCTGTTTGTGGCATAATCGGCGATAACAGTACAGTAGTTTTGGCCAGTAAATTAGCGCTCAAAGCCACAAGAGCCAAAGCCTCATCTTTTTTACCCTCTTTAATCCTGCTCCACGGCTCATATAACGCTATGGATTGATTGGCGATAGTCAAGACTTTCCAAAGCTCTTCAAGATATTTATTTGTGCAAAGCTCCTCCATGTAATTTTGCGCCTCTTCTAAAATCATGTCTGCAGTATCTATCTCTTTTTTATAATATTTTAAAACATCAATAGAGTCAAGTTTAAAATCAGCATATTTACTGCTCATACCGATAATTCTGTTTAAAAGATTTCCAAGTTCGTTTCCAAGATCGGAATTTATTCTGTCTATTAAAGCTTTTTGACTAAAATCGCCATCTTGTCCGAACGGAACTTCTCTCAATAGGAAATATCTAAAATTTTCAAGTCCATAAGCTTCGGCTACTTCGCGCGGATTTACGACATTTCCTTTTGATTTGCTCATCTTTTCGCCGTTTCTTGTCCACCAGCCATGAGCGGCTATATGTTTTGGCAAAGGAAGATTTAAACTCATCAAAAAAGCGGGCCAATAGACGCTGTGGAAACGTAAAATATCTTTTCCCACGAGATGAAACGAAGCAGGCCAATAAGAAAAGTTTTTCTCGTCTGTGCCGTATCCAAGTGCGCTTATATAATTTACCAAAGCGTCAAGCCACACATAAAGCACATGTTTAGAATCGCCTAAAGAGGATGGAAGTTTTATACCCCAGTCAAAGCTTGTCCTTGTGATGGACAGGTCGCGAAGCCCTTGCTTTACGAAACTTATAACTTCATTTTTTTTAGCTTTTGGTATCACGCAATCATCCACGTTTTGATACCATTTTAAGAGTTTGTCTTGATATGCACTTAAGCGGAAAAAATAACTCTCTTCTTTGACGAGCGTTGTTGTTCTGCCGCAGTCGGGACATACTTCACCGTTTATAAGCTGCATATCGGTAAAGAAAGTTTCACAGCTTACGCAATAGTGCCCCTCATATTCGCCTTTATAAATATCACCTTTTTGAAGCATGGTTTCAAAAGCTTTTTGCGCTCCTTTTTTGTGATTTTCATCGGTAGTTCTGATAAAATAGTCATAACTTATCTCAAATTCATCCCATAAAGAACGGAATTTCGCACTGACTGTATCGGCATACTCTTTCGGGTTTTTACCCCGTGAAATAGCGGCTTGTTCTATCTTTTGCCCATGTTCGTCAGTGCCGGTCAAAAAAAATGTCTCATAACCTTTCAATCTGTAAAAACGAGCCAACGAATCGGCGATAATAGTCGTATAAGCATGTCCGATATGCGGTACATCGTTTACATAATAAATCGGTGTCGTAATATATTTTTTATCCATTCAATCCCTTTTATTGTTAAATGCCGGCAAAAGCAGCCGCTCTTTTTTTGATCAAAACTCAAACCCTCCGCTCTCTCCTTGCGACATGCTATCATAAACCGCTCTAACATAACTTTTTCTGTTATTGCAGCCTATAAGATTTTCGCACTCAAAACAGCTATTTAAATTACGTTTTTTTTGACACTCCAGTAAAATTTGACTCTCTTTTTTTAAATTTATTTTATAGATATCAGGTTTATTTTCAGTGTTTTGCGTATTCATTTAAAACCCTGTCTATCTCTTCGTTTGAACCAAAAAAGCAAGGACTCGTATCGTGAATATGTGAAGCCTTTAACTCCAAAAGTCTTTTCTTGCCGTCTATAGCCGCGCCGCCTGCTTTTTCAAATACAAATGCGAACGGAAATACTTCAAA
Source organism: Campylobacteraceae bacterium (assembly GCA_031263195.1). Taxonomy (GTDB): domain Bacteria; phylum Campylobacterota; class Campylobacteria; order Campylobacterales; family Campylobacteraceae; genus JAIRKW01. The sequence goes on along the minus strand of JAISGD010000010.1, from coordinate 135,464 downwards.
TAATAGTCTTAATTTACCATTTGGTGTATCCGTAGTAGCGGGATATGAAAACAGTCCGCCGCCTTTTAAAAGTATTTGATGCAGATCCGGAACCATACCGCCCGAATATCTTAAGCGATAACCGTCAGCGAATATATCCTCAATCAGTTTTTTGTGGTATGCCGACCATCCTTTTTGAGTTGCGCCTGTGGCATTTAATTTGCCTTTTTGATTTAGCTTAATCGTCTTTATCTCTTTAAATTCGCCACTCTCATTAAGCCTGTACAGTCTTACATCGTCTTTTGCCACGACCATTTCGGTACGCGGTCCGTAAACGACATAAATCGCTGCAACAATAGACTTTGCATTCACCTCTTTTTCGTAAATAGCAAATATTGAACCGACTGCCAAATTAACATCTATCAAACTAGAACCGTCAAGCGGGTCATAACCTATTATATATTTTCCATCTTTATTGAGAGTTTGAGCAGTCTCTTTTTCCTCGCTTATGATGGCTTTGACGCATGGGATTTTTTTGAACTCTTCTTCTATGATTAAATCGCTCGCGATATCAAGTTTTAACTGTGTATCGCCTGTTTTGTTTATATGGTCGCTATAGCTTGTATCACCGAACTCTATCTCTCTTTTGATACGCACCGCCGCGCGGCTTATTGCGTCTATTATCTCTTTCATATATTCCTCTTTTTAGATAAGGGTTGATTATAGCAAAAAAAGATTTATCTTTTAATGAGTTTATTAAGCCATTTAGCGTAAAATTGTGCCCAATAGAGATAAAGGATTTTTCTGAAAAGCTTATATGTTTTACTGTATGCGATTAGTTGTATATTTTTGTTCGGCTGCGCCGCAAAAGAAAAAGGTGGGAGTATGAGCATTGAACAGGCGATTATCAATACTCAAAAAGCACGCCTTGTGATTGAGGATAACTCTACTTTACTCATCAGTGCGACATATTTAAATAATATAAAAAAGTATTCTAAAAATGAGTTTGATACAATAGCGATAAGCTTTTATTACTCAAAAAAAGGTGATATTGAGCAACTTGGCGAACCGAAAATCATGATCGGGCAGAGAGCCGCAATACCGACAAAACTCTCAGAAGACAATGAGATAATTGAATATTTGCCTTTTCGCGTCGCATGGAATAAATACTTCCTTGTGAGCGCGCCAAAGTCTAACGAAGATGATTATATCAATCTTTTTGTCGAAATTTATCCGTTTGAGCAGGTTCTGTTAAGATTTCCAAGAGCTCTTTGACGGTTATTTTTTCGCCCAAATGATCCATGTAAATGATATAGTTAGCCAAAACTTTTTTACCATACTCTCTACTCTCTTCGCCTTGCAATAATTCAATACTCAAAAACGGCTCATATTTACCGCTATTAAATAACTTTCCCTCCGAGAGCATTTTTCTCGTATAGCCTATGCCACCGTTGTACGCGTATGCAACAAAAAGCGGGTGATATAGATATTTATTGAGATAGCTAAGATGAGTATTGGCAAAACTATAAGCCGTTTTAGGTTCAAACATATTATCCCAGTCAAAATCTTTTATTTTTTGTTGTGCTGCTATATCCGAAGCGACGCTTGGTAAAAATTGCATCATGCCAAGCGCATATGATGCTGATATGGCTGAAGTTACAAAACCGCTCTCTTGTCTGGCAATGGCAAGTATCAATGCTTTTCGTTTAGTGTCAAAATCCTGTAAATACTCTTCATAGGGAATGATAAAATAGTGGTGTTTATAATTTACACTTCTTTCCAGCAAAAAGGCATAAACGGGGAGTGTGTCAGGTGCATCAAAACCAACAGCTAAAAGCTCCATTTCATCTTTATTCATATCCTGTATTTTATTCAATAAAAGCCGCCACTCAAAAGGGTCTTGCATATTAAATTTATGCGTTGCTTTTTCGCGTGAAGGAGATAAAAAATCCATATTTTTTGTCGTGGTATTTAGTGTTTCGCGCGCATATAAAGAGTAGATATTTATATCAAAACTGTCGCCAATCTTGTTAAGTATATCTTTTTCGCTGCTTGATAAATAGTAAAAAAAAAGCGCTTTATCCATATCCGATCTAAAATACGCTTGTTTCGCTGCTTTTTCAAAAAGTGTTGAAGCCAAGGTCGTATTGTTTGCTTTAAGAGCGTTAATACCAAGATAAAACAGTGTTTGATGTGTTAGTTTGCCGCTTTTAGGGAGATACAGAAGTGATTGCGATGGATTTTGAAAATCATCGGCATTAAAGATAATATGTTTTACAAATGTTTCATAAGAGTAGGGCAGTGATTCCATTTGATATAGAAAGTTTTTTTCAAGTGGGAAATTTAATTTTTGCTTGTAGGATTTGGGCATTTGGTTAAATATCTTTAAAAATTCTTCGGCCAAAAGTTTCTGTTGCATTGTACGAAAAGGATCTTTGTTTTTTAGTGCAGTTATCCAGCTTGCCGTAAAATTACTCTTTTGTTGAACTTTTTCTGCCAGAGCTACTTTCATGGAAGTGTTCAATGATTCTACGAATTGAGGGGTTAAGAGTTCAACAAGACACTCTTGGTCGCTTTTGAGTACATTATTTTTAGTAAATTGTTTACAGGTTTGGTTGGAATTGATATCAATCTTTTTAGCAAATTGATTTTTTAGATTTGAATTTAGGCGGCTGATTTGAATGTAGAGGTCGCTAACTTCCTTTTTAGAGACATTCCCTTCAAGTAAAAGCCTGTAAATATAATAATCTTTAGCGATACTTTTTGGTTTTGCTTTTAATTCATGATAATTCAAAACTGCTCCGAAAAGCGTCGATACGCAAAAAAAGAACAATAGAAGGAAAAATTTAAAATGCATAGCGGGCTATTAAGTTACTTAGAAATATCAAAATAAAAATCACTATCATAGGCGTGATGTCTATCATTCCAAAAGTTGTCGGTACAACCTTTCTGATAGTATTATAAACAGGTTCGGTGAGCGAGTGCAAAGTACGTACTATCGGATTGTATGGGTCTGGACGCACCCACGAAATGAGTGCGGAAATGATTATAATCCATATATAGATATTTATGACAATCTGTATCGTTTCAAAAAACGCTATAGAGATATTGCTCATTTAATAATTTCCTTTATGTATGTTTTTATCACAGGATATAACGTCGCAAGTTCCGGTCCATGCTCGGAGTTTGTCAAAAGAGCGCGCAACGGTTTAAAAAACGCTTTACTTTTTAAGCTCGATTTTTCAAGCAAATAACTCTTAAAATCATCAAATTCTTCAAAATACGGAGCGTCTTTCAAAATCAATTTTAACATATCAAACTCTTTTTCAAATCCAACAGGAGCACTCTTTGGCGTAAAAATGGCTTTAATTTTCGGCTCTATCTCTTTTATAACGCTTCCTTCTTCTGTGTACAACTTGCCGATTTTACCGATATTCTCATCTTCAAAACCCACAAGATTCGCAAACTCTTTATCGCTTAAGCGTCTTAAATGTTCTCTGTTTATCTGTCTTAATTTATCTATATCAAATTTCGCGGGAGATTTGGAGACATTTTTTATATTAAACCACTCTACTGCTTCTTCCATCGTAAAAATCTCGCACGGAGTTTTATTGCCCAAAAGGATAAGATAATTAGCTATAGCGCTTGGCAAAAACCCTTGCTCCAAAAGCCATTTCACACTTGAAGCGTCATCCCTTTTGCTCATCTTTTTGCCTTCATGATTTAAAATGATAGGAAGATGAGCATAATTTACCTTTTGTGTGTATCCTAAAGACGCTCTTATATGCTCTTGTTTTGGGGTGTTTGACACGTGGTCTTCGCCCCTTATAATATCGGTAGTATTTTCCAACATATCGTCAACCGCGCAAGCGAAATTATACATGGGAGTTTTATTTTGTCGCAAAATTACAAAACTGTCGATATCTTTTGGCTCAAACGTTAAAACTCCTTTTATGTCATCTGTAAAAGTTATGGGTTGCGTTGGTTGCTTTAAGCGAACGACAAAGGGTTTGTTGTTTGTCAAAATCTCTTCATCGCTTAAATTCAAACAAGCGTTATCGTATCTATACGCAGCGCCGTTTTTCTTGGCTTCTTCTCTTTTTGCCTCTATCTCTTCTTCCGTGCAAAAGCACATAAAAGCCTTTTTTTCGGTAACTAAGCGCATCGCAAGTTGCTGATGAAATCTTAAATTTTTACTTTGATAATAAATGTTCTCGTAGGTGATATTAAAAGCTTTCAGTATCTCTAAAATATCTTTGTCTTTGCCGTCTATATTGCGCGCCGTGTCGGTATCTTCTATGCGTATGTAAAAGCCTTTGCCGCTTTGTCTTGCGCAGATAAAATTAAAAATAGCGGCTCTTAAATTGCCTATATGCATATCTCCGGTCGGAGATGGCGCAAAACGGTACATATAAATCCTATATTGATTTTTTAAAAGAATGAAATTATATCACGGCAATCTTATAAAAGAGACTTTAAAGTAAAATTAAATTAAAAGAGGTGTGCAACATTGCTTACACACCTCAATTGATTATTGAAAAATAATCTCGGCTCTTCTGTTGGCCGCTCTTCCTTCTTTGGTGTGGTTTGGTTCTATTGGCTCTATTTCACCATAGCCTTTTGCTGCGATTCTATCTTCGGCAACACCTTTTTCTGTCAATTCTACTTTAACTGCATCAGCTCTTTTTTGAGATAATTGCAAATTATAACTATCGCTTCCCGTTGAGTCTGTGTGTCCTTTGACCAGAACTTTAACGTTTAGGTATTCTTCAAGTTGTAAGTCACTCGCTATGATTTGAAGAACACTCTTGGTGCCATCTTGAATTTGCGCGCTGTCGATTTCAAAGTTAATATTTTTTTGAGTTAATAAAGGTATATCTACGGCGTCATTATCATAACTTTCTATAATAAGCGCGAGTTTAGGCTGTGCAGACTCATCATCTTCTATAGCTTCTGCCTCTTGTGCTGGAATTTGTTCTTGAATAGATTCTTCCTCAAATTCCTCTTGCTGTATCGGAGCTTGTTCGATTTCGGCTAACAGTTGTTCAATTTGTGTTACCGGTGCCGCCTCTTGTTGTTTGCTGCCAAATGAATAGACAAATCCAATAGTATAGAATAAACTATCTCTATTCGGAGACTTGAATTCCACTCCTTGTCTTACTTCGCCTCTAAGGGCTATATTATTGGTAAAGTAGTATTTTAAGCCTGCGCCGTATTGTCCGAACGCGCGTGATCTTTGCGGCAAGTCTTCTTGAAACATTTCATATCCTACACCTGCAAGAACATAAAGTTTCAACGACTTCAACACTTCAAACTCTTTAATGGCATTCAAATAGACACGATGCAATGGACTCTCATCTTTTAAGTATTGATCTTTTGGTCTATATTCGACGTTTGAAGAGTAGTCATAACCTAACTCTATTTGGTCAATGAGAGCAGTCTCCAATCCTACTCCAGCTCTTACGCCATATGTTGTATGCTCGTTGTACCTGTGTGAATGGATTGGATCAACTTCACCAACTACAACTGCTACCTCACTGCTACCGGCATAAGCCAATACCATACTTGCCGCCACCCCTAAAACGACTCTTTTCATACCTATCTCCTTAAGAAAGAATAATCAAAATTGCAAAGTTTGATTAAATAATGCAAACTATACTGAATTTGTTATTAATAATTGCTGAATAAAAAGGAGAAGTGTACAAAATTGAATTTGTACACTTTGGTTGTTTTACTGAACGAAAATAACTTCAACTCTTCTGTTTGCCGCTCTTCCTTCTGCTGTTTTATTTGGCTGAACAGGTTTGGTTTCGCCATAGCCTTTAGAGATGATTCTATCCTTTGCTACACCATTGTTGATCAAGTTATTTTTAATGGCATCAGCTCTTTTTTGAGATAATTGCAAATTATAACTGTCACTTCCAGTCGAATCGGTGTGGCCTTCTATCAACACTTTGATATTTGCATTCTCTTTTGTTGCTAATTCGTCAGCTATAGTTTTAAGAACACTTCCTCCGCTAGCAGGAATAACCGCACTGTTTGTAGCGAAAGTAAAATCTTGTTGAGTCAAAGATATAGTTTTTACAACAGTACCTTTAATCTCGCCATCTTTTGTTATTGCAGGCTCTTCTGCAGCAGGTTTCTTTTTAGACTGTTCTTCTACCACTACGGGTATTACAGGCGGCTGTTGCACTGTAGTTACTACTATAGGTGCAGCTTCTTTCTTTTCGCCGAATGCATATGCTAAACCAAGAGAATAAAACAGACCGTATTTGTGAGGTGTTTCAATTCTTATAGCATGTCTTACTTCGCCTCTAAGGGCTATATTGTCGGTAAAATAGTACTTTAATCCTACGCCGTATTGTCCGAACGCACTATTCTCTTCAGTAGGCAGATCTTTCGAATATTTTGTGTATCCGACACCTAAAAGAGCGTAAAGTTTTGCTGATTCGGCAATATCAAATTCTTTAATAGCGTTCAAATAAATACGATGTATACCACTCTCATCTTCTAAAAGAGGTGTTTCTCGTTTGTATTTGACACTGTTTGAGTAGTCATATCCTACCTCTAACTGGTCAATCAAAGCATCTTCTATCCCTGCGCCTATTCTGACGCCATAAGTTACATGGTCGTCGTATTTACTTGAATCTGATTGGTGTACCCCGCCAAATACAGCTGTTATTTCGCTATTGCCTGCACACACCAAAACCGCGCTTGCTGCAACCGCCAATGCAATTTTTTTCATATTTATCTCCCTTTTTAAAAAATGTAAAAATTATATCAAAAGAAGCTTTATTTACTCTTTTGATAATATTAAATAATATTTAATTATTCAAGGTGCAAAATACTCTTTATCAATTTGCCTTTTGCATCTTTTTCTATTTTTCGCCAGCTTGAGTTGTCGTTTAGAGTTATCCATCTTCTCTCTTCGGCTCTGTAAAACCAATCTTTGTCATTTTGGTAGAATATCTGTTTACCTTCACTCTCATGGATATTTAAAATCTCGTTTGAATGAGAGTTTTTTTCATCATAATCTACAGTAGCTTTCTGTCCCATTTCCGAATACGTTCTATGTAAATCCAAAAGCAATGTATTCACATCTTTTGTCATTCTTGTTACATTTAAGCCTATATTTTTTGCCTCATCATACATAATAGGATAGGCATGAGATGGATATTTTGAGTTTAATGTATTGGCTATTTTTTGAATTTTCTCTTTGTTGTCCATATGTGTTGTTAAAATCTCTTCACAAAGCATTATAGATAGACTTTCTGCTCTATCTACGGCACCTATAACAAGCGGGTGTATATGTTCAAAAAGGTGCTGATACGGATTATCGTTGGCATCATTTTTTGTCGCGTGTTCTTCCCAGAGTTTGACTATTCTATTTAACTCGTCCAAACTTACACTTACGCGGTTATTATCTCTATCTAACGGAGAAAGATCATGTGTAAGCGAAGTATCTACAGCCGTTAAAAACGCTAAAGGACCCATCTGTATCTCATCTGCGCCAATAGCAAGCATAGTTGCTGCAGAAGCGCACTCAAGTGGAACAAGAGCTGTGATATTTTTAGTATATTGTCTGAGAAGATTTATGATTCTGGAGCTTGAGCTGCCGTTTCCGCCGCCGCTATTAATGAAAAGATAAATCTTTTCTTGTTTTCCGATTTTTTCCAATATATCGTAAAGTACGATAACATCATTGTGGCAAACACCACCTCTATAACTGTTCCAATAAGTGATAATAGGAGCATTAAAGATAGTTGATAACTCTTGTATGATAGCTTGCGTTTTGTCAAAAAGAACAGGTGGCTCTTTAGTTTTCATTTCACCGTTACTCATGGTTGTATCCTTTAAGGTTTTATTGAGATTTGTGAGTATTAGATATTTGAGTGCGCCGGTTTTAAGCGCACTCAAGCGAAGTTTATCTATTAGGGTTGACAAAAAGTACATCAACTCTTCTGTTGGCGGCTCTTCCTTCTTCTGTAGCATTTGTTTTAAGAGGTTTATCATTGCTAAAGCCTTTAGCCTCGACTCTATCGGCATCTACACCATATTCAACAAGTTTGTTTTTAACAGCGATAGCTCTATTTTGTGATAGTTTGAGGTTATACCATTTGCTTCCTGCAGAATCAGCGTGTCCTTCGGCTCTTACCTTAACATCATCAAAACCTTCAAGTTTGTCGGCTATCAATTTGACCGCTTTATCTCCCTCTTCAGGCAGTACGGCGCTGTTAAAGTCAAAGTATGCCACGGTAGCGGCAAATAGCACCTCAACTCTTCTATTAGTGGCTCTTCCCTCTTCTGTAGTATTTGGTGCGATAGGATAATCAAACCCATAACCTTCGGTTTCAATTTGATTTGGAACGATACCGCTCTTAATTAACTCATTTTTGACAACATTAGCTCTTTTTTGTGATAGTTTGAGATTGTACCATTTGCTGCCGATAGCGTCAGTGTGTCCTTCAGCTCTCAGTCTTACGCCATCAAATTGTCCCAAATCTTTAGCTATAGTGTCCGCAACGTCCTTATCTTTTTCTAAAATATCCACATTATTAAAATTAAAATTATAATATCTGTGCATACCGGATAAACTTGAGTCAAAGCCGGGGATGCTAAGCGCCATAGCTTTTAATATAGCTTCTTCCATCGCGCTTCTTTGTTCTTCCGCTACCGGTTGTTGCAATTCCGGAATCTGTTCTTCCGTTTGTTCTATGACGGGCTCATCTTCGGGCTGCTTATCTTCAATATATATCTCTATTAAAGACGGCGGTCTTTGTTCAATCACAACAGGTTCTTGTTTATTGCCGAACGGAATGGTAAGTCCTAGTGTATAAAATATATTATCGGTGGCTTCGCTTTTAAATTTCAGAGCATGTCTTACTTCGGCTCTTAAAGCTATATTTTTATTAAAATAGTATCTTAAACCGGCGCCATATTGTCCGAAAGTTCCACCATCATCTTCCAGTTCTTTATTTGCGACATCTTCGTATCCTATTCCGGCAATTCCATAAAGAACAGTATTATCCGTAAGTTTGAAGTCTTTTATGGCATTTAAGTAAACTCTATTTATATGCGTACTCTTATCTGTGTTTCCATATTCCACATTAGGCGAGTAATCATAAGCGAACTCTAACTGATCTATGATTTTATTTAACCCAAGACCAATTCTTATACCATAAGTAAGATGTTCATCAAACTTATCCGATTCCAGCGGATGCACACCGCCAACAATAGGCGTTACCTCATTGACTCCTGCAACGGCAACTACAGCGCATGCCGCAAGCGATAGCAAAATTCTTTTCATTTTTATGCCCCTTTAACCTTAAAAGCAAATTCTAAATGGAGTATTATATAAAAATTTTTTTTAAAAAGAGTTGTTTTAAACTGAAAAATCAATATTTTCTCATATTTTGCTGCTATTTTGCTAATTTTAGTATTTCTTTAATGCTCTCATACGGATATTTTTGCTTTAAACCCCATCTGTGAGAAACAGAATCTATATTTTTAGCTATTTTTTCAATATCCTCGTTTGCTATACCAAGCTCTTTTAAAGTTATAGGCGCACCTATCTTTTGCAGCCACTTTTTAAAAGCATATATGCCGCCTTTTGCACTGTTTTTCGAAAATATTTTTTTCGCAAATCGATCAAACTGCGAATTTTTATTATTGACGTAAGAATACTTTAGCCATGCCGGCAATACTACGGCAAGTCCGGCTCCGTGAGGTACGTTATATAATGCGCTTAAAGAGTGCTCTATCATATGATTTGGAAATGAGTATTCCCCGACACCCAAAGATGTTAGACTATTTAACGCCCAAGTAGCGCACAAAGCAAATTCGCCTCTTGCATTGATATTATTCGGATTTTTCAGAAGTTTATTTGTTGTTTGTATAACGCTTTTTACGATATTCTCGCAAAATCTATTTTGGATTTTAGGGTGATCCTCGGCTGTAAAATAGACTTCCAATACATGAGTTATGATATCAACGGCGGAATAAACAAGATACTCTTTGGGAAGAGTAAGTGTGATAGCAGGGTTAATAATAGAAACTTTCGGATATACAAGCGCGGAATTAAAAGAGAGCTTTTCTTTTGTCTCTTCATTTGTTAAAACAGTGCCCGAGTTCATTTCACTTCCGGTGGCTGAAATTGTTAATATTACATATAAATCCAATGCATCTGTTGGTTTTTTACCATCATAAAATTCCCACACATCACATTCTGAAGCCGCAGCTGCCGCTATAGCTTTACTCTCATCTATAACGCTACCGCCGCCTATGGCGAGGATAGCTGTTACATTTTTCGCTTTTTGCACACCTTCTCTTGTGTGCGAAAGTGTTGGATTTGAACTTACACCGCCATGCTCTATAAATTTAATATCGGCGTCTTTTAATATTTTGCAAATTTCATCATAAAGTCCGCTCTTTTTGATAGAGTTTTTACCGTAAACAAGCAGAATTTCCGAATGCCTGTCTGCTTTTAAGATATTTGCTATATATTTTTGTTTGTCACCAAACAAAACTCTGACCGGATTGTAGTAACTAAAAGGTTTCATAAACCACATCCTTAATCAAAAATAATTTTATAATTATACTGAAAATAGAGCAAAATCGCTCTTTTAAAAGAAAAAAATTGATATAATCCCACTCCTAACGGATAAACAAAGGCAAATCAAGTGAACTATTTATTTGAAGTAGCTGAAATTTTTGGAATTATCGCGTTCGCTTTTAGCGGATTTTATATGGCGGTCAGAGAAAAACTGGATTTACTCGGTATTTTTATACTGGCTTTTTTAACGGCTCTTGGAGGCGGTATCACAAGAGATACGATAGCCGGTAAAATGCCGTTTACTTTTACGCATTTAATGCCTACATTTTTAGTTATAGGCGTAGTTGTGATAGCAATTTTGCTAAAATTAAATAAGCACGATAAATTTGAGCAGACAAAAATCTTTATTTTAAGCGACACATTAGGACTTGTTTCATTTGCGATAGCAGGTACTCTTGTGGGATTTGAAGCGGGTTTTAACGTGTTTGGTATTGTGATGTTAAGCCTTATAACAGCTGTAGGCGGAAGTTGTCTTAGAGATATAGTGTTAAATAAAATACCGTTTTTTTTAACAAGCGATTTTTACGCCACTATCGCTATCATTGTGTCGCTTAGCATGTATGCGCTAAACGAGTTTGAGATTTTAAATTTTTTTAGCACGGTAGTAATATTTGTTATCGGAGTGGCTTTGCGTCTTTTGGCGTATTATAGAAAATGGAAATTACCAACAATTAGTTAAGGATAAAAAATGACGTTAGAAGAGATGGATAAACAGTACGTTTTACAAACGTACAATAGAAATTATGTCAATTTTAAAAGCGGTCAAAACGCGACTTTGTTTGATGAAAACGGAAAAGATTTTATAGATTTTACAAGCGGTATAGGCGTTGTTAGCGTAGGACACGGGAACGGCAGAGTAGCCGACGCTATCTATAATCAAGTGCGAAACATAACGCATATTTCAAATATATTTTTAATAGAACCGCAAGCAAAATTGGCTAAAAAAATGGTAGAGCTTAGCGGTTTTGATATGGCTGTATTTTTTGCCAACAGCGGCGCGGAAGCAAACGAAGGCGCGATAAAAATAGCGAGAAAATACGGACAAAACAGATTTAAGAATAAACGCTATAAGGTTTTGACGCTTGAGTATTCATTCCACGGAAGAACTATAACAACGTTAAAAGCGACGGGACAGGAGAGCTTTCACCAAAACGCCTTTAGTCCGTATCCCGAAGGCTTCGCGTACAAAAATCAGATAAAAGATATATATTCAGCTATAGACGATGAGACGGTCGGCGTTATGATAGAGCTTGTGCAAGGCGAGGGCGGGGTTCAAGCGTTTGATAAAAAAGAGATTGAAGAGCTTGCCGCGTTTTTACAAAAAAACGACCTTCTGTTTATGGTAGACGAGGTGCAAACGGGCGTTTTTAGAAGCGGCGAATTTTTAGCTTCCAAATTTTACGATATAGAACCGGACATAATAACTCTTGCTAAAGGATTGGCTGGCGGCGTTCCAATCGGCGCCGTTATGACAAAACACAAAGATATATTTACTTACGGCGATCACGGAAGCACATTTGGGGGAAATTTCTTAAGTACACGAGCGGGACTTGAAGTGTTGGATATTTTAGAAGATTTTTATAAAGATGGGTTTTTGAGAAACAGCATTGATTATTTTGACGATAAACTAAAAAAGATAGTAGAAAATCACCCTAATCTTTTTTTGAATAAAACCGGACTTGGACTAATGCGCGGTATACAGTGCAAAGAGGGCGACATAGTCTCAAAAACAATAAAAGCATCTTTTGACGAAGGACTTTTGGTGTTAAAAGCCGGACGAAACACGATTAGATTTTTGCCGCCTCTTACCATCACAAAAGACGAGATTAACGAAGGGTTTGCCAGATTTGAAAAGGCGCTTGATAAACTCAAATGATATTACCGTTTAGCGAATATATGAACGAGTGGTTGTATTCGGAAAACGGATACTACGCGTCTATGCCAGATATTGGCAAAAAAGGCGATTTCGCGACTTCCGTTACGACTTCTATGTTTTTTGGAGGCGCTATCGCCAAAAGATTGATAAGCGTTATAGAAAACGGCTTTTTGTCCGAAACTTGCGCGGTCGTGGAGATAGGAGCGCATTACGGATATATGATTGCCGATATAGCGCAATTTATCTACACTCTAAAACCTGCTCTTTTAAACACTTTGACATTTGTCATTATCGAACCGCAGGAAAAAATAAAAACGGTGCAAGAGAAGTATCTTAAAGAATCATTCGGCGAAGCGGTAAAATTTCATTGGTTTAAAGATTTAAAAGAGTTTAAGACAAAAGAGGCTTTTGTCGTCGCCAATGAACTGTTTGACGCGTTTACATGTGAAGTGGTAAAAGATGGGCAAATGCTTTACATGTCGGACAATAAGCCGATTTTTAACAAAATGGATGAAAAAACGGCGAAATTATGCGCTCGTTATAATATAGTAAAAGGCGAAATCGCCAAAGGTTATGAAGAGTTTACATGTAAGCTCTCAAATTCCGTGCAAAAGTGTGAATTTATCACGTTTGATTATGGACAAAAAGAGCCGCGCGGCGATATCTCACTGCGTATTTACAGCGCTCATAAAACGTATCCGTTTTTCTCTCTTACGGATTACGCAAAAACCGAATATACTAAAGATTTGAGTTTAAAATCTTTATATAAAAAAAGCGATTTGACGTACGACGTAAACTTTTCACATTTAAAAGACGCTTTTGAAAACAGCGGGTTTAAAGAGCGTGCGTTTTGCACGCAAGCTAAAGCGCTTGTTGATTTTGGGATGATTGATTTGTTGGAAATTTTAAGAAACAGCGTCAAAGAAAATGAGTACAGAATGGAGCTTGGCAAAGCCATACAGCTTATTGACCCGTCATTTTTGGGCGAGCGTTTCAATATGATAAGATTTCAAAAGGTATAAAAATGACTTTACATGTAAACGGACAAGAGTTAAAAACGGATGCGAAAACAATCAAAGAGTTGATAAAAGAACTTCAAATAGAAAAACAAGTTATGGCAGCAGCAGTAAATATGAACGTCATAAAGCAAGAAAATTGGGAAACGCATGAGCTAAACGATAACGACGACGTTGAGCTTTTGCGCTTTGTCGGCGGCGGATAATACATATCTAACTCCAACATGTATTCTCTCCATACCTTTAAAATAAAATTTACAAAAGCAAAAAGAGCCGTTGCGCTATATAGCTGTTCGCGTCAATTTAAAACCCATTTGATATAATTAACGACAAAAAAACGAAGGATTTAAAATGATGCGAAAACCCGAACAGACGATTGGCAATCTAATCGACAAGCAAAGCGTAAGCTTTATAAGTTCCATTGACGAAAACGGATATCCCAATACAAAAGCGATGTTAGCACCCGTTAAAAGAGAGGGCATAAAAACATTTTATTGGCACACGAACAGCCCGTCAATGAAGATAAAGCACTACAGGAAAAATCCGAAAGCTTGCGTATATTTTTATGACAAACGGTTTTTTCGCGCAGTAATGCTGATAGGAACAATGGAAGTATTGGAGAGTGAGGAAATCAAAAAAGAGTTATGGAAAGATGAATTTTCAATGTATTATACGGGCGGAATGGATGGCGGAGATTTTATAATACTAAAATTTACCGCTGAAGCTGGCAGATATTACAGTGATTTTCATTCGGAAGATTTCACAATAGATAATGTAAATTAAATATTGTGATAGATGTAAAACATTATATTGAACTTTTTTTCAATAAAGAGAGCGGAAAAGAACGATATAGTTTAATATTAAAAGAAGCTGAAAATATTTATAAAAATAGCTCCATGGAAAAAAGCTGGGAAATCGCGATGGAGTGCTATGAGAACGAATTGTATTATATACAAATGCTGGGAGTTTATATCGTCGGATTAATTGGAAATCAAGAGGCGTTGGACTTTCTGAAAAATACCGTAAGCAAAAATCCCTCATGGCAAGTTCAAGAATTTATGGCGATGGCATTTGACAATTGCTGTAAAAAGAACGGTTATGAAAAATCACTGGAAACAATAAACGAATGGCTAAAAGATAAGCGCAAAAATGTCAGACGTGCTGTTACCGAAGGATTAAGGAACTGGACAAAAAGACCTTATTTTAAGGATAATCCAAACATAGCGATAAAAATATTATCAGAATATAAAACCGATGAAAGCGAATACGTGCGAAAATCGGTTGGAAACGCATTAAAAGATATAAGTAAAACTTATCCTGACTTGATAAAAGAAGAATTGAACGGTTGGAAACTGGATACAAAAGAGATAGAAAAAATATATAAATTGGCAAGTAAATTTATAAATAATAATTCACGCCGCTAAAACGCTACATGTAATTAAAATACTATGTACATGTAAGCTAAAATTGTTGAAATATATTAAAAAACAGTTGATAAAATAAATTACTCAAATAAAATGATTATGTAAAGGAAAAATCAAATGAGAAAACTATTCTTGACATCGTATTTTACGGGTGTGGCTAAATTATTTCCGGAATTTACCCAAAACAGTTGCTCAGGCAAAAAAGTGGTTTTTATACCGACGGCAAGTATTGTTGAGAAAGTAACATTTTATGTCGAAGCTGACAAAAAAACACTGGAAAAACTTGGGTTAATTATCGACGAACTTGAGATTTCAAAAGCTTCGCAGGATGAAATAAAAAGTAAGATATCCGAAGCAGATTATATTTTTGTGGAAGGAGGCAACACATTCTTTTTGTTGCAGGAAATGAAACGCACGGGTGCTGATAAACTGATTAAAGAACATGTAGAAAAAGGAAAGCTATATATTGGAGCGTCAGCCGGGTCAATGATTGTCTCAAAAGATATAGAATATGTAAAATACATGGATGTTGATACCGCCGCGCCAAAATTAAATAATGATTTTTCAGCACTTTGTATCGTTGACTTTTACATAGTGCCTCATTATAAAAATTTTCCATTTAAAAAGGCGGCGGAAAAAATAATAAATTTATATTCTGACAAATTGGATTTACGCCCTATTAGCAACAATCAAGCCATCATCGTTGACGGTAATGAGATTGAAATAGTTACCAATAAAAGCAAGAAATAGCTATAGCGGCGAGAACAATATGCGAACTATCCGAATAAAAAATGAAAAAGATCTGTTTTTCCAAGCTTTTTGGGAGATATACAAGTCTGCCTTTCCGTTTTGTGAACGGCGGTCATTGGAAGAGCAGATTCGTATATTTACCAACGAAACTTATTTTTTAGACGTATGGATAAAAAACGAAACGGTATTGGGATTTATAGGTTGGTGGAATTGTGAAGAATTGCGTTTTGTTGAGCATTATGCTATTCATCAATCTTGCCGTTCACAAGGATATGGGAGCTTGTTTTTATCCGAATGGATCAATCAAAACGCCTTGCCTGTTTTATTGGAAATAGAGCCTGCAATAGATGAAACTTCTCAAAAAAGACAACAGTTTTATCGAAAGCTTGGATTTAAGGACAATACCATCAAACATTATCAGCCGGCTTACCACGAAGGTGAAAAGTTTTTGAAATTATGGCTAATGTCTTATCCTCATGAAATTTCTACAAGCTGTTATAGGAAGTTTTATCTCAAACAGAAAATGGAGATTATGCCTCAAAATATAAATAATGAGATAAAGTTAAAATCATGAAATTTAAAGATTATTATAACGGTGATTGCGTGAAATTATTGGCGGATAAAATAAAAACAATATTCCCGGATTTTAACGGAAAGCAATTTATAAATCATGTGGAAAAAAATGTATCAGACAAAGAATTTTCTGGACGAATGGATATTTTTGTCGACATTTTTGAATTATACTTGCCAAGTAGTTATGAGCAAAATATAAAAATCTTTGACAATATATTGGGACCAGAATTAAAACAAGAAACAGGAATGTTTTCTGAAAGATGGTGGCTATGGCCTATTGGAAGGTATGTTGAAAAACACGGAATAAAAAATATAAAGGTTTCATTAAAATTCATAAAAGAGCTGACAAAAAGATTTACAGGAGAATATGCCATAAGACCGTTGCTGGAACATAAAACGAAAGAGACAATAAAAACACTAATAAAATGGAGCAAGGACGAAAATGTACATGTAAGACGGCTGGCGAGCGAAGGTGTAAGAATAGCTTTACCCTGGTCTAAAAAATTATATACGGCAATAGCCGAATTTGAAAATTACAAAATAATATTGACAAATTTAAAGAATGATAAATCAAAATTTGTGCAAAAAAGTGTGGGAAATAATTTAAACGATTTGTATAAAGAATATCCCGAAAAGGCAAATGAGATAATAAAAGAATGGAATAACGACAATTCGACAAAAGAAACGATATGGATAATAAATCACGGATTAAGAAGTACAAGAAAAAATAAAAACAGGACAAACGTCGTATAACAGGACTGTTTACGCTTCGCCGCCAGTAGGCGGCTCGGGGTTCTGTTCACATAGCTTCATTCCCACGGCAAACCTCAGCCACATTTTACGGCGTTCTTGTTTTTACTACGCAAAACACTTATCCGGGCTGCCAAAACGTTATGTACAATACACTCATTCAGACGTTCCAACGTTACTATTTAAAATATATTTGATATAATTAACGACAAAATAGACGATTTTAAATAAAGCGACTTGGCAGTAATAGTGGTAGAAAATTACTAGAGTTAAGTAGAACGTACTATATATAACAAAACTGTGTATAGCATATTTTGAAGATACGCAAGCAAAATAATAAATACGACAAACCAACTCAAAGGATGGTAACAACATGAAAAAGCGTCTAACAAAAAAGCAAGAAAAAGCATTGGAAAATACTTTAGAGGAAGAAACATCCTCTTTTTTAATCAACGATGGTGAATTAAGTGATAAAAAATGGTTGTATGGGTTATTGTATTTTATTCTTTGGCGCGTAAAAGATATATATTATTCAATAAAATATATGATGCAGCGGATTTTCCGTCCAAACCATCTATCAGACATGGAATTGTGGAATCTAGACTTAACTATGGCGAAATGGATTTATCCCCGTCTTAACATTTTTGTAGAGGAAAAAAGATATGGGTATCCAGGTATTTTTTCTGAATATAATGAGAATGAATGGACAAGTAAAGAACAATATGACAAAGCAATAAAATCAGAAAAGCATTTGGGTGGCGGTGCAGACGCATGGGATGAAATACTGCAAGAGATGATTTTTGCTTTTGAATGGAAAATATATTATGAAAACTATAACGATGAAAAACAGCGTGATAAATTTTGCAAAAAATGGGGTATAAAAAATCCATATGAAAAGAACCTTGAAAACAAACGCATTAACTATGTGTATAACAACTTAGAATCAGGTTTTGCAGAATGTATTTCAGACGATTCGGAGCTTGACAAAAAAGGATCGGAAAAATATCTATTTCTACGCCGTTATGTCTATTATCATGATGTAAAATATGATACTGAGATAATCGCAGGAAGGGCGCAAAAAGGTTTTGAGCTGTTTGGTAAGTATTTTTTGAACCTGTGGGATTAAAAAATAAGATAGATGATTTAGAGATTATATATAATACACTCTAAATTAGGTAATTTTTTTTACCAAAAAATATAAATACGGAGGATTTCTTATGAAAACGTGGTTTATTACGGGCGCAAACGGCGGATTGGCGTATCCAATGCTTAAAATGTTGCTTGAGAGAGGCGATCGTGTTGCCGCCACTGTGCGAAAACCACAAGCGCTTAATGAATTGCAAAAAAGGTATGGCTCAAATCTATGGCGAACAAATCTTGATTTAACAGATTCTTATGCCATCAAGCAAACAGTAAGCCAAGCGATAGAAAAGTTCGGTACCATTGACGTATTGGTAAATAATGCGGGATATGGACTATTTGGTGCTGTGGAAGAAGCGAGTGATGAGCAAATTGAACATCTGTTTCAAACGAATTTTTTTGGCTCATTGCGAGTCGCGCGCGCTTTTATACCATATTTTAGATCAAAAGGCAAAGGGCATATTGTTCAAATTTCCAGCGAAGTAGGACATCTCTCCAATCCCGGTCAAGGACTATACAGCGCTTCTAAATGGGCAGTTGAGGGAGTGTTTGAAACACTATCGAAAGAAGCAGCTCCGTTTAATATAAAGCTCACATTGGTAGAACCGGGCGGAATTCGTACGGGATTTTTTGCTAATAGCGGCGTATTTGGGCAAGAATTAGAGGCATACGACGATCAACCCGCAAGAAATTTCAAAAGATTTTATCAAAACATACATGCAAAAGAAATTATGGGTCAGGATTCTATCCCAGGCGATCCGCAAAAAATGGCAAAAGCTATTATTCAGCGTGCAGACGATAGAAACGGTCCATTGCGTTTAGTATTAGGCAGCGACGCTTATGAGGATATAAAAGCAGCCCTAACGTCAAGACTGGCGGAATTAGAAGCGCAAAAAGAGTTGGCTTATTCTACTGATGCCGATGATTTTGTGCGTAATAAATAACAATAAAGAAAATATAGTATCGCCACAATAAGCAACAATAGAAAAAATAAAACAATTAGGATACATAATCAGCAAGAATGAAAAAACAATAAATATGGACAAAGTGATGGGCACTCTATATGGCAGAAGGATTATAGTTTGTATGTTTTATGGTTATTCAAGTTCCAGCTTAACTAGGTCGTTTCGCTACGCTCAATTCCAACAGCAAATCCCACTACATTTTTATTGATAATGGTCTTTGCTTTGCAAAAATCATCGGTTGTAAACAATTGGGACGTTAGACACAATACAGCCAAGACTGCACCGAAGCTATAACTTCTCAAATCCGACCGGATAAATCTGTTTAAATTTTGCGGTTTTTAATATTTCATCTTCAATCGAGTGTAAATTAATATATCGACATTTATTTTTTAATTTAAACATTACTTCACTTTCAGGATAAAGTATTTCTTTCATATAGTTTGAAAAATATTTGCCTTTCTGTTTCACTTCTTGAATACGTTCTTCTCTAGCTTTTTTATGGTCATCAAGGTTATCTATCTTTCTTTTTAAATCAAGAGCGATATCAATATCTCCAAAATCCTCTTTATCAGAATTTAAATAACTACCAAATAGCAATAACTTTTTAACTTTATATAAATAATAGTTGCTATTATTAATTTCTTCAACACGTTCCATAAATTCATTAAAAATTTTATCTGCTTTTGCTTTATTAAGCGGAGGAGTTGAACGTGCAACGCAAAGAGCCTGTCCATTGCTAGTCAATTGATATTTTTTTCATTATCATGGCTTTTTTCAACAAAATCGTTCTGAAGTAATTCTTTTATCAATGAATTAATCTCATCCGCATTAAGATTAAAATGATTTCTTATATGCATTTTTGAAATTCCAATACCTCGTATTTTTTTGAAATAATCTCTAATTTTCACTAAAGGGATATTATTAATTTTTTCATTTCTTTTTATTCGCATATATAAACTCCTCATATACATATATAGTACACTATATAGATTTTAGTATAACAATAAGTATACCGGTTTATTAAAAAAAATACAATATCACACTTTGCAAAAAATGGTTTTATTTTGCAAACATACTATCTACTACAAGTTTGAATCTTGGTTTTTATTTCAGGTAAAATTTTGAAAATTTATATCATAATAATACGAATAATGTAGATATTTTGATGAAATCCTTTGTAAAATGTCATATTTGTGCAATAAAAAAACCTAAATTTAAATAGTATAATGATTTTTAATAAAGAGCGTGTAATAAAAGAACGTTTTTTAATTACAATCCGCAATGGATTGTTATTGTAGTTTGATATTTGAAATGATGATGCAGGACATTAAGCGATTTTCAGAGGACAAAATGAAAGCAGAGCAAATGAGAAGAAAAGATAAAGAAGTTGTAGATATTAATGAAAAAATTAATATTATTGATAAATGTAAAGTATGCAGACTTGCAATGGCTGATGATAATCAACCATATGTTATTCCCTTAAATTTTGGGTATGTTTATAAAAATGATATTTTGACTTTATACTTTCATAGTGCTTATCAGGGAATGAAAATTGATATACTGAAAAAAAATAATAGAGTTTGTTTTGAAATTGATTGTAATCATGCCTTGATTGAGGCAAATGAACCGTCGAAATATAGTTTTGCGTTTGAAAGCATTATAGGTTTCGGGAAAATAATATTTCTTGAAACAGACGAGGAAAAAAGTTATGGACTGGATCAATTAATGAAACATCAAACGGGAAAAGATATAAAATATCAATATCCCAAAGATCAATTGAAATCTGTAAATGTTTATAAAATGGAAGTAGAAACATTTACAGGAAAACATAAATTTTGTCTAAATTATTAAAGCAAATTGTATAGTGTGATTGTAAAATATAGATAAAAAATTATTTGAGGTAATTGTATGATTACAGCAGTAGAACAAACCATGTATTGATTTGTAATTTACTGCATTTTGTCGAATGTCTAAAGATTTTTAATTAATAAAGGAATTGGCGTAATTGCACTTGTTGAAAAGGATCAGGCTAAAATTAATAAAATAATTTACGATGAACTTTATAAAGCAATAGTATAGTTTATAAAAAGAGCCTGTAAAAATATTGATAAGATTATAAAAACAAATAGAGAGGGCAGGGGGAGCAATAATTATGATGTATAAAAACAGGACTATTGACAAAATAAAAAGACATTTTAATTGATACGGCAATGCACACTAAAATATCAGTTAAATTTGTATCGCAATTATTTATAACCTAATCAAAAATGCCGTATATATAATGTTTGCCGAAATAAGTGTTATATTAGGATAACATGGAAAAGAAGTCGCATGTTTACAGTTAAATATATTTTGATAAGATACAAGCTTTAAATTACTAAAAAAATAAAGGCGGACCCAGTGGGTTTAATAGAGATTGTTTTGATTGGCATTGGATTGGCAATGGATGCGTTTGCTGTATCAATAGTGCTGGGTTTATCCGCAAAAAATCCAAAACATGTGATAATTCCAAGCATGTATTTTGGCTTTTTTCAAACTTTTATGCCTGTATTGGGGTATTTTGCAGGTATTTATTTTACTGGTAAAATTCAAGATTCTGATCATTGGATAGCGTTTATTTTACTTGGACTTATCGGCGGAAAAATGATAATAGATGGATTGTCAAAAGAAAATGTAAAAAATAGTATAGATAAAAATTCATTTGGATATATAAAAATACTGATTTTAGCCGTCGCAACCAGTATAGACGCATTGGTTGTCGGTATAACATTCTCTTTTTTTGAGGTCAATATATACAAAGCTGCATTAATAATAGGAGTAATAACATTTTTCATATCAATGTGCGGCATAATAGTGGGTAATATATTTGGTATAAAATTTAAATCAAAAGCTGAACTTATAGGAGGAGTTGTGCTTATCGCAATAGGAGTAAAAATTTTGGTTGAGCACATATTTCCTCAAAATAGTTTATTATAATATTTTTATTAATAATAAAAGCTAGTGATTTAACTCTTGTTTTTGAGGCGGTTCGCCCTCTATTGCCGCTACAGCTATTGCAAAACCCCCGTCATGCGATATAGAAAGCGATAAAGATGTGATTTTATAAATTTTTACAAGATGAGATGAGAGCGTGAAAGCCGGCGCTTTGTTTGGAAGCTTATATATCTTTATATCATTAAAGCCGCACTCTTTTGATATACCAAGCCCTAAAGCTTTTGATACGGCTTCTTTGGCTGCGAAAAATCCAGCTGCATTTTGGGCACTTTTGACAAGTTTTATCTCATCTTTATCGAGATATTTTTCGAGAGCTTTTTTACCGTGACGCTCCAAAAAAATCTCAAATCGCTTAATTTTTACTATATCAATTCCTATCATAATAACTATAATACCTTATTTTATTAATTGAAAACATAATTTAAGTAAATTTCGCTATTATTTAAGTAAATTTCGCTATTATACCGTTTTTAAATAAATTAAGGGGAAAAGTCCAGTGAAAAAAGTTTTTGGTTATGTACTTCTTTTAGTTGTGACGGCAATAATCGTAGTGGCGTTTTTATATATTTATAAAGATTCGAACAATAAAGAGTTGTCGTTTTCGGGAAATATAGACACAAGAACGGTAAATCTCGGATTTCGCTTTTTAGGTAAAATAGAGAAGATAAATAAAGATGAGGGTGATAGCGTAGTTAAGGGCGATATTCTGGCAAGTTTAGATAGTAAAAACCTTCAAAATAATATCAATGAAGTAAAAGAGAGACTTAACGCAGAGAATATAAAACTTACTAAACTTAAAAAAGGTTTTAGAAAAGAAGATATTGAAGAAGCTAAAGGTGAACTTGAAGCCGCTTTAGCAAATTTAAAATTACTTGAAGATGTACTTAAAAGACAAGAGAGACTTGTTGAAAAAAACGCGACTTCGCGAGAGGCTTATATTAACGCGAGATATAAATACGAAGCGGCAGAGGGCACCCTAAAAAAAGCTGAAGCGCTTTACGAAATGCGCAAAAAAGGATATGAAGAAGAGGACATAAGGGCTCAAATGGCGCTTGTAGCATCTTTAGAAGCGGCTTTAAAGGCGGCCTTACAAGATTTGGAAGATAGTGTTATCAAATCGCCGTTTGACGGCATTATTCTAACAAGGCTTAAAGAAGATGGCGCTATTGTAAATCCGGGTGAGAGGATTTTGGAACTTTCAAGACAAGACGAGTTTTGGGTAAAAGCTTATGTGGACGAGCCTCATCTTGGCGCGATTTCGCAGGGCGATGAGGTTTTGGTATATGCGGATGTACGCAAGGAACCATATATCGGTGTTATTGGAAATATATCGCCGATAGCGGAGTTTACCCCTAAAAACATTGAAACGATAGAATTGAGGTCTGATCTTGTCTATAGATTTAGAGTTTTACTGAAAGATCCAGATAAAAAAATAAAGCAGGGTATGCCGGTAACTATAAAACTGAAAAAATGACAGTAATCAGCGCATTAAATATCACAAAATATTTTAAAAATTATGCTGCGCTCAGCAATATAAGCTTTAGTGCAAAAAGCGGTGAAATAACAGGTATAGTCGGACCTGATGGGGCAGGAAAGACAACGCTTGTGAGGCTTTTGACCGGACTTATGGACTTTAATAATGGAGAGCTTGAGGTTTTGGGCAGAAAAATGCCTGATAAAAGCAGCTCTTTTTTAGAACAAATCGGATATATGCCGCAAAAATTCGGACTTTATGAGGATTTGAGCGTTATTGAAAATTTGAATTTGCACGCCTCTTTGCAAGGTATAGAAAATGCTCCTGCACGGATAAATAAATTGCTTGAATTTACCAAATTAAAATCCTTTAAAACAAGGCGTGCGGCTAATCTTTCAGGCGGTATGAAGCAAAAATTAGCGCTTGCCTGTGCTGTTATAAAAAAGCCAAAAGTTTTACTTTTGGATGAGCCGAGCACGGGCGTTGATCCGATATCTAGGCAAGACTTATGGGAGATGGTGCATTCGCTTTTGGAAGATGATATAGCTGTCGTTTGGAGTACATCGTATCTAAATGAAGCGCAAATGTGCGATAATGTGATTTTGCTTAATGAAGGAAGTATTTTATATCACGGTTGCCCTAAAGAGTTGATGGATAGCCTAAAAGGAAGAGTATTTAAAATAGAGGGCGATTTTTTTAATAAAAGAGATGCGGTAAGTTCTATTTTGGAGTGTGAAGAGTTACTTGACGCCGCACTTATCGGCTCTCATATAAAAGCTATGACAAAAGATGGGAATGCATTTCCGGAAGAGATTTTGAAAACAATCGGCAATAATATAAAAGTTTCAAAAATAGAACCGAGTTTTGAAGATGCATTTTTGGGAATATTGGGCGTGAAAACAAAAGCACACTCTATTTTGGCGAATGTAATGCCGCAATTGCCAGAACAAGAAAACCTTATAACAGTACGCAATTTAAACAAAAAATTCGGTAAATTTGCAGCCGTAAAAAATATAAATTTTACGGTAAATTCTGGTGAGATTTTTGGGCTTTTGGGACCAAACGGGGCTGGAAAATCCACTACTTTTAAAATGCTTTGCGGACTTTTGACTCCAACTTCCGGCGATATTAAAGTACTTGGCGGTAGTTTGAAAAAGAGACATATTAGACAAAATATAGGTTATATGGCGCAAAAATTCTCACTTTACGGCGATTTGAGATTGAAAGATAACCTCGATTTTTTCGCGAGACTGTACGAAGTAGAGGACGTTAAAAAAAAGATAGATATGATGATAGATATTTTTGACTTTAGAAAGTATCTGAATATGCGTGCAAATAAACTTCCTCTAGGCATAAAACAACGATTGTCGCTTGCTTGTGCCTTAATGCATCAATCGCGTATTTTATTTTTGGATGAACCAACTTCAGGCGTTGATATTATAACAAGAAAAGAGTTTTGGACGCATATAAATAATATAGCCAAAAAAGGTGTTTCCGTAATGATAACCACCCATTTTATGGATGAGGCGGAGTATTGTGATAAAATAATGCTGGTATATAAAGGAAAAGCGATAGCCGTTGGAACACCGGATGAGTTGAAAGCGCGCGTATCTGTCGCTGATGCTTCTATGGAAGATGCTTTTATACATCTTGTAAAAATGTATGACGAAGAGCATAGCAAATGAATATAAGACGCCTCAAAGCTCTCATAAAAAAAGAGAATTTACAGATTATACGAGATCCGAGCACTATTTTAATAGTCTTGGTTTTGCCGCTTTTGTTGCTTTTTTTAATGGGATATGCTGTTTCACTGGATATTAGAAATGTAACACTGGGTATTGTCTCGAAAAGCGAAAGTGCCCATGCCAGAACTCTTACAGAGGCATTTAGAGGCTCAAAATATTTTATTTTGACCGAAGGTAAGGATAAGACGCTTTTTATGGATATGCTCCATGAAGGAAAGATAAAATCTGTTTTGGAGATAAGCGATGATTTCGGTAAAGAGGGAAGTTATAAAATCCAATTTTTGATAGACGCGTCAAATCCAAATGTAGCGGGCTTTATAAACAAATATGTAAGTAGCGTAGTATCGGATTGGGCAAAACAAAATGGTATTACGGCATCATATAATACAAAAATAGAGTCCAGATATTGGTTTAATCCCCCCATTACAAGCAGATACTTTTTAATTCCCGGCTCAATTGTTATCATTATGACAATGATAGGTACGCTTTTAACGTCGCTTGTTATAGCAAAAGAATGGGAGATGGGTACTATGGAAGTTATGATGTCTACTCCGTCGTCTATGCCGGAGATAATTATCGGTAAGATAATCCCATATTTTGTTTTAGCTATGGGATCTTTAGTAATGTGTTTTTTACTGGCTTATTTTTGGTATGAGATACCATTTCGGGGCAGCTTGCTCATATTGTTTTTAATGGGAGCGATATATCTTTTTCCGGCTCTCACTACAGGACTTTTAATCTCAGTACTTACAAAAAATCAATTTTTAGCTGCTCAAATATCGCTTGTGGCTTCATTTTTGCCTGCATTTTTGCTGTCAGGATTTTTATTTGAAATACAAAATATGCCGATTGTAATCCAAGCATTAACATATGTCATACCGGCACGGTATTTTGTTAATTCCATTCAGACACTGTTTTTAGCGGGTAATGTTTATGAGATATTTTTGGCAAGTTTGACCGGAATAGTAATCATCGGAACGATTTTATTTGTATTGGTTTTGGTAAATTCCAGAAAAGGTCTAAAATGAGACTGCTCGCGCTTATAAAAAAAGAGTTTCTGGCCATCAGGAGCGATAAAAAGAGTATGTTTGTCATTATTGCGTTGCCGTTGATACAGATTTTGATTTTCTCATTCGCAGCGACGACAGAAGTAAAACATATGGATTTAGCCGTTTTTGACCAAGACGGAAGTTATCAAAGCAGAGAGTTTATACAAGAGGTTAAAGGTTCAAAGTATGTGAGGAATTTAATAAATGTGCAAAACTATGAAACAGCGGAAAAAATGATAGATACAAAAAAAATCATCGCGTTTATAGTTATACCGGATAATTTTTCAACACATTTGGGTACGCAGGATTCAAAAATACAGCTTATACTTGATGGGCGCCGCTCAAATACCGCACAAGTTGTAGAGGGTTATATATCGCAGATATTGATGAAGTTGCAATCAAAAGAAGATAATCCTTTGGAACTTCATCTGCACTATCTTTACAATCAAAATCTAAATAACTTTTGGTGGATAGTGCCGAATCTTTTTGGCTCTATCACTATGTTGCTGGCTATCATTTTATGTGCGTTGTCCATAACGCGCGAGAAAGAGCTCGGTACTTACGAACAAATTTTGGTTTCGCCGTTAAATTCGTATGAGATACTGCTTGGAAAACTAATCCCCGGACTCATCATCAGTGTTTTGGTTTCATCTGTGATTTTGTGTTTGGCTATTTTTATTTATAAAGTACCGTTTTTAGGTTCATTAACACTGCTATATGCCGGTGTTGTGATATTTTTATTTACTATCTCCGGAGTAGGGCTTTTTATCTCTGCTGTTTGCAAAACACAACAACAGGCTGTTTTAGGTTCTTTTATTTTTTTACTGCCTTCATTTTTACTCTCAGGCTTTACAACTCCGGTTGAAAATATACCTTCATGGCTACAACCGCTGTCTGATATTATCCCTTTAAAATATTACATTATATTTATTAAAGGCGTTTTTTTGAGAGGCATGGAGTTTCATACTGCTCTGCCTTTACTTGTTAAAATGTTTTTATTGGGTGTTGTATCTCTTACTGCGGCGTTTGTTTTATTTAAGAAAAAAGTTGGATAAAATTGCAATAAAAGTAATTTTGAGAAGTCTAGCAAACGGTAAAATCTTAAGCGCAAGGCGCGCCGTAAGCCGGGTTCTGTCGTGGGCGACTATTTATCTAGGCAACGCTTCACAGCGCCGCTCAAGCGAAGAGTAAAAATATGAGACTAAACCATCTCTTCTTGCTGCAAGTTGGGTTTACAAAGCCGTCTTTATTGCTAAAAACGCTGGTGGGCTCTTGCCCCGCCGTTTCACCTTTTCCGCTTTCGCGGTAGTTTAATTTCTGTTGCACTTTCCCTTGGGTTACCCCAGCCATCTGTTAGATGGAACCATGTCTCATTGCAGCCCGGACTTTCCTCTAAAGCTAGACTTCAGCAGCCGCCTGTCGTGCCTTGCAATGTGAATTATATATCAAATTCGCTACGACAATACTTAATAAAACTCTATTTATCAGCAAACTCTTTTAAGATGTCGACACACTCTTCTGCCCAATCTTTCTTAGGACTTTCAAGTTTTTTTACAAATCTATTTAAATCGGAAAAATCAAAATCTATATTGGAATCTTTAAAATTAAAATGCGAATATTTATTTTGCCACAAATCCAATCTCTCTATTTGTTGTTCTTTAGTCGCCGCATATAGAATTTGCAAAAACTCGTACATAAAGGTAGAATATTCGCTTTTATCGGCTAATTCCTCATTTTCATCGCTAAAAGAGGGTTCAAGACCATTGCAAATCTCAAGCTCTATTTTATTTGTTACCGTCGCTCCGACTACTTTAACTACATCCGGATTTGTAGAGTTTTTAAATCTCTCTATAATCTCTTTATATGATGACAATCCCTCTTTCAGATTGCCTAAACTTATATAATTTACGCCAAGATTTAAAAAACTTCCGACAATTAAATTTTGCACATATTCATCTTGAGAATTTTCAAATTTGTCTATTAATTCCTTGTAAATATCTATAGCCTTACTCTTATCGTCCGTTCTACTGTATATATGTCCCAAAATCGTCATAATGCTTGCTTCAAGTATAATAATTTTTTCATTTTTTGTATTTTTAAACTTGTCAAGAAATTTTTGATAAATTTCTATCTCGCCTTTTGTGTCGTTCGTGTTATAGGCGATAGCTCCTTGATTAAAAAGAGAGTTTGCCACTATAAACTCTATATCTTTATTATCAGAATCTATAAATTTTAAAACTATCTGTTCGTACAAATCTTTTTCGATTTTTGTATCGTTACAGTCCAGAGCTAAATTAAACATAGACTGAGCTACCATAACTTTAATCTCTTCGTTTGTCGAATTTCCAAATTCGCTTATAAAAATATTATATACGTTTATCATCTCATCCGTTTTGTTCGCATAATACAAGTCAAGTGCCGTTCCAAACATATTTTGAGCGTTTTGCAGCGCTATTTTATCTATAAACATATCTAATTCTTTTGTGGTATTCGGCGCACTTGACATAAGAGTCGACGCGGTTAAAAATAAGCTAAAAACCGATATAAAAAATATTCTCATCGTTAACCTTCTTTAATATATTTTGAAAAATTATATCTATAGTTGGCTTAATTGTGATATGTTGCGAGTTTAAATTTAAGGCGGGGTAATTATTTTGGTATTTTTTGCAAAATAAAATGCTGCCAAGCGGGAATTATATCAGCGTTTTTTCCTATGCTTTCTTTATATTTTTTTTCATCTATCAATTGCCAATTTCTAAAATTTATCGGAGGAAAAAAAGTGTCGGCTTTTCCGCTATAATCAACCGTAGTAAGATATAGCCTATCGGCGTATGGAAGCGCTTCTTTATAAATTTCGCCTCCTCCAACCACAAAACTCTCATCTTCACCTCTATTCTCGCAAAGTTCAATCGCTTTTTGCAAACTTTCACATGTAAAGACGCCCTCAGCGTTAAAATCATTTTTTGACAAAACTACAGAGGTGCGATTTGGCAGCGGTTTTCCTATAGATTGATAAGTTTTTCTGCCCATTATCAAATGATGACCCGTAGTAAGTTCTTTAAAAAGTTTCAAATCCTCCGGAATATGCCACAAAAGTTTATTGTCAAGCCCTATCTGCCAAGCTTTCCCTACAGCCACGATAATAGACACTCTCATACGGCGACCTTAGCTTTTATATGCGGATGCGCCTCATAATTTAAAAGTTCAAAATCCTCAAATTTAAAATCAAATACATCTTTCACATTTGGATTTATCTTCATTTTGGGCAATTTAAAAGGTTCGCGTCCAAGCTGTAAATCAGCCTGCTCCAAATGATTGCTGTAAAGATGCGCGTCGCCGAAAGTATGGACAAACTCACCAAGTTTAAGTCCGCAAACTTGCGCTATCATCATTGTTAAAAGCGCGTATGAGGCGATATTAAACGGAACTCCCAAAAATATATCGGCGCTCCTTTGATATAATTGGCATGAGAGTTTATTATCAGCCACGTAAAATTGAAAAAACGCGTGACACGGAGCAAGTGCCATATTATCAAGTTCCGCGACATTCCAAGCGCTTACGATAAGACGACGGCTTGCAGGATTTAATTTTAACTGTTTTACTGTTTCTCTTATCTGATCAACTGTTTTTTCAGCGCCCTTCCAACTTCTCCACTGCGCTCCGTAAATAGACCCCAAATTACCCTCTTTATCAGCCCACTCATCCCAAATTTTTACACCGTTATCATTCAAATATTTTATATTCGTATCGCCTTTTAAAAACCACAATAGTTCGTATATGATAGATTTTAGATGGCATTTTTTGGTAGTAACCAAAGGAAACCCGTCATTTAAATCAAATCTCATCTGGTAACCAAAAACAGAATAAGTCCCGGTACCCGTTCTGTCTTCTTTAAAAGTCCCATTTTGTCTTACATGTCGCATTAAATCAAGATATTGTTTCAAGTTCTCCCCTTATCAAAAACTTGTTATTTTAACCATAAAAAACTTAAAATTTATCCTGCGGTGAATTTTAAAATTTAAAACCTCAATGGGCTACTTTACGTTTAAATAGTTTAAGATTAACTGTAGTACAATTTATAATTTTTCAAAGGAGATATAGTATGCAAAAAAGTGTCGCGGTAATTATAGGCGTGTTTTTTGTGGTTGGGCTTTCCATTCTTGGTTTTACTATTAAAAGCGAATACCAATATGGACAAAACAGTTACATAAGCGTAACCGGTTCGGCAAGTAAAATAGTTGAGGCAAGCGGTCTGTTTTGGTCTCTTGAAATTGTCAATTCGGGCAACAACCTGAATAAAATCTTGGAAAAAAGCGAAAAAGATAAAGAGGCGCTTAAAGAGTTTTTTATAAACGCGGGAATCAGTGAAAATGATATTAGTTTTGAAGAGTTACAAATAGAAACTAATAACGCGTATTACGACGATTCGCATTCGAGTGGCGACCTTTCATCTGTGCAAAACGTACTTATACAAACTTCAAATATAAAAGCTATCAAAGCTGCTCAAAATAAAATGTCCGAACTTCTGAAGAGAGGTGTTGTGTTGAAATACCACTACAGAGACGAATCATATTTTAAATATATCTATGACATCTCTTATGAGCAGGATTTGATAGATGAGGCTTTAGCCAATGCTAGGGCTGCTGCGCAGAAAATCGCTGAACGTTCAAACAGCATTTTGAGCGATATATACAATATTTCAGTGGATAGCGCTTATGATATGGAATATGCTAATGCCCATCTGCCAAGCAAGCAGATATCTATTAGGGTGAATGTCTCATACTATACAAAATAAAAGATTAAACAAAGAGCGTTAAGCTCTTTAGTTTAATTATCAAAACAAGCTTTCAAAGGTAAATGGTCTGAAAAACCTCTAAAATTGCCTTTGGGTTCGTTTTTGGAATTAAGCAAATACTTCTCTTTAAATACTAAAAAACTTTTTTTTACATACTTCAATCCCGTATCTTCCAAAAGCGATTTTGAGAGTAAAATCCTATCAAGCGCGTTGCGTTCTTTTTTGTATACATAGTTCCATCTGCTCTTTTTGGAAAGCTCGTTCCACAAGTCGTAAACCTCTTCGCCTAAAGCTTCTTCAAGAGGCGAATTTTCATAATTTACCATATTAAAATCGCCAAGCAACACGCTTTTATTTTCACCACCGTTTAACATGTAATGATTTAACGCGTTTGAATACGCCTCTCTTGTGGAGTTTGGATTATTAAGAGAAGGAAAGTGATTTACAAAAATGCTAAAAATCTCGTCGTCTATTTTTATCTTTACATGCAAAATAGGTCTAAACCTATCATATCCAGTGAGCGAAAAACTTTGCGTTTTTATTATCTCGTATTTTGAGACAATCCCAAGTCCAACGGCGGCATTTTTATTTTTACCAAAAGCGTGATAAGAAAATCCGAGCTCATCTTTCAACCGCTCTATCAAAGCTTCGTTCTCAACCTCTTGCAAAGCTATGATATCGCTTTTTAGCTCCTTTAAAACCATAAGCGTATTTTTCAACTTATTTTCCGCCTCCTCTTCGCTCCAACCGTACTTTGACGGAATGAACTCTTTATACTCCGTACCGTCTTTTTTTGCGTCAAATAAATTTTCAACATTATAAGTCGCTATGCAAAACTCTTCCGAGCACAGCGACAATACGAATAAAAAAATCAAGATAAATAGTCTCAACCTTTTACCTCCATAGGCAAAAATTGCTTTTTTTCATCGTCATAATATTCAAGTTCGCACGTTTGTATCTTATAATACCAACCTCTCAACGAAAGCTCGCCCTCTTCCACTTTTCGTTTTACTTCGGGATAACTCAAAAGATGATTTAGTTGAAACAAAACGGATACTTTTTCAGTAAGCTCAAGTCTTCTGCTTAGGTCCAAATCATCGGGCGAATTTTCATTTACATATTTTTTAGCTTCATTCGCAAGTTCCAACCATTTCTTTACATGTATGAGGTTTTTAGCCGTAGGCACATCGTAAACTCCGTCTATCGCTCCGCAATGCGAATGCCCGCAAACAATAATCTCGCTTACATGTAGAATGGAAACGGCGTATTCTATGCCTGCCGCCGTAGCGTGATAATCATTATCGGGCGCGAAAGGAGCGACCATATTTCCAATATTTCTAATGACAAAAAGTTCTCCTGGTTTTGAATCTGTAATCAAAGACGGATCTACCCTTGAATCACTGCAAGCTATAAAAAGTACTCTTGGATGTTGCCCATTTTCCACTAAATCCAAAAATTTATTCGTATTTTTTTTGAATTTCGCTTCACGAAAGCGTTCAAAGCCGCTGATGAGAGTATTTATATCCATTTTCCGCCTTTTGTGAAATATAAAAAAAATTATCAATCGACATGGCAACTATCTGCGTACATCTCCATATAGTAAAATATATCCTCAATAGCGCCACTTGACATATCTTGCTCTAAAGATTTGTCGTTTCTAACGTCATTGGCTGCGGTATATGCTTCGCACCAATCGCCATTCAATACCTTTTGAGCTTTAATGAGAACATATATGATATTTGCCGTATAGCTTTTCGGAAGTTTATTTTTTCCTTTTTCGGCTATATTTAAAGCTTTAGTCACAATTTTATCGTCTAAATAATTTTCCATAGCCATCAAATACGCGACAATTATAAGCATTTGTCCGTCCGCTTTATCTAAAAAATCATTAAAACTTTTATATCTCTCCTTTTTTCGCAAATATGTGAAAAACTCTTTTGAATTTATATTTTCATATCCTATCGCGTTTACAACAGCAATCTTCATATCAAAACGGTTTTCAGGCGATATGAGATAATCTTTCCATTCGTCCGTAAGTTTACCGTCTTTTAACACCTTTTCTATATCGTCGTATTGCTCATAACTCAAATAAATATCGGCGGAAGTTAAAGGAGAATCCGCTAAAATCCAACCGTTAAAAATCAACACGCATATGAAAAAAAGTTTTTTCATTTTAAGTCCTTTTGTGAAAATTTCATATTTTAACATACAGAAATTTAAAAGCTGAAGTTTTTCGCCGCGTTAGCACCGGAACTAAATGCCCATTGCAAATTATATCCGCCAAGCTCTCCGCTTACGTCTAAAACTTCGCCTATGAAGTAAAGTCCTTTTTGCATTTTGCTTTCAAAAGTTTTTGAACTTATCTCTTCCGTATCAACTCCGCCTTTTGTAACTTCAGCTCTGTTTAACCCAAACGTGCCGGCTATAGGCATTACGTATTTTTTCAATAAAATTATTTTTTCTTTTTCATAATTTGAGTAAGATTTCATAGGTTTGTCGGCGATTTCGAAAGAGTTTAAAAAAGCCTTTACAAATCTCTTCGGCGCGTCAATAATGGAAGTTAATTGCCTCTTTTCATTCCATATAAAACTACGCATATTAAAATCCAAAAAAGGCAAAAAATCTATCTCTATTTTACCCTTTTCCCATCTTAAAGAGGTATTTAAAATAACAGGACCGCTAATACCAAAATGTGAAAAAAGCATATCTCCTTCGTAAGTAAAATCTTCATAATTTACTCTTACATGTAGCGATATTCCGCTAAGTTCTCTCATCCAAAACTGCTCTTTTTGCAAAGTAAGTCCAACGAGAGCCGGTTTTGGCGTTTTGATTTTATGGGCGAATTTTTCGGCT
The DNA here is from genome assembly GCA_031263195.1 of Campylobacteraceae bacterium. Classification (GTDB taxonomy): domain Bacteria; phylum Campylobacterota; class Campylobacteria; order Campylobacterales; family Campylobacteraceae; genus JAIRKW01. The sequence continues at coordinate 101,469 of JAISGD010000010.1, read as the reverse complement.
ATTTTATAACCTATATCACTTGCGTTTAATTTGGAATAACTAATCCCGCCGCTTGCCACTATAAGTTTTTTTGATATTACGCTCTCATTTTCAAGATAAGTGATAAATCCCTCTTTGTCAAATTCCACGTCGCAAACTTTGTTTCCAAATAAAAATTTATGAGAACAATTCGCTTTGGAAAATGCCAATAAAACCTCTTTTGAACTGTTGCAAAAATATTGTCCGTTATCTTTTTGCGTTGGAAAAACGCCGTATTTGGCAAAAAAATCAAGCGTATCATTGGAATTAAAACTATCCATATTTTCTTTTATAAACGATTCGTTTCCAAGATAATTTATGGCACTTACATGTTCGTTTGTAAGATTGCATTTGCCGCCGCCGGAAATCTTAATTTTAGCGCCGATATCCAAATTCGCGTCCACAAACAAAAGCCGCTCTTTTTTGTGCGCCCCAAACATTAGCGCGCTCGCTCCCGCTCCAATGACTAAAATATCAGTTTTTATAGCTTTTATCTTTTGAAAACATATACGTTTCTCTGCGCTTTTGGCATGATACGAAGATAAGGTATGTTTACATGTGAGGGCGTATTTAATATATATAAAATAGCGTCGGCTACATCTTTCGCCTCAAGCGCTTTATATCTTGCGTAAACTCTAGCCGCTCTATCTTTATCGCCTTCAAAACGAACAAGTGAAAAATCGGTCTCGCAATTTCCAGGAGCCACGCAAGAGACTTTTATATCCGTATCCACAAGATCCAAACTCATAGCGTCGCTTAACGCTCTTACGCCAAATTTCGTCGCGTTATAAACATTTCCTCTGGGATAAGTCTGCCAACCGGCAGTTGAACCTATATTTATTATATGTCCTTCGCCTTTTTGTATCATAAACGGTAAAAATGCCCTTGTAACGTATAAAAGTCCTTTTAAATTGGTATCTATCATAGTGTCCCATTTATGGATAAAGCCTTCCTGCACATTTTCAAGTCCCAAAGCAAGACCGGCGTTATTTATCAAAAAATCCGGTATGGTTTTTGCCGATTTTACATTTTCAAGCAACTGTTCAACGCTCTCGTTTATGCGCACGTCCACAGGATAAATATCTACTTTAGCGTTATATTTTTCTCTAAGTTTTTGAGCTAAAGCTTCAAGCCTCTCTTCTCGTCTTGCCGTTAAAATCAAATCGCATCCCTTTGAAGCCAGCGTATTCGCACTCGCTTCGCCTATTCCTGAGCTCGCACCCGTTATAAGCGCGCATTTTCCTTTAACTCTATTCATCTAAAACTCCTCAAAATTTTGCCTGATAGCGTCGTACAAAACTATACCGACAGCCATCGCTTGATTTAAACTTCTTCCGTTTTTACCCATTGGGATAGTTACGGCGTTATCCCAATTTTTTTTCATAAATTCCATCGGAAGCCCGGTTGATTCTCCTCCGAAAAATAGAAAATCGCCCTTTTTATAACGCGCTTTAAAATACGGCTTTTCGCTTTTTGTGGTCGCAAAGAAAAAACGTTTCAAATCTTTTACATATACGGATAAAAATTCGTCTAAACTTTCCCATATTTTCAAATCCAAAAACTTCCAATAATCAAGCCCCGCTCTTTTGACCATCTTGTCGCTAATCTCAAAACAAGTAGGCTTTATTATATGCAGCTTACAATTGGTATTTACGCAAAGTCTGCCGATACTGCCTGTATTTTGCGGGATTTGCGGACACAATAAAACTACGTTGAACATCAAAAAATCACGGTTTTATTTTTATGCACAAAAATTCTATCTTCAAGTGCTAGATCAAGCGCGGTAGATAAAACCACTTTTTCCACATTTCGTCCCGCGCGCTGCATATCTTTCCAGTCAAACTCGTGATTTACCGTGATAACGTCTTGAGCAATAATGGGTCCCTCGTCCAAATTATTATTCACAAAATGAGCCGTCGCGCCGATGATTTTAACGCCTCTCTCATAAGCTTGTTTATAAGGATTGGCGCCGATGAACGCCGGCAAAAACGAATGATGAATATTGATGATTGTCTCTTTATAATTCTCTACAAAATTACTTGAGAGTATCCTCATATATTTCGCCAAAACAATAAAATCAGGTTTCAATTCTTGAAGTTTTGACAGTATTTTCTCCTCGTGCTCTTCGCGTGAAACAGCCTCATGCGCGATATGAAAAAACGGTATCTCAAACTTCTCCACAAGCTGTTTTAAATCGTCATAGTTGCTGATAACGGCAAGAATATTGGCGTTTAACTCGTTTCTGTAATGTTTTAAAAGTATATCGCCTAATACATGTGACTCTTTTGTAGCCATTAAAACGATATTTTTTTTATCTTTCAAACCCACGTAAATATTCGCTCTGTTTGGCAATATAGCTTCAAGCGTTCCTAAAAATTCATCTTTATTTATTTCGCCGCTAAGTTCAGCTCTCATAAAAAATTTGCCGTGCTCTTTGTCTACAAATTCATCGTTTTTTACGATATTGAGCCTGTGTTTAAACACGGCGTCTGAAATTCTGTATATCAATCCCTTTTCATCTTGACAGTCAATTTTTAAAATATATTGGCTCATAAATACTCCCTAAATTTGAGGCATATTGTAGCAAAACGCTACTTAATTGTTTTAAAGTATATAAGATTTTCCATTGCATAAAGCCGTTAATAAGCAAATAACCATTATCATTTATCTAATATTTTATTTTGGAGAAATTCAATGAATGGGGTGAAAATATTTTTATCGCTGATTGTCAGCGTTAGTATTTTAAGCGCAGTAGAATCTTTACAGCAACGAGCGTTTAAGCAGCGTTTAGAGCCTATACCGTCAGATGCAAAAACACTTTTTTCCTACATAAACGACGCAAATGATCCAATAAGCGATGAGAAAGTTGAGCTTGGTAAAAAACTCTATTTTGACCCGCGCATATCTAAAAGTGGACTTATCAGTTGCAATACATGTCATAATCTCGGTATGGGCGGTGTTGATGGTGTAGAAACTTCGATAGGACATAAATGGACTATGAATCCGAACCATTTGAACGCGCCTACGGTTTATAACTCTGTTTTTAATAGAGTGCAGCTTTGGGACGGCAGAATATCCCATCTTGAAATTCAAGCCCAAGCACCTATACAGTCCGAAGCAGAGATGGCAGCTTCTAATGAACTTGTGGTAGAGCGTATAACGTCGATTCCAGAGTATGTGGCTGAATTTAAAAAAGCTTACGGCAATGATATAAATATCACATTTGAAAAGATTGCCGGTGTTATCGGTGTATTTGAGCGTACGCTTGTTACTCCATCAGCTTATGATGATTTTTTAAACGGTAATGAAAAGGCTTTAAATAAAATCCAAAAAGAGGGATTTGAGTTATTTTTGGAGAAAGGCTGCACGAAATGTCATTACGGTATAGCTCTTGGAGGCACAGTACAACCTTTTCAGGTTGCGGCGAAATATAAATTTATAGAGATAGGAAACTTCAAAGGTAATGAAAACGGTATGGTAAAAACCCCGACTTTAAGAAATGTAGCCGAAACTTATCCGTATTTTCATAATGGACAGGTTTGGAGTTTGAAACAGGCTATAGTAGATATGGGAAGTATCCAGCTTGGTATCAAAATCTCAAATAAAGAGGCCGATAGTATGGTGGAGTTTATGCAAGTATTGACGGGCAGAAAACCTGCAATCATTTATCCGATGTTACCGCGAAGTACGGATAAGACTCCAAAACCGGATATGAATTAAAATTTTTTAGTCGAACAAGCGTTTTTACACACGATGGAACCAAGTTTTGCCTGTGCAAATCTGCCTACAGGAGCGCATTTTACTTTAAAAAGATAAAATATATTTGTTTGTTCATTCTCGCTCATACACTCAAAATTGCCCATTCCTTTAGCAATAATTATATCAGCGCGTTTAAATTTTTCCTGTGCTTCATGCGACGCCATAGAGTATACAAATCCTGGAGTCGGCACGCCGCTGTCTATCACTTCGGCGTACTCATTTAAACCAGAATTTATAGCATCTTTGTAAGTTATATCATTTATGATAGGTTTTCCGCGCGTAAAATAGTATATATGATTTAAAGGGTAGAATCTTTTTATCGTTCTTATAAATAGTTTATCAAACACTTCTTCGCCGGCATTGTCACAGATATAGACTATTTCGCGCGCGCTTGCAAGGGCGTCTTTTAAAATATAAAAATCGTCTATCTCAAATTTCAGATTAGTGATATTTTTCAATTCTTCTTTTAAACCGTATTGAACTCTTGAAGCCAGATCCATTACGTTTCCGGCAACAGCGATTTTTGCTGCGCTTAAAAGTATATCAGAAGCGTTTCGCAAAAGTTTTTCACATTCAGGCAAAAGCTCTTCGGCTTTTTTTGTTGAGGTGGCTTTTATCTCTTTGTAAATATCTTCCGTATTTAAAAATGAGGCTATCTCTTCGTATAGTTTATAAGCATTTTGAGGAGGGGTGAGGGCATAATCAAAACTTTTTACGTGTTTTTCAGCAAGTGCAATTACTGCCTTTTTTTGTGCCAAGTCAAGATTTAAAATTTCTCCCACGCGCACAGCTTGTGCAAGTATACACTCTTTGCACTCCTTTTCTATTCTCATAATTACCGTTGCTTTTTATTTTCGTAAACCCGCTCGCTAAACTCGGCGAATTTGCCGCGAACCGCTTTTTGCAGGTCAATTGCAAACATATTAAGCTCTTCATGTTCTTGCAGTGTCAATTTTAAAAGACTGGTAAGTCCGTTGTTGTATTTATTGAGGTAGAGATTATCTATCTGCCTGTTTGAGCCTATGATTATAGCGATGCAGGAGTTATCGAGTCTTGAGAGAATAAGTTGCGTTGTATTTTCGGAACTGTTTTGCCACTCGTCCAATATTACTACCGCGTCGCTCAATGTTCTGCCTCTGGCTTCTCCCGGCCATAATTTTTCTATGCGGTATTTTTCTACCATTTCAGTGATTTTAGAGTTAATAGACTCTATGCTCTCTTTATTTTCTGTCTTTTTTAGAACTCTTTTGGCGATAAACTCCAACGTGTCGTAAAGCGCCATATTATAAATCCTGAATTTTTCATCATTTCCTGACAAAAAGCCCACATCAGCGCCTTTATCCAAACTTTCTATAGAATTTCTCACATATACAATTTTGTCATATAATCCTTTGTCTATCAATCGCATAGCGGAAGCTACGGCAATTAGAGTTTTACCACTTCCGGCTTTAGCGTCGATGACTAAAATATTATATAGATTAGACAAAATCGCTTTCATAAAAAAACGCTGCCTCGTATTGACAGGTTTTACTTTCATGCCTTTAAAATCATCATCTTTTAAACAAAATATACGCTCTTTATATATGAGTGCATAGATTTTATTGCCATCATTTGATGTGAACTCATAACAAAAGTTTTCTATTTTATAATTAGGGTCTATTTTTTTAATATTTGTATTTTCAAGAGTGTTAAAAAATGAAGAGTCCAACTCTATACTCTTTAAAAATTGCGCACGCGGCACTTCGGAGCGATCTTCACGCAAGGATTCTATTTTGAGATTTTTAAAAAGCCCAAACATTCTTGCGTATATATCCAAAGAAACAAAGATAACTTTCTGCCCTTTATAGTAGTTTCGCGCGGCATCGGCTATCTCGATAATGCGCTTATCATTACTTTCAGCTATATGACGCGCTTCTATATCGGAATCATATTCTGTTTTACTCATCAAGTGAATATTGTAATTTTCATTATATAATTTTACGACTCTATAATTGCCAGATATATCAACTTCTTTGACTTTTGATTCGGCCAAAAATCTCGCAAATTCACGTGCTTGAAATCCAAGTTCGCCGGTTTGCTTCTTTTTTTCTTCGAGTTCAATGAGAACGGTTTCGGGAATTACAACGGTATTTTTACCTTCTTCGCAAAGATTTTTAACATGCTGTATATTTTGTAAAATAATATTTGTGTCTATAACGTAGACTTTATCTGCCATCAAAACCCCTTAATTAAGATATAAATCTGAATTGCAAATAATCATCAATGCCGTTTGTACCTATGCCGGACTGCTTAGCGCCTATGTGAGGTATAACGCCTTTACCTTCATATACACCTTTATTGATATAAACCCAACCCGCGAAAATCTGCTCCGCAACTCTTCTTGCATGTTCCAAATCCATTCCGCTTACATATCCAGCAAGCCCGTAAATAGTATCATTAGCCATTTTTATAGCTTCTTGTTCGCTTTTATATGTAAATACGCAAAGCACCGGACCAAATATCTCTTCGCGCGCTATTTTCATATCTGCTTTCACATTTGTAAAAATCGTCGGTTTGGCATAGTATCCCTTCAAACCATCCAATTTACCAAGTCCGCCTGCAAGAACTTTTGCCCCATCTTTTATACCGGAAGCGATATATGACTGCACTCTATCAAATTGCGTTTGGTTTATGAGCGGCCCAATATAGCACTTTTCATCGTGAATATCACCTATTTTTATCTCTTTGATGGTCTTGATCAGCATTTCACATATTAATCCAAATTTGTTCTCGGGTACATATAATCTGCTTCCGGCATGACATGCCTGACCGCTGTTGCTAAAAGCAATTTTTAGGGCGTTTGGTATGGCAGTCGTCAAATCGGCATCGTCCAGTATAATATTCGACGATTTTCCGCCAAGCTCTAAGATAGTTCTCTTTATCATTTTGGCGGCATTTTTGCTTATTTGTCTGCCGACTTTTGTTGAGCCTGTAAAATTTATAAGTGCGATATCTTTATGTTTTACGATATAGCTTCCAACCTCTTCGCCAATACCATTAACGATATTGATAACCCCTTTGGGGAGACGCGCATCATCAAAACATTCGCAAAGGATTTGTGTCTCTATTGCGCTGTATTCGCTCGGCTTAAATACGACCGTACAACCTGCTGCAATAGCGGGAGCGAGTTTTTGACATATATGCGTATAATTTGCATTCCAAGGAGCGATGGCTGCTACAACACCTAAAGGAACTTTCAAAATTTTTGAGTTGTCTTCCAGAATGCGTTTAAATTCAAATCTATTCATTTGTTCACGCGCTATTAAAAATGAGTTTTTAGCAAAACGAGTCCTGCCTTTTGTAGCGCTTATAGGTGAGCCGTATTCCATCAAAGCGGCTGCATTCAATTCATCCTCTCTTTTACTCATAGCATTATAGAGTCTTTGCAGAATCTCACCGCGCTCTTGTATGGAAGTTTTTGAAAAAGTTTTGAAAGCTTCTTTTGCACACTTTATGGCGTAAGCGGCATCTTTTTTGTCACACAGGGTAACTTCGCCTATAGCATCTAAAGTATTTGGATTTATGAGTGTCAAAGTTTTTATGCCGTGAGGTTTTACAAATTCGCCGTTTATATAGACTTTGTCAATATGTACCATTCGTGTCAAATCTCTATTTTGTATTTTATAAATCCCAAATTGTACCAATAAAGAGTTAAAATATAGTTGAGCTGTTATTTTAAAGTCGCTTGTTAAAATTGCAAACTATTTCAAAAATGAAATACCTCATAATTCTTTGCTGCAATAGATGATAGTGCAATATTTAAACTAAAAATCTTTTTACAATGTAAGATGATACTTAATAGTAAGTCGGAAATATATTCTTTACAATGATATTTTTCTTTATCACTGCTAAAAGTGTTAGCGGCGAAGCAGTCCAACAAACGTATATGCTTCTCTATCACAGTACATAAAACGCCATCGTAAAAAAGTGACTTATGGATCCTGCCATAACAAATATATGCCATATGCCGTGAAAATGTCGTATTCTCTCGTCATTTATAAAAAAATACACTCCGCCCGTATAAAAAAGTCCACCCACAACAAGCCAAACAAGTCCGCCTACAGGCAAGCTTTTCACGAGCGGAACTACGGCTATCAAAATCAGCCAACCCATAACAATATATATCACTAAAGATAAAATGCGCTTTTGGGATTTTACAAAAAATTCTTGAACAATGCCAAAAATAGCCAGTCCCCATATAACGCCAAATATACTCCAGCCCCAGCCGCCTCGCATACTAACAAGCGTAAAAGGCGTGTAAGAGCCTGCTATCAGCAAATATATGCTTATATGGTCTAATTTTTGAAAGATTTTTTTACTTCTGCCTTTTATGCTGTGGTATAGAGTCGAGATGCCATATAAAATAATAAGCGTTGAGCCGTAAATGCTAAAACTTACTATTTTCCAGACATTCCCCTCCAAAGACGCCAAAACCACCAAAACGACAAGTGCCGCTACGGAGAATAGAAAGCCCACTATGTGAGTTAAGCTGTTAAACAACTCTTCTTCTTTGCTAAAACCGCTCCAGTTTCCCGTTTCGCCTTGTGCTCTGTTTTTGCGCATATTTTTCCTATTTCAAATCTTTAAGTCTAATCCTTATGGACTCTTCGTGTGCGCTTAACCCTTCTGCGTTTGCGATATTCGCGCAACTTTCGCCTATCGCCTTCATTCCATCTTTGCTCATACTGATAATTGACGACTTTTTCATAAAATGCTCAACGTTTAAAGGTGAAAAAAATCTTGCTGTTCCGCCTGTCGGAAGCGTATGGTTTGGTCCCGCTATATAATCGCCTATCGGTTCAGGCGTAAAAGAACCCATAAAAATAGCACCTGCATGCTTAATTTTTGGCAATAAATCAAACGGATTTTCGGTTACGACTTCCAAATGTTCAGGCGCTATTTTGTTCATCAAAAAGACCGCTTCATCCAAATCTTCGGCAACAATTATAGCGCCTCTTGTTTGCGCTGAAACAGTTGCGATTTTTTGGCGCGAAAGTTTTGGTAAGTAAGCTTCAAGCTCTTTTAACGTATCTTTTGCGATCTCCTCATCCGTTGTTATCAAAATGGAACTTGCCATCTCATCGTGCTCGGCTTGAGACAACAAATCTATAGCCAAATATTTCGCATTCGCACTTTTATCCGCTAATATGCCTATTTCGCTGGGACCTGCTATCATATCTATATTTACATCCCCAAAAACCATCTTTTTAGCAGTCGCTACAAATATATTTCCAGGACCCGTTATCACATCAACCTTCGGTATACTTTCTGTACCGTAAGCCATAGCTCCTATCGCGCTAGCGCCTCCGACTTTGAAAGCTTTTTTGATATTGCAAAGATGCATAGCGGCTAAAAGAAGCGAATTTAATTCGTTGTTCGGCGCGGGCGTGCAAACAACTATCTCTTTTACGCCGGCGACAATAGCAGGAATAGCGTTCATCAAAAGCGAACTTGGATACGCGGCTTTACCTCCTGGAATATAAAGTCCGGCTTTGTCCACTGAACTTATCTTTTGTCCTAAAACTATTCCGTTATCTTCATATGTAAGCCATGATTTTGGAAGTTGTTTTTCGTGGAATGCGAAAATTCTATTATATGCTTTATGGAGCGCGTCTTTCAAATCGCGACCAAGTTCATTATAAGTTTTTTCCATCAAAGAAGGCGAAATTTCCAGCTCATTATCGCTTTTAACTTCCCATTTGTCAAATTTTAAAATATGTCTTTTAAGAGCGCTGTTTTTTTCATTTTTTATCTCGTTAAGTAAACTGTTTACAATTATTCCGGCTTCTTTTAAATCTATCTCACCGCGCGATAAAAGCGCATCAAACTCAACTTTGAAATTCTTATCTTTTGTATATATTATCTTCATCAAAAACCTTTAGTACAAGTGGCTTATTATATCGTCTTGGAGTTTAAAATCTGCCCGTGTCTTAAACACGGACAGAGTATTTTAGTTTCTATCTAGGCAATTTAAATCGCAAAAAGCTGTTTTTAAACGTTCTACCATACTTTTTTGACCCTCTCTCAACCATCTTCTGGGGTCATAATATTTTTTATTCGGTTTATCTTCGCCTTCGGGATTTCCAAGCTGACCTTGCAAATACGCGCTATTTTTATTGACGTATTCTCTGACGCCATCCCAAAAAGCCCACTGCGTATCGGTGTCTATATTCATCTTTACAACACCATAACTTATGGCTTCTCTTATTTCTGTCAAAGTTGAACCCGAACCGCCGTGAAAAACAAAATTTACCGGTTTTTGCGCGTTAAGATTAAATTTTTCTCTTATATATGTTTGGGAGTTGCCCAAAATCTTTGGAGTTAATACGACGTTTCCGGGTTTATAAACACCATGAACATTACCGAATGACGCCGCTATCGTAAAGTTATCGCTTACCTTTTTTAACTCTTCATACGCGTAAGCCACGTCTTTTGGCTGCGTATAAAGTAGCGCGTTATCAATGCTTGTATTGTCCACGCCATCCTCTTCGCCACCTGTTACGCCTATCTCTATTTCAAGCGTCATACCTATTTTACTCATTCGCTCCAAGTATTTGGCGCAAGTAGCTATATTTTGTTCTAAAGGCTCTTCGGATAAATCTAACATGTGAGAACTAAAAAGCGGTTTTTTGTGAGTTTTATAAAACTCCTCGCCGGCATCAAGCAAAGAGTCAATCCACGGAAGGAGTTTTCTAGCAGCGTGGTCTGTGTGAATAATAACCGGCACACCATACGATTCAGCCACCAGATGAATATGCTGCGCGCCGGATATCGCGCCAAGCGCGGCAGTATTGGAAATGTCCAAACCCTTACCTGCCATAAATTCGCCGCCGCCATTTGAAAATTGAACAATTATCGGTGAATTTACAGCTTTTGCCGCCTCTAAAGCAGCATTGATGGAATCACTACCTACGACATTGACAGCGGGTATGGCAAACTTTTCTGTTTTTGCCAACTCAAAAAGTCTGCCCACACTATCTTTGTTTATTACACCGCTTTCCATAATATCAAATACTTTCATCTAAAAAGCCCTTTTGAGGTTATTTAATCTCTATTTTAGCTTTGTCTTTCAATTTTTGTACTTGAGATTGGAGGTTTTTCTGGAACTCGGCTCTTTTTACAACATTATTGGTAAGTTCATCTTTAATTTCTTCAAATGTATATTTGCTCTCCGCACTTTTATCCGTAACATATATGATATGATAGCCATGTATCGTTTTTACAGGAGTTTTTGACAAGTCTCCCTTTTTCATCGTAAATGTTGCATCCAAAAACTCTTTTACAAACGGTGTTTGTTTTGTTATTGTACCTAAAGCACCGCTAGTTGCTTTGGAAGCATTGTCTTCAGAATATTTTTGCACAGCTTCAATAAATTTAGCGGGCAAATCTTTAGCGCCGTTAAGTTCTTTAATAACTTTTTTTGCCGTAGCCTCATCTTTTACTAAAATATGACTTACTTTCCATGCTTCCGGTTTTAGTGGGAATTTGTCTGTATTTTCATCATAATACTGTTTGACTTGCTCATCGGTTATTTTTAATTTATCGAACTCTTTGTCTAGCCAAACTTGCAAAGCTATATCATTTTTTACTTGCGAAAGCGTTTTTATATATTTAGAGTCTTTTTCAATGCCGTTTTTGATAGCGTAACTTGTCAAAAGTTTCTTTTCAACCAATTGGTCGACTATCTGTTTTTTAAGTTCGTCATTGAGGTTGTCGTAGCTGCCGCCAGCACCTCCCGTTAATTGACGAATTACAAGATTCGCATCCTCATCTGTTATCTCCTGACCATTAACAGTAGCAATAACGGCGGCATTGATATTAGCCGCGACAATAAGCGCTAGCGCACCTATGATAAATTTTTTCATCTATTTTTCCTTTAAAAGAATTTTTCCGCCAAGTGCGGTAAAAGATTGAATTATACTGATTTTTATATTAATATAAGTTAATGACTTATGTTAATCGGATGCTTTTCTTGGTATTTATGATAAAATTTCATATCTTAAGCCTAAAATATATCAGGAATAAAAAACAGTGAAATTATCAACAAAAAAAGAGATAGCGCAAATAAAGTCCATTTTTATAGAGCATTATCAAAATGCTAAAACAGAGCTTTCGTACAAAAACATTTATGAGCTTCTTGTATGTGTTATGCTCTCGGCACAGTGCACCGATAAGAGGGTAAATATCATTACGCCAGCTCTTTTTGAGAATTATCCAGATATAAATGCTCTGGCAAATGCAAACTTGGAATCACTGAAACTTCTCATACAAAGCTGCTCTTTTTTTAACAATAAAGCCAAAAATCTAATCGCGATGGCTAAGAGTGTGAGTGATAATTTTCAAGGCGAAATACCGCTTGATGAGACAAAGCTTATGAGTTTAGCCGGTGTCGGCCAAAAGACAGCGCATGTTGTGATGATTGAGTACGAAAACGCCAATTTTATGGCGGTAGATACACATGTATTCCGCACATCTCACAGGCTTGGCTTATCTGCAGCAAAAACTCCGGAAAAAACAGAGCTTGATTTGGTGGCGGCTTTTAAAGACGATCTGCATATACTTCACCAAGGGATGGTGCTTTTCGGAAGGTATATCTGTAAAGCTAAAAATCCTAAATGCAACGAATGTTTTTTGACCGAATTTTGCAAAAGTAAAAATGGATTTAAGGTAAAATAACTCAAGTTTTTACAAATAACGGCTTTTATTTTTATCGCTTACTGCAACTTCTGGATATAAACAAAGCAGAGGAAAATCCTATTATAAAAATAAAAAATTTTATCATATTTTAACAGCACTGTTTTGTTTTATATATTTGATAAATCCAAAATCTATAAAGTGTGCTTTAAGTCTAACATCAACTCTGTCACTATTGTTTCGAGCTTTTTGACAGAAGCTATTTCACAGTTTTCACGCAAAGAGTGAGGGAAATTGATATTCGCACCTATAGATACAACTTGCAAAGATTTTTGTTTGTTTTCAAAAATACCGCACTCAAGTCCGGCATGAATCGCTTTAAAATTTACGTTTTCAAAAAATCTTCCCATTACTGCTTGAAGTTTTTTTGCAAATGGCGTGATATTCGGCTTCCAAGGAGCTGAAAATCCTTCTGTTTTAACCCTAAAACCAAAACTTTTCAAAAATTTTTCTGTCTCATCGCTCAAACTCTCTAAAGATTTTTTATCCATTGCACGTGCGAAAAATTCTACTTTTACTTTATCTGCATCTGTTTTAACAGTTGATAGATTGATACTTTGACTCGGTATTTTGAGTTTTTCATCAAATGAGCGCACACCTTGGACAAAGTTTTGCAGCATTTGTATAATATTATCCGAATGCGTCAAAACATTGCCGTCATTTTCTATCTCTTTAATGCTCAAATCTATATTTTTTGAAGTAAAGCCGTTTGGCGCGTAAACTTTGGCGAATGCGGATTTTGGGATAGAGTTTATCCTCTCACCGCCGTCTATGGATATCAATTCGCATTTACTCTTTATCAATTCCTCCGCTAAAACTTTAATAGCGTTTGGAATATTTTTATCTATATCTATTCCTGAGTGTCCGCCCTGCAAATCCTTAATGCATATATCATATGTCTTATAGCGATTTCTATACGGTTTTTTTAGCGCGTCAATTTCACCTATGATATCAACGCCGCCTGCACACCCTACGAATATTGCTCCTTCCTCTTCACTGTCAAGATTTAGAAGATATGGTGCAGTTATTTTATACTCAAAGTTATTAGCTCCAATAAGCCCAACCTCTTCGTCAGATGTAAAAAGACACTCTATATTATCAAATTTACTCATCATATAAAGCATCAATGCCACGCCTATACCGTTATCCGCGCCAAGAGTTGAGTTTTTTGCCATCAAAAAACCATCTTTCTCATATATCTCAACATTCGGTGCATCGGCTAAACATACCATATCATAATGCGATTGTAAGCATAGTAACGGCTTTTTTTTGCGGCATATTATATTGTTGGCTTTATCTATATTTACTTCATAGCCGAGAGGTAAAACAGATTTGACGATAAAATCTCTCATTTTCAGAGCATCAAAACTGCATCTTGGCGTGGAAGAAAAACTTTTAAATATCTCTATCGTATCCATTTTTAACCTTTATAAATATTAGTCGTTTATGCTATTATTTCTTCTTTAAAAGCGAACTTAAAAAAGGACAGCGATGAGTGAAAAATCAAAAATCCAAAAAGAACTGGCAGTACAGTGGAAAGATATAAAACCGCTAAGATCCATGATAGATTCTCTGCCTCAGATCAATGCCGATATCGTTTTTGGCGATGCGTTTACGCTCTCTTTATCGGATATATTGCCTCAAAATACCTCTATGATAAAAAAATGCGCACTTGCTTTGCGTTCGTGGAGAAAAGGTCCTTTTAGTATAGGAGAACTTTTTATAGATTCCGAATGGCAGAGTTTTATAAAATACAATCTTTTGCGCCCGCATTTCAACCTTAAAGATAAAAAAGTTGCCGATATCGGTTGCAATAACGGATATTATCTTTTTAAAATGTTGCAAGAGAAACCTAAAAAACTTGTAGGATTTGACCCTACGCCGCTTTTTTGGTGTCAATTTGATTTTATTAACCGTTTTGCCAAAACAGATATTTTATATGAACTTTTAGGCGTAGAGGATTTGTCGGATTACGGCGAAAAATTTGATGTGATTTTTTGTCTTGGCGTTTTATACCATAGAAGCGACCCGCTTGGGTGTTTAAAATCGCTCTTTAACGGACTTGAAAAAGATGGGGAGCTTTTTTTGGATACTTTTATGATTGACGGCGATGAGGATATAGTGTTATGCCCTAAGAAAAGTTATTCAAAAATATCAAATGTCTACTTCATTCCGACCGTAAACGCTCTTAAAAACTGGTGTGAGAGGGTTGGATTTAGTAAAGTTGAAGTACTGGCAAAAAAGCCGACCGATGCGACCGAACAGAGAAAAACGGAGTGGATTTTAGGGCAAAGTCTGAAAGACTTTTTAGATCCGAACGACAACTCAAAAACTATTGAAGGATACCCGTCCCCCAAAAGGGTTTATGTAAAAATAAAAAAATAGATATCAACTTTGCATGATAAGTGATAAAAATTAATTTTCTACAAAATTATATGTACAAAATCACCATTTATGTATTTTATATAAAATTCTATATCGATACCATTGACTTTATATGTAACAAAAATACTCATTTTAATATGAAAAAAAATTCTTGAAAAATAGTTATAAATACTTAAGCCAATATGGTAGATTTTTTTGTTCCGCTTTTACATTCGTGCTTTCTCCGTGTCCTGGATAAATTTTCAAATCCTCTTTAAATTCTAAAAATTTTAAAATGCTTTTTTTCATATCTTTGGATGAACTATATGGAAAATCCGTGCTTCCTATTGAATTTTTAAATATAAAATCCCCGCTAAAAATAGTATCTGCCATCCTGATAACGCTGCATCCTGGAGTATGGCCCGGAAAGTGTAAAAACTCTACGACCTCTCCTCCTATCTCAAATTTTTGGTCTCCGTCAACCTCAATGTCGGGAATACTGGAGTCCATTCCGTATCCAAATGTATCATTTTGTAACATAAATGTATCTTTTTTTGGTGTATATAAAATAACTTTTAAACTATCTTGCAATTTACGATTTGACCATACATGATCAAAATGTCCGTGAGTATTTAAAACAGCTAAAGGATTTTGTACATTTTGTATTATCCACTCATCTGCTCCAATACCTGGATCAACGATAATCTCGCCTTTTGATAAATATATAATGTAACAGTTTGTCTCCAAGAAACCCATTGGTTTTGATATTATTTCAAACATTTTGTATCCTTTTGGAAATAAGAAATCATAACGTAGTTTTTTAAATAAAAATAACTGCCATTTTTGTTTTTTAAAAGAATTGCTTAATTTTTGTTTTAGTATAATTTAAATGTTTATTATAAGGTAAAAAGTAATATTAAATGTGGGAGGGTAGTGTTATGAGAGAAATACCATTTTACAGACCAATGGTTGACAAATTGGAATTTGCATATATAAATGAAGTTTTGGAAGGCGATAAACCCTCCAAAATTGACCAGCTTGAAATAAATGCAGCAAAATTTATAGGCGCACAGCACGCCATCGCTACTTGTAACGGGACAGCGGCTATGCATTTAGCTATGTGCGCTATGAATATAAAACGAGGCGATAAATTTATATGTTCGGTAAATTCATCTCCGGCTGTAGCGGAAGTCGTAAGGCACTTTGACGCCGAACCTATTTTCGTAGATATAGACGCTGATGATTTTAATATTGATATTAATAAACTTGAACAAACGCTGATTAAAGAGGCTCATAAAAAATTAAAAGGCATATTTATATCGCATATGGCAGGACAGCCATCCGATATGGATGTGATTTACGAATTAGCAAAGCATCATAATGTAAAAATCGTAGATGATGCCACAAGTGCTTTTGGAGCGACGTATAAGGGTAGAAAAATAGGTGCTATGGATTCGGCTATATCGTGTTTTAGATTTTCTCCACGCCTCAAATGCAGTACAGCGAGTGGCGGTATGATGACAATGGCCGATGATGAATTGTATGAAAGAGCTAAACTGCTTATCAATCACGCTATAGTAGGCAGCGGATGGGATAAGTTCGGCAATTTAGGCTATATATATGATGTAGTTGATATTGGCGTCAAATACGATATAAACGAAATCAGCGCAGCTTATATATTAGCGAAACTCGCAAAAATAAACAAAAGTATAGCGCGACACAAAAAGATAGCCTCTATCTATAATAAAGCTTTTGAGAAGTAT
Source organism: Campylobacteraceae bacterium (assembly GCA_031263195.1). GTDB lineage: Bacteria > Campylobacterota > Campylobacteria > Campylobacterales > Campylobacteraceae > JAIRKW01. The sequence continues at coordinate 84,832 of JAISGD010000010.1, read as the reverse complement.
CACAATATCAGAACACCAGTTGTTAAAAGAGACCATATATACGGCCAATACATCATAAAAATTGATAAAAACCGGGACGGATTTGCTAAGGATTTGAAAGAGGCAGGTATTTTTACGGGTCTTCATTATATACCAATGCATCTTTTATCCTATTATAAAAATAAATATGGACTAAAAGTCAATGAATTTCCCGTCGCTTTGGCCAATTATCAACAGATACTCTCTTTACCGATTTATGCGGCTATGAGCGATGATGATGTTGATTATGTTTGTGAAACCGTACAAAGGATAGCACAGCGTCGTGCTTAAACACAAACTTGTCTTATGGACGGAAGAGTATCTCTATCGTCCATCTCTTTTTCAGCGTTTTATCACTTTTCTACTTCTGCCTTTAGCTATTATCTGGTGTGTATGCGCACGAATAAGACGCGCTGTGATAAAGCCGGTTGATTATCATATACCAATTATCAGTGTTGGCAATCTAACCGTGGGCGGCAGCGGTAAAACCCCGCTTTGTATCGCTATAGCCAAAAAGTTTAAAAAGCCGGCTATTGTTTCAAGAGGTTATGGGAGGTTCTCCAAAGGGTTAGTCGTGGTAAGCCGTTTCGGGGAGATTTTATGTGATGTAAAAACAAGCGGTGATGAGGCTATGCTATATGCTCAAGAGTTGCAAAATGCTTTGATTATCGTAAGTGAAGATAGAGCTCAAGGGATAAAAAAAGCAAAAGAATTAGGCGCTCAGATGATCATATTGGATGATGGTTTCGGCAAAGTAAATATCAAAAAATTTGATATTCTCATTTTTCCAAATATATCTCCAGCCAATACTTTTTGTATCCCATCGGGTGCATACAGAGAGAGTATTTTTAACTATAAAAAAGCTGATTTGGTTTTAAAAGAGGGTATAGATTTTACAAGAGAAGTCATGATACTAAACAAAACCGAAAATATGATTTTAGTAACAGCTATAGCGAATCCTTCAAGGCTTGATAAATTTTTACCACTTACCACTGCTAAACGGATATTTCCCGACCATTATATGTTTCAAGAAAGCGAATTAAGAGAGATTTTGGAGCAAAGCGGAGCAAAAAGTATTTTAACTACGACAAAAGACGCGGTCAAAATGGAGCATTTCGACTTGCCACTATCTATTTTAAAGCTTGATATCTCTTTGCGTAGTTATGTTATAAAAAAGATAGAGGAATATATATTAAGCTAATATTTCTTTTTCTATAAAACGCTTAATCCTTCAGCATTTTTACTATAAATATTTAAATTTAATTTAATATTAATAAGAATATATTTTAAAAATTATCTTATAGCTATAGGGTATTCTTCTATTTCTTATTGGTAGCACAAATTTTGGACTATCTAAAAATAGAACGTTAAAAATTTCAAGCGTCAAACGTATTTCACGGGGGTATATGTGTTTTAAAATTATTTTATTGCTACATTTGTAGCTATTCTTTTTGCAGGTTGTTGGGGGTGAACGATAGTAGCAACCCTTAAAAAGCTGCAATGTACAATCAAACGTGTGAAATGACATCTTTTATACCGGCTTTTGTGATGTTGCATTTACTGATTGCGAATTTTTCGTAACCTGTAAATTAAACGGCGTGGTGACTGGATGTGCTGTATTCCATCTCTACAAGAAATTCCAAACTATAGCAGTTATATGACAACTATTACAAGGTTGATTTTGCGGCAGCCGGAAATCATGTTGAATGGCGAGGATATTTTACAAATTCAGGTTGTGAAATAAACGATAGAAGGAGTTTAAATGCAAGCAAAGATACTGAACATACTGTTTTGGACGGTTGTGTTTTTTACCTTTATAGCTATAGATAATATCTCTAACTATTTATACGCGTTAAACGCTCCTAAGAGATTGTTGTAATCTGTTACAAGAGTTTCTTTCTTAATTATCACATACTTCGTAAGCTCAAAATCATCTTTTTGCGTACATGGTGTATTGTTACAATGCGCTGCAGGCATTTCAACAGAGTTGAAATGGTACAGATATATACTTTTTAGTGCTGCAAGCATTAAAAGTTAGCGCATAAAAGATTAACTAAGTTATCCGCAAAAACTTTACTGTATCAAAGGTGCTGCTTTCGCTATTTTGCTGGAAAGGTTTGATTAACGCTTTAACGTATATGGTGTGTGTATTTCATATTTATAAACTAATAAACTTTTGGCTATTCTGCCTATTTTTTCTGCCAAAATGTGGAAGCAGAGTAGGGCGGCATGATCAATATTGCTATTGCAGATGTATGGGAGTACTTATTAAACGGTAGATTTGGTGCAATGATTTATTGAAATTGCATCTTTAAATGGTAAAAATATCATTAGCATAACAACTCACTTGCCCTCGCTAATGATATTAAAATTTATACAATCGGAGATGGATGTAGTGTGAAGACTATATTTCGAAAGTCACAAATGATCACGATACTCTTAAACTATCAATATTTATAGTTCAAAATTCTTAAATCGTTTTTATACTCAGCCTCAAGCAAGTTTTGTGTTTTTATATCAAAAAGTTTATGGTTTTTTGGTAGCTAAAATATTTTTTATCTTTTGTGAGATATCATTACGGGCAGATTTTAATTAGGATAGATTGATGGGAAGAGCATTTGAATATCGCAAAGCGGCGAAAGAGAAACGCTGGGATAAAATGTCCAAAGTATTTCCAAAACTTGCTAAATCCATAACGATGGCGGCTAAACAGGGCGGACTCGATCCGGAGATGAACTCCAAGCTTCGTACGGCTATTTTAACCGCCAAAGCACAAAATATGCCGAAAGACAACATAGAAGCGGCGATTAAACGTGCTGCAGGCAAAGATGCGCAGGATATAAAAGAAGTACATTATGAGGGCAAAGCGCCTCACGGTGCACTTATATGGGTGGAGTGTGCGACGGATAATCCGACAAGAACTGTAGCGAATATCAAAACGCACTTTGGTAAATGCGGCGGTCAGATGTTGCAAAACGGCTCTTTAGAGTTTATGTTTTCACGCAAAGCGGTATTTGAGTTTGATAGATCGCAAATAAGCAGAGATGATTTGGAGCTATCTCTCATAGACGGCGGACTTGAGGAGCTTGAAGAGATCGAAGATACGTTTTACGCGTATGCGGATTATTCTGATTTCGGTTTGCTTTCGACAGCTTTGGAGAGTCTTGGCATTGAGCCTAAAAAAGCGGCACTTGAATATATTCCAAATACACCTATGGAATTTAGCGAAGAGCAGTTAACGGATATCGAAAAACTTATAGACCGTTTGGAAGATGATGACGATGTTCAAGCGGTCTATACGAATATAGCGTAATAAAAAAGCAAGGTTTAAAAACTTTCTCTTATTTTTTCATCTATAAATTTTACAAAGTCATCACCGCTATTTTGTACTTTGCATACTTTATATGATGCTACGCCGCAGTTTTTGGCGATATTTGCATAGTGCAGTTCGAGCTCGAAAGCAGTTTCGGAATTCTCAATTGTAAAAGATAGCGGATAAACGATAACTTTTTCACGTGTCAAAGAGCGCAAAACATCACCGATATTGGGCCTCAGCCACTTCACCGGTCCCAATTTTGACTGGTAAGCCAAATGTATATTTTCAAATTCCATTCCCTTACAAGTGAGCATTTGACTTAAAATTTCAACGTGCTTTTTTATATGTATTGGATAGAGATCATTTTTAGCGATGCTAAGTGGCAGAGAGTGTGCGGAAAATATCAGATGTGCTCCTTTACTATAGCATTTTTTGATAGAAGTTATGATAGTCTCATTGAATCGCTGATCTTCAAAAAAATCGTTTATTTTTTTAACTTTGATATTTTTGCCTTTTAAAAAAATATCCGCATCGTCAAATGATGATAATGTAGTTGTCGACGAAAGGTGCGGATAGAGTGGAAAAAGCAGTACTTCATCGTAATTTTTATCTTTCAAAACCTGAACGACATTTGGCTTTGTATAACGCATGGCGAAAAATGCGTTGTAATTGTCTTTTGATAACATATTTAACTTATTTGTGAGTTTTTGCGTATGTTCATATATTTTACTTCCGCCGATTTTTTCATAATCCCTCCAAACTTTAGGAGTCCTTAAATTACTAATGAAAAATGATACGAAAAAACGCGCATGAGAATTGATGATTCTTTTATCCAAAAACATATTTTTTAGAAATTCTCTAAGTTCATCTTTACTTCTTGCTCCTCCCATATTTAGTAAAATTACTGCTCTTTTCAACAAAATCCTTTTTTAAAAAATACTCTTTTGGTATAATACAAAAATTTTTCAAAAAAGGATGCTTATGGCACTTAAAACTTATAATTTTACATCTGAAGAGTTGGCGAAATTCGCCTACGCTGTTATAAAAACAGATAAGGGTGATATGAGGTTGAAACTCTATCCAGAAGAAACACCGGTCACAGTGGCGAACTTTGTGCATTTGTCAAAAAGCGGATTTTATGATGGACTTAAATTTCACAGAGTAATTCCAAATTTTGTAATTCAAGGCGGTTGTCCAAACGGTACGGGAAGCGGAGGTCCTGGATGGCAGATAGGGTGCGAATGCGACAAAAATACACATAAACACCAAAGAGGAACTATTTCTATGGCGCATGCCGGACGCAATACGGGAGGAAGCCAATTTTTCATTTGTCACTCGAAACAACCGCATTTGGATGGTATTCACACTGTTTTTGGCGATATAGTAGACGAAAATTCTTTAAAAGTGCTTGATAGTATAAGGGTCGGCGATACGATAAAAACAATAGAGATAACCGAGAGTTAAAAGTTTGCGCCGCGATTAAAGCGGCGGCTTATTTTTTTTTGTAGCGAAATTAAAATATGTCCAGATCAAACCCACTAATACTAATAAGATAATCAATGCAATATACGGTTTATCGCTGAATACATTAAAAAATTTCGCGAAATATGTACCTGCGTAATAACTGCCAAATCCCATCACAAATGCCCATAAACAAGCTCCGATTGTGCTAATGATATTAAACCTCAATATAGGGTACTTTGTAAAACCGATAGCCAAAGGTACTAATGTTTTAAGTCCATAGATAAATTTTTGCATAATGATAATCTTCGCCCCTTGTCTCTTAATGAGCAAATGACTTAGGGCTAACTTTCTGCGATGTTTTTTGATATAAGGCATAACAGCGCTTTTATTATATCTGCTAAGCCATACCAAAGCGGCGTCGCCAATTATATTTGCTGCCATAGCCGTAGCGATACAAATCCATATATTCATGCTTCCCTGAGAGGACAATATGCCGGCAGCTACAAGCGCTACTATACCGCCTGATAGAGAGTAAAAAAAGAGTATCAAATAGCCGTAAGTGCTCAAATCCTTTATAATATCTTCCAATTTTTCACCTTAATTTTGTATATTTAGCTTTTTAAAATTATTTAGCGTAATCTATTGCTCTTGTCTCTCTGATAACATTGACTTTTATCTCGCCCGGATATTGCACTTTAGCCTCTATCTCTTTACTTATCTCTTTTGCTAAAAGTACGGCTTCATCGTCGTTTACAAGTTTTGCGTTAGCAATAACTCTTATTTCGCGACCGGCATTTATCGCATATGCTTGTTTGATACCCTCTTTTGATTTGGCGATGTCCTCGATATCTTGAACACGTTTTAAGAAGCTTTCAAGTACTTCACGTCTAGCGCCAGGACGCGCGGCAGAAAGTGTATCGGCGGCACAGACAGCAGCAGCCTCTATAGACGTGGCTTCCTCATGTCCGTGATGAGCGTAAATAGCGTTTATAACAACAGGGTGTTCTTTATAGCGTTTGCAAACGTCCGCCCCCAAATCAACATGGCTTCCGGCAAACTCTTGTGTTAAGGCTTTGCCAATGTCATGCAAAAGTCCCGCTCTTTTTGCAAGTTGTTCGTTTCCTCCAAGTTCTGCTGCAATAATACCTGCAAGATTTGCCACTTCTAGAGAATGTCCAAGAGCATTTTGTCCATAACTGGCACGGAATTTCAGTTTACCTATCAATTTGATAATTTCCGGATGAATTTTTGTAAGTCCCAAATCCATAACGATATTTTCACCTTCTTCTTTGAGATTTTGTTCAAACTCATCTTTAACTTTTTCGTGTATATCTTCAATGCGCGCAGGTTGAATCCTGCCGTCCTCTACTAAAAGTTGAATAACTTTTGTTGCGACTGCTCTGCGATAAAGATTAAAACTACTCAAAATAATCGCGTTAGGTGTGTCGTCTATGATAATATCAACGCCTAAGAGCATTTCAAGAGTTTTTATATTTCTACCCTCTTTGCCGATAATGCGCCCTTTTAAATCATCATCTTTGATATTGACGACATTTATCAATCGCTCCGCAGCAAAATCACCCGCAAATCTTGTGGTAGCTTGTGCTAATATATAATTTGCCTTCCTCTTCGCATCTTGTTTTGCTTCTTCTTCGCATTTCCTAACTATATGAGCTATTTCGGCTCTGGACTGTTCTTCCACTTTTTTTAGTATTATATCTTTGGCCTCATCTTCGGTAAGTCCTGCCGAATGTTCCAATACGCGAATAGCGTCTTTAAGTTTGACTTGATAATCTTGCTTCAGTTTTGCTGCTTCCGCGCCCATTTCATCAACGATACGCTTGAAATTATGTATCTCTTCGCGCTCTTTTATAAGTTTTTTGGTATCCTCACGCAAGCCTATCTCTTTTTTTTCCACATCAGTTGATTTTAATGCATACTCTTTTTTGAGTTTCAGTGCCTCTTCCTCAAAACGCCTTTTAGCATTAAGTTCGGCTTCGGCTACTTTGATATTAACATTTTTAAGCGTTAATTCCGCCTCATGTTCTATCGCTTTAGCCCTCGCTTTAGCTTGCGCAATATATATCTCGTGATTTGCCGCGTCAAGCTTTTTTGCTATTATAAATCCTGCCACTCCTGTTGCTGCCGCTGTAAATACTCCTACTCCTATCTCTAAAACCATTTTTCCCTCTTTTTATTATAATATCTGTTGGGGTTATATAAATATCAGCCTGTATATCATAAGCTTCACAAAGCTTATCTTGAGTATAACATTTTATAAGTTGAACAAAAATGGTAAAGGGTTGTGGTTTTAAAGTAGCAAAAAACCTATCGTACATCCCTTTCCCGAAACCTACTCTTCTCAAATCCCCATCAACCCCGATGACAGGAACTACTATAATATCAACTTTTTGCCTAAACCTGCAAGAATCGGCAGGCTCCAAAATATTAAACTTCTTTTTCCAAACAGGTAATCTGTATTTTACCAATTTAAAACTGACACATTCCATAAATGGAACATAAATTATTTTGTCTCGTCTAAGTTTTGGAAAAATTGTTCGTATATCAACCTCAATTTTAAGCGGAATATATAATGCTATTGTCTTAAATCGTAGCAATTTTAATATTTTTTCAAGAGATTTTACGACAGTGTGTGAATTTTTGAAATATTTTTCATCGGCGGCGCATTTTAATTTTTTAAGAGAAATTTCGCGAAATCTTTCTTTGGGTAGATTACTATTTGTGCTTTTAAGCGACATTTGTTTATAATCCTTTTTTTAAGAAGTATTTTACAATAATAAGGACAGCTTCGTGATAAAACCTATCTCTTTTTTACTGCCTCTTTTTAGTTTAGCTCTCTTTTTTGGTTGCGGTGACAATATTGATAAACCGCTCGTAAGCAATCAAAATATCGTCTTGAAAACGACAAATAATAAAACCATTATTCTAAAAAAAACAGAGGATGGATTTTCATATGATAACAAATCGCTGCTTTTAGCCTTTTTTACGACTTCGTGCATACCGTGTGATGCGCAAATCCCAAACCTGAATAATCTTCAAAGCAGATATCAAAACGACCTCAATATCATATCTGCTGTTCTTGATAACAGCTCTTTGGAAGATGCACAAGATTTTATATCCAAAAATGGTGTGGATTTTTCTGTCTCAACTGATAAAAATAACCTCAGACTTTCGGCTACTTTGGGCAATATAACAAGTGTGCCGTATATAGTGATATATGATAAAGATGGCGCGTATGTTACCGATTATACAGGAGCAATACCCGAGGAGATGATAGAGGCTGACTTGAAGAGGATTTTTTAGTGTTCGCGTCTATCAAAAAAGGACTTGGCAAAACTCTTGAAGCGATAAAAGAGATAGTCCCAGCAAAACAAGAAAAAGTTAGCAAAGAGATTTTAGAAGAAGTGCTTTTGGAAGCGGACGTGAGCTATGAATTGGTAGAAGAGATACTCTACTACCTCCCACCTCAAAATAGCGTTGGTAAAGACGATATAAAAAGAGTTTTAAAATCATATTTCATATACGATAAAAACGCGAATATCTCGGCAAATCCTTTTGTGGAGTTAATAGTAGGGGTAAATGGCGCGGGCAAAACAACTACCATCGCAAAACTTGCGAATATATATAAAAACCAAAACAAAAGCGTTTTGCTCGGAGCCGGAGATACTTTTAGAGCGGCGGCTATAGAACAGTTAAAACGCTGGAGTGAAAAAATAGACGTTCCGATAATTTATACGCAACAAGGACATGATCCTTCCGCAGTAGCGTACGATACGATCTCTTCCGCAAAAGCAAGAGGTATTGATAATGTCATTATAGATACAGCGGGGCGTTTGCATAATCAAATAAATTTAGCTAATGAGCTTAAAAAAATAGTGAAAATCTGCGCAAAGGCGGCTGATAACGCTCCTCATAGAAAGATATTAATACTTGATGGAACTCAAGGAAATTCCGCGATAAATCAAGCGTTGGCGTTTAATGAAATGATAGGCATAGACGCGCTTATCATAACAAAACTTGATGGTACGGCTAAAGGCGGCGCGCTTTTTAGTATAGCCAAAACTTTACAACTTCCGATACTTTATGTTGGCGTTGGAGAAAGCATGGACGACCTTATACCTTTTGATGCGGAAAGTTATGTCGATAGCATTTTGGATGCTATTTTTAACGCGAAAGAGTAGTTATGGGCAAGAAAAAACAGCAGCTTTACGAGTGTCAAGCGTGCGGTTTTCAAAGCGCGGCAGAGCTTGGCAAATGCCCAAATTGCGGTGCGTGGGGCGAGTTCTTGGAATTAACGCAAGAACAAATTACAACTTTAAAAGAGACGTCAAAATCGCCAAATTCAAAATCTTCACAAAACAGCGCGAAATCCATAACTGAGATAGAGGACGAGAGCGTTGAGAGATTTAGCTCAAATAATGAAGAGCTTGATCTGGTTTTGGGCGGCGGCATAGTAGAGGGCAGTCTCACGCTTATCGGAGGAAGTCCTGGCGTTGGCAAATCAACGCTGCTTTTAAAAATCGGTGGCAATCTCGCAAAATCCGGTAAAAATACGCTCTATGTAAGCGGCGAAGAGTCCGCAGGTCAAATAAAATTGCGCGCGCAAAGATTGGATAGTTTGCATAAAAACCTATATCTTTTGTGCGAAATAAATCTTGATACGATTTTGCATGAACTCTCTTTGAAAAAATTTGATGTTTTGATAGTAGACTCTATTCAAACACTATTTAGCGAAAAAATATCATCAGCTCCAGGAAGCGTATCGCAAGTAAGAGAGATAACGTTTGAACTTATGCGCTACGCCAAAGATAAAAACGTAGCGGTTTTTATTATCGGGCATATCACAAAAGAGGGCTCTATAGCAGGACCCAGGATACTTGAGCATATGGTAGATACGGTACTGTATTTTGAAGGCGACTCAAATAGAGAGCTTAGAATATTAAGAGGTTTTAAAAATCGTTTCGGTTCAACCAGCGAAGTCGGAATTTTTGAGATGACAAAAACGGGACTTGAAAGCGCTAAGGATATCTCAAAGAAATTTTTCACAAGAAATGATTCGCAAGCCGGTTCGGCGATAACGGTTGTAATGGAGGGTTCTCGTCCGATAGTTTTGGAAGTGCAAGCGTTACTTAGCGAAAGCACATATCCAAATCCCAAACGCGCTTCAACAGGTTATGAACTAAATCGTTTGACTATGCTTTTAGCGCTTTTGGAGCGCAAGCTTGACTTGCCGTTAAACAGATATGACGTTTTTATAAATATCGCCGGAGGAATAAAGATAACCGAAACAGCCGCGGATGTGGCGATAGTAGCGGCTATTATAAGCAGTTTCAGAAACCGACCTCTAAGCAAAGATACTATCTTTATTGGAGAAGTTAGCCTAATCGGCGACATAAGAGACGTTTATCAACTTGACAACCGCTTAAAAGAAGCCAAAACACAGCACTTTAAAAAAGCCATAGTCCCGTCGCGACCGCTTGAGGAGATAAGCGGCATAAAATGCTACGCTGTAAGCGAAGTGGCTAAAGTCATTGATTGGATGTAACATAAGACGCCGGGTTCTGATTTTCCAATAGCGATGGCGGTAGAGATTCCATCCGACGCGACTGTTGTTAATTTAAGCGGCGTTGTACCGACAATTATAAATGCTACAAAAGGATCGGTTGAAGCGTATGGCAATACGGAAGAGCAGACTATCAGTTCGCTTGCAAGCATTGATAAAACCTTAAAAAGTCTTGGTTTGGAAATGGGCGATGTTATTAAAATGCAAGTCTTTTTAGTGGGCGATCCAAAGCTTTCGGGAAAGATGGATTTTGACGGGTTTATGAATGGGTATCGTAAATTTTTTGGCACGAAAGAGCAGCCAAATCTACCAACAAGATCTGTTGTTCAAGTCGCCGCACTCGCAAATCCCGCGTGGTTTGTGGAGATCGAGGTAACTGCGGTTCGCAAGACAAAAAAATGATGTCGCTTAAATAAAATGGTTTTAATTCAAAGCTACACTTTGTGGGGATTCCTGAAAAATAATACTGTTTAATCGAAAGGTAGTAAATAATTTTACTGCCTTTCAGACTTTTTGTAAAAATTTTACTAGACTTATAATGCTTATCACTTATTTTATTTATTGGATATAATAGATTATTTCTATATTTTTTAATATTACTTGTAAGTAATTCACAATTTTTGCAAAATTATACACGACTTTATAGTATACACAATATGGATGGCTATAAATTAAAAAATAAATGCAATGAAGTAAATAGTTTTGCACCCCAGTTTATATATTTTTTACTCTTTATTTTAACGATATAGTTATTTACAATAAAATTTGGTTTACGATTATCTTATTTTTTATAAAAATAGACCGATTAATTATTTAGGGCGATTAGTGTTTTTTACACCAACCAAAATTGCTCTTTTGTGGTAATATTTCGTAAAGTAAAATGGAGGGGGTAAAATGATATGAATGAAGAAAATAACAATATCGAAAACATACACATACAAGCAGAAACGCTTGAAACGGAAGTAAAGAGATTTGCTAACGAACTGCCTTATTGGGCAAAATTTCTTGCAGAGAAAATTTTATCGGGTAACGCCGTTTCTGAAAATTATATTGATACCTCGTATTCTTATTTGCTTGAATTATTGCAAATTAAAGAAGAAACTGAAAAGTCAGAAATCACCATTGATTATAATATTATAAATGCAGGACAATACAAATCTGATTTACTTCTTGCAAAACTTGAAAATGTTGAAGGTGTAAACGCCTTAACCGAAAATCAAACAATAGAATTTAGTCCAAACCTCACAATCATTTATGGTGCAAATGGCTCGGGAAAGTCGGGTTATGTAAGGCTTTTGAAAAATGTTTTTTATTCAAAATATCCCGAAGATATTTTGCCGAATATTAATATTGAAAACGAGCACAAATCTATTAATGCAAAATTTACTTTTAAATCAAATAATATTGAAACAGTGTTATTTATTACGAATAGAGATAATACCGAATTTGAACAATTTGCAGTCTTTGATGGAAAAGGTTTATTTAAACAACTTGCTGAAAAAAACGAATTTGAATTTCGCCCTGCGGGATTGAGTTTTTTTGCAAATTACACAAGTGCTATTAATCGAGTTGAAGAAAAACTAAATACCGATATTCAAACCAAACAATTAGGAAATACAGCAAATGATTTATCCGCCTTGTTTGACGGCAATTCGGAAATTAAAGCGATTGTTCAAAATCTGAATGCGGAAACAAATATTTATGACGATTTGAAAAAATACACACCTTTTTCTGATGATGATAAAACCCAAAAAGAGACGATACAAAAACAATATGACGAACTTCTATTGGCGTTAAAAGGAAAAGAAAATGAAATAAAAAAACTTGGAAATATCAAAACCTTACTGGCTAAAAACAAGCAAGATATTGAAAAACTTAATCAGTTTTTTACAATCGAAATGATTGTAAAAATACAATCAGTAATTACTGATTGTATTTCAAAAGAAACCACAGCAAAAGCAGAAAGTATTGAAAATTTTAAAACCGACAAGATACAAGGAGTAGGAGCAATCGAATGGAAAAATTTTATTATTTCCGCCGAGGAATTTGCTAAAACACAGAAAACAGGAAATGCTGTTTATCCTGAAAATGGCGACAATTGTTTATTTTGCCAACAACTACTTTCGGATAATGCAAAACAACTAATTTCCAACTATTGGACTTTCATAAAAAGCATTATGGAGCAAAAGGCAAAACAGGCACAAGAAACGCTTGACAAAGCAAAACAAAGTTATGAAAGTTTAAATTTTGACTTGTTTCCACAAGACAATACACTTACTGTTTGGTTAACTGAAAAATATCCTGACGAATTGGTAGCATTGAACCGAAAACTTTCAGAACAAAAAACACTTGCTAAAAATATTATTTCCGATATTCAAAGCAAAACAGCAAATGAAAGAATAGCAATAGAAATAGGAGTTGAACAACACGCAGCGATTGAAACGGCTGTCGATGCTTTAATCAAAAATCTAACGGAAGATGAACAAAGTAAGGAGTTAGAAAAATTATTGAATGCAAAAACATTTTTAGAACACAAAGAAAAATTCAATACGCATTTTCCAAAATTTGAAACTTATGTCAATAATCAAGTTTGGATAAAAAAAGCACACAATGCTGATTATGCAAAACGGATAATAACAAATGCCGAAAAAACATTATCAAACAAGTATTTTAACCAAAAATATATTGATACTTTCAATAACGAGTGTCAAAAACTCAACGGAAATTTCGGAATAGAAGTCAATCATACAGGTACACAAGGAAAATCTTACAGACAACTCAAATTAAAAGGGCAAAATCCTAATGCAGTATTAAGCGAAGGCGAACAAAAAGTGATTGCTATTGCAGATTTTCTTGCTGAACTCCAAATGTCTGAAATAAACAGAGGGCTAATTTTCGATGACCCTGTAAATTCATTGGATAACGATAGAAAAAAACAAATTGCGGAAAGGCTGGCACTACAAGCAACTTCAAAACAAGTAATCATACTTACACATGATTTAATTTTCTTTTACCACCTCAAAAATTTTAGTAAAAAGTATTTGAATGGCATTGAGAATAGTTTTATTCACCACACTTTGGAACGTGATAATCAAATTTGTGGAAAAGTTGTAGCAAATACAAGCCCTGCAAATGAAGGGCAATATAACGACCCTACAAAAGCAGAAGAATGGTTGAGAAAAAGTAAAATTACCAATGGAAATGAAAGAATTGATTATTCCAAAGCAGGCCTGGCGGCATTAAGGGCTTCTTATGAAGCCTTGGCTATTTTTACTATTTTAGGAGGAACAGTACAACGTTTCGACCCTCAAATAAGAATGGGAAGATTAAAAGAAATAAAATTTGAAAAAACGCTTATTGAAACAGTTGTTGAAAAGCACGGAGAAATATCGAATTTGATAGAAGGACATTTGCCTTCTGATGAATTTGGTATTATTCCAAGCCCTGAAATATTAGAACAGCAAATAACTGATTTTAAAAGGCTAAAAGAAGACCTTAAAAACGTACAATATAATAACTGATAATGAGCAAAGTAAAATAATAAGACAATGAATTACAATATAGATTTTGACTTCTATAACAGCGACACAATGTACTTAACACCATTCTTTGCACCCATATCCTGCAAAGTTCCCGCCGCAACTGCCGCACACGATGATAAAGCAGTTTGCACATAAAAGCGCAACTGTTTTAGACCCTTTTTGCGGTTCAGGCACAATGTTTATTTAAGGCTAGTTGTTGGGCTATATGCAATAAGAGTTGATGCAAATGATTTGTTTTCTTTGCTTTCCAAAGTCAAAGTAACACAATTTTTCAAAAAAGAACCTGCACGAATAAAATCATTTCTTGATTTAATTAAAAATAAGGACTTTCGATGTAAATTGCACCGCTTTTTATAAATAAATTAAAATTTTTTAATCATATTACGTCACTTACTCATAAAAATACGCTGCTTCCAAAACATTTTCTTTTGCCTCCAAAAGCGCGTCAATACCCTTTTGCAAATTATCAACGCTAAAGATGAAAATACCGCTGTTTGTGGAGTAAAAACTATAAGTATATAGGATATTAATGCTATTTTTACTCAAAATCGTTACTATCCTGTCAAAACTTCCTACCTCGTCTTTTATTTTGACAGCCAAAACGTCGCTAAATCTTACGCTGAGTCCCGCACTCTCCAGTACGGCTTTTGCTTTTTGCGGATTGTCTACAATAGCGCGTACCAGTCCGTATTCTGTGGATTCCACCAATATCAAAGATTTGATATTGACATTTTTACCGCTTAAAATATGGGTGAAAGAGGCAAGCTCTCCGGGTTTATTTTCTAAAAATACCGTAAGTTGTTTGACGAAATATTTCATTTTTAACTCCTTTTATCAACAACGCGCACAGCTTTTCCTTGCGAACGTTCAATAGTCCTTGGCTCAACCAATTTGACATTAGCGTGAATATAAAGATTGCTCAAAAGCTCGTTTTGTATCTTTTTTTGTACTCTCTCAAGCGCGCCTATACTGTCCATTGGCATATCTTCCGTGACTTCGACCATAACGTCAAGTTTGTCAAGATAGCCTTTTTTATCAACGATGATTTGATAATTGAGCGTAATCTCATCTATATTTGACAATACATGTTCAACTTGAGACGGAAATACGTTCACACCGTTTACAATCAACATATCGTCAACTCTGCCCATAATGTTTTTCATGCGCACCTGCGTTCTGCCGCACTTGCAAACTTCAGGATTTAGTATAGTCACGTCGCCCGTTCTGTATCTGATAATCGGAAGAGCTTGTTTTGTCAAAGAAGTGATAACAAGTTCGCCTTTTTCTCCGTACGGCAGCACTTCCAAAGTGTTCGGGTCAATTATTTCAGGGTAGAAGTGATCTTCAAATATATGCAAATCTTTACTGTATTTGCAATTGCCCGCAACCCCCGGACCTATTATCTCCGAAAGTCCGTAGATGTCGTGATAGCTGATATTTAAGCCATTTGCCAATTCATCTTTTAACCCTCGGCTTGTAGGTTCCGCGCCAAAAAATCCGGCTTTTAGTTTAAAATCTTTTTTCGGTTCGTATCCTTCATGAAGCGCGGTTTCCAAAATATGCATAGCAAACGTTGGAGTGCAAGCAAGCGCGCTTGCGCCAAAATCCTTTAAAAGCATCGCTTGTCTTGAGGTAAATCCCCCCGAACTTGGCACAACGGTCGCGCCGACTTTAGTAGCTCCGTCGTGAAGACCCAAACCGCCCGTAAACAGCCCGTATCCGTAAGCTACATGTACAATATCATTTTTTGTGATACCGCCCATTGTAAGCACTCTTGCAACTCCTTCAGCCCAAACGTCTATGTCGGACTTTGTATAGCCTACGACGGTTGGTTTGCCTGTAGTGCCGCTGGAACTGTGTATCCTGATAAGCTCGGAATTATCAACGGCGAAAAGTCCGAACGGATAATTATCACGCAAATCCTGCTTTTTCGTAAAAGGCAGCTTCGCTATGTCAGCTATAGTTTTGATATCTTGCGCGCTTATGCCAAGCTCGTCAAATTTACGTTTGTAAAACGGCACTTTCTCGTAAACTTTTGATACGGTATCTTGCAGCCTTTTACTTTGAAGCGCGAACATTTCATCGCGCGACAAAGACTCCTCTTTTGACCAAATCATACATCCTCCTCATTCGCGTCCTTTATAGCTTGACGCAAAACTATGATATTTTTATCGGCAACTTTTTCATTCATTACATGTATGGCTTTTTCTATATCCTCTTGCGTGAAAGGGAAATTTTGCGCGCGAGCCAGGCAAATGCCAAGCATATAAACGTTCAATGCTTGTATATTGAAAATATTTTGATTTGCTTTTGAAAACGCGTCTATTTTTATAGTTTTATAATTTAATTTCGGAAAATTTTTGTCGGCGTTTACTACTATTACTCCATTTTGCGCTTGCAAAAACTGAATATTTCTAAGAGCCTCGTTGCCCTCCAACGCTATAAGTAAATCGGCTTGCCCTTCGTCTATGGCAGGAGAACTAAAATCGCCTATTTTTACATAACATGATACCGAACCGCCTCTTTGGCTCATGCCGTGATTTTCAGTTCCTAAACATTTTTCGTTTTTAAGACTTGAAGCGATGGAGAGAACTTTGACTAAAAATACGACGCCTTGACCGCCAAAACCGGCTATTACCACTTGGTATTTCATTTTTTCTCCTTATGCCAATTCAAATGCGTTTGTAGGACACAATCCGTTTATACATGCCGCGCATCCTACGCATAAAAACGAATCAACCTCAACTTTACCGTTTTCATTATATCTGAAAGCGGGGCAGTTGTGCTTGGTTATACACTCATTACATGTAATGCATTTATCTTGATTGACTTTAGCTTTAGTATTTGGCAAAAACTCAAATGAGCGCTCTTTATCAAGTATGCAAAACTCTCTCATAACCGCCACAATAGGACCGCTTGCGTTTTCAAGCTTTTTTTTCAACTCTTTCATAAAGGCTATCGTTTCTTTGATATCCGGTTTATATAGATATTCAAAACAAACAGCCCCGCAACCTTCTACTATGCGTTTTATATCAATGCTCTCAGGCGCGGCGCGCTCCGGCGTCGTTTGGCGTCCAGTCATCGCCGTTGTGGAGTTATCCATAATGACCAGGATAAATTTATGTTTTTGATATACCGCGTTTATTAGAGCCGGAATTCCGCCATGTAAAAACGTGCTGTCGCCTATAGTCGCTATCACTGTCTTTTTCGGATCGGCTATGCCAAAACCGCTGGCGGCTCCAATGCTTCCCCCCATACATAAAACCAAATCGATAGCGTTTTGATTAAGTCCTAAGGTATAACAGCCGATGTCCGAAGGAAATATAGAGCTTTTTTCGCGAAACGTCTTTTTAATGGCGAAATATATATCTCTATGAGGACAGCCGGGGCATAGATTTGGAGGACGAGATGGCAACTCTTTATCGTAATGTTCGTTTTTATAAATATTCTCTTTATTCCAAAGTCCTATATTTATAAATGTTTGTAAAACTTTCTCTTTTGTAAATTCATCTATTACATGTACGTCTTTTGTCATCTTACCGCGTATTTTATCGCTTGAGAGTTGTTCTTCCATACATGGATAACTCTCTTCAAAAATGATTACGAATTCATACTTTTCAAATAACTTTTCAAGCTCGTTTTTGGGCAAAGGATAGGGCATATCAATCTTTAGAATATCGGCGTTTATACCGGTTTCCTTTAAACACTCTTTCGCGTAACCGTCGCCTGTTCCGCATGTTAGGCAAAGCGTTTTATTGTTTTTCAAATCTTTTAGTTTAGGCTCTATAAATATTTCGTAATTGTAACGTTTCAACTCTTCTATGCGTTTTATCTGCTCTATGCCTTGAGAAAATCTTCCGCCTCTTGGCACGGCAGCCCATCTTGAAGCGTCTCTTTTAAAGTCACCTTCGCGCGCGGTAAATTCGTGTATTTCATCTACTTCGCAAATTTCTCTCGCATGGCATACTCTCATAACCGGACGAAGCATAACGATAGTTTGAAATTTTTCGGAAAGTTCTATAGCCGTTTTTGTCATATCGTAAGCTTCTTGCGGAGTTGAGGGGTCAAATACCGGAATTTTTGCGAATTTAGCGAAACTTCTGCTGTCTTGTTCGGTTTGGGATGAATAAAACCCAGGATCATCCGCGCTTATCAAAAGCATAGCCCCCGTGTTTCCGATATAAGCCGCGCTCATCAATGCGTCGCTTGCCACATTAAGACCTACCTGCTTCATAGTCGCGCACGCTCTTTTTCCGGATATTGCTCCCGCGTACGCTACTTCAAAACCTACTTTCTCGTTTGTCGCCCATTGCGCGTAAGCGTCTATATCGTATTTGTTTATTAATTTTTGATAGTTAGTAATAATTTCGCTGGAAGGAGTTCCGGGATATCCGGAAATCATCTGAATATTTGAATGCATAAGCGCTAACGCTATAGCTTCATTACCCATTAAAATTTGCTTCATAAAAACTCCAAATTTATTTAAATTATGCAAAGCAATAGGATATTTAAAAAACGATTATAAACCCCTTATTTTTACTTTTTTAAAGCTTTTGACATATGGCTTCATGAAAGTATGTTACAATTTTGTCCGATATTTTTCATAAGGAAACGTTTGAAATTGACACAAAAGAGCTTACATGTAACCATTTTGGGAGGCAAATTTAAAGGTAAAAAGCTGTTTTTGCCCTCAAAAGATACGACAAGAAGTACAAAAGCGATACTAAAATCATCGTTTTTTAATACCGTTCAGTTTGATATCATAGACGCTACTTTCATAGAAGCGTTCGCGGGAAGCGGAAGTATGGGGCTTGAGGCGTTAAGCCGCGGAGCTAAAAAGGCTTATTTTATAGAAAAGGACAAAGCGGCATTTGGCACTTTGAAAAGAAATTGCGAGAATGTAGACGCTTTAAAAACCATCTGCTTTTTAGACGATACGTTTATTAGACTTCCTCAAATCGCGCAAAGCTTAGAAAAAGCGGCGTTTTTCTATTTTGACCCGCCATTTGACATAAGAGATGGAATGAGCGATATTTACGAAAAGGCTATAGAGCTGTTTGCCTCTTTGCCAAAATCAAAAGTAAAACTTGCCGCGTTTGAACATGTAAGCGCTTTTGAAATGCCAAACTTCATAAAAGATTTTAAACTTTTAAAGAGGAAAACTTTTGGAAATAGTTCAATAAGCTATTACATGTAAAGAGTTTTAAAAAGATATTTTTACAAATTGCGGGAAACATAAGTATGAAAAAAGCGCCTATAGCGAGTTTTGCGGTTTTGGCTTTTATAGTTTTATTGTCGTTTTTGGGAAGTTTTATATATCCTTTGTCGCCTTATGATATGAATTCCAAAGAACTTTTGCAAGCGCCTGGTTTTTCGCATATTTTAGGCACGGACAGACTTGGACGAGATATATTAGCCCGAATAATCGAAGGCGGGAAAGTGTCGCTTTTTATAGGATTTTGCAGCGCTGCGATAGCGAGTTTTACAGGTCTTGTTATAGGAATAAGCGCTGGATTTTTCGCGAAAAACACAGATAAGATTATCGTGGTAATAATAGACTTGTTTCTTACTTTTCCAACGTTTTTTCTTTTACTGGCGCTTATAAGTTATATAAACGCTTCGGCTTTAACGCTTATTATCGTTATATCGGTAACCGGATGGATGAGTATGGCGAGGTTAATCAGAAGCGAGAGTTTTGCTATAAATTCGCAGCCGTTTATAAAAGTATTGAAATTAGCTGACGTGTCAAAACCAAAAATCATATTTAAATACTTCGCTCCTCTTTTAGCTCCCATATTTTTTATAAGTTTTACCTTTTCGCTTAGCGGAGCGATATTAGCCGAAAGCGGACTTAGTTTTTTAGGAATCGGCGTTATGCCGCCGGATATAAGCTGGGGAAGTATCATATCGGAAGGTAAAGAGGTTATAGATATCGCTTGGTGGGTTAGTTTTTTCCCTGGTCTTATGATATTTTTAGTTACATTTTCACTCATTAATATCAGTGACTATTTGCAATTTTTGACAAATCAAAGATATTAGAGTAGTTTTTTAGTTTTTACGTTTATAAATGTTTGGATTAAAATCTTTATCGGTTAAAATAGAGCTTTTAGTGTAGTTTACGTTTTAAAAATATGGCGTTTTTATGCTCTGAATTTGTCTTATCTTTTTTCTTTTAGAATTCGACAATATCGATCTTTTCATCCAAAATTTGATAATGATTATCCGTTTTAATCATTTATAAAGCTTTTAGAGGATAAAATTACCATTTAATATTTTATCATTTTGATAATCAATATCTTTATATTTTGGAGTTTTTATGAAAAAAATAGTCAAAATCCTACTCATTTTTTTAGCCATTCCATTTGTTTTGAATGCCAGAACTTATGATTACGAGGATTTGACCAATAGAGTAAAAGAGCGTTTCGCGAGCAGTCTTGAACTTTATAAAGACGGTAAGGCAGAAGAAGCCAGAGAGGTCGCGCAAAGCGCATATTTTGAACTATTTGAAAATTTGGAAGGTCCGATTAGGATAAATGTCTCAAGTAAAAAATCGTGGACTATGGAGAGAAAATTTACCAAAATAAGAAATCTCATTAAAGATGGTGCGAACGTAGAGGAGATTAAAGCTACGATAGACAGTCTCAACGCCGATATGGATGAAGTATTGCCAAAGCTTAAAGACGGCACGGTTATAGTGGCGGAGACTACGCAAAGCGATACGGTTAATGAAGAGACTCTTGACGTGAAATGGCAGACTTTACATAATAATATAGCAGATAAGCTGCAAGCTTCTATTGAGGCGTTTAAAAGCGGCGACAGGACAAAAACTAAAGAGTTGATAAGAGCCGCTCAGTTTGAGGATTATAGAAATAGTATGATGGAGGTCGCGATACGCAAATATGTATCTCAAGCAAAAGACGGACAGATACAAAATAACATACGCCGCGTTATTATCGCTGTAGACTCTATGACAAACGAAACTGAGCTTAGAACTGAGCTTGTCAAAATAGAAGATGATATCTTAAACGTACTGAATGAACTTCCCAAAGAGGCAGCTGAGCTTGCTGTGGTTGATGTTGAAGCGGATACTGTGGGGGAGCAAGGACAAGATTTCAAAGTTGTATTGGAAGATGTCAAGAAAGAGGGTGCGAAAACACTTGAATTATATAAGGGTGGGGATAGCAAAAAAGCGATAAGTACAATACAAAACGCTTATTTTGATATATTTGAAGCAAGCGGTATGGAAGTGCGCGTAGGCGCGGTTGACAATGGACTAAAAACGACTATAGAGGGTACTTTCAGCGAAATAACCGCTCTTATAAAAAGCGGCGCAGATATAGATAAGGTGGAGTGGGCTTTAGAAAAACTCTACAGTGAAGTGGAGAGCGGGGTTGTGAAACTGTCGGATTCCGGTACGCCGTGGTCGTTGTTTATTTACGCTTTAATCATTATATTAAGAGAAGGCGTTGAAGCGTTGATAGTTGTCGCGGCAGTTATAGCTTATCTTATCAAAAGTGGTAACGGCGATAGAATAGGTATCGTTCATAGTTCGCTTTGGACAGCTATAATTCTTAGCTTCGCGACTGCTTTTGTTATGAATTATCTTTTTAACGCTTCGGGAGAATCAAGAGAGATGCTTGAAGGCGTGACTATGCTAATAGCCGTACTTTTACTGTTTTATGTCGGATTTTGGCTTTTGTCGAATGCCCACGCGAAAAAATGGGCGCGATATATATCCGGAAAAGTTAGAGATTCTCTTAGCAGCGGTTCGGCAAAAGCTCTTTGGTTTACGGTATTTTTGGCTGTATACAGAGAAGGCGCTGAAACTGTTTTATTTTATCAAGCGATACTTTTTGACGCTAAAAACGCGCTTGGATATAGTGCGGTAGCTGTAGGTCTTGTCATAGGTTTAGCGCTTCTTACGATTTTATTTTTTCTTCTCAAAGCCGGAGCGGTTAAAATACCTATAAAACCGTTTTTTATTATAACAAGCGCGATTATATTCTACATGTCGGTGGTTTTTACGGGAAAAGGCATTATGGAATTGGTTGAAGGCAAAATTATAGAACCTACCATTATAGAAGGATTCCCAACTATTACGTGGCTTGGAATATATCCTTATGTGCAGAGTTTATTGCCTCAAATAGCGTTGATTTTAGGAATTATTATAGGAACAATACTAATAAGAAGCAGGGCTAAAAAAACAAAAGATGATTGTGAAAACGGCGATAAAACGGAAAACAAAAAAGTCCGCGCAAACGCGAAATAGGTTTTGGTTTTTAGATTTTTGATAAAAACATATTTTAACAAGGAGAGAACATGGTCAAGTTATTGACAAGGTCATTTGTAGCTATAGCTACTGTTTTTGTTTTAAACGCGGCAGCAGCCGACGAGTTTAAAGAGTTTCCTATAGGAGAGGAAGTTGAGATAAACAATATGCTCATTGCCGCTGTTTATCTTGAGCCGATTGATATGGAGCCAAAAGGCATAGATTTGGCTCCATCTCAAGCTGATATTCACTTGGAAGCCGATATTCACGCTATAGAAGGTAACAAAAACGGTTTTGGGGACGGAGAGTGGATACCATACCTTAAAGTATCTTATGAGCTTACAAATAAAGATACGGGCGCTAAAAAGAGCGGAACATTTATGCCTATGGTAGCGATTGACGGTCCTCACTATGGCGCGAATATAAAAATGTTGGGCGTGGGTAACTATCACCTCAAATATACGATAGAAAATCCGCAAACTCAAGGTTTTGGACGCCATTCCGATAAAGCCACAGGCGTTGGCAAATGGTTTGAACCGTTTAATGTTGAGTATGATTTTAAATATACCGGAATTAAGAAATAGGTTCAATTATATTTAGCCCTGTTTTGTCGTTTGATTTGACAAAAACAGGGCAGCTATTTTTAACTGCGTTAAAATCAGATAAATTTAAGTCTATAAACTCTATTATGTGGATTTTAAAAAACACTTAGCAACAAAATGAGTTTTTTGATAGATTTAAAATTTAGAAATTAAGAAAGTTAGGGTTACAGTGTCAGTCTATTTTTATCATATTTTACAATCATTTTTACCAATCACCTTTTACCTTGCACTTTGGAATAAAAAAATCTCTCTCAAGGAGGCGTTTTTAGGCTTATCTATCGGTATAGTTTTCGCTTTTGCAGCTTTTAGGATAGCCTCTGATTTTTTAAGTGTGGATGGGCTTAAAACGGTGTGCTTTATAACGATTATTTTCTCTTTGGTGTTTTTATCCGCTATTTTTTTAAGTCGTTTCAGTGTTTTGAAAATTGCTCTTATTGCAGTTTTATTTTTCTGTTTCGGTGTGTATTACAGGGTATTATCCGAATTTTTTCCACTTTTTAACGGCGAGCTTTTAGATACCGTATCTATTATATCTTTCGGATTTACTGTTTTTGGAATTTCAATAATAATCTTTTTTTATATTTTTTTTAGAAGTATCGCAGCAACTCTTCCAAAATGGGTATTAATCGCTCTTGGCGCGATTAGCATACTATTGATGGTGTTGAATTTTTTTGGTCTAAGTGCGCTCGAGATGATGCGTTTTAGATTTATCGAGACAAAATCACTGTTTTTATCCATAACGGCGATTTTAATATATTACGGTTCGTTTTCACACTATTTATATGTTGTTTTGACATTTATAGCATTGGCAGTTTATCTGAAAAATATGCCTGTTTTGCCAGAAAAGAAAAGTGTCGGCAGCATAGTTTACAGGCAAGTAAAAGCCAAAAGAGAATACATAAAAACAAGCGCGAAGTGTGTAATATCAGCTATTTTGATTTTAAGTGCGCTGTTTTTATATTATGACCTTTATGCTTCAAAACCGCCTAAAATTTCAAAATCAACTATTTTGGAACCAATTGACGGTAAATTTAAAATACCGATTAAGCTTTTGGAAGACGACGATTTGCATAGATTTGCTTATATAACCGAAGACGGTCACAAAATACGTTTTTTTGCAATAAATCGTTTTAAGGGTAAAACTTCGCCTGTTGTCGTATTTGACGCGTGTATGATTTGCGGCGATATGGGGTATGTAAAAAATGGCGATGAACTTATATGTATATCTTGCAATGTGAGGATCTTTTTGCCTTCTGTCGGAAAAGCGGGCGGTTGCAACCCCATACCTCTTATATATGAAAATGACGGTGAGTACTTAATAATAGAACTTGACGAGATAAAAACGGGGGCGAATTTTTTCAGTGAAATTATAAAAGAGGGGGGCGCTCAATGAGATTTAGATTGGTAAAAGCCGCTCTTTTAGGCAATAAAACGCAAAAACTTTTAGCTTTTTTAACTATATTTTTAGCATCAATGCTTATCTGTTCCATGCTCAATATCACGCTTGGTATAGGCGATAAAGTGGCGATGGAACTTAGAAGTTACGGCTCAAACATTATAGTGTTACCGAAGGGTGGCGGAATAAGTATTGATATAGGCGGTGAAGAGTTGAATCTTTTGCAAGACGGAGCATATCTTGACGAAAAATATATTAACGGTATAAAAAATATATTTTGGCGAAATAATATCATCTCCTTTACGCCGTTTTTAGAAGAGAAGATAAGTTATGAAGGTAAAAATAGGACTATTTTGGGGACATATTTTGACAAAAAGATAGCTCTTGAAGACGATGAAGAATTTTTCGCAGGCATAAAGAGCATGTATCCGTTTTGGACACTCGAGGGAAAGTTTCCAAATGACGATTCGATAAGCGAAGCATTAATTGGAAACAATTTGGCAGAAGAACTTGAGTTAAGAGTTGGAAGTATTATAGAAATAGCCGGTAAAAATTTGCAAGTAGCTGGAATCCTGAAAACAAATGATGATATTGACGATAAAATTATCGTCTCTTTAAAGTTTGCCGGAGAACTTTTAAATAAAGAGGGCAAAATATCGCGAATAGAAGTTTCGGCATTGACAATCCCCGAAGATGACTTATCGATAAAAGCAAGGCGGAATTTAGAAGGGCTAAACGCTATAGAACACGACAAATGGTATTGTTCGGCGTATGTGGGTTCAATCGCTTACCAGATAGAGGAAGAGTACCCGTCTTCGAGTGCAAAAGCTTTGATGAAAATCAGCGAAGGCGAGAGTCAAATTGTCAAAAAGATACAATCCCTAATGGGTGTCGTTAGTATTTTAGCACTCTTTTCAGCATCCATAGGTATAGCTTCGCTTTTAACTTCAGAGATACACAGACGTAAAAAAGAGATAGGTTTACTTAAGGCGCTCGGAGCGGATAATTTAAATATTTATTTACTTTTTCTGGCAGAGTCTCTGTTCACAGCTGTAGCTGCAGGTTTAGCCGGCACGGTCGGCGGATACGCTCTATCTATTTTAATGGCTTGGTTTATATTTTCACACACGATAAAAATCAGCCTCATAGTATTACCGCTTACAGTCTGCTTCGCTGTTTTGATAGCGTTCATAGGTTCATTGATACCTATGAGAAATGTAGCCCACATGCTTCCTGCGGAGGTTTTACATGAGAGAAAATAGAGCCAATTTTATCTTTTTTGTAAAAATGGTCTTTAAAAGTCTCTCTTTAAGCCGTGGTGCGGCTGGAGTGATATTTGTATCTGTCGCACTTGGAACTGCGATAACAGCGGCATTTATCAATATATATCTTGATATAGACTCTAAAATGAATAGGGAGTTGAAGGCTTATGGGGCCAATTTTATCATAGCCTCAAAAGATACTTATATAAGCGAAAATATCTATGAAAACGCGCTTTCGCAGATACAAAACGATAAACTTCTGGGTGCGTCGGCTTATCTGTTCGGTATGGCCAGACTTGAACTTGGAAATGCCGTGATAGCAGGTGTAAATTTTAAAGAGCTTAAAAAAGTTAAACCATTTTTAGAAGTTCGAGATGGAAATTATATAAATGTGGATTTTGACGATTTCGGCGCGCTTGCGGGAGTTGATTTGGCAAAGAAAATGGAACTTCAAGTCGGTTCAACTGTAGATATGGTGGGCATTGATGGAATAGTAAAACTTAAGATAAGAGGTATTATTTCAACCGGTGGCAAAGAAGATAATATTTTGTTTGTGCCTCTAAGTACAGCTCAAATCACGCTTGGAAAAGAAGGGTTGATTAATTTCGCTGATATTGTAGTACTGGGGAATTTTGAGGAGTTAAAGGCTTTAGGCGAGATTATCAGTCAAAATACTACTCTCATTGCAAAGCCCGTAACCGCTATTTCACAATCTGAAGGCATTATATTGGAGAAAATAAAACTTTTAATGGCACTTGTGGCTTTGAGTGTTCTTCTCATAACATCTTTATGTGTCAATACAACTCTTAGTTCCATTATTTTTTCAAGGACGAAAGAGATAGCGCTTTTACGGGCTTTAGGAGCTTCCAAAAAAAGTATTGTGCGACTGTTCGGTATGGAAACTTTTATTATGGCTTTTATCGCCTCTCTTGTTGGTGCCGGATTTGGGTTTTTGTTATCACAAGCTTTTGGGCAGGCGATATTTAGTTCCGGTATCGATTTTAGATTTTTATCTATCCCTTCAGCTATTTTGATTTCGCTTATATTTGCTGTAGCGGCATGCTTTTTACCAATAAAGAGATCGCTGGGGATAAATGTAGCTGATATTTTACGAGGAGAATGAATTGTCTGTTATTGAATTAAAAAACATAGAGAAGCGTTTTGGCGATGTAAGCGCGCTTGAGGGAATAAACATAACGGTAAATAAAAACGAATGGGTAAGTATAATGGGGCCGTCGGGCTCTGGTAAAACCACACTCTTAAATATATTATCGTTAATGGATAATCCAACCGGAGGAGAGTATCTTTTTAGCGGTGAGGATGTGAGCGGATTTGATGAGAGTAAGCAGCTTTTGTTTCGACGCGAAAAAATAGGACTTATATTTCAACAGTTTCATCTGATACCATATCTCACAGCTCTTGAAAATGTGATGTTGGCGCAATATTATCACAGTTCGACAGATGAAGAGGATGCAAGGGCGGTTTTAGCTAAAGTGGGGCTTTCTCATCGTTTGACGCATCGTCCGTCACAATTATCCGGCGGTGAACAGCAAAGGCTTTGTATTGCAAGAGCGCTCATAAATGATCCTGAAATACTGCTGGCAGACGAGCCAACAGGAAATTTGGACGAGAATAACGAGCGAGTGATATTTGAACTTTTTGCTAAGTTAAAACAAGAGGGTAAGACGATTATATCCATTACGCATAACCCCGAACTTGGCGAACTTGGCGATAGAACAATACATCTTCATCATGGCAAAATAGAACACAAAGGAGATTTATGATGAAAAAAGTAGTTTTTATAACAGTACTTTTTATGTTTTCTTTTTTATCGGCTCAGATAAGCGGCGGCGTTAAAATAGGGGAGAGCGCTCCAGAAATATCGGCTAAAGATATGGATGGTAACTCCGTAAAACTAAGCCAATTTGAAGGTAAAGTCATAGTTATAAGATTTTGGGAAAAAGGGTGTCATCATTGTATGATGGAGATGCCAAAGTTACAAGAATTGCAAAATGAATACAAAGACGACTTGGCGGTCATTGGCATTAATTCTTACAACTCTATAGAAGATATAAAGACATTTCAAAAAGAGTACGATATCACATTTTCGCTTCTTAAAGACGATCTTGATATAAGCAGTAAAAAATACGGCGTTGTCGTTGTCCCCACAATGTTTATCATAGATAAAAACGGCAAGCTAAAAGATAAGATATTTGGTATGTCATCTTGGGAAAAAAGTCTGGAAAAGATACTGGAAGTTCTATGAATAAAATAGCGCTTTTCGCACTATCGGCATTATTGCTTTGCTCTTGCTCGAATATCGGCGAAAAGAACCATATAGTATTAAAC
This sequence comes from Campylobacteraceae bacterium, assembly GCA_031263195.1. Taxonomy (GTDB): domain Bacteria; phylum Campylobacterota; class Campylobacteria; order Campylobacterales; family Campylobacteraceae; genus JAIRKW01. Next base: position 57,030 of record JAISGD010000010.1, on the reverse strand, counting down.
GATACAAGTCCTTTAAAAACTACATTTTCACCTTCAAACAAGACGCTTAGCTTAAACAATAAAAGAGCTTTTATGCTCTTTTTCTTTTCAACCGACTGCGGAGCATGCAAGGAAGCGATACCGTCTATCAATTTTTTCGCGCAAAAATATTCAGGCTCATTCGATATCGTAGGAATTATGAATGGAAGTATGGGTTTTGATAGCGATATGGAACTTTTAAAGGCGCAAAATATAACTTTCAAAGTCATCTCCGAGAGCAAATCCGTCGAATATCTTTCTCACGCCGTTGGCGGCGTTTATGGCGTACCTGTGATATACATGTATGACAAAGATGGCAAGGTAGCAAGCAGATTTTTAGGTTTAACTCCGCAAAATAAGTTGGAAGAGGAGATAAGAAAACTTATATAATGCTCTATCTCTAACCGCTTTAACTCTTTTTCTCTAATACTTATGACAGCCTTTTGATACTCGCATTGATGTTAAGGTGGAAATTAAAGGGTAATTTTGGTGCGATTTTGTCATTTTTGTATATAATTGTGTTTTTATAATAGGTGGAATAGTTGTGGATATAAAAGAGTTACTTGATTTGGAAGCGGGAAAGAAAAATCGCGATATCGGTCTTATGGAAGCGGCTGATCCGCTAAGGGTTGCAAAACCGTATCGCGACGATATCATAGCGTTAATTTGCGCGCTGTTTGCGTATGGAAATGCAAAACTCATTGAAAAATTTTTACTTTCTCTCGATTTTTCAGCGTTAAATGACGATGAAGAGACGATAGAGAAAAAATTGCAAGGGCGATATTATAGATTTCAGACAAACAAAGATGTAACGGAAATTTTTAAAACATTTGCCAGATTCAAAAAAGAAGCGAGTTTGGAAGACATTTTTTTAGAAGGATACAAAAAAGAGCGTAAAGTTGTAGATGGGATTAAAAATGTATTGGAAAAACTATACTCTCTAAATCCTTACAGAACTTCTGGTTACGAGTTTTTACTTGGCAAAGTACCGTTGCAAAATCCTTCGTCGCCATATAAAAGATGGAATATGTTTTTGCGTTGGATGGTAAGGGATGATGAACTTGATATGGGGCTTTGGAAGAGGGTGGATAAAGCTGATCTACTGATACCGCTTGACGTGCATACATTTAATGTTTCAAAAAAACTTGGACTTTTAAATCGCAAAACTTATGATTTTAAAGCTGTTTTGGAATTGACGCAAACGCTTCGCGGATTTGACGCCAAAGATCCTATAAAATACGACTTTGCGCTATATCGTCTTGGACAGTCAAAAGAGATAGAAAAAATTATTAAACAATAAGTTGACTGAACCAAAAGCGCCGTTTTTAAAGAACGCAAGCGGTTCTTAACTTTTTGAACTCTCCTTTACATATAAATTGATATATTTATTTTTTACAAAATCTTCATTCTGTATAGATAGTTAAAACAGCCTATTTTTCTTTTCAATGTCATTATTTTACTAAACTCGCGTTAAAGATAATGTTTTACGATATTTACTCAAAAATGATAACGATTTTTAATATTATTGTAAGAATTTTTCTTATAAAATCTCATCATCTTTTTAAAAAGGGGTTACATGTACCGCTATAATTTAGGTAAATATTGTCTCAATATTTCTCAAAAGCTGTTCGCAAAAAATACAGAATATCACAAAAGAGATTTGAAAAAATCTTTTGCTATTTCTCTATTTTTTGCCTCTTTTCTCACTTCAAATTTATCCGCTGCTTGCACGTTGTCGGGAAGCATAATTTATTGTGATGATACGGTAGATTCGTCTACTTACGGAGCTTATCCGCAAAATTCAAATTATGATATTAATACCACGGTAAACGGCGCTTATGGGGTATATAATAATGTAACGGAAGATTGGGTATTTAATAGTTTAAATATTGTTACAATGGGGGGGGATTCCAGCGCGATATACGCTCTTAACAGTAGTATCACGACAGGCGATAATATAAATATAAATACTGTAGGCGATCGCTCTAAAGGTATATTATCGGGAGAAAATTCGTATATTAATGTCGGCTCAAATATAAACATATATACGGACGGTCAAGATTCTATTGGTATTAATGCGGCGGGAACTGGCGATGATAACGCACATCAAGCCAGCAGAGCGACTGTCAATGTGGGAGATAATGTTCTCATAAGAACGCAAGGAAGCGACACTTATCCCACTCAAAGCCGCTCCGATGGCATAGCCGCCAAATACGGCGATATCACTATCGGTAACAATGTGGATATATTAACGACAGGTATCGGCAGTTGGGGTATCAGGTCTGATTATTTGTCGACTATCACTATCGGGGATAATCTTAGCATTGTTACCACAGGACAGCACGGACAGCCAAGTACCACGTATGACGGATGGTGGTCTTACGGGATATCTTCAAAGAGAGGTTCTGACATCACTATCGGCGATAATTTATATGTAAATATAAAAGGAAACAATACTTATGCCGTGCAGGCACAGACATATTGGGCAACTCGCGGTTTTGGCGTCTCAACTATCACGATAGGAGATAACGCTTATATCAAAACCGAAGGAAATGACATGTCTCGCGGTCTTTATGCCGACGCTGGAGGTCAAATCAATATAGGAGATAACGCTTATATAATCACAATAGGAGGCACCAACAAAGGTGTTACCTCGCCTGTGGCGGCTGATGGAAGATATACTTCGCAAGTCAATGGGGAGTGGTTGATACCTATCATAAATATGGGCGATAACGCCACCATAATCAGCACGGGCGGATATTCTCATGGCGTTTATTCTTATTATGGTAATATCACTATAGGGGATAACGCCAATATCATTACAACAGGAGACCAGAGTGTTGGCGTTTACTCTTGGGGGTCTGGCAGTACAAACACGCTGGAAAGCGCAACAGGCGGTTCAAATGTTATCATAGGGGATAATCTTACAATTAGCACAAGCGGCGGCGCGGATATCGTAAGCGCGTCTTATGGCGGTCCCACCGCTTCTCACGGTATTATCGCCCGCCAGAACGGAAACGTTACTGTAGGTGATAACGCCGACATAAGCGTAAGTGGAGACAAAGCCGTTGCCGTATATGTCACAAATTACGACGCAAACGCCAATGTACGAAATCGTCTTCCTGCCCATGTTGTTTTTAACGGAAAATCTACGTTAAACGCAAATGGAAACAATACTAAAGTTATTGAACTTACGTTCGCAAATGCGTCAATTCACTTTAACGGTGAAACGACTTTTAATACTTTGGGCGATGGCATAAATGCATTCGCGATAAATAACGTCAGCAATAATCAATTTAACCAAAACGTCTATTTCAACGACACGCTTAACATCAATACTTACGGTTCCAACTCAAAAGCCGTATATCTTGACAACGGATATACGTATGATTTTAACGCTCTTGATATAAACGTTTACGGTCCAAACTCTTACGCTCTACATGTAGCGGGAGGTTCAAATTTAGCGCTTGACAATAAGACGTCTTTAAAAGCGTTTGACGATAGCTCTTACGCCATATACGCAAATAACGGTATAGTAAGTTCAATCGGCAATACTCTTGATATATTCGGGAACTTATTAAGCGATAACGGCGGAACTATCTCTTTAGAGTTTGACAGCGCGTCTTCATTTATAGGTTCGGCATCTTTGTCAAGCGGAGGAATTATGGATTTATCGTTCGATAATTCCAAATGGATAGTATCGGCAAACTCAACCGTAAGCGATTTGAGACTTTCAAACGGCGCTATTGTCGATTTAAGCTACAATAACTCTCCTTTATCAAATCCCGTGTCTCTTGTGGCGGATAATATATTTGGCAATGGAATATTTAACGTAAGATTTGACGTCAATAACGAAATAAGCGATAAGATATTTATCTCCAATAGTTCATCGGGAGCGCATACTATAAACTTTTACGATAAAACAACGGGCGGGTACAATCCAAGCGGCAATCTCTCTTTGATAGTCGTGCAACATCTAAACCCTGCCGGAGATTATCAAGCTAATTTCGGAGGACACGCCGATATCGGAGCTTATACTTATAATTTAAATTTTGACAATACGACGCAAAGTTATTATTTCGGAGATGTAACGCCATCAGGCAGCATTGTTCCGGGAGGCGGAGCCGTTCTTAGTAATGCGGCGGTCTCTTCAATAGGATTTTTAACAGTAAACTATTTGTCTAATTATATCAATACGCAAAATATCCTTCAAAGAATGGGGGAATTGCGTTCAAGCGATAAAGATAACGGCGATGTATGGGCTAGGACATATTTTGGAAAGCTTGGCTCGTTCGACGGTAACACGAGAATAGACAGCGTTGGGTATTATGGTATTCAAATAGGAGCGGACAAATTATCTTACGTAAAAGAGGGTAAGCTTTACACGGGATTAACTTTTGGATATTTAAAATCGGATACGGATTACAGCATAGGGGATAGCGAAAGTGTCATGTATGATTTTGGCGCGTACGCTTTATATAAAAGCGATAACAATTTTTATATAGACACGCTTATCAAATATGTTCAAAACGATAACGATTTCAATACTCGCACATCAAACAATCTGAGCGTAGACGGAAGCGGGGATAGCAAAGGATTTTCTTTATCCGTTGAAGTAGGCAAAAGATATGATAGAGAGAGTATCTACATTGAACCTCAGGCAGAATTAACTTATGCTAAACAGGGAAGTTTTAGCGTAAGCTCGTCAAACAATCTAAAAACCAATATTGACGGTTTTGACTCGTATCTCGCTAGAGTTGGCGTCGTGCTTGGATATAAGTTGAAAGATAACGCGAATCTCTATTTTAAAACAGGTTATGCAAGAGAGCTTGGCGGTAAAACGACATACTCTTTCAACGACGCTCAAAATACGCAAAAAGAGTATAAATTAAATCAAAATATATTTGATAACGCTCTTGGAATTACAATAAGCGGCAGCAACCATAATCTTTATTTGGAAGGGGGATTACAAAAAGGCAGCGAGTTTGACAGTTTAAAAGCTAATGTCGGGTATAGATACAGTTTTTAAGATATTTTGAGGTTTTTCCGGATATCGGAAAAACCTCTTATGTTTTTTATTATTGTCTATTGTGCGACAAGTCATTCATTTACAAAAAACTATGCCGGATGATATAAAAAAATAAATGCTTGTATGAAAAATTGGTAAACTCCTTAAAAACCATACATGTAGTGTGGAAATTCATAAAACCTTAATTCTTAGATTGCTATAATCACTGAAATTAAAAAACAGGGCTAAAAATGTCTGAACTTTTTCTATTTACCGGTCTTATATCTGATAATCACACTTGGCTTGTTTTATCTCAAATGCTTATTGTTGCGATTATTATTTTAATTGTCGCCAAAGCCGCTACTTCGTCCATGCAACTTGTTCCAAGAGGTGTGCAAAATGTGATGGAAGCATTTTTGGAAGGTGTTATAGGCGTTGCATCTGAAATCGCCGGAGAAGAGGTGGCGAGAAAATACCTGCCGTTAGCGGCGACAATTGCTCTTTTTGTTTTTGTGTCAAATATGATAGGCGTAATTCCAGGTTTTGAAGCCCCTACAAGCAATATAAATATAACTTTACCATTAGCTTTAATAGTCTTTTTATACTATAATTTTGAAGGTATTAAAAAGAGTGGTTTTATAAAATATTTCAAGCATTTTTTAGGACCAAATCTTTTCCTTGCCCCTCTTATGTTTCCAATAGAGATTATTTCGCATATATCAAGAATCGTATCGCTCTCTTTCCGGCTTTTCGGAAACGTCAAAGGAGACGACTTGTTCTTAATGGTCATATTGTTCCTTGCTCCATGGGTTTTACCTGTTTTACCTTTCTTTATTTTGGTATTTTTCGGAGCTTTGCAGGCTTTCATTTTTATGATATTGACTTATGTGTACTTGGCCGGTGCGGTACAAATCAGTGAAGAGCATTAAAAAGCACGGAATTTGCGAAAATCATATATTGAATTTTTAATCAGCTTTTTATTAGGGGTCTCTTGGGCTCTTGTATTTTTGGGCGCTGTTTTATTTTTCTTTATCTTTTTGAGATTTGGTTTTTTTATTGGGTTACTATGCGCTTTTGTCGGCGCTATTTTTGGACTTTTTATGGTTTTGGCAGTAGAAATATTTAGCGTACAAATACAAAAGTTATCCGAACTAAAACGCCAAACGAAGTTGCTTGAGACGCTTTTAAAAAAGAGATTAAGCGGTTCGGACAGCTCGGATGATATCGTATCTGATAACTGATCCAAAATATTACGGAAACAGTAAACAGTCTATAACTCGGGCGCTTTTTCAAACTGCTAAAAAACATAAAATCGATTACGCTTGTTTAAGAGATAAAGACGCTAGAAATTATGAGGATTTAGCCAAAATTTTTATCGCTACATGTAAGGATTTAAATATAAAGCCAATTTTGCATACTTTTTGGCAAAAAACGGCAATTTTAGGCGCTTACGGTGTTCACTTCTCAACGAAAGATTTTGAAAATATTCCTTTGGCAAAAGCAGAAAATCTTTTTACTGTCGCAAGCGCGCATTCGCTGCAAGAGGCAAATGAAGCGTTGCTCTTTGGAGTAGATTTAATTACAATAAGCCCGATTTTTTATGTAGAGAACAAAAATAAACCTCTTGGTTTAGAGAAGTTAAAAGAAATAACGGATAAAATACCAAATAAATGTATTGCGCTTGGCGGTATTTTGGAAAATTCTCAAATACATACATGTAAAGAAGCAGGGGCGATAGGATATGCGTCCATTCGTTATTTTTTAAAATAAAGGTTTTATATATGTTTGAAGTTGTAATAGGTCTTGAAGTTCACACTCAACTAAATACAAAAACAAAGATTTTTTGTTCGTGTCCCACAAGTTTTGGCGAGAAACCAAACACAAATGTGTGTCCCGTGTGTTTAGGACTTCCAGGAGCGCTTCCCGTGTTAAATAAAGAAGCTGTCAAAAAATCGATAGCTTTTGGAACGGCTATCAACGCGACTATAAATAAACGCTCTATTTTTAACAGAAAAAACTATTTTTATCCCGATCTTCCAAAAGCCTATCAAATAAGTCAATTTGAAATCCCCATAGTTGAAAAAGGTGAAGTTTATATAGATTTAAAAGACGGTTCGACAAAAAAAATAGGCGTAACAAGAGCTCATTTGGAAGAGGATGCCGGTAAAAATGTGCATGAAGCGAATTTTAGCGGCGTTGATCTAAATCGCGCCGGCACTCCGCTTTTGGAAATAGTAAGCGAGCCTGATCTTAGAAGTTCGGACGAAGCCGTATCGTATCTTAAAAAAATTCACGCGATACTAAGATATCTCAATATTAGCGACGCCAATATGCAAGAGGGTAGTTTCCGCTGCGACGCGAACGTTTCTATAAGACCTAAAGGCGATACAAAACTGTATACGAGAGTAGAGATAAAAAACCTAAACTCTTTTAGATTTATACAAAAAGCGATAGATTATGAGGTGGAGCGTCAAAGCGAAGCGTGGACAGATGGGGTTTATGATAAAGAGGTTGTGCAAGAGACAAGGCTTTTTAATATAGAAAGCGGCGAAACGAGGAGTATGAGAAACAAGGAAGATAGCGCGGAGTATCGTTATTTTCCGGATCCCGATCTATTGCCGGTAATAATAGACGATAAAATGATGGAAGAGTGCGTTAAAATCCCTGAACTTCCTGATGAAAAAAAAGCTCGCTATATAAAAGAGTTTAACATTAAACCGTATGACGCCGGAGTTATCACAAACTCCGTTGAATTAGCCAAATACTTTGAAGAGATGATAGAGTTTGGAGCAGGCGCAAAAAATAGCGTAAACTGGCTTAGCGTTGAGCTTTTAGGACGTCTTGAAGGTGGGGTGGGGATAGAAAACTCTCCCGTTAAAGCCGATAAATTAGCCGCGTTAGTTAAAAGAATAGAAGATGGCACTATAAGCGGCAAAGCGGCAAAAGAGATTTTAGACTTTTTAATGCAAAACGACGAGGATGTAGATAGCGCTATCGAAAGATTGGGACTGAAACAAGTGAGCGATGATAGCGCGATAGCGGTGATAATAGACGAGGTTTTGAGTGAAAACCAAGATAAAGTAGAACAGATAAAGGCGGGTAAAGATAAACTTTTTGGATTTTTTGTCGGACAAGCGATAAAGAAAAGTAAAGGCGCGGCAAATCCTGCAAAAGTAAACGAACTTTTAAAAGCAAAGCTTGGCGTGTAAAATGAATATAGCTGTAATTGGCGGCGGCAAATGGGGACAAGCGTTACATTTCGCGTTTTCGCAAAATCATAAAAGCATGATTACCTCAAGAACAAAAAAAGATATCCCCAATTTTGTAAGTCTTGCCGAAGCGTTAGATAATGAATATATCGTTATGGCGCTTCCTGCACAAATTATCAGCGAATGGCTTAGAAAAAACTTCAAATACAATAATCAAAAAATACTTATAGCCGCTAAAGGCATAGAAGAGAGCAGCGGAAGATTTTTAAACGAGATATTTTCGGATTTTATCCCAAATTCAAATCTTGCCTGTCTTTCCGGTCCTTCGTTTGCCGCGGAAGTTATGAAAGCGCTGCCGACAGCTTTAGTGGTAAGTTCCAAAAAGCAAAAAACGGCGAAAGAGTTTTGCGCGTTTTTTCCGAGTTTTATTAAAGCTTACGCCGGCGACGATATCATTGGAGCGGAGATAAGCGGCGCGTATAAAAATGTTTTAGCGATTGCCAGCGGAGTGTGCGACGGGCTTAATTTAGGACTTAATGCAAGAGCGAGCCTTATAGCGAGAGGACTTGTTGAAATGCAAAGATTCGGGTTAAGTTTTGGCGCTAAAGAGATAACATTTTTGGGACTTAGCGGAGCAGGAGATCTGTTTTTGACCGCTTCAAGCGTGCTTTCACGCAACTATCGCGTAGGAGTGGCTTTAGCCAAAGGCATGAAACTTGATAAAATTTTGCAAGAGTTGGGAGAGGTAGCCGAAGGCGTTTTAACGTCAAGCGCCATAAGCAAAATCTCAAAAGAGAGAGAGATCTACACGCCTATAGCAAGAGAGGTTAGTATGATTATAGCAGGAAAATCTCCGCTTGACAGTTTAAGGGATTTGCTTGCCTGAAAAGAGTTTCATCGCGCCGTTTCTAAACTTAAATAAAAACCATAATAAAGGATCTGTATGTTAATTAAAAATGCCAAAATGTCCGATGATAAAAACTTAAAAGATATTTTTATTGAAAATGGTAAAATAGTTAAGGTAGCGGACAGTATCACAGATAAAGACAATGATACGATAGACGCAAACGGCGCATACTTGTTTCCAGGTCTTATAGACTTACATGTAAGACTTAAAAACGATACGTTAAATCAAAAAAATTTAAATACTCTTTCCGATGATTGCGTTAAAGGCGGCGTTACAACAGCTCTTATTGTTCCTGATTTTATCCCTCGCCTTGATAATGAGAGTTTTTTGGAACTTTTAAATGCCAAGGTAAATACTCTGCCTACAACTATATTTTTATCTGCTCCTTTGATGAATGAGGAGACAAACAAACTCAATAATATCGCTACTTTGATACAAAACGGCGCAATCGCCATATGGGGCAAATCGCATGTGAATTCAAATCTAATTAGACGCGGCATGCAATATGCCAAAATGAGAAAAACGCCTTTTTTGATAGATTGTTATGACGATGACTTGGACGATAACGGCGTGATGAATGACGGCGAAGTAGCGTTTAAACTCGGACTTCCGGGCATTTCAAAGATATCGGAAACCAGCGAAGTGGCTAAATTGTGCGAGATGGCAAAATACTACAATATGCCGATTCTTTTTCAAACATTATCCGCCAAACGTTCCGTTGAACTTGTAAAAGAAGCCAAAGAAACGATGGAAGCTTATGCCGAAGTTTCCATCCACCATCTGCTTAAAAACGACACAAGTTGCGATGATTTTAATACTTACGCGAAAATAAAACCGCCTTTGCGCGATGAGAGTGAACGTCAAAAATTGCTGGAAGAGTTGAATAACGACATAGATATTTTAACTTCCGCGCATTCTCCGCGTTCTATTCTTTACAAAGACGTAGCTTTTGAGGAAGCGGCGTACGGCATACACGCTATTTGCGATTATTTGCCGCTCATTTTTACCTATTTAATCGATACAAAATTGATAACCATAGAACAGTTTATAAATTTGACAAGCAAAACGCCCGCGAAAATCTTGGATTTAAAAACAAAAGGCGAGATAAAAGAGGGGTTTGACGCTGATTTGGTTATATTTGATCCTGCATGTGAGGAAAAACTAAATATATCAGATTCTGTATATTCGGGCGAAACGTTAAAAGGAAAAATACTTTATACGATAGCGAAAGGCAAAGTCGTATATAAAAGAAATTGATAATAAAGTAATGAAATACGACTTATTTAATATATAAACTTTAAAACGTATAAAAATAGTTTGTATTCAAAAAACTTAATATAAGCTTAAATTAGATAGTTGTTTCGCTGTTTTTTTGAGTACATGTAAAACGAAATTTAAAGCGTTTTTTGATTATCTACGCTTATTAGCTATTTCAAAAATCTACTTACATGTAGAAACAAAATCAATTTCAAAATAAAAACTACAAAAACAGGTCTAAAGTTAAAGCACGCCGTAATTTATTATGATTTTACTAAAATGATATTTTTGGATAAACTATACCTTAAAAACTTTTTAGAGGAATCTATCACATGTCGCTGATAAATATCAAAAATCTAAGTTTTACTTATGAAAATGGGAGCGACGCTATTTTTGAAAATGTTTCCATAACTTTGGATACTGATTGGAAATTAGGCTTTATCAGTAGAAACGGGCGCGGCAAAACGACTCTTTTAAAACTTTTAATGGGACAATACGAATATACGGGCACTATATCGGCGTCAGTGAACTTTGACTATTTTCCGTTTGAAGTGAATGAGCCTGAAAAAACCGTGCTGGAAATAGCTCAAAAAATTTATCCTTTTATAGAGCTATGGCAATTGGAAAAAGAGATTTCGCTTTTAAGTTTAAACAAAAATGTTTTGCATAGAGCATTTGAAACTTTAAGCGGCGGCGAACAGGCTAAATCGCTACTCGCGATTTTATTTTTAAAAGAGGATAATTTTTTACTTTTGGACGAACCTGCCAATCATTTGGATACTCAAGCCGTACAAAATATATCGGAGTATTTAAAATACAAAAAAGGTTTCATTTTAGTATCCCATGACCGCTATTTTTTGGACAATTGCGTAGACCATATATTGTCCATAAATCAAACGGGATTAGAGATGCAATACGGCAACTTTTCTTCGTGGCAGCAAAATAAAGAGTATAAAGATAATTTTGAGTTATCGCAAAATAAGAAACTTTCTAAAGACATTAAGCGTTTACAAGCAGCAGCAAAAGATATAATCGCGTGGTCAAATAAAACCGAACGCAGTAAATACCATATAGATAAAAACAGCGGAGTAGCGGCGGACAAAGGTTTTATCGGACATAAATCCGCCAAACTTATGCAAAAAGCGAAAAACGCTCAAAATTGCTTTAATAAAGCCGCTGATGAAAAGTCTAAACTGCTGAAAAATCTCGAATATGCTCCGGATTTGAAACTCTCCTTTTTGGAATATTCGCAAAAAAGATTGATAGAGGCGGTAAATCTTAGTCCGTTTTACGATAAAACTGTTTTTGAAAAATTAAGTTTTACGATTGAAAACGGCGAGCGAGTTTTGCTAAAAGGGCAGAACGGTTGCGGTAAAAGTACTCTTATAAAATTGATTTTAGGCGAAAATATAGCTTATGATGGCAAACTTTACGTGCAGAGTAATTTGAAAATATCTTATGTGCCGCAAACTATAGCGTTGGAGGGAAACTTAAAAGATTTCGCGAATATTTCCAAAATAGACGAGAGTCTTTTCAAGACTATTTTGCGTAAATTAGACTTTTCGCGCGAACAATTCGAGAAAGACATGAGCGAATTTAGCGACGGACAAAAGAAAAAAGTTCTTGTGGCGAAAAGTTTGTGCGAGAGCGCTCATATATACGTATGGGACGAACCGTTGAATTTCATCGACGTGCTTTCAAGAATGCAGATTGAAAATATGCTTTTAGAGTATCGCCCCACAATGTTATTTGTGGAGCACGACAAAGTGTTTGCCGAAAAAATCGCTACAAAAATTATAGAGTTGTAATTTGGCTACATGTAGCGGTAATAACGTTGAAACAAGTGGTATGAAAATGATTATTGAAAAGCTAAATCAGTAAATGAGCAAAATAAATAAAGCAAAAAGAAGTATATATTGGACGCAAATGACCATTTTGATATAAAAAATCGTACACTAAAATTAAAAAAGAAATTCTCATATTATCATCTGCTATAGTAAATTTTAGGCGGATTCATTTGTTGTGTAAACACTTATGCCAAGTAAATTTGATAGAAGCTAATAAATAGTATTTTATGAAAAACCGTTTAACGCTACATGTAACGGTAATAATTTTATATATTACCTAGAAAATCAACTTTGTTTTGCTTTTTGCAAATGACAAAAATATTATTGCATGTAGATTTATAAAACTATATTTACTTAGTGTCAAATGAAAATCTGCAAATTTTCAGTAATAAACCCTACTCAAATACAATCCGCAAGCAGACGCGGCTTTAGTGAAAACGCGGCTTTTTTTATCTATTTGAGCTTTTAATTCTGAAAGCGTGAGCGCTCCTTCTTGCACGCTTAATGCCGCGCTTGTTATAAGTCTTACTTGCGAGCGTAAAAAACCGTTCGCCAAAAATCTAAAAATTAAAAAGTTTTTATACATGTAAGCGTCCGCTTTATATAGAATTCTTATATCGTCTTTCGTTTCGCTGCCTGTTTTTTTAAAAAAGCCAAAATCGTGTTTTCCGACAAAAAGTAAAAGAGCTTTGTTTATAAGATTTAAATCAAATTTTGGTAAAAAAAGCGCGTAATCGCTCAAAAACGGGTTATATTCGCCGCCATAACAGACATATCTGTATAATCTTTTCTTAGCGTCAAACCTTGCATGTAAATTAGAGGGCAGTATATTTCCTACATGTATGTAAGGAGAAAACAGACGATTTAGCGTATTTTTCAGTTTTTCCAAATCTTCCCAAAAAAGCGGAATATCAATATGCACAACTTGATTTAGCGCATGCACTCCTTTGTCTGTACGTGAACTTCCTATGGGTTTTGAAGTTATGCCAAGCTCTTTTGCAGCAAAAATAATTTTATCCATAACGCCGTTTTTATTTGGCTGTTGCTGAAAACCTTGAAATTTGCTTCCGTCATAACTAATATAAAGAAAAACTCTCATTTAAAAACGTTTTAGAACTTTTTGTTTAAAAGCGACAAAAGAGAGTATAGCTGTAGTGCCGAATATTAGAATAACGCTTCCTATCGGATGGAACTGTTGAAGTATCATTACTGCGGCAAAGTAAGCTATGATCACCAAAGAAATACTAAAGTAAATACCGCTTCGTTCATATCTGTATGTAACTATACCAAATGAGAGCGCAAAGAGAGTAGTAGCAAGCGGAAAGAGCGCTATAAGCATATAAAATACAAAATCTTTCGCCTTCTTTTTATCTTCAAATATATCAAACCAATACGTTCTTATACTATTGATATCTCTCACTTTATCACCGATGAGTGCACGCATAAGCATTGTCTCAAAGTCCAACTGATTTATCTCATTTTTCGCGATATTATAAGCTTTTCCATTTTTAAGTTCAAGACTTATTTCTCCTTTGCCGTTATCGATAAAAGCTTCTGAAGCGGAAACAATCCTATCTTGTTTTTGTTCGTTTTGATACATAACGATATCTTTGTAATAATCTTTGCCGGCGCTATTTACAAAAACAAACCAATCAGAAAATTTTTGTCCAAACTCCGTAGCCTCTATATTAAAACGAGCTTCCGCTTTTTTGTAATCAACAAAATTTGATTGAAGTTCTTTCGATAAAGGCATTAAAATAAGCACATTTAAAACTAAAAAAAACGATAGCAGGGAAGATATAAGTACAAAAAATTTAGCTATTTTTTTTGGTGAAAATCCAAGCGAGAAAAGAACTATAGTCTCATTTTCGCGGGAAAGTTTGAATAAAACTATAGCCAAAGCTATAAAAAAAGTGATAGGCAGAGTGAAAATCAAAACTTTTGGCAACAAAAAAAGATACAATTTCCCAAGCTCAAAAAACGTTATTTTTATGACCGATGTGATACGAGCTATTTGTATGAAATATATTACCGAAGTGATAAAAAACAGCGTAAAAAACAGCGAACCGAAAACCGATATGAATTGACTTAAAAGATAATGATTCGTTTTACCCATATACATACTTCAAAAGCGCGGATATTTGATCGTTAAATAGATATGTCACAAAAAGTCCGGCAGCCAAAAATGGAATAAACGGCAACTCAAATCCTCTTTTGGCGACTATAAAAAAAGCGGGCAGGGCGAAAAGCGCTGACAAATATATAGCGACAAATCCTAAAGGAATACCAAGCATCGCTCCTATAACAGCGGCTATTATAATATCAGCTTCCCCCATAGCTTCTCTTTTGATAATGGCGGTTATAAATATACGAAGTAGGGCAAATCCACCCGCAAATAAAAGCGCGTATTGGAGTTTTGAGAGTATTTCAATGCCGACAAGCGCCAAAACAAGTGTGGGCAAACTTAGACTGTCAGGCACGGCTTTATACCTTAAATCTATCACGGATAGCGCCAACAGCAAAGCGAAAATAACGCCTTGTACCAAAGCAAAATATACATTACTCTCTTTTAAAGCGCAGGTGAAAAACAAAAGTGCGGTTATGAGTTCAACAAGCGGATATTGAAAACTTATCTTTTTTTTGCAATACGCGCATTTCCCGCCTAAAAATACCCAAGAGATAAGCGGTATATTGTGATACCATTTTAAAGGTGTGCCGCAATTAACGCAATGAGACGAAGGAAAAATTATACTTTCGTTTTTTGGAATTCTTAATATCAAAACATTTAAAAATGAGCCGAACAGCAATCCGAAAACAGTTAAATAAGCTATATTCATAATCCACCAAACTTTCTTTGCGTTTTTTGATACACTTGTATTATTTGTTCAAAATGAGTCTCGTTAAAATCGGGCCATAAAGTATTTATAAAAAAAAGTTCCGCATAAGAGGCTTGCCAAAGCAAAAAATTTGACAATCTCCGCTCCCCGCCCGTTCGTATCAGTAAATCTACTGGAGGAATATCTTTTGTGTCCAGATTCGCTTGCAAAGTTTGCTCATTAATATCGTCTTTGCTTTCAAAAAGCTTTTTGCAAGCCCTTACTATCTCGTCGCGCGAACCGTAATTAATGGCTAAAATTTGCGTTAATCCGCTATTATTTTTTGTTCTGTCTTTAACAATTTCTATTTTTTTTTGCAATCCGCTATCCAGTATATCCAAGTTTCCGATGGTTTCAAATTTTATATTGTTATTTCGCAAAACGCCCAAATGAGTTATCAAAAAACGTTTAAAAAGTTTCATCAAAAAAGCTACTTCGCTTTTGGGACGATTCCAATTTTCCGTACTAAAAGCGTAAAGAGTAAGATATTTTAAGCCTATTTTTGCTGCGTAAGTCGTAATCTTTTCTACCGATTTCGCTCCCGCCTCGTGACCAAAACTTCTATTTTTGCCTCTCTTTTCAGCCCATCGTCCATTGCCGTCCATAATAATCGCCGCATGTAATAATTCGTTCAATTTACAACTCTTCGCAATTTTTTAAAATATCGAACGATATCTCAAGTTTACTTTTTTTAAGAAATTCTATCGTCTCTTTTTTTGTGATGAACGTTATAGCGTTGGTATCGCTGCCAAACGGATTGGCGTTATCTATCACATTCAGACAAACAGCGTCAAGATTTTTTTCTTTCAACATATTTTTCGCGTTTTGAAACGCGTTTTTAGCGTCAAGCTCAGCTTTAAAACCGACGATTTTCATATCTTTTTTGTTGATATTTAAAAGTATATCGTCATTTTTTACAAGTTTTAGTTCAAACTTATCTCCTAAAACCTCTTTTTTTAATTTGCCGATACTTTGGTTTTCCACTCTATAATCGCTTACCGCGGCTACCATAAATAAAAATGCGTATTTTTCGCTCAAAAGAGCGTTATTAAGAGTTTTTTTCATCTCTTCAGCGCTTTGCGCAAATACTCTTTTTATGGGCAAATGCGTTTCATGCGACGCGCAACTTTGGATATATAAGACATTAGCGCCTTTTAAAAATAGAGCCGTCGCTAAGCTTTCAGCCATTTTGCCGCTTGAAAAGTTTGAGATAAATCTTACATCGTCTATCTTTTCGATAGTTCCGCCGCCTGTTAATATGATATTTTTATCTTGCCAAAAAGGGTTTGAAAGTAAAACGCGCGCTGTTTCAAAAAATATAGCTTTTGGCTCACTCAAAGCTCCTTCACCTTTATCGTCGCAAGCTAAGAGTTTATTTTGCACAGAACATATTTTGTATCCGAAACTTTTTAATTTAAGAAGCGAGTTTTGCGTGCTTTTGTGTAAAAACATAGCCGTATTTGCCGCTGGGGCTATAAGTATGGGTTTTGTAAAGGCAAGCGCTGTGGACGTCAAAAGATTGTCGGCAATGCCGGCGGAAAGTTTATTTATCGTATTTGCAGTAGCGGGAGCGATGACAAAAATATCAGCCCATTTATTGATAAAAATATGATTGTTATCGTTTTCCCAACTCTCCGTGGAACTGTGCAAAACTCTATTTTTACTAAGGGCTTCAAAGCTAAGAGGCGTTACGAAACGTTTCGCGTCTTCGCTCAAAATTACTCTTACATTTGCGCCCGCTTTTGTGAAAAGCCTTATAAGTTCAAGCGCTTTGTAAGCCGCGATACTGCCCGTAACTCCGAGTAAAATATTTTTATTTTCCAAAAATCGCATTATTTTTTATCTACCCCAAAGCGTTTATAAAAGAAATCTTTAATAAATTTTAAAGGCGCTCTGTTAATCGCCAAAGAGCCTTTCGGAACGTTTTTCGTAACGGTCGTACCAGCGGCTATTATAACGTCGTCTCCAATTTCAATCGGAGCGATAAATTGCGTATCGCTGCCAATAAAAACATTTTTACCGATAATCGTTTGATGTTTCTCTTTGCCGTCGTAATTACATGTGATAGTTCCGCAGCCCACATTTGTTCCTTCGTCTATAACGGCGTCTCCAAGATAGCTTAAATGTCCGGCTTTTACTCCCGTAAGAGTTGATTTTTTTATCTCTACAAAATTTCCTATATGAGAGTTTTTAATGAGCGAATAGGGACGCACATGCGCGAACGGTCCGACGGACGAATCTATAACGGTGCTTGATTCTATTCTCGTATGCGATTTAATATGACTGTTTTGTATATGCGTTTTACCAAGCAATGTTACGCCGTTTTCCAATATGCTTTCGCCCTCAAAAGTAACGCCCATCTCAATATAGATAGTTTCAGGAAGCCTCATAATAACGCCTTCTTTCATCAGCGTATGCTTAATGCGATTTTGCATAATGCTCTCCGCTGCGGCAAGTTGAGCTTTTGAGTTAATGCCCATAAATTTGTTTTCTTCCACCAAAACCGCTTTTACGCTGTTGCCGCATTCATTGGCTAATTTTATCAAATCCGTTATATAGTACTCTTTTTGCGCATTATTGTTGTTGAGTTTTGGCAGCATTTTATTTAAAAAATGCGTATTAAAAGAGTATACGCCCGCATTTACAAGTTTTACTCTTTTTTGCTCATCATCGGCGTCTTTTTCCTCAACAATTTCTCTTACATGTAACGCCTCATCCGCTAAAACGCGCCCATAACCTTTGGGCTTATTTGTGTAAAATGCGCCCATAACGATATCTATATTTTCATCTTGGCATAAAAGCCTCATATCTTCCGTTTGCAAAAGAGGCATATCGCCGCTTAAAACAAGCACTCTATTGTATTTTGGTTTAAGTCCCATGATAGCGCCGCCGGTTCCTGGAAAACGTTCGTGATTTTGTATGACTATATGAAGACCTGCGAATTTTTTCAAAAGCTCGGCTTTTATATCTTCGCTGTGATGAAAAAGCACTACATGTATATCGTCTGAAAGCGATTGAGCTTCTTTTAAGATATGATGCAGCATTGTGTATCCGCAAAGTTTATGTAAAACTTTAGGAGTAGAAGATTTCATTCTTGTGCCAAGACCGGCAGCCATAATCGCTATTGAAGGACGCATTAAAATTCCTTGATTGCAAAATTAGCTTGTTATTGTATCAAAAAAATTATTTATAAACATAATGACCTATAATTTTATAACAAAATAGACAATCCTCGGCAACTTGTCCAAAACCTATATTGTGCACTATCATTAGCCTGTCGCTATCAGCTGCTTTTTTATCAACTACTATGCCTATGTGCGTAGAACCGTTATCAAGTTTCCACGCCACGATATCTCCCGCTTTATAATCTTCGGCATTTTTTGTTAAGGGTTTTGTTTGACCATGTCTTTCAAAAAATTTCATGAGATTTGGCACACGGCGATGGTCAATATTTTTGTCGGTACTTTTAGCACCCCAATTTTTAGGGTATTTGCTAAAATTTGCCGCCATATCCTCATGCACCTCTTTTTGCAAATCTATGTCAAGTTTCCTATAAGCTCTTATGACAACATCCGTACAAACGCCAAATTTCGACGGTATATCGCCGTTTGGATAAGAAATCTTAAAATACGCTCCATTATAAATTACAAAATCCTCAGTCAAAAGCAACGCCGCGTTTGAAAGTTTTTTCGCAAAATCAACATTGTTGGCAAAGATAAACGCGCAAAAAAACAAGCACGTAAAAATAATTTTTTTTATTTAAAACCTCTTTATAATATAGCTTTGTTATAATATCCTTTTTATATTTACATGTAAAGGTTATTGATATCAAAACAGGAAAAATCAATCAACTAAAAGTTGCCAGGCAAAGCGACTTTGGGCTGTATTTATCGGACAAAGAGGAAAACGAGGTGTTACTTCCAAACGCTTATGTAACTCCTTTTATGCAGATAGGAAAAGCTGTGGACGTTTTTATTTATCACGATTCTGAAAACAGATTGGTCGCCTCGACACTATATCCGATAGCAAAACTTGGAGAGTTTGGAATTATGGAAGTTACGGATATATCGTCATTTGGCGCGTTTGTTGATTGGGGTTTGCCAAAAGAGCTTTTTGTGCCGATAAAATATCAAAAAACTCCGTTTAAAATTGGTGAGAAAAGAGTAATTTTAGTAGCGCTTGACGAATTAAGCGGAAGGCTTATCGGAGTTGAGAGGTTCGGCAAATTTTTACCAAAATCGCAGCCTAAATTTACGCAAAATGAGAAGGTCGAGCTTTTTATTTTGGCAAAAACGCCTTTAGGATTTAAAGTCATCATTAACAATAGATACGAAGGCGTGCTTTATCAAAACGAGATTTTTGAAAATCTTGAGATAGGAAGCAAAAAAGAAGGTTTCGTTAAAAAAGTTAGAGTTGACGGCAAGATAGACGCGTCGCTGCAACCCATAGGAGATAGCGCGGAACTTGCCGCGCAAACAAAAGTGCTTGAAGTTTTGCGCAAGAACGGTTATAAAATGCCGTACAATACAAAAAGTTCAGCGGAAGAGATATATGAGGTTTTTGGCATTAGTAAAAAAAGCTTCAAACAAGTCATAAATAATCTGCAAAAAGAAGGGCTAATACGTATAACCGATAATGGTGTTGAAATGAAATAACATGAATTTTACATGACCGCCTCGATAAATAGTCAAGCGCTACTAAAATTACTCTTTTCTCGCCAATTTTAAACGGAGTTTTTTGATATTTTATCGGCACAAAAAGCTCTCAAACCCCAATCAACAAACGCGCCAAATGACGATATATCCGTAACTTCCATAATTCCAAACTCTTCAAGTTTTGCTATCTGATATATTGGTTTTAATTTTAAAAGTTTAAATACAAAATACTTGAAACTGGTGAAAAAATAAATTGATAATAGATATCGTTATTAATATCATTTTAATATTTCAAGATATATAATTCGTAATCTATTAATTAAGAGGGGTTAATATGTATAAAATATACTCAAATAGTTGCGGCAGAAAGATAAGCGTAAGAAGCTTTTCTTATATTTTTGTTTTTGTCGGTTTGTTTTTGGTTTCAAATCTTAACGCTGATTGCGTTAATTTGGGAGGAGGACATGTAAGCTGCGATGAGACGGTTAATTCCGTTGTTTACGCGAACGCGTCAAACGGAGTTTCGGGTTCGTCGTCGTTAGATGTGAATGTAATAGGCAGTAATTCTTATGGAGTGCATAATAACAATAACGGAAGCTGGAGTTTCAATGGATTGAACGTTTCTACGAAAGGCGACAACGCTCACGCTCTTTTAGTGCAAAACGGCGCGAATATAGATGTGGGAGAGGGCGCTTATATAAGTACAAGCGGTGTGGGTTCGTATGCCGTTTACGCGCAAAACGGCGGGATTGTCAATATAGGCGACAACGCGAATATGATAACAAACAATACCGACGCGCACGCTGTTTACGCGACAACCAATTCCAATATAAATATAGGAGATAACGCCAACATAATTACGTACGGTTCGGATTTTCCATCTCAAACCAGAAGTCATGGAGTATACGCGGCTAGTAACTCAAATATCACTATCGGTGATAACACAACTATTTTTACGACAGGAGTCGGCAGCAGCGGCATATATACTTACGGCGCTACGGGCAATGAGAATATCCATATAGTTATCGGAGATGATACGCGTATAATTACGACAGGCGGAGATACCAACTGCGGACAGTGCGGACTAAGTCCAACTACAGGCTGGTGGTCTTACGGCGTTTATTTGACTACTAAAAATTCAGACGTTACTTTTGGAGACAATGCATTTATAAGCACACAGGGAGCAAGAGCTTATGGAGTTGCTTCTGGCAATACCAATACGGCTGTTTATTTCGGCGACAATGCGACTATCGCCACATACGGAAACAACGGTTCGGTGGCAGTGTATGCATATAACGGAGGAAAAGTTGAAGTAGGCGACAGCGCCGTTATAACTACCACAGGCAATGCAGTTTCCGGTACAGGGCTCAATCCATCGCATGCGGTATGGGTTGCAGGTTCGTCAGGGTTGGCGACCAACAGTACTTTTATTGCCGGCGACAATGTAAATATAACTACATACGGATATGACGCCAGCGCAATAAGTGCCAGCAGTTACGCAAACGTTATATTGGGCGATAACGCTCGCATCACTACATACGGGGAAGGAAGATATACGGGCGCTTCAAGCAGTAACGAGGGAGGTTTTGGCATAAAAATCAGAGGCAGCTTATCTAATCTACTTGTGGGCGACAATGCCGTGATAACCACATACGGAAATCAAGCCGTAGGCGTGCAAATCAGAGAAAGAAGCGTAGGAACATTTGGCGATAACTTGACTATCCTTACATATGGAAATAGCGCTACCGCTCTTGAAACTTATGATAGAAGCAATGCCACTATCGGCGATAACGCTTTTATAGCTACCAGAGGAGACGCTTCTCACGCCGTTCATACTTTGGCGTTCGCTACGACGACCGCCTCGTATGCGGGCAGTGCGACTACCGTCATTGGCAAAAATTCCGTTATCTCTACTGAGGGTGAGGGTTCTCACGCTTTGTTTGTTGAAGGCAGAAGTAATAATGATTCAGTTGTAGGGATTATTTTAAATACCGATACAAATATATCGGCTCTTGGCGACAACTCTTATGCTTTGTATTCTACCGCAAACGGTATAATCCAAACAAACGGTTCGTCAAAATTAAATATTTTTGGGGATATAACGGCTGTAAATAACGGCATTGTTGATTTGGATTTGAAAGACGGCTCTAGATTAATGGGAAATACGGCACTTAACGGCGGACATATCAATTTAGCGTTTGACGGAAGCGGCTCGTTATGGAGATTAAAAGGTGACTCGTCTTTGACAAATCTCTTCTTGACAAACGAAGCTAAGGTCGATTTAACTAAAAGTTCCTCTTATGTAAATCTAATCATTGACAATCTTTCAGGCAATGGAGTGTTTTATCAAAGAATAAATTTAGGCGGAAATGGGGATTTGATAACGATAAACAATAGCTCTTCGGGAAATCACAAATTAATATTTGACGATAGTGCCTTAGGAGGTTATACGGTCGATGGAAGCGAAGCATTTTTGGTTGTGGAGCAAAATCAAAGTGGCGCGTATAACGCCGTATTTACAGGCGAAGTTTATATAGGAGCGTACACTTATCGCATAAACGATATAAACAATACCCAGTACTTAACTACGGGAACTTCCAATAATTCCGGCGGCGGCGGTTCGTCCGGCGGTCCATCCATAAACCCTATAGCCGCGTCGTCAATAAGTTTTTCCAATATAAACTATGTCTCCAACTACGCCAATACCCAAACGCTGCTTCAAAGAATGGGAGAGCTTGACATCGACAGAGACACGCTTGATGACGTTTGGGTTAGAACTTACGCTGGGGAACTAAACTCGTTTGATGAAAAATTTAACATACAAGATACCTCTTACTACGGTTTGCAAGCGGGATTTGACAGAATATACAGCATAGGAAACGCTAAAGGCTTTATAGGTCTTACGTTTGGCGTCTCAAAAACGGATATTGATTACAGACAAGGAAATGGAGAGGTTAACTCTTATGATCTTGGTTTATACGCTTCATATAAAAATGAGAATAAATTTTATATCGACACTCTTTTGAAATACACAAAAAACGACAATGAGTTTGACATGACAACCTCAAACGGAGCGTATATAAAAGGAGACGCGGACGCTAATTCGTACTCTTTATCTATTGAGAGCGGGAAAAGGTTTGACGTTGGCAGCGGTTTTTATGTAGAGCCCCAAGCCGAATTTACTTTCAGCAAACAATCGTCAGGAACAAGCGTCGCGTCGTCGGGTTTAAAGACAAAATTCGACGCTTATAACTCAATCTTGGGAAGAGTGGGAACTGTTCTTGGGCTAAGCCTCAAAGATAAAACAAACGTATACTACAAGATAGGGTATATAAAAGAGTTTGACGGCGATATATCGTATAGTTTTAACGATAGCGGCGATAAGCAAACTTACAAATTAGACGGAGATATGTTTGATAACGCTATAGGTATCACATCAACTATAGGCGACGATCATCATATATATTTTGAAGGAACTTATCAAATCGGAGATAGTTTTAATAACAAAAAAGCAAATCTCGGATACAAATACAGTTTCTAGCTTTTTAATTACTTCAATCACTCGAAACGAATTCAAGCGGGTTTGTTTTGAGTGATACATGTAAAGAAAATAAAAACAAAATTAACCGTTTTTATGGTAAAAACCAAACGTTAAATTTTCCACTACATGTAAGAACAATCAATAGTTGCTAAAAGTTTTTTGTTACATGTGTGGGTTTAAATATGTTTATAGGTATAAAATCAGCAATTTCGCGAAACACTAATTTAAATTTCCGTTACATGTAAAGAGTGAAATAGATTACTGCGAAAAAATAAAGAGATAATTTACGATTTTATTGGTATGATTATTAATTTTTAATTGCTAAGGTGTCGTTTTTTGAGCTTTCTTAAAATTTTTCGCTTGAGTATTCCGGTATTTATGGGCTATATTCCTTTAGGCATAGCTTTTGGACTTTTGGCCGTTAAATTTGGAATAGCTTGGTATTACGCTCTTTTGATGAGTATTTTTATTTATGCCGGTTCGGCGCAATTTTTATGCGTTTTACTTTTTAGCGAAATCGCCTCTTTGGTTGAGATATTTATAGCTATATTTTTACTAAATCTTCGTCACTTTTTTTACGGACTTTCTATGATAAGCGAATTTAAAGCGTTAAAAGGATTCGCGAAAAAATACGCTATTTTCGGACTTACCGACGAGACTTTCGCACTTTTACGAACTTTTGAACTGTCCAAAGAGGATAAAGAAAAAACGGTCGTTACCATAACGCTTCTAAATCAAACGTATTGGGTCGCGGGGACTCTTATAGGCTCTCTTGGCGGACGTTTATCGTCTTTTGATTTTAAAGGTATAGAGTTTGCCCTAACCGCTCTTTTTGTGGTTTTAAGCGTGGAGATTTATCAAAAAAACAGGGCTAAAAAAACGCTGTTTTTATCTTTAATAATCGGGGCTTTGGGGATGTTGTGTTTTCCAGCGTCGGATATGTTAATTTTATCTTTGCTGATATGCTCTTTTTGCTTAATAACTTTTAAAGGACGTATATAAATGCAGCCAAGTTATCTGTTATTGGCGATTTTAACGGCGACTTTAGCGACTTTTGCCACCAGAGTTTTGCCGTTTTTGCTTTTTGACAAAAAACGAAAACCGAGTAAACTTTTAGAACTTTTTGAGAAAAATATGCCTTTAATGATAATGGTTATTTTGGTTTTTTATGCGATTAGAAATACGAATTTTAATGAATATCCTTATGGAATGAGTGAAATTATTGGTATCTTGAGCGCGCTTTTACTGCATGTGAAGTTTAAAAATGCGCTTTTAAGTATTATAGACGCTACGTTTTTTTATATGTTTTTGGTACAAGTTGTTTTCTAAGATGAAAAATATAACCCTGATAGATAAAAAAGAATATGAAAAAATAGTCTTGATTTGGGAAGAATCCGTGAAAGCGACCCATCGTTTTTTAACCGATAATGATATCGCGGAGATTAAATCGTGCGTGGTTGGATATTTGCCAAGCTTAAAAGTTTACGCGTATAAAGACGAAAAAGGCGAAATATTAGGCTTTATCGGTATTTTTGAAAATAAAATAGAGATGTTGTTCGTCTCTCCCAAATACTTTGGAAAAGGCGTAGGCGGCGCTTTAGCGGATTTTGCCATAAACAGTATAGGCACTAACGAAGTTGATGTTAATGAGCAAAACGATAAAGCGAGAAGATTTTATGAACACAAAGGATTTAAGGTTGTGTCTCGTTCGGATAAAGATGCACAAGGGCGAGCGTTCCCGCTTTTACATATGAAAATAAAATAAAATATTATAATAAATGCGGCGATAAAATATCGCATTGTTTCATTCTGTCATTGCGAGTCGATGAAATCGGCGTGGCAATCCAGAAACACGAAGTGTTTAATATTTAAAATTCAAAATCACGAGTTTTTATTTTAAAAAGTAAAATAACTAACCATTTTTGTAATTCCTTTAGATTGCCATGACACTTCGCGTCTCGCAATGACGGAGAAAAGTTGCATGAATACCTCTGTTCTGTCATTGCAAGGAGTTTACGACGAAGCAATCCACAAAGCCATAAACTTAAGAAACAGTTACACCTTGATAAAAGTCTTATTTAATAAAAACTTTTGTAAAATACAAGTAAACTTTACCAAAGAGATAAAATGATTAAGATTTATGTAAGAATCTTTGCAGAGAGAGAGAGACAACCTTAATATAAGCTTAAACTGTTCATCTCAAAAATTTACAAAATTCGCCATTAATTATATAAATCCACATTCAAATCGTGTCGTTTTTCCGATTGCCAATCAACTATCTGCCTTTCAATATCTAATATCAATAATCACAAATATTTACCCAAAATCCCATGTAAAATCATATTTAAAACATACAGATTTTCCGATTTTCGATAAATTATCTATTTTTCACCATCTAACATCAACAATCACAAAAATAATCACAAATTTTCCTACAAGGAGTATTAACATGAAGGATTTACTAAAGTTGGGCTTAACGGCTCTTTTGGCATTAGTTTTGGCAGGATGCGGAAGCAGTGGCAGTTCATCGGATAGCGGCGGGAATACTCCCAAATACATCATCACCTTTTTAAATACTAATCTCGATATTATCAACTCCACAATAAAACCAAGCGGCAATGTAAATATCACAGCTATCGCTGACGAGTTTGGTATCACCTCTGCATATAGGGCAAATGACATTACAAATATTGCAGGTGATGCTACTTATGAGGATTATAATCTAACTGAAAATATCAACTTTTACAATACTTCAAACTTTGATGTTACAGAGATAAGAACGCAGGAAGAGTTGAATAATACCAGAATAAATCTATCAGGCACATACATTTTGCTAAACGATATTGAACTTAAAGCAAAAAGCGCAGACGGAACAAGAGAAGCTGGATTTGAAGATGGAAACGGCTGGCTACCGATTGGCGATCCTACAGACCGATTTGAGGGTATTTTTAGTGGAGGCAGTCATAAGATAACAAATCTATGGTCACTTAGAGCAGGTGGCAATGTCGGTCTGTTTGGTTATATCGACAACAACGCAGCTATCAAAAATATAGGCGTTGAAATAGGGAGTTACAACATTGTCGGATTATATTATGTCGGTGCTATTGCGGGATATGTAGAAAGCGGTTCTATCACAAACAGTTATTCAAAAGGCAATGTAAGCGGATATGAATATGTCGGCGGTATCGCCGGACTTGTCGAAAGCGGCTCTATCACAAATAGTTATTCTACCGGCGCTATTGTCGGAGAAAACTTTGTCGGCGGTATCGTGGGGCGACTTCAAGGCAATGGCGCATCTATCACAAACAGCTATACAACGGGCGATATTAGCGGAGCAGACTTTGTTGGCGGTATTATCGGAGATACTAGGGGAACAAGCTTTATTACAAACAGTTACGCGAACGGTGATGTAATCGGAATAGCCGACTATGTTGGCGGTATCGCCGGATATGTTCAAAACTGCTCTATCACAAACAGCTATTCGAAAGGCAATGTAAGCGGACATGACTTTGTCGGCGGTATCGCGGGCGCAATAATTGGCGGTACGATCCAAAACAACGCCGCTATCAATCCGTCAGTTACCGGAGACTATCTTGTAAATCGTATAGTTGGCAATAAAGGTGGTGGAACCGTTTCAAATAATTTCGCGTATAAATTAATGACACTAAGCGGTGATACGGTTTTCGGCAAAGACGGAACGGATAAAGACAGCGATACGCTTAAAGAGCAAGACACCTACTCAAACGCTACAAGTAACGGCGGTTTAGGCTGGAAGTTTGGAAACGACGATCTTAGTCCTTGGCAGATAGGCGGAGGTAAAAACAGCGGCTATCCTTATCTTTATTTTCAGGATTGATTGCGGTAATAACGCAAAAAGATGGATTGCCGCGCTTGCGCTCGCAATGACAACCGCCTCCGTCATTGCGAGGAGTTTACGACGAAGCAATGTAATAAAATAATCAATCTTTAAACCCACGCATTTGTGTCGCCGATGTATTTTTGATTTTGCGAGGATAAAGCGTGAGGAGTGTTTGAAGTTGTTGTTTACAACAACGAGTCCCACAATGCGTCCAAAATAAAACAACAATACGAGGGTATCCTATTTATTTGGACGACACAATCAGCGTGGCAAGTTCTTTGCCTCTTTCTTGCTTGGTCAAGGAAGACGGTTGTAAGTCTTTAGACTTTACGAAACAAAAGGAATGAAAAGATGGATTGCCACGCCGCAAGCGGCTCGCAATGACGGAAAAGGAGGAATTGTCTCATCGTTTTGCTCCGACGGAAGACAAAGTGCAATTTAGATACAATACGCCTGCACATGAGGAGTGGATTTTTTTGCAAAATGAGAAGCGTAGATGGAATTAGAGTTTGAATTTTGGATAGTAATTATTTTGTGTTTTACGTTTTTTGTGTCGGGATTTGTGGATAGTATAGCAGGAGGAGGCGGACTTATAAATATTCCGATATTTTTACTTGTGGGCGCGCCGCCTGAGTTTGCTCTTGGCACTACCAAAATGTCGGCGACCATAGGTAAAATCGCCGCTCTTGTAAATTACGCGAAAAACGGTTTTATAAATTGGCGTTTGGCTTTTTTTGGGTTGCCTACGGCGATAATCGGCGGAATTTTGGGAACAAAAGCGATACTCTATTTTAATAGCGCGAATATAGGTAAAATAATACTTTTTTTGCTCCCCATCGGCATTATAGCCGTACTTTTGCCAAGAAAAAGTTTTGATGCCGCGAAAAAGATTACAAAAATAAAACTCTATCTGATTACGCCGATAATTTGTCTGCTTTTAGGATTTTACGATGGATTTTTCGGTCCCGGTGTGGGTAGTTTTTTCATCATAGCTTTAAACTTTTTTATCGGGTTATCGCTCGTGCAAGCCGCCGCTATGACAAAAGTATTTAATCTGGCGACCGCTTTTAGCAGTTTCGCGGTTTTTGCCATAGAGGGTAAAATCTTTTTTGTCGTCGGTATTTTGCTTATCTTTTTTAGTATTATCGGCAATGTGGTCGGAAGCTCTTTAGCTATCAAAATAGGTTCAAATTTTATCAAAAAGGTATTGCTGTTTTCACTTAGTTTGTTGTTTGTCTCTTTAGCGTGGAAGCTTTTTTTGTAAGTTACATGTATGGTTCAAGTTTTAACTAACGCGGTATTTTGCTTTTTACATGTAGTGTGACTGCTCTAAAAATTGATATTTAATCTCTTTCATAAATAGATTTCGCTAAAATAATAATTTTAATTTGTATCTTTTTTAAGGATATTTATGAGTAAGATAAAAGCACATGTGTGGCGTTTTGGCGACAATGTGGATACAGACCTTATTATCGCGGCGCGTTATCTGAACACATCTGAACCAAGCGAATTGGCAAAACACGTTATGGAAGATGCTGATCCGGATTTTGTCAAAAAGTTAAATAAAGGCGACGTGATAGTGGCGGGAGAAAATTTTGGTTGCGGCAGTAGCCGCGAACATGCCCCCATAGCTCTTAAAGCCGCCGGAGTAAGCGCCGTTGTGGCTAAAAGTTTTGCCAGAATATTTTATAGAAACTCTTTTAATATGGGACTTCCGATATTTGAACTTTCCGACACAGACGAGATAAAAGAGGGCGAGCAAATTGAGATTGATTTGGAAGAGGGGACTATCAGAAATATAACTAACGGTAAAGTTTATAAATTTACCGCCATTCCTCCTTTTATGCAAGAACTTATAAACGCGGGCGGACTTATCAAGTACGCACAAAAAAAGATGAAAGCGTAAATGGCGAATTTTAGAGATGTTTTTTAGTAAACGGGTTTTATTCGATAAAATTCAAAACGGTAAATTCTCTTATTTTGAGTTGATTGAGTGCGTTTTGGCGCGGCAGCGGATTTATTCGCATATACAAAAACAATAAAGGAAAAATATGAAACATTACAAAATAGCTTTAATAAGAGGCGATGGCATAGGTCCTGAAATAATTGACGAAGCGGTAAAAGTGTTGGACGCGGCGAGTTCAAAAGAGAATTTTACGATAACCTACAATGATTTTTTGATGGGCGGTATAGCGATAGATTTGAAAGACGAACCGCTTCCGCAACATACTATTGACGGATGTTTAGCTTCAGACGCCGTGCTTTTTGGTGCTATAGGCGGCGAGAAATGGGATAAGCTGCCAAGAGAAAAAAGACCTGAAAGCGGTCTTTTAAAACTTCGCAAAAGTCTTGGGGTATTCGCAAATCTCCGTCCTACAACTGTATTTGACGAACTCATTAACGCGAGCACGTTAAAACACGAAGTTGTAAAGGGAGTGGATTTACTTGTCGTAAGAGAGCTTATCGGCGGTATATATTTCGGACAGCCAAGAGCAAACGATGGAAACAGAGCGTATAATACTATGGTTTATGAAAAAGACGAGATAGTAAGAATAGCGCGCGTAGCGTTTCAAGCGGCGCAAAAAAGAGATAAAAAAGTTTGCTCTGTGGATAAATCAAACGTTCTTGAAGTAAGTCAGCTCTGGCGCGATACCGTAGAAGAAGTCGCGCAAGAGTATAAAGACGTCTCTTTATCTCACATGTATATAGATAATGCCGCCATGCAGCTTATAAGAAATCCAAGACAATTTGACGTTATATTGACAAGCAATCTTTTCGGCGATATATTGAGCGATGAAGCCAGTATGATAAGCGGCTCTATTGGACTTTTGCCTTCCGCTTCCATAGGCGGCAAAGTAGGGCTTTTTGAACCTATTCACGGTTCCGCTCCCGATATCGCGAAACAAGGCATAGCAAATCCGATAGCCACAATTTTAAGCGCGGCTATGATGCTTAGATTTTCTTTAAATGAAGCGAATGCCGCCGATAGAATAGAAGCGGCTGTAAAAGAGGTTTTAAAAGAGGGTTACAGAACAAAAGATATTTCGCAGTTTGACGCTAAAGAGATTTGCACCACAAGCGAGATAGGTTCTATCATCGCCGATAGAGTTTCCAGACTTTAGATATGAGAATAGTAACGGGAGACGCGACAAATCCAATAGGAGACGGAAATAAAATAATAGCTCACATTTGCAACGATACAGGCGGGTGGGGCGAAGGGTTTGTGCTATCCATATCAAAAAGATGGATAAAACCGCAAGAGGCTTATTTTGAGTGGTTTAGCTCAAAAGAGAATTTTACTTTAGGTGAGGTTCAATTTGTACATGTGACAAAAGATATAGTAGTCGCGAATATGATAGCCCAAAGAGATATCAAACATTTAAACGGTGTGCCTCCGATACGATACGACGCGTTGAAAGAATGTCTTGAAAAAACGGCTGATTTCGCGCTTCAAAACAGTTCAAGCGTGCATATGCCTCGAATTGGCTGCGGACTTGCGGGCGGAGAGTGGGAAAGGGTAGAGTTTATTATAAAGCAAACTCTTGTAAGTGTTGGAATAAAAGTATTTGTATATGATTTAAATAAAGTCTGCATGTAGACTTTAAGATAGCTATACATTTAAAAAAGGAGTTTTCAATGAGCAAAAAGTCTTTAAAAAACAAAATGATTGATTACATTTTTACCGTTTCAAAGCAACCTGTGCGCTATAAAGATTTGCTCGCCGCTAACGCGTTTTATAACGAGGGAATGTATGTTGATCCGGCAAAACTTAATTTTAGAATGAATATAACAAAAGCGTATTTTATATATGCCCTAATATGCGCTTGCATATTGCTGCCGTTTATCGCGCTTATTCATCTTATGCCAAGCGTTAATAATCATATTCCGATTTTAGGAGTGATATTTGCCACATCGTGCGTTTTTATCAGCTTTAACTATTTTACGGTGTGGCTTAGGGATAACATAACTCTAAGACTTATAAAAGAGGCTTGGCTTGTTCATTTTCCATATTTTCCATATGATAAATATAATAAAAAGATAGAAGAGCTATACCACGAAATCAGAAAAAAAGAGCTTCCGAGAAAAGATTGGGAGCAGTATATCCTAAATGGTCTTTTGAATTAAAATTACAAAATTTACCAATGATATTCAGTTGAAATTGTTGAAATTTTTATGCTAATTCATATTGCTATAAAAAATTTACAAAGCTCGAAAAAATACTCTCGCAAATTATCATTTAAAAATCACTTTATCCACCTTGATAAAAACACTAAAAATTGCTAATTTTATGATATCATTATGAGATTTTTCTAATTTAAGAGGTTAAGTTGAGAGATTACGACAAAAATCCTATAATAATAAAAGACTACAATTATATATTTATGCCATTATATTCTATATTCATAATACCATTGTGTATTTTTGTTATTATTGTAAATCCAGGTAATGTAAACCATGCTACTTTAGCTATATGTTTCTGTTTCTGCTTTATTCCCGCCATTGATAAAGCAAATATGCTTTTTGCTCTTAAAAATAAAAGAAAAATTATTTTATCAAACAAAACGATAAAATTTATGCATGAAGATAAAGTGGCAGAAGAGATACATTTAGTAAGGATAACTGATATAAGAAGAACACATAGCGATATATATCACAAATCACAAGAGCCACCATTTATAAGTAGAATATTTTTACCCATAACTTTTCCGCTTATTTTAACGCTATGGCATTTGCCTCTCATCATGATGAAATTTATATTTCTTCTACTAAGAGGGGATATAGGCTACAGATTTTTATCCTCATTTATTGTTTTTAGCAATAATAAATTTATCAACATATTTCCTACTACTGAAAAAGAGTATAAAGATATCATAGTATATTTTAGAACTAAAAAACCTGCTTTTGATGTGGAAAATGCAAAAATATTTTGGAACATAATAGGGCATAAAGACGAAAAAATTATTGATAAAAGGAGCATATAACGATAACGAACGAAGATTTGAATAGAGCGCAAAATGCTATAAGTACTTATGTCTTTAATTTAAAAGAGCACTTTTTAATTAATACATAAGTTTTATTATGAAAAAATAATTTAAAAATTTAGCTTTTTAATTTATCAAAAGGATAAATTTATGAAAAAATATATCCTTCTCTTTCTCGTTTTTACGATTTTAGCTATCATTGTTACAGCAACTTTACTTTTAATCATTGAGTTTGACAAAAGAGCTTCAGAATATGGTATTGATTTGGTTATTGTAGCTATGGCAAGCATTATCACAGCTCTCTTTTTTGTAAAAGATAAAAAAAGAGCTCCAGCGCAAAATGAAAGCATAGTTTATCTTGTCTTCATAATAATTATACTTATAATCGCATCGATAGCTTTTACAGTATATAGACTTAAGCCGTTTATTGATAGTGGCGAACTTGTACTGACAAAAGAGTTTATAAATACAAATATAGCTTACTTTGTAACTACTCTTATCAAATATATTTTAGCTATCTATCTGCCGTTTTATCTTACATGTAAGCTTTTAGCAAGGAAATATAGATAATGAGAGATTATGATAAAGAACCGATAGTCGTGAAGGATTATGGAGTATTTTTTGGAGTTATTAGAGCTGGTATTATAATATTTTTTCTAATGATATTTATTTTATACAACATATTCTCCATTGTTTTTTTAGATAAAAATTTTAATTATATTAAAATTTGCTTTGAAATAGCCATTGTTCTTTTTTTCTTGTTTACATTAGTTGTAATATTTCCAAAAGAAGCCGCTCAAAGACTTAGTATCTTTAAATTCACAAATGATAGAATTTGCTATAAAGAGTTTAAGTATAACAAAAATCAAAATTATACAGAAATTTTTGATGAACGTTTGATCTATAATAAATATATTAAACAGGTCAGTTTTTGTATAGTAGCAGAAGTTTGGCAAAGATATGGCAGGAAGCATTATTTATCATCATGGGGATTATTTAAGAAGTCTCCCATAGCAATACCATTAACAAAATTATTAGAATTTGCAAGTTATTTGCTTGGATATTTACCAGTTTTGCCTATTAAAATATATAAATTAACAAAAGCTAAAGAACCGTTGTCTTTGCTCAAGAAAAATATCGTTATAGAATTTACAAACAGAAACTATTTTCTCGTCAATATTTACTCCCAAAAAGAGTTTGACGAATTGATGATTTATTTTAAAAGCAAAAATATATCCATTCAAAATAAAACAGCATTTTTGTATCATTGGCAAGTTCTAAATAAATATTTTATGTATAAAGAGGAGGCTTGGTGCGATGAGCATGAGGAAAAAGAGGTTTAAAAAGCAGGAATAATTAAGAGGATAGCAAAATTATTTGGAAGCAGGAATTAAGTTGCTATAAATCTTATATCCAACAAGAGCACTCACTCTGCCTATAATAGTTCGCGTTTGGTATATTAAGAGTAGCGTTATGATAAACATCGGCATTAACGGTTTCGTCGCAAAAAATATTTATACCTTAGCTGCACTCTGTCGAAAGTTTTATGGAAAAAATATAAAATGTAAAGCTTTTTATTTAACGGGATAAGAGTGCGATTCATAAAATAACTCCTAATATTAAAAAAACAAATTATAAAAATATATTGCTTTGACTCTATAAGTCTTTATTAAGCTCAAAATCATTAAAGTATTCATTTCGTATACTAATATGATATAATTTCCAATTTTAAATTTATAAGGTTATATATGAACGCTACTCTTTCTATCTACATCGGGCGTTTTCAGCCTTTGCATAACGGACATTTGTATGTTTTGAATTATGCACGAAAGATTGGCGATGTATTGACACTTATAGGTTCGGCTACGGAAGCTAGAAATATCAAAAACCCTTTTCCGACCGCTCTTGTACGCGAAATGTTAAAGCCGTACGCTACTTTTACAGAAGAGATATCCGACTATCCGTTTGACGATTCGCCGTGGCTTGCCGAGATACAAGAAAAAGTCTCAAAATATGATTATAAATACGATAAAGTCTATATCATAGGACACGATAAAGACGAGAGCAGTTACTATCTTAAAAGTTTTCCGCAATGGACGTTAAAAAATATAGACAATTACAAAAAAATAAACGCCACAACCATTAGAGAAGAGCTATATAAAGGGAATATCCCAAAAAATACGCTGCCTTTACATGTAGAGAAAATCGTAAAAGATTTTATGCAAACAAAAGAGTGGCAAAGCAGGATAGAGGAGTATCAAGACCATCTTAAAATGAAAGAAGCGTGGAGCAAAGCGCCGTATGAGCCGATATTTGTTACCACAGATTGCGTTACGATTTGTAATGGACATGTGTTGCTTGTGGTGCGAGGCGGTAATCCCGGTAAAGGATTGTACGCGCTTCCGGGCGGATTTTTGGAGAGTAAACTCACCATTCAAGAAAGCGCGATAAAAGAGCTTAGAGAGGAGACGCGTATCAAGCTTTCAAAAGCCGCGCTAATTGGCAGCATAAAAAAGTCCGAAGTGTTTGATAAGCCTGATAGAAGCACAAGGGGGCGCACAATAACGCACGCGTTTTTATTGCAGCTTGGAGGAGCGGAATTGCCGGCGGTTAAAGGCGGAGACGACGCTAAAAAAGCTTTTTGGATACCGCTTTCAAAGGTGAAAGAAAATCGCTCCATGATGTTTGAAGATCATTTCCACATAATAAGAAAGCTGACGAATATCTAAGCTTTTGTGGTTTTTAAAAGGTAGCGCTTTTAGAGTAAAAATCGGCGCTCAAAGCGGAGAGCTTGAGTTTTGACTAAACCAAAGAGGTTTAAAATGAATTTTTTACTTGATAGCGACAGCTATAAATACAGTCATTTTGCTCAATACCCCAAAAACGAGGGGCTTTTTTCTTATATTGAGGCAAGAGACGGGGATGAGGTGAAGTTTTTCGGATTGCAGTATATCATCAAAAAAATGCTCATGAAAATGTACACGCAAGATGATATAAAAGAAGCGAAAGAGATTATAACTTCGCATGGACTTCCGTTTAACGAAAGTGGATTTGAGGAGTTGCGAGAGCTCGGGTATTTTCCACTAAAAATCAAAGCGTTAAAAGAGGGCGGGGTTTATCCTACGCAAATCCCTCTCGTGAGCATTCAAAGCACGGACGCCAGATTTGGTTGGCTTGTGAGTTTTATAGAGACATTTTTGTTGCGTTTGTGGTATCCTACAACGGTTGCTACAAACTCTTATAATATTAAAAAAGTCGTGCGAAAATATACGCAAAACAGTGATTTTAAAGTTCACGATTTTGGCTCGCGCGGAGTTTCGTGTCAAGAAAACGCGTTAATCGGCGGAATGGCTCATCTTTTGAATTTTAGAGGTACGGATACTGCTATATCGCTTTTGGGCGCTAGAAAATATTATAACGCTAATATCGCCGGTTTTTCAATTCCCGCTACGGAGCACAGCACTATTACATCTTGGGAAAATGAAAAAGACGCGTACTCCAATACGTTAAATGTCTACGCGAAAGATGGCGCTGTTTTAGCGTTAGTGAGCGATAGTTACGACTATAAAAAAGCTGTTGACGAGATTTGGGGCAAAGAGCTTAAAGAGCAGGTACAAAAAAGCGGAGCGACTGTAGTTATAAGACCGGATAGCGGAAATCCGCTTGAACTTATTCCGTACACTTTGGATAGCTTGGCAAGTAATTTTGGCTTCACGAACGCTGAGGACGGGAAGCTTTTAAATAATGTAAGAATTATTTGGGGTGATGGTATAAATATAGATATGATAGATAAGATATTGTCGCTTATAACAAAGAGCGGCTGGAGCGCGGATAATGTAAATTTTGGCATGGGAGCGGCATTGCTTCAAAAGGTCAATAGAGACATGTATAGTTTCGCGTATAAAGCAAGCGCTATAAAGATTGACAAGGAGTGGCGCGGAATTTGCAAAAGCCCTGTTACCGATCCTTCTAAAAAGAGTAAAAGCGGCAGAATCGGTGCGGAGTTTGTAAATGGAAAATATATAGTGCGGGATCTTGATAAGGATACTTTTGTAAATGCTCTTGAGACTGTTTATTT
This sequence comes from Campylobacteraceae bacterium, assembly GCA_031263195.1. GTDB lineage: Bacteria > Campylobacterota > Campylobacteria > Campylobacterales > Campylobacteraceae > JAIRKW01. Next base: position 20,793 of record JAISGD010000010.1, on the reverse strand, counting down.
GAACGGCGATTTGATTAAAGAGTATAAGTTTGAGGACTTAACTGATTGATCTATAAACCCGCTGCATATAATATCTGCAGCGGGCAATCTCCATTAAGCTTGACAATGGAAGCAGAAAAAAATTTAAAAAATTCTCCCCTACAACTTCAAATAAAGAGTTGAAAAACTATTAACAACGACATATAATCACCTCAATTTATAAACACTGGTAGTATTTATAAATATATTTTAAGCATTTCCATACTATGTGGTATGAGTTCATCAGGAGCGATATTTTGCAAAGGGGTTATATAAAAGGAATTGAAAATGAGAAAGATTAAAGCGATTTTGATTTTACTGCCTGCTCTATTTCTGGCGGGTTGCTGTGTTGACGAATACGGCAATGTGACTATCGGTAAATGTGAAGTAAAAGCAGTAATTCAATGTAACGGAGATTCTTGCGGCAACAGTCTGAATTCATATACCGGTACAGGTAATGATGTCTGGAGTTATAAAAACAGCGGAAACAGCAATGTCAATCTAACTGTCTCTATGGCTAATATAGCAGATAAAGAGATAACTATTGTCTATACAAACGAAGGAAGCGGTTATGTTACTATGCCTTCTATTTATATCGATAAGACTTTTAAAAATGAGATATATCCATATGAAGGTATATTCAACTATCTTCCCGATGCAGTAATAGACTTTGAGCCTGACGAATTGATAGAACAAAGTGATGACTTAAAACTAAATCAAGCCCCTTCGTATAAAGTATGGAATGAAGGGAATAAATATAATTGGCGCATTCATAGTTGTTGCGGTGGTGGAACTCGCACGTCAACTCTTAGAAAACAGTTAACGGTTAACGGACGCACTATCAATCTATGGGTTGAGGATAGTGAGTATGCAAATGGAGGAATGGATACAGCCAGGATCAATTATATAGCGTCTTATATTAATGATATATACACTAATGTAGTCAGTGTGGCAGGAGAACCTTGGGGAGCGCACAAATACTTAACTCTAATATCGAGCAACCAACCTTTGGATATAGTATTTTATAATACCGGCGGTAGTGTAGGAGGGTATTTTACCAGTGCTAATAATTATGTATCCAAATCCAATGAAGCATTGGTTATATTTATCCATACGCGTATGGATAACGGATATACACTTGCCACAATAGCCCATGAACTGACTCATGCCATAAACTTCTATCAACGTTATGTTCTGATGGGCAGTGGCAGCGACAATAAGTATAAATCCTTTTTGGAAGAGATGACGGCTGTAATGATGGAAGATGTGATAAGCAGCAATATATCATATAATGCAGTCAAAAATAGATACGGAAATTGGCTTAGTACACCGCTTTATCATTGTAGTTTTGGCTCGGAAGAATGTAGTGTCTATGACATGGGAGGCAGCTTCGGGTCATTCTTAATGCGTCAATACGGTATAGATTTTTATAAGACGCTGCTTAGAACAAGCGGTTCATCTACTGATGCTTTGGATAAAGCTATCAAAGTATATGACGACGGAGGTTTAGTTAAAGCCTTGCGTAATTGGGGAGCCAGCATAGCTATGTTTTCAACTGCTCCCAAAGGATTTGGATATCCTGCCAGAAGTAATGATAACGGTTTTAGTTTAGAAGCATTTGATGGAAATACGTACAGACAATATCGTAAACTGCCTGTATCGTCACCCGCGACATTAGCTCCAAACGCTCATTTTCCGTTTTTGAGAAAACCCACAACCAATACATATAGCGAGTGGTTTGTTGTACCAAAAGGAGTTGGAGTGTCTATTGTGGTGAAGTGAGGGGATTTCCAGACTGCAAAACACTAAACATTATACGATTTTATGGGCGAAGTCTCTATAAAGAGCTTCGTCCGCTCAGTTGGATAAAAATCTTCGTATAATCTATTGTGATTTTTCTATTTTAAACAAGACACTTTATTATACACAGTTTCAAATAATCTCATTAAGTAACTGACAAGAATCAATTAAACGTGAAAAAACATTTAAAATACATCAAGTATATTATAGCTTCATTAGAATGACATAGTATCAACAAAGCCTGTTCTCTTTACATAGAAATAAATTAACTATCTTAGAATACAGATAGCACTTGCAAATCCACGCAACAGATTAGCAAATGAAGAATAGAAATATTTATGCAAACAATTAAAAATATTATTATAAAAATATACTATTTTTATAACTTATGATATCATTATAAAATTATTTTTAATTTAGCTTAAGATGTGACTATGAAAAAAATTCTGCTGCTTTTAACTATATCATTAACATTTCTCTTTCCCGCTAGCTTTGATTGTAAAAAAGCTAAAACAGATGTTGAAAAACTGATATGTTCCAATGAAGAACTCTCACAGCTTGATGAGGAATTGAATCTATTATACGAACAGGCTCGTATTATAACTTCGAATATTGGCATAGAGTACAACCAAAAAAGAGATTACGATAAACCTCAGGAAGATAAAACAATCATACTTCATCCAAATGTCAAAAAAACTTCAATTTATAAAAATCAACTCTCATGGCTTAAAGAAAGAGATAACTGCAAAGATGAAGATTGCACGAAAACTCTCTATATAAATCAAGCAAAAAGTCTCAATGAGATAATCGAAAAATATCTCTTAGGCATAAACAAAGCATTTGACGAAGCAAAAGTTAGATTTGACAAATCAAAAAACGTTTATATATCTATTGAACTTTTAGATAAAGCTAATGCGGTTGCATTACTGCTTGTTCAGCCAAAAGGCATAGATAACGAAACTTATGCAAGGCTGTTAAAAGAGTATGGTTTTTATCGTGCAAATACGGCAGAAAACCAACAAGAACAGTTTAATCTAAAACTATCAGAGAAAACATTAAAACTCTCTTCGGCTAAAAATCCAAATGACGCAGATACTTTTCGTTATTTAGGACAGGTATATCAAAAACTTTTCAAACAAACCGCTTATATTGGAAAAGTGGTGGCATACAGCAAAGACGCGTATACTATGGCTTATGGTTATCGGTTTGATATCCCTTATAAAGCAAAACAGGCTTACACGAATTATGCAAGAGTCGCAAAAGAACAAAATCTTACAATGGACGATTTGACGCACTTTGAAAAGAGTATCATCAAAAGGGATTACGTGTTTTTTATAGCCTATGATGAATTTGCTGGAATACACAATATGTGGACTTATGACACAATAAAAAAAGACCCCGACTTTCCGAATGTCTGCAAAGAGTACGTAGAGTTGTTGAATGACTCTTTACCCAATGATATAAGTATTGCTTGTGAACGCAATGTGCCTGAAAATGATAAGTTTAAAATTTTTGTAGCCGATAAATATTTTTATGATTTTATCTATAAAGAACAACTATTTAGTGATACCTTTCAAGGTTTGAACAAAAGAGACGATATCGGCGAAACAACTAAAAATTTTAAAAATTGCAAATACTATTTCTGGAATACAAAAAAAGATTTTATAAATAGGTTTCCGGATGGCAGTTCTTGTGGACTACTAAAGTCGTTACAGGATGGTTCATTTAAACCGAAAATGCAAATTGAACCAATTGAATTTTAATAACAATTTTTAATAAGGAGTTTTTATGTCAAGTCTATTTGAGTTTATAAAGAAGTTTGAAGGTTTCAAAGCAGAGCCGTATAACGATGGCGTTGATAAAAATACAGGGTATTTAAGCTCACAAGACTTTTCAATAAATTCGGTTGCTTTTATTTCGTCTTTAGCTGTTTTGTAAATACTTCCCGCCATATAACAAGTTTCTCCATTTTTAAAATCAAAACAGCCTTTTTTAAAAAATTCATGTGCTTTATCGCCATTTTTTTTAATACCAAAAGCTCTATTTCCATCCAAATAAAAACTTCCAATCTCTAAACACTTTTTTGCATCACCGTTTGAGCAAATTTTTTCCAAAAGTTGTATACCTTTGTCGTAGTATTCGGCGGCTTTATTTTTATTGCGCATTTCCGGTGCGAACGGATTGTTGTCATGCATCATAGCAAGTTGTAAACAATCATCATATTTACCGTTATCGCAACCATCTTGAATATCTTTTGCCAATTTGTCTATATCCGCATTTGCAAAACAAAAACCAGCACAACAAATCAAAACTAATAGTTTTTTCATGGTAAATCTTGATAACGTCATAGCAGAAAAAATAGGAAAGTTATCTTAAAATAGTTTCTCACTTTTTAACACACCAAATAAGTTATTATGAAGACATTACATTTTTGATTTGATTGAAACTATAACTATGGCAAATGGTCAAGAAAATAATTCCCAATAGTTATACGACAAAAGATATGATTGAATTTCAATGTCATGGCGGTACGATAGTTGCTAACATGATACTGGAAACCGTTCTAAAAAGCGGAACAATACTTGCAAATTCGTAAGAATTTACAAAAAGAATGTTTTTAAACGTTACTTTTATTTATTTGACTCCATTTGTTTTTCGTATAAACATATAGGGTATTTAAGCTCACAAGACTTTTCAATAAATTCGGTTGCTTTTATTTCGTCTTTAGCTGTTTTGTAAATACTTCCCGCCATATAACAAGTTTCTCCGCTTTTTAAATCAAAGCAGCCTTTTTTAAAGTATTCATACGCTTTATCGCCATTTTTTTCAACATTAAAAGATCCGTCAAAATAAAAGTTCCCAATCTTTAAACAATTTCTTGCATCGCCGTTTAGACAAGTTTTTTTCAAAATTTGTAAACTTTTGCCGTAATATTCCGCAGCTTTGTCTTTATCGTGCATTTGCGGTGCGAACGGGTTGTTATCATACATCATAGCAAGTTGCAAACAATCGTCATATTTATTATTATCACAACCGTCTTGAAACTTTTTTACTAATTTGTCTACATCTGCATTCGCAAAACAAAAACCGGCACAACAAATCAAAACTAATAATTTTCTCATATTCGTCCTTTTAGTTATATTCCTACTCATCATCTTCAAAATCGCTTAATATATCTTTCAATGTTTGGCCATTACTTTTATACATTTCGCAGCTTAATTCATCTTTTAAATCGCAACCTTTTTTATAAAATTGCATCGCTTTTGTTTCATCTTTTTCTACACCCGCACCCATCAAATATGCACTGCCTACCGACAAGCATCCGTTTGCATCTTTACCGTTGCAACCTTTTACAGTATATTCTATAGCTTTTTCATAGTCAGGCTTATCTTTTAAAGCGTATAAAGAACCGACTAAAGAACAAGCTTTAGCATCGTTTTTTTTGTCGCAAAGCTCTTTATTTTTATCAAAATCAAGCGTTGATTGCGCGAAGCAAACAGCGCTTATTAGACACAAAAGCAGTAGTTTTTTCATAGTAAATCCTTGTTTAAAATTGGTAGTATAATAGCAGAAAAAATAGGAAAGTTATCTTAAAATAGTTTTCATTCTTTAACGCACTAATAAGCATTTTTTGTATGATTTGTAAAAATTTATAATGTTATACTACGAAAACCACAGCTAAAATTTTAAAAGCCTATAAATTAACGTAGAAGAACCGTCCCAAAAAGATGGCTGAATATAGTGGGGAATAGATGCAAAGATCATGATGAACGAGCTGAATTGGAAATATGAAGATATTGGATATATATCTGTTAATATTTTAACTTTATTTAAATATAATACAATTTCTATAAAATAATATACTGTAAAATTAAAATTTTAAAATTACATTATTTTTATAAGAGTGATGATTTTATAAAATGGAGTAAATACTAAATGAAAAAGTTTTTTATCTGTTTGCTTATTTTAATTTCGTTTATAAGCACTACAACAACGATATTTTACTGGGTACATTATAAAATATCTCCAATAGAAATCATCTTTGAAGATAATTGGATGCAAAGGCTTTGGACTTGGGCTGACGATAATGGCATACCGCCTGCTCAATATACCGCTGATGGAAAATATTTTGAAGGTCTTCCGCGGCGCAAAAAAGAGCTTTTGGAGCTTAAATTGTTAAATTTATCAAGAAATAATTTGAAAGATTTATCTCCTGAGATAGGCAATCTTAAAAATCTTGAAGTTTTAAGTATTAATGGCAATCTTTTAACTAATCTGCCGTCAGAGATAGCCAATCTCGCAAATTTAAAATATCTTTTTGCGCGCAACAATCAAATAGCTTATTTGCCAACGGAGATAGAAAAGCTTATATCTTTAAAAACTTTAGATGTTTCGTATAATAATATCTCGGCGCTACCCAAAGAGACAGGTAAACTTGTAAATTTAGAAAAATTGGTGATTGAAAGTAATCACATTGCACAGTTGCCTGACGAGATAGGTCTGCTTATCAATCTAAAAGAATTCAATATAAACAGTAATAAATTAATTAATATGCCCAAAGGAATAGGCGGTCTTAAAAATCTGGAAAAGCTAAATATTAACCGCAATTTATTAACTGATCTCCCGTCGGAAATAGGCGGTCTTATAAATTTAAAAGATTTCACAGCAGAAGATGGAAAATTAGTAACTTTGCCAAAAGAGATAGGAAAATTAAAAAGCTTGGCATATCTTAATTTGTGTGCGAATAAATTGAAAGAGTTGCCAGACCAGATAGGCAATCTTGAAAATTTACGCGAACTGAATATAGTCAAAAATGAACTTACTTTTCTGCCCGAAACTATCGGAAATCTAAAAAATTTAAATGAATTACATGCAGGACAAAATAGGCTTATATCTATTCCAAATACAATAGGCGGACTTCAAAAATTAGCAAAACTTACGTTAATAAAAAACAATATAACCAATTTGCCTTTGGAAATAGGACAACTTGTTAATCTGAAAAGCTTGTACATAAGCGAAAACAGTTTAATAGAACTGCCAAGCGAGATAGGCGAATTGAAGCGACTGGAATATCTACATTTTACTGAAAATCAAATTACTGTTTTGCCAAAAGAGATAGGCGGACTTACAAGTTTAGTTTCACTGCGTTTTGATAAAAATAAGGTAAAAATTTTACCATCCGAAATAGGACAACTTGCTAATCTTGGAGAATTGACACTAAATAATAATGAAGTAGCTTTTTTGCCAAAAGAGATGGGGAATCTTACCAATCTAACACATCTTTATGTTAATAACAACAAATTGACAAGTTTGCCTGATGAGATAAAAGAGCTTAAAAAATTAAAATATTTTCATATAGAAGGCAATAATATATCAAAAACTGCTCGATGATATTAATAATTTTAGAAGGATTTATATGAAAAAAACAGTATTGATGTTTTTAATTTTTGCTTGCATTTTGTGTGCGGTAGATAAAAATATGGAAACTACATGCAAGGAAAATAGAGGCAAAGTGATAGAAATATTGGACAAAGACTACAAAAGACAGAGTATATGCACAAATGAAATAAATAATGAAACTATGATATTGGGTATTTTGTATATAAAAAATAATGAAGATTTATCCTTTAAAAAAGACACTGTTGTGCCGCATTGTGAAATGTCTGACAATTTGCATCTTTTTATTGAAGAAGGAGCGGATATATCGCATCTTACGCTTCAAGATAACAGCAGTATCGAGATGGAAGAAGCAAGTAGTATTTCGCATATTAATTTATACGGGAAGTCTAAAGCCGCTATAAACGGTGGCAACGTAAGCTTTTTAAATCTAAATGACGATGCTGTTGCGCATATTTACGGTATTAATATTAATGGCGGCAGTTATATGTCGCAAAATGTAAAAGTAATAGGCGGCGTGGTTACGTACAGTCCAAATTCTACTATCCATATTTACGCGAATAATGTAGTGTTTGAAGGCGGAAAGCTATCTGGGCTTTGGCAAAATGGCAAGCATTTCTCATTTTGGCTGATAGAGAAAAAACCGGACAAGAGATATAAATATAATGAGCCGCATGCAGGCGGATATGCATTATCATCAATACCGATTCAAATGCCAAAACAGGTTGTTGTGCATAAAGCGGAAAAATTTTAACTCCTTTTTCAAATCAGTTTTATAAACGGCTTGACTACCACTTCCTTTATTTAATAGATCTCATTTTAATATCATTTAGTATGTTATATAACGTTTATTTCATTTTTTGCACTCATAATACATGGTTTGCAAATCCATTCCGTCGTTATTTTTTCGCTCTTTAACGCGCCAATAAGCCCTTTTTTTGTACAATTTGTAAAAAATTTTATAAGGTTACGCTATGAAAACCACAGCTGAAATTTTAAAAGCTCATAAATTAACAGACGAAGATTATGTAAAGATAAAAGATATTTTACAAAGAGAACCGAATATATTGGAAATTGGCATATTTTCTGCGATGTGGAGCGAACATTGTTCATATAAATCCAGCAAAAAATATCTAAACGGTTTTCCGACAAAAGCCGCTTGGGTTATTCAAGGACCCGGAGAAAATGCCGGAGTTATAGATATAGGAGACGGTATGGCTGCTGTTTTTAAAATGGAGAGTCATAATCATCCGAGTTTCATTGAACCGTTTCAAGGTGCAGCTACCGGAGTTGGAGGAATACTAAGAGACGTTTTCACAATGGGTGCTCGTCCTGTGGCAAATCTTAACTCTTTACGTTTTGGCAGAGTTGAAGGCGACGATAAAACGGCGAAAAAACAGAGATATTTGGTACGGGGAGTTGTTGAGGGAATAGGGCATTACGGTAACTGTATGGGTGTTCCCACGATAGGCGGCGAGACATTTTTTGACGAGTGCTATAATGGAAATATTTTAGTTAACGCTTTTACTTTAGGGCTTTGCAAAAGCGATGAGATTTTTTACGGACGAGCCGAGGGTATCGGAAATCCGGTTATATATGTGGGAAGCAAAACGGGACGGGACGGTCTTGGCGGAGCTGTTATGGCAAGCGATAGTTTTACAGAAGAAAATAAATCTCTAAGACCTACCGTTCAAGTTGGCGATCCGTTTGCCGAAAAACTTTTGCTTGAGGCTTGTTTGGAGCTATTTAAATATGATTATATCGTTGGCATTCAAGATATGGGCGCGGCAGGTCTTACTTCAAGCTCATTTGAGATGGCGGGACGCAGCGGCAGCGGTATGAAATTGGATTTGTCTCGTGTTCCCGCGCGCGAAGAGGGTATGACGCCTTATGAATTTATGCTTAGCGAATCTCAAGAAAGAATGCTCATATGCGCTAAAAAAGGCTGTGAAGATAAAGTGCTTGAGATATTTAAAAAGTGGGATTTGGACGCTGAAGTGATTGGCGAAGTTACGGATACGGGAGTTATGGAACTGTATTTTAACGGCGAGTTGGCGGCGAATATTCCCGTTGCTCCCGTTAGCGAAAACGCTCCTATTTTAAATCGTCCCATTAAAGAACCTGAGTACTTAAAAGATATAGAAAACATTCCCGTTTTTGAAGCGCCAAATATACAAGAAGCTTTTGAAAAGCTTTTGGCACATCCGGAAATTGCTGATAAATCGTGGATATACGAGCAGTATGATTCTATGGTGCAGACAAATACCATAAAAGCTCCCGGATCTCTTGACGCGAGTGTGATTCGCATTAAAGAAAATGGAAAAGCCCTTAGTTTAAGTAGCGATTGCAATCCCAGATTTAACTACATAGACCCAAAAGGCGGTGCGGCGGCGGCTGTAATGGAGAGTGGTCGAAATGTCGCTATGAGCGGAGCAAGACCGTTGGCGATTACCGATTGTCTAAATTACGGTAATCCTGAAAATCCGGAAGTTATGTGGCAATTCGCTAAAGGCTGCGAAGGAATAAAAGAGGCTTGCTTGGCTCTTAATACTCCTGTTGTCAGCGGAAACGTCTCTTTGTATAACGAAACTGAGGGAGTTGGAGTGTTTCCCACGCCTTCTATAGCTATGGTAGGATTAAATGACGACGCCAATAAAGTGTTGCCTTCGTTTTTTCAAAAAGAGGGCAGTGCGATATATCTTTTAGGAGATACGAACGATGAGCTTGGCGGAAGTTTATACCTTAAAGTTTTTTCGGACATTGTTAAAGGCAGGTTACCGAATATTGATTATGATAAAGAGTTAAAACTTTGGGAACTTGTTATAGAGGCAAACAAACAAGATTTACTGCTATGCGCTAAAGATTTAAATGTGGGCGGCTTAGCTGTCGCGCTTGCTAAAATGAGCGCTGTTAGCGGACTTGGCGCGAAAATAGATACCGGTTTTAAAGATGATAAGCTATTTTTTAGCGAGAGTTTTTCAAGGGCGATAGTTGAGGTAAAAAATGAAAAAGCCTTTGAAGAGTTAGCAAAAAATATAGGCTTACATGTAAGAGTTATCGGAAGAGTAGAGGGCGATAAACTTATAATTGATGAAAAAATAGAGTTAAGCGTTGTGAAAGTTCAAGAGCTGTATTTTGATTTGTTCAAAAAATTGATAGAGCAAGATTTGTAAAGCCAGCTTTAATTATAATAAATTTTCAAAAAGGACAAATATATTGAAAACAATAAGAAGCAGCGTTTTGGCATTTTGACTGCTGTTTTCATCGGCTTTTGACGCTAGTCCACTTGGTCTTTTTAGCTCAGACCTTTTTGACTCAGGCTTTGTATTGTCGCCCGGGTTTACATATTAAAAAGAGCAATTTGTAAGCGTTGAGAGCGGATTTGGTTTTTTTGAACGTGAATTTGGCGAGATGATAGTGATCAAAGCGGGTGTTGAAAAAAGTCTTGAGAGTTCGCTAAAAGGAGTGAAACTTGACTTTAAAGTAATAAACCGCGAAAGAGAATTTCCATTTAAAATGGTTGTCGGAGCGGACATTGCGCACTATTCGGGTTACGGCGAAAAAGAGTTTAGATTTGTTCCGGAGATTGGTGTTAGTTGGCGGCGTTCGTTTGTTGCGCTGACTTATAAATACGGTTTGCATATAAGCGGCGATAAAATAAACAATGTTGGAAATCACGGAGTAAGTTTGGGCGTAAATATACCTTTTTAAGCAGTTGTTGAAACAAAAAATGAAAATGCTTTTAATTCATCAATCAAATTTTTAGTGTTTTTAGAGGAAAAAACGGTATGGATATTTGGAGTAAAGAAAAACGATCGGAATGTATGTCAAAAATTCGTTCAAAAGGTACAAAGCCTGAATTGGCATTGCGCAAATCTCTTTTTGCAAGAGGCTTTAGGTATCGCGTGAATGATAAGAATTTGCCCGGAAAGCCAGATATTGTTTTGCTTAAATATAAAACGGTTATATTTTTGCACGGCTGTTTTTGGCACAGACATGAAGGTTGCAAATATGCCTATACTCCAAAAACAAATACAAAATTTTGGGTTGATAAAATCACTTCAAACGTAGAGAGAGACAAAGTAAATTTGCAGAAACTTACAGTTTTGGGCTGGAATGTCATTACGGTTTGGGAGTGTGAAATAAGACATGAATACAAACACGACCTTACGCCGCTTATTGACAAAGTTACGAAAATAATTTGCGATAATCATCTGGAAAACTGACTATAAAATTTTAATAGTCGTTGAATATGAAGTTTAAGCATTAATATATAACTAAACCTTAAATCCTTTCTTTTTTAATTTGTCAAGAATGTTTGCAATTCTTTCTGTTTCATCGGAATTCCGTTTTTGCTTTTCATTCAAAATATCATACAAAAAATCGTTTTCTTCTTCTGTTAGAATATTTCTATCATAGTTGAATGTAATCATTTTACGCATTAGCCCTGAAATTAGATTATCTTTTGCTTCGTCTGACATTTTCACTTTTTCCATTGCCACCCATTTGCCTTCAAATTCGAGTGCTTTCTGCAAAAGCTCTTCGTTTCGTTTTGCTACAATATCAAGCAGTTCAACACCTTTTTTGTATTCTTCGTTGGTCAATGGTCTGTTTTGACGAAGATTGTAAGCAATGTTTGAAACGATATTTTGCCTGGTAATGTCAAAATAGCCACTCTCTTTGCCCCATATTCTAATCTTGTTCCAAAGTGCTGACGGGATTGATTTTACAATTTCTTTGTTTTGGGCAATTTCTTCTTCCGAAATATCAATGCCAATATTGCGTTTCGGTGGGTTGTTCTCGTCTATTAAATCCGCTTTTATGTCGTTGATATTCACGTTCCAAGTGTTGTTTTTTACTGCATTCCAACATTCTTCTTTTTTTGTCCATTCAATATAATGCGAACTCGGCGAATTATCCAAAATAAATTTATTTACTTTTTTCATTAGACTATAAATAAAATCTGAAAGCATATCAGATATTTTTTGATTTTTCCAAATTTTATAAAGGTCTAATTTGTTATCTGTCAAAATATTAATTAAAGAAAGTGTATAAGGTACAACCGATTGACGCATTTCGCCAATATTATAATCGTTTTTTTTTGTTCCGTAGCGTTTTTCTGCAGTTTTGAACAAAATACATTTTGCAATAGCGTCTTCAAAATATATACTGTTGATTTTCTTTTCGTCTGGTAAGTTGTTATTGATAAATTTCGCGTAGTTTTTTTCATTTCCACGAACAGCAATATGAGGACCAATGACTAATTTTTTACTGTCCCAAACTTCTTGGTATGAATTAATAAACTTTGCCAAATCAACTTTCGCAAACATTTGATTTTTAGGGTATTTTTTATCAAAAGCATTTCTGCGTGAAATCGTGTAACCGTCACGACTTCGCAATGTTTTGTATTGTCCTTTCGCTCTCTCAAAGAACCAGTAAGTTTGCAGGTTGTTTTGCGGTGTCACAGGCGAAAGGATATATCGTGACAGTTTTTCAAAAGCAATCAAAGTGGAATTATTAGCCGAAAAATCAGCATCATTTACTTTATTTTGAGTATTGGCATAACGTGAAATTCTTGATACAATTTCGGCATATTGCTCCGGGTTTTCAATAATTGAAAATTTTACCTGAACAAAAATTTTTGAAATATCTACATCGTTTTTGTATTGCCGTACTGTGTTGAAAATTGAGGCAGTTGTCTGCCCGCCATTCACAATTTGCAAGTTGCTGATTTTCTTAATATAATGGTTTGTTTCATCAAGCTCAATATGGTCGGCAGTAGCCGCAATCCCGTTATTATAGGCAAAAAACATTTGAGGTTCGTTGCGAATGGTATCTCTGATTCCTTTGTTGATTTTTCCTGCAAATTGTAGAAATGAACGAACATTTTGTTCTAATAACCTTTCACCATAACGCTCATAAAGTTTTGCCAAACAAGTACCGGATATAATTGCAATATATGCCCTATAATCAGTATTTTGAGAGTTTGCAGATAAACATGGAATTTTAAAATTTTCACCCTCAAAGTCATTAAAATCAATTTCTATCGGTACTCGTGATTGTTCTGAAATCTGGTATAGATATTTTATATCAATAATTCTGTAAAAAATACTATAACCACTTATTTTTTCACTTTGTGGCAATTCACTTTTATACTCGCCATTTGTTAAAATTATTGCATTAACACGCACAAGATTTTCTTTGAGTTCATCGTAATTTGCAAGTGTGTTCGCAAATTCAAAAATTGGCGAAGATTCTTCTATTTCGTTAAAATATTCTTTTTCAGTGGCTTTTCGGAAAAAATTTGAAATTCTGGTTACGGCTCTGTCTATTTCAGTTTTTGTGATATTTCCAATATTATCATTGTTTTGGAAAATAGAAATGAACAAATCTATTGTTTCGTAGTTATCTGCAACAGCATAAGCGTTGATTTTGTGTTGTCCCCGTTTGCCTGTATCTTTTTCGTCATAAACAACATCGGCATTTTCTGTTTCACCTGCCTCTGTCAGCATATCGACAGCAATGCGGGTAAAGGTTTGTTCCTGCGTGTCGCCCTCTTCGCTACCTGCCTGCAGTGCAACAATTTCTTGAATTAGCTGCTGATAAAACTTTTCTATTTCATTCATTTTGAACCTGCTATATTGAAAATTACACTTTCTGAAACTGAATAATCATTGCATTGAGCAAGGATTATTGAATATTTTACATCGCCAACGCCGTTACGAATTTCACTTTCTTTTATGCGGGGAAATTTATCTTTGATTTTGTAATAATTTTCGTAGCGAATTTGATAGCAGCGTTCTTCATATAAATGTTTATGATTTTCAAAATAGCCGGCATTTAAAAGTTTGTTATTGAAAACGTTTAACGCTAATAGATTACTTTGTAAAAACTCTCTAATTGCATTTACTTTGGCGTTCAAACTTTCGCCGTTTTTCTTTGCTGTTTCTACCGACAAATGAAACAAAAATAAGTTTTCAAGCAATGTTTCATCAAGTTGTCTTTCGCTACTGATATTTACTTTCTGATGGTTATTGCCTGCTGTTGTTTTCACTTCCAATGCCCAGCTATCGTATTGAAAATCACGAAGTTCCCTATCTGCACCAACCCACGAATTAAGTGCATAAATCGTATCCTGTTTTTCTAAAAACTTTTTCAAAAAATGTAATTCACCATAAAGCCCTTGCTGTTCTGGAACGGTCAAGCCTTCACCACGCAATTTTTCAAAAAGGATTTTCCATTTTTCAAGCTGGTTGATAATTGCCTTTACAATTTGCTGTTCTGTTGTTAAATTCAAAACGGCTTTTACCATATTTTCGCACATTACAGCAAATACATCTTTGTTTTGATAGTGTAAAAGTTTTATAATCAATAAATTATTTTCAGAAAATGAAGCGTCATGTTGTAAAGAAACTTGCAATTCTCGCAGATTGGAAAATGAGGAAATATCAATACGAATGTTTTTGTTGTAAGATAAAGCAATTCCGTAATTCCGCTCCGGATTTTGAAAAATTGCGTAAATGTGCAATAGCGACTGACTATTGTAAAGCCGTTTTAACAATCCACTTGTATTGAATTTTTCAACTTCATTCCATATTTTTAAAATGCTATTCATTGTCTTCCAGGTTATCGTTGTCGGTTTCAAAATCTATTTCAGATTGATAAAATTCATTTGATAATGCAGTGTTTATAGCAAATTCTACGGTGTGATTGGTATTGCTTTTGGGAAAACAAATAGCAAAACCAATTATTGCATCGTCTTTATCGTTGAAAATTATTTTTTCCGGAATTGGCTTGCCGTCTTTGTCCTTTGGATTTGCACTCAAAGGGTCAATCGGGTAAATCAGCAATAACGGATTATTTACATCTCTGTAATTTTCTCTGACAATTTTCGGTTTGGGATATTCTTTTGTCCAGTCCTTGTCCTGTTTAGAATCTTGCAGTGCTTGTTGCAATGTGTTATTATCAATATCAACAAATTCATCGGCAGGATTTCCGACAATGTGATTTTTTTTGATTACATAGGTATCAGTGTCTCCTGCTGTGTTACGAGTAAAACATCCCGAAACAATCTGATTTGAAACACTGAATTTTATTCTGGAATTTTCTTTATTCATTAAAGCAATTCGCCAACTTTTCAATTCGTTGTTTTCATTGAGTTTTTTAATGAAATTGCTAATCAGTAATAAATCAACTTTTACAAGTTGTGGTGCAAGGGTAAATTCTGAAAAATATTTCAAAACTTTGTCAGGTGTAACATCTTTCCAAAGATAGTTTTTATCTTTATTTGTATATGTTCCAAGTTGGGAAAGAAAATTTTGCGTTGCTGTAAGATTTTTCTTTACAATTCCTTTATCGGTTTGCAGTTGATAGGTTTCAACTAAACGTCCCGACCATGATAAATAAATTTTATCAGTATTTCGCATTTTAGAAATTGCAGTAATTTGCAGTTGTCCGGGGTGGGTGCGAACACGCAAAGCATATTTTTCCGGTGTTGCTTTGGCGTTCCACATCGCATCAAATTCTTGTTTCAGCTCTTCGCTTACCATCGTGATATGTCTAAACCATTCATTGAGTTCACTGCTCGTGAAAAGTCGGCACAAATCCACATATCCTGGACGGTAACCAAACCAACGCCCCATTTGCATAAGTGTATCATACATTTTTGAAGCACGTAAAAAATAACTTACAGACAGCCCTTCCAAAGTTAAACCTCGTGCCAGTTTATCGCCACCGATTGCAATAATGGAAATTCCTGTTTTTTCATTTTCGTAATATTCCAAAGCGTCAGACGATTTTCCATTGATTGACATTACTTTGATTTTCTGAACAGCACTGTACAATTTTGATTTTAATTCTTCCCAGGTGTGCACTTTCATTTTGCTGTCAATATCTTTGTATGAAGAACTTAAGATATTTTGTGTTGTAGTTTTATACGAAGTATAATCGTTCGTGTCAACTTCAAAAATTTGTTTAAACTGTTCTAAAATTCCGCTGTCGTTCTGCTCAATACCTCGTTTGTAGTAGTTAAAAAGCTGTTCAATAGTTTCTTTTAATGAATTTTGCCAAATCAAATATCTTGAAACATGAATAAGCATTGAGTTGTGTTTGTTTTCCTGTCCCCGTAAAATACGAATTGCACATGTAACAATAAAACATTTTATTGCTGTTTGTAATGAGAGTGGCAATGACACAGGTATTTTATCGTCTTTTTTATGCCCGTTTGGAAATGTTTCTTTGTAGTCATCAATTTTACGAACAATCGGCAATAAATCTTCGTTGTTTTCGTCTGCCTCTAATGAAGTACCAAAGATTTTTTCAGCACCAATATAGTTACTTGGTGCAGGAATATTTATGATAAAATCTCGTGGAAATAAATCGTCTTTATCAAGTGGTATGAAAATATTTGCAAACGGCGTAGCCGTGTAACCAACATAAGCATAGCGGTAAAAATGGCTCGCGATTTTTCGTATCCAGCCATTTATTGCCGTAGGCGTTTCATTTTTCTTTTTTGTGTTTATAGAAGCGTTATCTGCTTCATCGTCAAGAATTAGCAACGATTTATTTGTAATTTTTTTTTCGCCTTCAATATTTTCTCCATGTGTTTCCAGCCAGATATTTAAGCGTTTTAAAACCGTTGAATTTTTCTTTACGACAAGTAAAATCGGATTTGAAACATCAAAACTGATTCCACCTGCACTGTCGGTTAACGATTTTTTGAAATCAGAATCTATGGTTGTAATTGAAATTGCATTATTGTTTCTATCTAAAATTCCTACTCCAATTCTGTTAGTTTCGTTATTTTTCCATGCTCTTTCATGTTTGGTATCAAAACCGAGAAAGTCCTCGTCTAAACGGTGCTGTGTTTGACTTCTCAAATTGTTGTGCATTCCTGCCAAAACAATAATTAAGTTAAATCCTGAATCGGCTGCTTTACAAATAAGTCCCGTATAGTTTGCAGTTTTGCCTGATTGTACATCTCCAACGACTAATCCTTTTTTATCAATGCCTTTTACATCTGTAACTGTAGGGTCGTAAAGTTTATCTAAAATGTCGTCTGTAAGACGGTCGATTTCGCTTATGATTTTTGGAGCAAAGTTTTTGGTATTCTGCAAATAAGTTATATATCTGTTCCAAAACTTCCAATGGTCCTGGTTATGATTTGCTTTGAAGCCAATAAGCCAAGGTGTATTGCGTGCTGTATCAACAAGCATTTTGTAAGAATCCTGACGGACATTATACAACTTCATTACTTCTAATTTAAGTTGTATCTTGTCAAGTCGTGAAAACATTGGCATATACAAAACTTGCGAAATAGTGTTGTCAATTTCGCTGTCAGTTATGCTCATTTTTTCACCGAGCATTGCTCTACATATTTTGATTGCTTCGTTTATCATAAATCCTCCATCGTTTCTATTAGTTCTGGAAAATTATCAAATGGTTCCATATGTAAAAGTAAAGTTTTAATTTGTTCAATGCTTTTGCCACTTTCTTTTTGTGTTGTAACAATCATTTTTATTGTTGCTTTCAAAACTTCAGAATTGATCTCAAATGCTTTTGCTATCTCATTATGTTCAGATTCACGAATAAAAACTGATTTTGTTGGCATGGTTTCTTCTACAAATCGCAACAAATATTCAATCGCTTTTTCCGATTCGATTTTCACCAGCTTTTTAATTTCTTCAATCACTAAATGCTTACGATTAACAATAAAAAGATATTTATTGCCCTGCTTTTTTTCAATCCAAAGCGGTTGAAATTCTTGTTTGTTTTTTGTAGTTAAAATTTTTCCTCTGTGTCGAAAAACTTCAACACCTCTTGAGCGAACAGTTTTTGCATAAGATTTGATTTGCTCTCTAAATTTCAATGGTGGTCGAGCAACTGATTTTTTAATATCAATTTGCCAATCGGAATCCAATGAATTTGACAAGTCAATTTGAATACGGACCAATTTGTAATGTTCTTCTGGTTTAAACATTCCGAGCCAATCGCCTGCTAACATTAAGCGTTTACCGCGATAAACATAAAAACCCTGCATATTAACCCAACCGTTTATGCCTTCTGCATTTTTATAAACATGTTCTGGTATTCGGCTTTTATGGGGCAAAACATAACCTTTTATTGTTGCTTCTTTGCCAATAGGATCTTCTGAAAGTGTTTGCGTAGCTGTTTCGTTTGCTAAAAATGGATTCCAGGCAGTAACTTCACGTCCCCAACAATGAATTTTTACACTTTTCTCTTCAATAAATCTATGAAAAGTCATTGCAATGTGTTGTTTAATTTTATCCATTTGAGATAAAAATCTTTCTTTTGCAAGTTCATTGTCTGTCTGTGTGTTTGGCGGTACAATTCTGTCCAATTGAGTCCACATTACAAGTGTTCCGGAAGTTTGCTCATCCAATGCATGTATATAATCATTTGAAATGGGGTGACGAATCAGTTCCCATCTGCCCGTTTGATTTACATAATCCAAGTCCCAAATCCAATAAACGGGTGCGCAATTTACTTTTTTACTAAGAAGAATGAGTTTTCTACATTGTGAAAATGAGGCAGTTTTCAGCCCCAACCCGAAACGCCCTAAATCTTTTTCCGTTCTTGTTTCTAATGGATTTTTTGCTCCCGGTCGCATTGCTTGCACAAGTTCATCATTATTCATTCCGTAACCGTCATCTAAAATTGTAATAATGGAATCGTTGCCTCGCCATTCGGAATTAAACCATATATTTTTAGCGTTGGCAGAAATGGAATTATCAATAATATCTGCGACGGCTGTCTCTAAATTGTAACCAATAGCTCTAAATGTTTCAATCATTGATGACGCATATGGTTCAGCGGAAACTTTTTCTAAATTATTATAATCTATTGACATTTCTCATTCAAACTGTTTTTTTATTTCTTTTGCAATTTTCTCAGCCAAAACCACAGGAACAGCGTTACCTATCTGCTTAAATGCTGCGCTTCTGCTGCCTTCAAAATAATAGTCATCAGGAAATGATTGCAGGCGGGCGGCTTCGCGTATGGTTATTGAGCGCACATTTTCTATTGTCGGATTAAGAGTTGGGTGAATATAATAATGTCCATCCATAGCAATATGAGCGACAACGGTGGTATGACTGCAATTATAGGGGGCAACCACCTGAAAACGATTGAGAAAAGTTTCTTTGATTTTTTCTGGTTTCAAGTCGGGGTAATGGTAGTTGGTTGGATTTCCGTTTTCGTCTTTGACTTTCCACCCGATAATAATAACTCTTTGTCGGTGTTGCAAAACGCCGTGTTCGGAAGCGGTCTGTACTTTCAACTCCATTTTATACCCTGCCTTTTCAACTAATCTGGTGAGGGCTTTTAACGGCTCTCCGTTTTTGGCAGTGCAAATACCCAAAACATTTTCAAATACAAACATTTTCGGCTGATAGCGTTCCAAAAACTTCACATAAAACTTGTACAGTTCGTTTCGCGGATCGTCTTCTACGGCTTTGCCCATTCGGGCGCGACCTGCAACGGAATACGCCTGACAAGGCGGACCGCCAATTATAATATCAACCTGCTTTTCGCTTTTGAGTTTATCTATCTTTGCAAAAATTTTGTCTATGGTGTCCTCGCCGATTGCCTCGTGAATAACGCTGTCGATTATTTCCTGCGAAACTTGTTCCCAAAGTTTGCTGCCGTCTTCCTTTTCCTGTTTTTCATACAGATATTTTTTATATTTTTGCAGTTCGTTTTTGCTTTTAAGGTAATGAAAAGCGGCGCGGGTTTTGAGCGTATAACAAGCATACTTATCCATTTCGATATGCGCCAAAAGCGTGTAGCCCGCTCGAATAAAGCCCTCGGACAGCCCACCTGCACCAGCAAACAAATCTATGAAATTTAAAGTATGCAACATATCCAAATTACAGAATAAATTTAAAGTATATCTGTTTTCGTTTCGCCTCTTGCCTTTGCCTGCGCGTAGTACTTTTTCGGAGCGTCCGGGTTGCCCGGGTTTCCTTTTGGGATAACAACGTATGGTGCTGCCATATTCATTTATTTTTTAACAGTTATACTTATATTAATTAATGCGCGCAAAATTACAGGTTTTTCGTGATTAAGCAAATTTTTATTTCCATTGTCCATAAAATTTTTTCGCACTTATTTATGAATTGATTGATAATGTATGTTTTAGTAATGTAATTTATGATAAAATTTATTTTTTTCAGCAGTCATTTTTCTGCCGGTATGTCGTCCATCAGACTACTGATAATTACACGTCTGATTTCTTTTTCAGCATTTCGTGATACACCCTCGCATCATTTTGACGAAAAAATTCCTCAAAATATCACGATTCAAGTCAGGACAAAGCAAAGAAAACGTTCTCCTGAATATTTTTTACAATTGAAAGTAACTGACAATCAAAATCTTTAAAATAAATTGCAAAAAATATTTGGATGTAATGAAAAAGTAACTACCTTTGCGCTCCCTTTATTGGAAATGATGATAAGGGAATTTAGGTTAGGAAATAAAAATAAAAACAGATTTGGATATCGGGCGCCGTATTCGAGTGTCGGAATAAAAATTAAAAAGTAATAAGTAGAAAATGACTGA
>JAISGD010000032.1 GCA_031263195.1 Campylobacteraceae bacterium | reverse complement strand
AATATGATAGCAATACAGGAAGATGGACAAGCAAGGATCCTATTGACTTTGGAGGAGGAAGTTCAAATCTTTATGGGTATGTGTTGGGTGATCCGGTGAATTATGTTGACCCGACGGGACTTGTGGATGAGAATTGGATACCAACATCAGGACCTTATGATTATGCTCTACATCATGCATCCAATGGATATAATTTTGATGATTATTATAGTATAGCTGGACATGGAAGAGATGGAATGCTAACTGGAGGAGATTTAGGAAAAGCTGCTGAAAGAGCAAAGAATTCAGGTAAAAAAGTGTTGTATTAATAGCTTGTGAACAAGGAAAGGAAAATAGTGGTAACTCTATTAGCAGTGCGCAATATCTTGCAAATCAATCAGGACTTCCCGTAGTATACAATACAGGTTTTATCAATCCATTTTTTAGTTCTCCAGGTGGATTTCCATCAATAGCACCCTTTAATGGTATTAATAAAGGAGGGTGGAGAGTGGCTCATCCGAAATGAAATTAAAAATATTTTATTTAGTTTTTATATTATTTCTTGCAATATTTTTTCTTTTACTCACTTTTCCATTTTTTTGTTGCAGAGGAAACTATAAACTATCAAAAGTAGAATACAAAGAGATGATAGAGCAAGCAAATCAAGGAAATGATACAGCTATGATGAAATTAGGAAACCATTATATAGGCAGTAAAGCAGGAATGTATGCATTTTATCAGTATAAAGTATATGAAACAAGATATTCTCTTTTAGATGATGAATACAAACAACTATCAGAATATATAGAAACTACGAATGAGACAGCTAAAGAAAAATTGAAAAAATATCAGTGGGTTTTAGATGAAAAAAAAGAATTGTATAATTTTTTAGATAGTAATACCACTAGAATGCAATTGTTCATACAATTTTGCTCTCTTGACGACTTCTGCAATAGTTCAGATATATACAAACATTATAGTCAAAAAGTTAGCAACATAAATGATTTTATGGAATTACTGACAAGAAATAGCGAGCCAACTGCATATGAATACTCAAAATTTGTAGGAGGAGGTGGAAACTGTGGCGGAGAACCTGAAATGGATTTTAATTATAGAGAATGCAAATCAAAAGATTTAGAGTTAAACTCAAAAGAATGTCAAAAAATATCTGTCAATGATTGTTATTTACAGCCATCTAAACATCTCAAGTGGCTTAGAGAACATTATAAAACCATAGGAGCTGATTATAAGGTTTTAAGTATTCAGCAAAAATTAGACAAAGACAAAAAAACAATGGACTACGAGATAATTGAAGTAGTAATTGGAAACAACCAATTTACATTGTTACATAATCTTTACGACAACCCTCCTTATTTGTTTTGGATAGTAGAAATTAATAATAAAGATATCGGGGATTTGATTGACGAGTATCTTAAAAATCAACAGCAATACTATAGAGGTAATCTTACCAAACAGTGATAAAATATCTTACATGTATAACGCAAATAATCAAAGAACGGTAAAACTAATAAACAACCAAATAGAAGAGAAGTATCTTTGGTTAGACCAAATAACGCTTTTAGCCATATATGATAAAGACAATAACATAAAGTATAGATTTACGTATGTAGACGAAAGAACCCCAATATCATATACGGATAAAGATAGTAACGTATACTATCTAAGTTACAATCATCAAGGAAGCTTAAAAGCCATCACTAACCAAAACAATCAAATACTAAAATCCATAGATTACGACAGTTTCGGGAATATATTGGAAGAGGTGTATTATGATGGGAATGGGGGTATTATTCAAAAGACAAAGTATGATGGTAATGGGAATATTGTGAATGGCAATCAGAATACTGTAACAAGCAATTACAATGCAAACATAAATTCTTACAATGGAAATTATAATACGAACGTAAATACTGTATCAGGCAATGCAAACGCACAAAGTGCGAGTTATGGCACAAACTCAAATCAAGATACGAATAGCAATATTGTTCAAAGAAATGTTGCGGCAAATCAAAATACAAATACAAACTCTATATCGGCAAATCAAAATCTTGATATTCCGTTTGGCTTCGCGGGAGGATTATACGATCAGGATACTAAGTTAATCAAATTCGTATACAGAGAATACGATAGTCATACAGGCAGATGGACAAGCAAAGATCCTATTGACTTTGGAGGAGGAAGTTCAAATCTTTATGGGTATGTGGTTAATGACCCTGTTAATTTGGTGGATCCTGAAGGTTTAGAGTGGACTGATTATATACCTGACTTTCCTCAATGGCTTGTAGATGGTGTTGCTGGGTTTGGGGATACTGTATCATTTGGCGCAACAGATTGGATACGAGACCAAATGGGTACAAATGATGTTGTAAATAAATGTTCGGATGCTTATAAAAATGGTGGCTATGCTGGAACTGCGGCTCAAGTGGCTGTTGGAGGCGCTGGAGCAGCAAGAGTGGCTGGAAAAGCATTTGCGCCTGGAGGTTGGACAAATAGCAATAGATATTTAAGAATTGGTTGGGGTAAGCATAATGGATATAATGTATTTAGAATTTCTGGAAATCTAGTAAATACAAAATCAAAACATATTGATTTATTTAAGGGAGGACGATTATGAAACTTGTAGAATTATCAAATCTATCCAGCTTTCAAAAACAGTGTTTTGATACATTAAATAGCGTTGCTTTAAAAAATGATTTAGATATAAAGAATTTTTATACAGATGGTATTTCGGAAACATACCTTGTTGTGGAAATTTCAAGCAAAGATAATGTTTGTGTAAATGCTTGGATATATGTAGATGAATGTATGTTTTCTTGTAGTGAGATTTCATATTATTTTGAAAAGTATGCTTTTGATAATGCAAATGAATTAATCTCTTCTTTTGCTGAAGCAATTTTATCTGTAATAAGAGGAATTAAACCAGTTCAAAAAATGACTTCAAGAATAAATATTTTTAAAGGAAGTAAATTATAAAATAAATAGATTATTTTTCAAATATATACAATATTTGGGAAGAAAATAGATTATGGCAATAAAAAATAATACTATTGGTAAACCAATTTTTCCAATCACCGTTATATTTCATGAGGATGGTGAAATATATACTTTTAATAGTGGAAATGAAATGGAATATGACTTAGAGTGGTTTAACAGTAAAGATAAAGACGTTACCGTTAAAGACAACAAAGGAAGATTGGTAAATCTCAAAATTGAAGCTCTTAATATAGTAACTTTTGAATTATGCAATGAGCATATATAGTGAAAAACTACATGCAAAATTTACTAGAGTTTTATAGAAATCATTAGGACTATTCTAATAGCAATCATCCAAAATGGCATTTTGGTCCTAAAAATCCTGGAGGCTTTACTTGGAGTGATTGGTTTAATAAAGGTATGCCATGGCGTTGGAAATAGATAATATTGTAATACCAGATAACTATGTTTTGGTTTTTGACGAATTAAGTAAGTTAGATGAGGAAAAACATGAAAAGGCGTTTAGTATTGCTTTGCACAAATTTCTAAATTGTATTGATGTTTTGATGGGCAAAAATACTGAAATTATGATACCTGGACATTTTATTAATCATAGCAATGACAATATATGGATAAGTATTCAATCTTTGATATCAAATTTAGAATATTTCTCGCACTCTCTTTATTTTGCGGATGATTTTGAGTTTTCTACAAGATTAAAATGCGGAGGCAAACAATATAAAATATATTTTTGTAGCGACCCTGTAGTTTTTAGTTTAAAAGTAGACAAATCAAAACATATTGATTTATTTAGCAGTAAAGGAACATTGTGAATAAAAAAACTATAAGTACAATTATTGGTATTATATTTCTAGTATATATTATATTGAATATATTTTACTCTAAAAATATCGTTTGGTTTCAGCAAAATATTTTTCAACAAACTAAATTTGAGACAAAAAACTTTATCATTGATGTGCCTAAATTTCATTGGATTGGTAAATATAAAGATAATAATAGTAGCGGGCAACTGTTTTTTATCGGAATTCCTGTTGATTTAAGTAAAAATTCATTATTCAACAGTTCTTTCTTTTCTCACTTTTTCGGCAATAAAGACTACACTGTTTTACCTATAATGGTATTGGACAACTTTACCGATGATACTTTGGAAGCTTTAAAAATATATTGCGATGAATCTTTAGAAAAAACGACTCAAAAAATAAATAATTGGGAAGCTGAAGTGTATAGTTGTGTAACAAAGTCAAGAAGCGACCTTGTAGATAAACATATTGTATATAAAGGTGAGGATTTTTACACTTTTTATTATTCGTATGATGTTGATATTTTCAATAACTTTCAATCCCAATACAACAAATTCTTTGAAGGCGTGAGGCTAAAAGAGTAAGTTATGTGCGTAATAATTTCAAAAATAAATGATGCAAATTCAATTTTTATTCTAATATGTTTTACAGGAGAGTAATATGTTGTCATTTAAATGTGAAAAAAGCGGACAGGAGTTTTTATTATAAAATGGAGGAAAATATTGTTTATTCTTGCTAAATTTATAGAACTTATTCTTAAGTTATGCATAATTATCTTTTTTTTGGTATCAACACTTATATTCTTGTATTATATTACTGCCGAAGTGGATTTTTGGAAACTTAAACCTTGTGTTGATTACTTAGGGGGTTGGAATCATGAGGAAAGACTTTGTGAATTTTATTTGTATGATTAAAATACAAAAAGCTTATTTAATACTTTTTGTTATCGGTATAGCGTATTTTATAGTTTTAATCTCTCTGAACTATATCTCAGATTATCATTTCAAACTGTCCCAAAAAGAGATTGAGGAGTTACATATAATAGCTGAAAATAACAATCTGACAGCAATTAGAAAATTGACAAATTTTTATTATTTTATAGAAAAAGACCACAATGCAGCAGTCAATGTATATAGAAAACATAAAGATATAAATCCAAAAATAAAAAAAGCTCTACGTATATTTTTAGAAAAATATTGCAGTGATAGGCAAAAAGATAAATATAACGACTTTTTAAAAGAGATAAAATAAACTAATAAAATAATCCATAATGATTTCCCCATCTCCTGCCAATATACCAACCTTGAACCTATTAAAATGTGATGAGGAAAACGTGGATTAATGCGAACGTATACGCATATCTCACAGTGTATCAATTCAGCATAAAAAGATCGTTTTTATTGATAGATGATAAGATAACCTGTCTGAAAAACTGACAACACTTATTGAGAATGCGCTCGCTAAAAAATTAGAGAGTTTGCTGCTTTAGGTAATTTTATTTATTTTCTATCGTTTCTCTAAAAAATAGTTTTGCGCTTGTCTCTTTATAATATTTACAACCTTCCTGCGCTCCCAAATCGCATCCTTTACCGTAAAATTCTACCGCTGTTGCGAGGTTTTGTCTTACGCCAAGCCCAAGATAATAACTGTGTCCAAGACTAACGCAACCAAGTGCATGCCCATATTTGCAAGATTTTTCTTCATATTCATTGCCTTTAAAATAATCTCCGCCGCTACCCTGATAATTTTTGCTATAGATAGTCCCCAAATAATCGCACGCTTTGCCATTTTTCTTATCGCACGCTTTTTCAAAAAAAGGTTTTGATTCTTCGGCTCTTTCAGAAAAGGATTTTGACGTATCATACTCCTTGCCTGTGGTTTTGCCCCAATAGTATAATTTCCCAAGATTTTCACAAGCTTCCGCGTTACCGCTGTCGCAAGATTTTTCAAAGAGAGGTTTCGCGGTTATATAATCTTTCTTCTCGTAAGCCTTTTTGCCTTGCTCAAAATCCGTATCCTCGCATCCGATAAAAAGCAGAACTGTCGCCAATAAAACTAAAACCTTTTTCATTTTTTTCCTTCTTTTTCACTACTTAGTGAAGTTGAATTTTTATATTGCCTCTTATTTCAACTCTGTATACTACAACCCCATATTTTTACCTGTTGGGATTGCAATGTTAGTTTTGACTTTTTTAAATTTTGATTTAATTTGAAAAGACTTTAAAGTAGTATTAAAGTAAGCATAATTTTACTAATTGATTTAGAATTTATAAGCGTTTTAAAGTTATATGGTATATATGAATTTAATATTATGATAAGTAATGTCGCGAAGATGTATAGTATTTCCTAAAACAAGTGTTTTTACTGCGCAATAATAATCCTTCTTAAAAGATAAGATTCTCACAGATGCAAAGTATCAATATTAAAATATTTGATTTATTTGTATTTTAAGTAGTATAATTACGAAAAATTTAAGGCGGTTAAGATGAATATCAAAAGCACTGTAACTCTAAGCAATGGTGTGAAAATGCCGAAATTTGGTTTTGGTGTATGGCAAATAAGTGATGGTGGGGAAGTTGCCGACTGTGTGTGCGAGGCATTGAAAGTTGGGTATGCGTTGATAGATACAGCCGCTATTTACGACAATGAAAAAGGTGTGGGTGAAGGATTGAAAGATTTTCGCCGAGATGAATTTTTCCTCACTACAAAAGTTTGGAACGAAGAGCAGGGTTACGATACTACTCTAAAAGCTTTCGAAACAAGTATTAAAAAGCTTGAAGTTGATTTTGTGGACTTGTATCTTGTACATTGGCCTGTACAAGGGAAGTTTGCCGATACTTGGCGAGCTATGGAGCGACTTTATGATGACGGACTGGTTCGCGCTATCGGGGTTAGTAATTTCACGCAGTTTCATATACATGAGATTTATAAAACCGCTCACATTCCGCCTATGGTCAATCAAATAGAGATTTCGCCATTTATCACCAGAGAGTCTTTACGTGAATTTTGCAAACAGGAAGGTATTGTGGTGGAAGCGTATTCGCCGCTTGGGCGCGCTAAGATATTGAAAACTCCGCAGCTTATCAAAATAGGCGAAAAATATGGCAAAAGTCCGGCGCAAATTATACTTAGATGGCATTTACAAAATGATATTATTCCGATACCAAAATCGTCGCATGCGCAGCGTATCAAAGAGAATGCGGATATTTTTGACTTTGAGTTAAGCATGGATGAGATTAAGACGATAAGCGCGCTGAACCAGAACAAACACGCGATAAAACAGTCATTTTTTCAATTTGACGAGCATAATAGTGTGATATTGTAAAGATGATGCTTAAAATAAAAACCATTAAAATTACCTAAGCGGGCGATAGTTTTTATTAATTAAAATATTGATATAATCCGCCACACTATGTAAAGGATTTTTATGCGTAAATTGTTGATATTTTTTGCTATATCTTGCTGTTGTATGTTATTTGCCGAAGAGGAGATAACGATAAAGGCTACAGGCGAATTTGCGAAAGAGCTTAAGGAATTGATGGAAAAGTACCAAACCAGTAATGTAAACGGCAGCATTGAGATAATCAGTGAAAATACAACTAAGGCGGCAGATGAAATTGACGCTGTTGAAAATGAAGAGTCCAATAGCGATGATGAGATAGTTATCGTAGATGTAAACGACAGCATATATAATCAAACTTCAAAGACAGAAGAGAAGAAGAGTTTTGGTGTGATGGATATGCTTTTCGGCGAGAAAGATATAGACGGTGATATCGCGCAGGGTGAGAAACTATACAAACAAAACTGTACCAAATGTCATGGCGAGAGGGCTGAAAAAAGCTCCTATTTAAGCGCGAGGGATTTGATAAAACTCTCTAAAGCCGAGATAGTCGACCAGCTTAAAAATTACAGAAGAGATTCAGGATATGGCGGGAGTGCGGGAATTGTTATGAGAGTGCAAGCCATCATGCTCAATGAGAGTCAAATGCGCGATATCGCTTCTTATATAGATTCACTTAAATAATAGTAGAGCATCATCTTAACTATTTTAAAGTAAAGCTTTTGTAGTATAAAAAATTTATTTTAATAAGGAGATAATATGAACAAATCGCTATCAATTGCATTGGTTGCGGCTCTTGTTGGCACATTGTCGGCTAAAGAGATAAAGATAGGCGCTATTATGCCTATGAGCGGATCTATCGCCGCTTATGGACAAACAGCATACGAGGGATTGTCTTTAGCGAACAAATTGGAACCGACTTTGAAAAACGGCGATACCGTCAAAGTAGTTTTGATTGATACCAAAGGCGAAAAGGTGGAGTCTGCCAACGCCGCTTCAAGACTTATCTCATCTGAAAAAGTCTCTGCTATAGTTGGCGAACTTATCAGTACAAATACAGACCAAGTCGTTTCCATAGCTGAAAAGGCTAAAGTTCCCGTTGTAGCTCCTGCTGCTACAAGCGATAGATTGACGCAAAAACGCGAGTTTGTAAGCCGCGTTTGTTTTACGGACTCGTTTCAGGGAGCTGTTGTCGCTAACTACGCTTACAATACTTTAGGACTTAAAACAGCCGCGCTTCTTATAGACCAAGCGCAGGTTTACTCTATAGGTTTGGGTAAAACGTTTGAAGATGTTTTTACAGCTAACGGCGGTAAAATCATCAAAAAGATTTCTGTAAACTCCGGCGATAAAGACTTCAAAGCTGTAGTAGCGCAAATCAAAAGCGCAAATCCTGATATGATATTTTTGCCGTTATATCATCCTGAGGCGTCTATGATAGCTATCCAAGCCAAAGAGATAGGATTAAATAAGCCGATGTTTTCAGGCGACGGCGTCGCTAACCCTACATTTTTAGAGCTTGGCAAAAGCGCTGTTGAAGGATACATGTTTACAGATACGTTTGATTACGGCGCGCCTCCTACAAAACGTTCCGAAGATTTTATAAAAGAGTATGAAAAGACAAGCGGCAACAAAGAGATGGCTTCGTTTACCGCGTTAGGCGCGGACGCTTACTTTTTGATAATAGACGCTATGAATAAATGTGAAAATCCGGAAGACGGCGTATGCGTTAACAAGCAGATAAAAGCTGCTCAGGGATTTGAAGGTGTCAGCGGAGTTATCAATATGCTGCCAAACGGCGACCCTGTGCGCTCGGCTGTTATCAAAGAGGTAAAAGACGGTAAATTTATATATAAAGCAACAGTAAATCCGTAAGTTTTTTGTTAAAATACAGATTTTACATTTGGATTTATAGATTTTTAAACGGCTCTTTGTTTTGTGCAAGGAGCCTATTTTTTTTAAATATTTATTGCGGTGCCAATTATGATTGGTGGCGTTGTGAATATAGGAGCATTTTTTGGATTTTATAACTTTTATGCAGCAGATGCTAAACGGATTCAGTTTAGGCAGTATGTATGCGCTCATAGCTGTCGGGTATACGATGGTTTACGGCGTTTTGAGGCTTATCAACTTTGCACACGGCGATATTATGATGGTTGGAGCGTTTTTGTGTTATTTTGGTATGGCGGTATTTGGATTGCCGTTTTTTGCCGCCGCTATTATGGCTGTTTTAGGCGCTTGTCTCCTTGGAATTTTGACAGATAAGATAGCTTATAAACCTCTGCGTAATGCCCCGCGTATCTCGCTTTTAATAACAGCCATAGGTATCAGTTACTTTTTGGAAAATAGTTTTAATGTGCTTTTCGGCGGCGTGCCGAAAGGATTTTTAGTTCCGTCTTATATGAGTAAAGTTATTACGGTTTTTGGACTTACATTTTCCATGTCGGCCCTTTTGGTACCGATCATCACGATAATTTTACTGATGATTATCTTATATGTACTCTTTCGCACAAAGTACGGCGTAGCAATACGAGCATTGGCATTTGATGTTAAAACCGTCAATCTTATGGGTGTAGATGCAAATAAAATTATCATGCTGGTCTTTGCAATGGGCAGTTCGCTTGCTGCTGTAGGCGGTGTGTTTTGGGCATTAAATTATCCTGCGATTGACCCGATGATGGGAGTTTTGATAGGACTTAAAGCTTTTGCCGCGGCAGTTGTA
Source organism: Campylobacteraceae bacterium (assembly GCA_031263195.1). Classification (GTDB taxonomy): domain Bacteria; phylum Campylobacterota; class Campylobacteria; order Campylobacterales; family Campylobacteraceae; genus JAIRKW01. The sequence goes on along the minus strand of JAISGD010000032.1, from coordinate 23,708 downwards.
GGTGGTATCGGAAGCGTTACAGGGGCTGTTTTGGGAGGCTTTATAATAGGCTTCACGGAAGTTGTCGCGGTCGCATTTTTCCCGGAACTTGGGGGTTATAAAGATGCCTTTGCATTTATATTTCTGATATTTGTTTTACTCTTTAAACCAACCGGTATACTTGGTTACAATTTTGAAAAGAGCAGGTTCTGATATGAGATATAAAATAGCTATCAACAGCGCCGTTTTTTTAATTGCAGCCGGTTTTATATTTTTTGCGCCTGCTATTTTTGACGAATACAGTATGCGCATTTTAAATAATATAGCGATTTTTGCTATTTTAGCTGTCAGCTATAACCTTATCAACGGCGTAACGGGACAATTCTCTTTGGAGCCGAACGGTTTTGTGGCGATAGGAGCGTACGTTACGGCACTGTTGCTTTTAAGTGCGGATGAAAAGATGTATCAATTTGTAGTAGAGGAACCGACGGCATTGATTTTATGGATAAATTCGGGTTTCATAACAGCGCTTATTGTATCGGGATTGACAGCTTCTGCTGTAGCGCTTATGCTCGCTTTTCCCGTCTTTCGCGTAAGAGGCGATTATCTTGCTATTGTGACTTTGGGATTTGGATTTATCATACAGATTTTGGCTATAAATAATCCTCAGATTACAAATGGCTCTTTAGGGCTGAATGATATACCAGAATACGCGAATTTTTACTGGACAGGGTTTGCGGCTCTGTTTACTGTGATTTTTATCCTGAATATTGTGAACTCCAAATACGGTCGCGCGATGAAAGCAATACGAGATGATGAGGATGCGGCTGGAGCTATGGGCATCAATACATTTAAAATTAAAACCACAGCTTTTTGTACAAGTGCGTTTTTTGAAGGTATAGGCGGCGGATTATTGGCTGTTCTTTTGACAACCGTATCGCCGGATCAATTTACATTTTTTCTTACGTTTCAACTGCTTATCATTATAGTTTTAGGTGGACTTGGAAGTACGACGGGAGCGGTTGTTGGCACCGTACTTGTTATCGGCGGCAGCGAGTGGTTGCGATTTTTAGATGAGCCCATAAGAGTGTTCGGTTATGAAACTCCCGCAATGCCCGGTCTTAGAATGGTAGTTTTTTCGGTCATACTTATACTTGTTATGCTTTTTGCAAGACGAGGATTGTTTGGCAATAGTGAAGCGGGAGATATTTTAAAAAAAATAAGAAGTAAGAAACAATGATGCTTGAGATAAAAAATATAACGAAGAGTTTTGGCGGTGTAACAGCTATAAGCGATACCTCTTTTAGCGTTGAGACAGGTCGTATTTTTGGACTTATCGGTCCTAATGGTGCCGGTAAAACCACAATGTTCAATATTATCACGGGCAATTACAAACCCACAAGCGGTGTTGTAGAGTTGAACGGAGAGGTCATATCGGGGTTGATGCCTTATCAGATTGTACGTAAAGGTGTAGCGAGAACTTTTCAAAATATTCGTCTTTTTAACTCTATGAGCGTTATGGAAAATGTACTTATCGGTTTTGACCACTATGCCAAATATACATTTTTTGAAGGGATGTTTCGCTTGCCGAGATTTTTCAAATTTGAACGGGAGATAAGATTTAGAGCGAGGGAGATTTTGAGATATTTAGAGATAGACGCTTTTGAAAATGAAACAGCGGTAAGTCTCAGTTACGGACAGCAGCGTAAAGTGGAAATCGCCCGCGCTCTTGCCACAAATCCTAAAATTTTACTTCTTGACGAACCGGCTGCTGGAATGAATCCTGCCGAGACAAAAGAGTTGGCGACTCTTTTGCAAAGAGCCAAAGAGGATTTTAATCTTGCCGTTTTACTCATAGAACACGATATGAAATTTGTAAATCAACTCTGCGATAGAGTTTTGGTGCTTGACTACGGTAAATCCATATGCGAAGGTACGCCTGCCGAAGTGATTAGCCATAAAGATGTTGTAGCGGCATATTTGGGGGATTTTGCAAATGATTGAAGTTAAAGATTTATATGTATATTACGGACTGATAGAAGCGGTGAAAGGCATAAGTTTTAAAGTAGAGTCAGGCAGTATCGTTTCGCTTATAGGTTCAAACGGAGCTGGTAAAACATCTACACTCAATGCTCTTTTAAACAGTGTTAAGAGAAAAGGCGAGATAAATTTCGGCGGCTATGAGACAAGAAAACATAAAACGCATACTTTAGTTAAAAATGGTATGGCGTTGGTGCCGGAGGGCAGGCGTATTTTCATAAATCTTACTGTCGAAGAAAATCTGCGTATCGGTGCATTTAATAACGATGATAATTACGAAGAGTTGAAAGATGTGATGTATGAACTTTTTCCGCGTATAAAAGATAAACGCCACCAAATGGCCGGTACTTTAAGCGGCGGAGAACAACAAATGCTGGCTATTTCAAGAGCTTTGATGAGCGAACCCAAACTCTTAATGCTGGATGAGCCAAGTCTTGGGCTTGCTCCCAAAATCGTCGGCGAAGTGTTTGATACTATAGTAAGACTCAAAAATGAGGGTATAACGATACTGCTTGTGGAACAAAACGCTTTCGCGGCGCTCAAAATAAGCGATTATGCGTACGTTTTGGAGAATGGTAAAATAGTTATGGAAGGTATCGCTTCTACAATGATAGGAGACGATATGATAAGGAAAAAATATCTTGGCGGATGATGCCGTTTTTCCGTAAAAATAAGGTTGATTTATGAAGATAATTGAAAGTTGTCTAAAAGCGTTTTTCTCTATGTGGTTTATGGCTGTTTTGTTGATTGTATTTGCACTGTCCTGTGCTGTGGCGACATTCATAGAAAATGATTTCGGAACTGAGACAGCGTGGGCTATTGTATATACGGCGAAGTGGTTTGAGATAATACAACTCTTTTTGGCGTTTAATCTTGTATATAATATTTTACATTTTAAGCTTCATAAAAAAGAAAAACTGCCTGTTCTTATTTTTCACGTGAGTTTTCTCTTTATCCTTTTAGGTTCAGCTTTAACGCGTTACGGCGGATATGAGGGTACACTGCATATAAGGGAGAATGAGAGTAATAATATAGTCAAATCCTTAGAATCATTTGTGCAAGCTCAAGCTTTTGCAAACGGCGTTTTATACGGCGCTGAATATAAGCGCTTTATCTCTAAAATCGGTTTCAACGATTTTGATTTTTCTTTTAAAGTCGGCGATAATATTGCGCGCGTGGCTTTCAAAGAGTATATACAAAATGCCGTTAATACTATACAGGATGATAAAGACGGCGTGCCAATGATAACCATTGTCATTTCACAGGGAGAAAACAGGGCTGATATTGTACTGCGCGAGGAGGAAGTTGTAGAGAGCGATGAGGTGATATTCACATTCAATAAAAAGATAGAAAACGCCTCAAAACCGCTTGTGAGATTTATAATGCAGGATGGCGAATTTTCACTTATATCAAGCGAAGATTTGAGTTGGTTTAAAATGAGCGACGCGACTTTGGGAAAGTATAAAAAAAGCGAAAAAGAGTCGTTTGACGATAAGCATCTTTACACTTTGGGAAATACGAATTTTGCAGCGAAATATATAGGACTTAAAGGCAAAGAAAAATTAATAAGCGGCGAAATCACGCCGCAAACTACTGCTATGTATACGGACGCTTTGGTGGTAACTCTTACTTATAAAGACGTCTCAAAAGAGGTTATTTTAAGAGGGCGCGGCAGGGGATATAGCGGTACGCCCGCCCGCGTTATGATAGATAATGCGATGTTTGCTCTTAAGTGGGGCTCTGCGGAGTTTGCATTGCCGTTTTCAGTCCATCTTAATGATTTTCAGCTTGAAAGATATCCGGGTTCGCGTTCGCCTTCGTCATACGCGAGCGAGATAACGGTTAATGACGGTAATTTTACGATGCCTTATCGCGTTTATATGAACAATGTTTTGGATTATAAAGGGTATCGCTTTTTTCAAGCGTTTTATGATGAAGATGAGGGCGGTACTATACTGTCTGTCAATAAAGATCCCGGTAAAATACCTACTTATATAGGCTATTTTTTATTAAGTTTGGGATTGTTTTTAAATCTTTTCAATCCAAAAAGCAGATTTAGGAAATTAGCTTCAATGATACATAAAGATATAAATTTAAAACGTGGCAAAACTTCCGCTGTATCCATTGTGTTTTTAACATTGGCTCTAAGCTGTATCTTTACGCCTTCATACGCTAACAGTGCAAAAGATCACGCTGAAAATTTCGGCACAATACCGGTTCAAGGTTTAGATGGTCGTATATACCCTGTCGATACAGTTGCGCGCGAAGTTTTAAACAAACTCTACCGTCAGGAGAGCTACAACTCTCTTGGAGCCAATGAAGTGCTGCTTGAAATGATTTCGAATGCGCAGAGGTGGTACAATGAACCTGTTATTAGAGTTTCGCATGATGAACTTAAAAAACTTATCGGTATCAGCGGCAATTACGCAGCAGCAGCAGATTTTTTTGATGATGACAGAAACTATAAGTTGATGCAAGTCTCCGAGATAGCCAATCGTAAAAAAGAGAGCGAGCGCAATCAATTCGACAAAGATGTGATAAAAGTGGACGAGCGTCTCAATATCCTTTACGCGGTTTTCAATATGAATATTTTGCGCATTATACCAAAAAATGGTGAGAATAAATGGTACTCAATCAACGAGGCTATGGCAAGTTTTTCATCTAATGAGAGTGAAAATGCGCAGATAATATTTGGCTTCTATTTTGACTCTGTCGCGATGGCTAAAGAGAGCGGCAACTGGAGCGCAGCTGATAAAATGGTGGATATTATTAAAAATTATCAGGTTCAAGTCTCTCCGCCGGAATTAATCCCCAGCGAACATAAGATAAAAGCAGAAATATTTTTCAATAAAATAAAGATTTTTGACAGGATATATCCACTGTATCTTTTAAGCGGTTTATTATTGCTGTTATTTATCTTTGTGCGAATGGCTCTGCCCGGATTTAATATCAAGCCGGTTGCTATGTTCGTCTTTGCTGTGAATTTGTTGACATTTGCGTTACACACATGCGGTCTTGCGCTTAGATGGTATGTTGCCGAACATGCTCCGTGGAGTAATAGCTATGAGTCTATGATATATATAGCGTGGGCGATAGCGTTGTCGGGACTTTTCTTTTCGCGTACATCTATCATATCTATGGCTCTCTCATCCATAATGGCAGGTATTACTCTCTTTACAGCGCATTTGAGCTGGCTTGACCCGCAGATAACCAATCTCGCTCCCGTGCTTAAGTCGCACTGGCTTACGATACATGTTTCAATCATTACGGCTAGTTACGGATTTTTAGGACTTTGCGCACTACTTGGTTTTTTTGCGCTTATACTATATATCATTAAAGGCTTTGTGAAAAATATTTCACATAAAAAGGAGATTGAGAACAATATCACGGAAGCCGTGAGAATAAATGAAATGTCTATGATATTGGGACTTTCACTGCTGATTGTAGGTAATTTTCTGGGTGGCGTATGGGCAAATGAGAGCTGGGGCAGATATTGGGGGTGGGATCCGAAAGAGACTTGGGCACTTATATCCATTTTGATATACGCGGTGATTGTGCATTTCAGATTTATACCGTTTCTAAACGGACAATTTGCGTTTTGCGTCGCTTCTGTTTTCGGCTATTTTTCTATCATTATGACCTATTTTGGTGTTAATCTTTACTTGTCCGGCATGCACTCATATGCTGCTGGCGACCCTATACCGATACCAATATACATATACATTACGGTAATTGTTCTTTTTATAATAACTGTTTTGGCTTTTATAAAAAAAGGAGATAGCAAGAAGCTTTAGTATTAGTAGGGCAAATACTTTAGGAGCTGTAATATTAAAATTGGCTTTATTGTTACTGTTTTGTCAAGTATATTATTGGCGAATAACTCTTTTGAGCTTTTAAAAAGTCTTCGATAAAGGCATAGAACATGACTGTGCCAAATCATTTGAATATCATAAAAAAAGCTTGTGAATTGGTGATTTATATTATGCCGGCATAGGCGTAAAGCAGGATAAATATGCTGCAGAATATCATGCAAAGTTTGCGATTTAAGAGCAAATAGATTACAGCATTGCATAAATATAAAATTATTTTAAAGAAGTGGCGCGACGGACGGGACTTGAACCCGCGACCCCCTGCGTGACAGGCAGGTATTCTAACCAACTGAACTACCGCCGCACCAAAATAGAATGGTGGTCGCTATAAGACTCGAACTTATGACATCCACCTTGTAAGGGTGGCGCTCTACCAACTGAGCTAAGCGACCGTTTTTTGACCTTCTCTTTTGCGCTGCAGCTTTGTCGGATAAATTTTTCATTGCTCTTCAATAAAAAATACTCCGCTTTATGCTTTCGCAAAAACAGTTTGTCATTTTAGCAAAAAACCTGTTTTTTAAATTTTTTGATTAGTCCAAAATGAACTCAAAATTTAAAAAACTCGCTGAGACTCTCACCAATCAGCGCAAAAATGGCGACCCTTAGGGGATTTGAACCCCTGTTGCTGCCGTGAGAGGGCAGAGTCCTGGGCCACTAGACGAAAGGGTCAAACAACATGGTGACCCGCGAAGGATTTGAACCTTCGGCCACCTCCTTAAAAGGGAGATGCTCTACCAACTGAGCTAGCGGGTCAAAAAACAAAGAGTGAAATTATATGTAAAAAAAATACCTTTGTCAAGATAAAACAGCTTAATTTCACAATTTTTTTTCCGAATAGTTTTTTGTTTCGAGACAGCACGATTTTTGAAACTTACGGCAATTTGCTTTTAAGAAAAATATTATATAATGCAAAGTTTATAATTTAATTGATTGAGGAGTTTTGTATGAGGATTAAAATCAGTCTGATCAGCGCTTGTCTGTTTGCAAGTTCAGCCCTGTTTGCGGACTCTACGAATATCGCCGATGCGCTTAAAAACGGAAAGATAAACGGCGAATTTTTCATTTATGCCGAGCAATCCGACATTAAAGGTGCGGATAACGAGGGATTTGGTTCCGGTTCGTTTAATCTTGGTTTTACGACGGATTCGTTATATGGCTTTAAGCTTGATGTCGGTTCGCGCGCTAATCACGCTTTTTGGGAAATAGACGGCGGCGAATACGCTCAAATCGATAAAGCTGTTTTGCATACGGCAAATATCGCTTATTCGCATCCTCACCTTGATGTGATACTCGGACGACAAGAGATAAACCTTGAGTGGATGGAGGATTTTCATGAAGCGTTAGTGGGTGTTACAAGAGCTTTGCCTTATACTACGATAACGGTTGGATATACGCAAAGAGTTGCGGTAGCGGACGGCGATAAACCTTTGCGCGGTTTTGCAGAAATCGGCGATATCGCCGATAACGGCGCATTTGTTGCGGATATTAAATATGATGGAATAGAGTACCTTGTACTAAATCCGTATGTTTATTATGCTGATGACGTTGCGTTATGGGCAGGAGCTAAGGCTGCTTATGACGGTGATTTCGGCGAGTTTAAAATCGGCGGTACGCTTCAATACGTGCTAAGCGATGAAGATAATATCAATGACGGTTCATTTTTGCAAGCCGAAGCGCGAGGAACATTTGCAGGCGTAAACGCCTTTTTAGGTTTTTTGAAAACAGATAAAGACGGTGGTGTCGGTTCTATCAGAGCTGCAGGCGACAATGTCAATTTTTTTGAGGACGGCGATCAAATATTTGAGATAGACGCGCGAACATTTTATATCGGAGTGAACGGTGCGTGGAATAAGTTCGAATTCGGCGGGATATTCGGCAGTACGGAGTATGCCGGCGGTAAAATGAGAGAACTTGATCTAACGATAGCATATGACTTGACTGAACACTTTAATCTTTCCGCAGCGTTTGTCAATGGTAACGGCGAGGGAGATAACGATTACAATAAAATAATCGCGCAAGCGATTTACTCTTTTTAAGGGGCGGAAATGTCCCTTATACCAATTTTCGAGAAAACAGTATAATGGCGCGTTATGAAAAAGACGTTATCGCGTAAAATCTCTTTGGCTGAAAATCTTGTCAAAACAAAAAACCTGAATAAAGATGATTTGGACGATTTTAAAGGATGGATTGAGTTTTTCAGGCATGAGAGGCTTATACATTTGATAGCAACTGTTTTCGTCGGACTTTGTGATATGATAAGTATAGTCATAATAACGATAAGTGTAAGCTACTCCGCACTTATTTTAAGCGCGCTTTTGACTGTGCTTCTTATATTTTACATCGCGCACTATTACGCGCTTGAAAACGGTACGCAAAAACTCTATTTGCTTTTTGACGAGATGATAAAAATCGCGCGTTCCAAAAGTCCCAAATGAACGTGAAATCTTTCTATGTAAGAGCTTCTTAAATAGTTTTTAGCTAAAATTGTCCAATTTTTTAAAGCCTCGGTATAAAACTATCTCTTAAAACAGTAAGGAGAGCAAATATAATGGATTACAAGGATACGCTCCTTTTGCCCGCAACTCTATTTCCTATGCGCGGAAATCTTCCCGAGAATGAGCCTAAGCGTTACAACGAATGGTTTAACAATAGAAATGTTTATGAAAAAATGAAAAAAACCCGCCAAAACGCGGCAAAAAGTTTTAATCTTCACGACGGTCCTCCATACGCTAACGGCGATATACATTTGGGACATGCATTAAATAAGATTTTGAAAGATATTGTCGTCAAAACTCACTATTTTGCGGGCGAGAGCGTACGTTATGTGCCTGGTTGGGACTGTCACGGACTGCCTATTGAGCAGCAGGTAGAAAAGGCGATAGGCAAAGAAAAGAAAGACGCTATGAGCAAAAGCGAATTTCGCTCTTTATGCCGCGAACATGCAAAAAAATATATACAAATCCAAAAAGAGGGCTTCAAATCGCTTGGCGTTATAGGGGATTGGGAAAACCCGTATTTAACGATGAAATTTGCTTTCGAGGCGGATATTTACCGCGCGCTTTGCGATATAGCTAAAAAAGGTCTGTTGGTTGAACGAAGTAAGCCGGTATTTTGGTCTTGGGCAGCCAGAAGCGCATTGGCTGAAGCCGAAGTGGAGTATCAAGACAAAGAGGATTACTCTATATTTGTTGCATTTGAACTTGAAAAAGAGGCGTTGTCAAAACTTGGTGCGGAGGAAGCTAAAGCTGTTATTTGGACGACTACTCCGTGGACATTGCCCGCTAATATGGCCATCGCTTTTAATCCCGACGAAGAGTATGTTTTAACCGAAGAGAGTTTTATTTTTGCCAAAGCACGGCTGGAAGCTTTGATAGAACTTGGTATCACAAGCGGTAAAATCAAAAAGAGTTTTAAAGCCGAAATTTTAGAAAATACTTACGCGGTAAATCCTCTAAACGGACGCAAATCGCGTCTGATTTTGGCAAATCACGTTTTAATGGACGGAGGTTCCGGACTGGTTCATACTGCTCCGGGGCACGGAGACGACGACTATAAAGCTGCGCTGAAATACGGTATTGAGATATTGATGCCCGTAGATGACGACGGCAAGTATGACCAAAGCGTCATACGTGAAAAGCTTTTGCCGAATCCGGAAGAGTTTGTCGGCGTTCATGTATTTAAAGCCAATGAAAAGATTTTGGAGCTTTTGGGCAGTTCGCTCTTGAAGTGCTCCAGATTTGTCCACTCATACCCTTATTGTTGGAGGACGCATACGCCTGTTATCTATCGCGCTACAAAACAGTGGTTTATAGCTATGGATGACGACAAAAACGGTATATCGCTGCGTGATATGGCAAAAACAGAGATAAAAAAACTAAAATTTTATCCGGAATCCGGTTTTACGAGACTTGACAGTATGATAGAAAACCGTCCCGATTGGTGCATTTCAAGACAGCGTGATTGGGGTGTGCCGATAGCGTTTTTCAGAGATAGAACAACGGGCGAAGTTATATATGACGATGAGATTTTGCGCCATACGGCAGATCTTTTTGAAAAATACGGCGCAGATATTTGGTGGGATAAAAAGATAATAGAACTGCTACCGGAAAATTCAACGCTAAATCCTGATAATCTTGAAAAAACAATGGATATTTTGGACGTTTGGTTTGACAGCGGAAGCACTTGGAGAGCGGTTTTAGATTCGCCCAATTACGATGCCGGCGCATATCCTTCGGATATGTATCTTGAAGGAAGCGACCAGCATAGAGGCTGGTTTCAAAGTTCGCTTTTGGTAAGTACGGCAGTCAATGGTAAAACACCATATAAAAATATTTTAACTCATGGTTTCACCGTCGACGAAAAAGGTGAAAAGATGAGTAAATCCAAAGGCAATGGAGTTGACCCCAAAGATATACTCAAACGTTACGGCAGTGAGATTTTGAGGCTTTGGGTAGCTACAAGCGACTATAGAAGCGAGCTTAAAATCAGCGAAAATATCATAAAGCAAGTATCGGAACAGTATAGAAAGATAAGAAATACATTTAGATTTTTATTGGCATCCATAAGCGATTTGGACAATATCTCAAAGGTTGAGGAGTTGAGCGCGATAGATAGGTGGATACTTAAAACCGCCAAAAAGGTATTTGATGAGGCAAATGAAGCCTTTTTGAATTACGACTTTTTAAGAGGGTATTCGCTTTTGAACTCTTTTATAGCTAATGAACTTAGCGGTATATATATGGATATTTGCAAAGACAGACTCTATTGTGATGACAAATCTTCAAGCGAGCGCAGAGGTGCACAAAGTGCGATGGCTTTGATACTTGAGGCGATGTTGCCGCTTGTCGCGCCCGTACTTACATATACTGTTGATGAGATTATGGAGTATGCACCGAGGATTATCAAAAAAGCCGACGCTTTTGACTTGGTATATAAACCGCTTCCTTATATACAAAGCGAGCTTGACAGCGGGTTTTTGACCCTTGCCAGAGAAAAATTTTTTGAAACGATAGATACTCTCAAAAAAGATAAAATCATTAAATCCACATTAGAATTAAATATCACTTCCACTGCTGAAGAGTTTATAAAAATGGGCGCAAAAGACGCGGAAGACTGGTTTACGGTAAGCGAATTTGCCAATAGCGCCAAAGGAGAGGTTTTAGGCAGTTTTAAAGTTAACGGCGAGGCATTTACTATCGTAAGAGCCGAAAAACACAAATGTCCAAGATGCTGGAAATTAAGAAGCGCACACGAAGAATATTTGTGTGCACGCTGTGACGGTGTCATAAATGGTTGATTTATCAAGTCCATTGCCATTTTCATTTGTAGTTATCGGTGTGGTTGTCATATGTTTTTGTATTGCGGCGGGAATATTTGTAGTAAATATACTAAAGGAGAAAAAGTGATAACGCCTGTCAGGTTTGTATATATTGCAGCTGCGATATTTTTCGCGGGTAAATGTAGAGGCTTAGTATGATAACGCTAAAAGAGGCACTGAAATTAAATAAAAACGAGATAAAAGAGTTAAGAAACAATCTTACGAAAAAGATAGAAGAGAAAAAAAATCTTGGCGCTTACATAGAGCAGCTGACCAATGAAGAGATAAATACAAACGGCGAAGGTATTCCTATAGCCGTCAAAGATAATATACAGGTGAAGGGATGGAGCGTTACGTGCTCGTCCGGAATACTGCAAGGATATGTGTCCCCTTATGACGCTACTGTTATTACCAATATGGCAAATGCCGATTTAAGCGCATTTGGCAGAACGAATATGGATGAGTTTGCTATGGGAAGCACAACTGCAACTTCATTTTACGGTAAAACGTTAAATCCTGCGGACAGCGAGAGAGTTCCCGGAGGAAGCAGTGGGGGAAGCGCGGCAGCAGTTGCCGGCGGAATAGCCATAGCAGCTCTTGGCAGCGATACGGGAGGAAGTATCCGCCAACCGGCTGCTTTTTGCGGATGTGTAGGATTAAAACCTACATATGGTAAAGTGAGCCGTTATGGTTTGACAGCATTTTCAAGCTCTTTGGACCAAATAGGTCCTATCACGCAAAATGTGGAAGATGCGGCTATTTTGTTTGATATCATCGCAGGACATGAACCAAAAGACTCTACAAGCGCAAATATCGTTCATACACCGATAGCTCCGAAGCTCAATCCCAATAGAAAATTAAAAATCGCAGTCATTGAAAACTTTTTAAACGAAGCCTCCGAAGATATACGAAAAGGTGTGCAAAATGCTATAAGCGCTTTGCGTTCAAACGGACATGAGATAGTATATAAAAATATGCTCAACTCAAAATACGATGTTGCCGCGTATTATATCATTGCTACAGCGGAGGCGAGCGCAAATTTGAGTCGCTTTGACGGCGTGCGATACGGCAAGAGGATCGAAGATAAAAACCTCAAAGGCATGTATGTTAAAACCAGAAGCGAAGGGTTTGGCGACGAAGTGAAAAGGCGCATACTTTTGGGTACTTTTGTGCTTAGCAGCGGTTATTACGACGCTTACTATATAAGAGCTCAGCGAGTAAGACATTTGATCAAAGATAATTATGAGCGGATATTAAAAGAGGCTGATTTGATACTGTTGCCGGTAACGCCGACTACAGCATTTAAATTCGGCGAGATAAGCAACCCTTTGGAGATGTATTTGAGCGATATTTATACTATCGGTGTAAATCTTTGCGGAGTTCCAGCTGTGTCGCTTCCTGTAGGCAAGTCGGATGAAGGCTTACCGGTCGGCGTACAATTGATATCCAAGCACTATGATGAGCAGACGCTTCTTGACGGGGCATTTAGTTTAGAAACAATTTTGAAAGGAAAATAGTATTATGAAAATCCGCGCTAAGACTTTGACGTTTGAAGATGTATTGTTGGTTCCGCAATATTCGGAGATTTTGCCGAAAGAGGTTGATATTTCAACAAAACTTACGCGAGATATCCCGCTAAATACCCCTATTGTATCTGCAGCTATGGATACGGTAACGGAGCATAGAGCGGCGATTATGATGGCAAGATTGGGCGGTATTGGTATAGTACATAAAAATATGGATATTGCCTCTCAAGCGCGAGAGATCAGACGTGTTAAAAAGAGCGAAAGCGGTATTATAATGGATCCGGTTTCCGTGGAAGCACAGCAGACGATACAAGATGCGTTGGATATTATGTCCGAGTATAGAATTTCCGGTGTGCCCGTTATCGATAAAAGCAGAAATCTTATCGGTATACTGACAAATCGCGATTTACGTTTTGAGACGGATTATAGCAGAACAGTCGGCGAAGTGATGACAAAACCGCCTCTTATAACCGCTTTAAAAGGTATCAATCTTGATGATGCGGAGAAGATATTTCAGACAAATAAAGTAGAAAAACTTCCGATAGTAAGCGAAGATGGTAAGCTTGAAGGGCTTATCACTATAAAAGATTTAAAAAAGCGTCAAGAGTATCCTCAGGCAAATAAAGATAAATTCGGGCGTTTAAGAGTCGGAGCCGCTATTGGAGTAGGACAGCTTGACAGAGTCAAAGCTCTTGTAGAAGCCGGTACGGATGTGCTTGTGCTTGATTCCGCACATGGACACTCAAAAGGTATTGTAGATACGGTGAAAGATATAAAAAGAGATTTTAATATACAAGTCATCGCCGGTAATGTCGCTACGGCTGAAGGCGTCGAAGCTTTGATAAAAGCCGGTGCTGACGGTGTGAAAGTGGGTATAGGGCCGGGTTCTATTTGCACGACCAGGATAGTTGCGGGTGTGGGCATACCGCAAATTTCCGCGATAGACGAATGCGCGCGAGCCGGCAAAAAATATGGAATACCGGTTATAGCCGACGGCGGTATAAAATACTCCGGTGATATAGCCAAAGCATTGGCGGCAGGCGCAAGTTGTGTGATGATAGGAAGCTTGCTTGCCGGTACGGACGAGAGCCCGGGAGAGCTTATCATTTTTCAGGGCAGACAATACAAAACATACCGCGGAATGGGTAGTATAGGTGCTATGCAAAAAGGCAGCACAGACAGATATTTTCAAGAGGGAACAGCGGCAGACAAATTGGTGCCGGAGGGTATTGAAGGGCGTGTGCCTTACGCCGGAACAATCAAAAATGTAATCCACCAAATGATAGGCGGTCTTCGTTCGTCAATGGGTTATGTCGGAGCTAAAAATATAGTTGATTTTCAAGAGAGAGCCGAGTTTGTGGAAATTACAAGCGCCGGACTCAAAGAGAGCCATGTACACGACGTTATCATTACGCAAGAAGCGCCAAACTATAGAATAAAAGAGTAAAATAGATCTGATAAACACACAAAAGTATAGGCAAATATGTGTTTAGAAGAGTTTTGTTTAAAAGTAGATATAATAGCGAATTTTACTGAAAAGGTCGTGTGTGGTCATAGCTCAAAATATTGAATATTTCAATTCGCCGCTATATTTGGAGAGCGGACGGATATTGGAATCTTACAATGTCGCATACGAAACATACGGCGAGTTAAACGCCGATAAAAGTAATCTTATAGTTGTTTTTCACGCACTTACAGGTTCGCAGCATGCTGCCGGGCGTTACGACGGCGATAATAAAACGGGTTGGTGGGATTCGCTTATAGGAGATGGCAAAACAATAGATACTTCAAAGTTTTTTGTCATTTGCTCTAATATCTTAGGCGGTTGTAATGGCACGACAGGACCTATATCCGTTAACCAGTCCACGGGCGAACCGTACCGTTTGAAATTTCCCGTTATTACGATAAGCGATATGGTACGCGTACAGCAAAATCTCTTTTCAAGACTTGGACTTAAAAACGCTTATGCCGTTATCGGCGGCAGTTTGGGCGCTATGCAGGCTCTTTGCTGTTCTATAGAGTATCCTGATTTTGCTAAGCGCGTTATCTGTTTGGCAGGTACTTCCGCGACGTCTCCATGGGCTATCTCATTCAACAAAATAGCGATGGACGGTATTCTAAACGACCCATTGTTTAAAAACGGGCAATATGATGAAGATGCTTTTAAAGACGATGGACTTTTAGGGTTGGCTCTTGGGCGAATGGCAGGGCATATAAGTTTTCTCTCCCCGCACTCAATGCGCAGAAAATTTGATAGAAATTATGTAGATACGGACGGTCTTTACGAACTTTTCGGACGTTTCCAGGCTGAACGGTATTTGGAGTATAACGGTTATAGTTTCTCAAGAAGGTTTGATCCTCTAAGCTATCTTTATATTATAAAAGCGATGAATATTTTTGACGCGGCGAGAAACTACGAGTCTTTGAAAGACTCTTTTAGCTCTATAAAGGCGAAAGTTTATCTTATCGCGTTTAAGGGCGATTTGCTGTTTTTGCCAGATGAGATGGAATTGATGAGAGATACCCTTTATGAGCTCGGCAGAAAAAGTATGACGGAGTTTGTCTGCGTTGACAGCGATTACGGACACGATGCGTTTTTGGTAGAGTATGAAAAGTTTGATTTTCACATAAAAAAAGCTTTGACAGAGGAGATTTGACAATGGCTAAAGTAGAAAAGTTTGAAGATAAACTTGAAAGAGCGAAAGCGCTTTTGGATAAGCTGAACGAGCCGACATTGACGCTTGAAGATAGTATGATTCATTATAAAGAAGGGATAAAAATCTTAAAAGAAGCGTCAAATCTGCTGGAAGAGGCTAAGCAGGAGTTTGAGATTTTGTCAAACGAGATTGATTCATGAGTATCAAAATAGCGGCTATTCAACTCCAAACGCTTCCTATGAGTGAGGCAAAAGCGGACTACTACGCGAGAGTTTGCGCTAAAAGCGGTATCAATCTCATAGTGCTTGGCGAATATGTGCTGAACAGCTTTTTTAAAGAGCTTGAGAAGATTCCCGTCTCTATGATAAAAGAGCAATCCGAACATAAGCTCACACTTTTCAGAAAGCTCGCCAAAGAACATAACATTACGATAATAGCACCTGTGATTTTGTACAAAAAAGAGGGACTTTACAAAGTTGTTGCGCGTTTTACGCCAAGCATTACGCTATTTTATGAACAAAAGTTTTTGATAAATTACAAACATTGGGACGAAGATAGGTTTTTTGCCAATAACGCAAAAGATATATCCGTGCCGATATTTACGCATGATGGATTAAAGATAGGTATTATCAGCGGTTTTGAGGCACATTTTGATTTACTTTGGCAGCAGGTAATGAAAAAGAGGGTGGATTTGGTTTTGATGCCCAGTGTCAGCGCGTTTGAATCATGCGCGAGGTGGAACGAACTATTAAAAACCAGAGCGTTTTTAAATGGCACTTATATTCTGCGTGTTAATAGAATAGGAAGTTTTAAGGATAAAACGCACGCATGGCATTTTTACGGCAATAGTGCGCTTTATTCGCCTGATGGTATAATCGAAGCTTCATTGGGCGACGGCGAAGAGATGCTTGTAAGCGAAATAGATGTCGATACTGTTTCTGAGGCCAGAAAAGCATGGGGATTTAGAAATCAACTCATTAAAAAAGATCTTTTGTAAAGACTTGGTAAATCTGTTCGGTTGCCTTTTACGATTCTAAGAGTGGAATTTTTTAGTCTGCCGTAAGTAGTTTTTTCTGCTGTTAATAAAAACGCGGGATTAAATCAGAGGCAAGTTAAACCTTGCCCCCTTTTTATTTTTTGCTACAGTTTTACATCCAGTGACGTGACCGGATAATCTTTACTGAATATAGCATCGCTAAAGTTGATAAGTTTTAATATTCTGTCGCTTACAAGTCTGTAAGTTACGGTTACTTTCACATCCGTGGCGCCGGGAAATTTCGGAATACTCAATTTTCTTGTCTCATTCGGAGCAAGTCTGTTATCGCTTTTGATTGATGCCGCTATATACGGCACCATCTCTTTGCCTTTTTTGTCTACATATACTATTTCAAGCGTATAAGTCTGCGTATTCACAACGTTCGCGCCGTTTTTAAACTCTATCTTTACATCCATACTTCTGCCGCCAAAACCGGTCGGGGCTTTGTGAGGCGTGAGATTTGTAAGTTCGAGTATTATGTTATTGCCTTCAGGTTTTGCATTAAGCGCTATTGTATCTTTTAATATATCGCTGTTTCTGGCACCCTCAAACAGGTGTGAACGAATCTCTCTCTCTTTTGCTACGATGCCGGGTCTTGTTATTTCGGGAGTTATGATACCTTTCCTTTTTGTACTCATATGACAATCGGCGCACCTTTGATTTGTATCGTCACTTCCTAAAAATTCTTTGCCTGTTGCGTATAGCTCAACTCCGTTTTTATTGTCCGTTTCTCCGCCGAAATGGCAAGCCATGCAAAGTTTATCGGGATTGGTAAAATGCTCTTTTTGTATGGATTTGTGGATGCCTGCTCTTCCGTCATCTTCAAAAGGTCCGAAAATCACATCGTTTGGACCCCACTCCACGGCTTTAAAGCCTCTCATTTCCATATTCATACTTTCGTTTATCTTTTCAACATTATGGCAGATATTGCAGCTGATACCGTCTTTGATATTGGCGTCGCCGACAGAAGCCTCTACCCGTTTTGTCTGTTCTGTTTCAACATTCAAGACTTTGGCTAAATTGAATGAATCTTTACCGCTAATCTCTTTAATAGTCATCTTTGGGTTATGGCATTGCGCACAGCCTACAAGTATGCTCTCTTCAGGTTGATACGTAACGCGGCTGATATAGTTTATCATAGCTTTATATATAGGATTGCTGTCAATGTGAGAGCGTGAATGCCAAGTAGTAGCCCAATCTTTGGCTTGATCCTTATGGCAGCTGAAACACACATAAGAGCTTGTAACAGCTCCGCTTAATTGCGCGTAAGCAAAAGAAGCCAAGAATATCATCAATCCCGCAAAACAGACTAGCTTTGTTTTCATAATATAAATCCTAAATAAAAGTGTCAATCAAGAAATTTTATCACAAACTGAATTTAATTATTCTTTGATTGTCACAAAATCTTTTAAAATTCTATCATAAATAACTGAAAATAGATATATGATAAGCTATAATTTTTATAGCATTCATGAAACCCACTATTTTAAGCCGTTGTCTGATAAAATTACCAAATTTGGCTTTTTTGAGGAATATGATGCGTTTTCAACCATATCCGTTTGAGAAATTAAATACCCTATTAGACTCTATTGTTCCCGATAAGAGTCTGAAACCGCTTGTTTTAACGATAGGCGAGCCGCAGTTTGAAACCCCTGAGTTCATCATAGAGACTTTCAAAAACAGCGCGAGCTTTTTAAACAAATATCCGAAAACAGCGGGTGAGCAAGTGTTACGTGAGGCGCAGATAGATTTTGTGCGCAGACGTTTTGGTATTTCTTTGCATCCAAATGAACTTGTAACGACTCTTGGCACAAGAGAAGTATTATTTAATCTGCCTCAATTTTTGCTTTTTAACAAATCAAATCCGCTGATGGCTTATCCGAATCCTTTTTATCAGATTTATGAGGGTGCGGCAATAGCCTCAAGGGCACGCAGTGTTTACTTGGAATTGGACAATGATTTTAAGCCGCGTATTAATGAGAAACTATTAAGCAGTTGCGATTTGGTGATTTTAAACTCCCCTTCCAATCCGACCGCTTCGGTTATGAGCTTGGCAGAGATGAAAAAGTGGGTAGAGTTGGCGTTGAAATACAAGTTTATATTGATAAATGATGAGTGTTACAGCGAGATTTATTGCGATCAACCGCCTCATTCGCTTTTAGAAGCGAGCATAGCGGTGGGAAACAGTAGCTTTAAAAATATTTTAATATTAAACTCTGTCTCCAAACGCTCTTGCGCGCCATCTTTGCGCTCCGGTTTTGCAGCTGGAGACAACTCTTTATTGACAGAGTATGCCAAATACAGAACATACGCAGGTTGCACGGCAGGCGTTCCTATGCAGCTTGCTGCCGCTAAAGCGTGGAGCGATGACGAACATACGCAAAAAATAAGACTGAAATATGTTAAAAATTTTGAGATAGCAAAAGAGATTTTGGGCATTGATAAAAGCGAGGCGACATTTTATATTTGGCTTAAAGTTAAAAATGACGAAGAGTTCGCGAAAGAGCTTTATAAGAGAAAAAATGTCAAAGTTTTACCCGGAAGTTATCTTGGACGCGAAGGTGTCGGCAAAGAGTATATACGCATAGCGCTTGTTTTGGAAAGCACAGAGTTAAGAGATGCTTTACAAAGAATAGCTGACTTTATAAAAGGCAAATAATTGAAAAAGATACATTTTATAGGCATTGGCGGCATCGGTATTTCGGCATTGGCGAGATTTTTAAAACAGCAAGGATACGAGATAACGGGTTCTGATATCAAAGCTTCAAGGATAACGAAAGAGCTTGAGGATGAGGGCGTAAAAGTAACTATTCCTCATGATGAAAATGCTGTCGCAGATCAAGATTTTGTGGTTTATTCGGCGGCCATAAAAGAGTCCAACACAGAGCTTGTCAAAGCTAAAAACAATGGCAAAACTATCTTCTCCAGAAAAGATGCCTTGCCTTTTATTTTAAAGGAAAAGCGTGTATTTTCAGTATGCGGAGCGCATGGCAAAAGCACTACAAGCGCGATGTTGTCGTCCCTTATAGACGGCTCAATGATAATAGGCGCGATAAGCAAGCAGTTCAACTCAAATATGCTTTTGCGTGACGGCAGCAATATCGTATTCGAAGCGGACGAGAGTGATGAGAGTTTTTTGAATTCAAACCCTTATATCGCTATAGTGACTAACGCCGAACCTGAGCATATGGAACATTACGGGCACGATTTAAACCGTTTTTACGGAGCGTATACAAATTTTCTTTTAAGCGCGAAGATAAGAGTTATAAATGCTGAAGACGATTTTTTGAGTACTTTGACAAAGCTTGAAGCGATAAGACTTTTCCCGAGCCGCGATATAAAGGAGCTGCGTTATATCATAAAAAATGGCGAGCCGTATACTGTTTTTACGCTTAAAGATTTGGGTTTATTTGAAGTGTACGGTATCGGCTATCATATCGCGCTTGACGCTTCTTTGGCGATTTTAGCGGCGCTAAATGATTTGCCGCTTGAAGTGATAAGAGAAAAATTAAAAGAGTTTAGAGGTATTAAAAAACGATTTGATATCATAAAAAACTCAAAAGATTTTACCGTTATAGACGATTACGCGCATCATCCAACAGAGATAAAAGCGACTTTGGAATCTACGGATATTTACGCCCAAACGGCGGACTTTGATAAGATAACGGCGATATGGCAGCCGCATAAATATTCGCGCGTTATAGATAACCTGAAGGCTTTCACGCGTTGCTTTGAAGGCGTTGGAGAGTTGATAATCCTGCCTGTTTATGCAGCAGGCGAAGCGAAAATAGACATAGATTTTAAGAGCGAGTTTGGTTCATACAGTCCGATATTTGCCGATAGAGTTGAAAGAGAAGAGAATGCCGTTTTGGTTTTAAAAGACGACAACGTTATAAAAAAGATAGACAAAGGGCTTGTTATCGGTTTTGGCGCTGGTGATATCACATATCAGTTAAGAGGAACTTTTTAATGGTGATTTTTATACGCTTGGCGGCTATTTTGCTGCTTATGCTACTGTTTATTTTATATTTGAAAGGCGGTAGATTTACACTCGCAAAGCGTTTTATTGTCGGCGCATTGATACTGTCGCTTATCGGCATTATTGCATTATACGAGATAAACTATGCAAAGCAAAGCAGGGTAGACAGAGAGATTTTAAATGCTTTCGACCAAAATAAAACCCTCGTTTGCGAAGGGCATGAAGTAACATCGGACGATTTTACGTTTGTCGGCGGCACAAAAGTCTTCACTCATAAAAACAGTAGGGGACAGGCTATCGTTTCTATAGAAAACTGTGAGATCAAATAGTGGACAAACTTATAGCCTCTCTCGACCTGGACGATTATATCGCGCGTTACAAAAACTATCTGGCGCGTGAAAAACCACTCTTTATAGAGGGAGACAGCGCTTTACATTTTCGTTTTATAAATGAGCTTTGCAGATATGAACTCACACCGCCTCCTTCCGTGCCAAATCTTGACGTTAAACTCATACACCTTTCAAAACGCGGTACACTGCACATAGACGAGATTTGGGAATTTGTCAAAATAGTGCGCTATTTTTTATATCTCAAATCAAAAAAGTTTGAAGGTATGGCAGCCGAGTGGATCTTGGGTATAAATATCCCGCATTCTGTTTTAAATATAGAGAGCTGGTTTGACGATAAAGGCGGATTGAAAGAAGAGATAGACTCAAGATTTGCCGCGATAAACTCTTCTCTTAAAATAGTCAAAGAGAAGATAAGCGGAGTTTTAAAGTCACTCATATCATCTTCAAAACTGCAAGAATTTTTGGTGGATACACAGATACATTTTATCAACTCTCAAGAGGCTTTATTGTTGCGCGGCGGGTATATGCGCGCGATTAAAGGAACGGTTGCGGGACGCAGTGCCGGCGGGTATTTTTATGTTACGCCAAGCGCGCTTACTGGTTATCAAAAGCAAGAAGCGGATATTTTAAGTCAAAAAGAAGCTCTTATATACGAGTACGCTAAAAAAATAAGCGCTGAGTTTGAGAAAGAAAGACTTTTTTTGAAGTTTATCAATAGAGAGTTCGACCGTTTTGACAACTACTTATCGCGCGTTATGTTCGCCAAAGCGAACGATATGGAATTTATCTTGCCCGGCAGAGATAAAGAGATGGTTTTAAAAGAGTTCGCTCATCCGGCGCTAAAAGAGCCCAAAAGAGTGAGCGTTGAATTTAAAAAGAGTATTTTGCTTATAACGGGCGTGAATGCCGGCGGTAAAACGATGCTTTTAAAGTCTGTGTTAAGCGCCGCGTTTTTAGCAAAATACCTGTTGCCGATGAAAATAGACGCAGTGCATTCGCATATCGGAAGTTTCAAGCATATAAGAGCCGTGATAGAAGATACGCAAAACGTCAAAAACGATATCTCTACATTCGCCGGACGCATGATGGAGTTTAACAGACTTTTTACGCTAAACGCCGCTTTGGTAGGTGTAGATGAGATAGAGCTCGGTACGGACGCCGACGAGGCAGCAAATCTCTTTTGCGCCATTTTGGAGTTTTTGATCAAAAAAGGTATAAAAATTATTATCACCACTCACCATAAGCGGCTTGCTTCAATGCTCGCAGCGAACGAACAAGTGGAGCTTTTGGCAGCTTTATACGATGAAAAAACGCAGCGTCCGACATACGGTTTTTTAGCCGGAACTATAGGCAAAAGCTATGCGTTTGAAACGGCTTTGAGATATGGCATAGCGCAAAATATCGTGGAAAAGGCACGTGTTTTATACGGCGAGGATAAAGAGAAACTAAACGATTTGATACAAAAAAATATAGATTTGGAGTTAAAAACAAGAGAAAAACTCAAAGAGATAGAGGAAAAAACGCGTAAAATAGAGAAACTCTCCGACTCGCTGGAAGAGCAAAAAGAGATTCAGGTTAAAGAGTTTGAAGCGTTGAGGTTTGGATTTGAACGCGAGTATCAAGAAGCGGTAAATCTCGCCAAAGCTGCCGCACGTCAAAATGAGAGCAAAGAGGTGCACAAACTTTTAAACAGAGCCGACAAAGCTAAAAAAAATATTACTCCGCCAAAGCCTTTTAAAAACGAAGAGTTAAAAGTAGGAGACAGAGTCAAATACGGTACGATAAAAGGCGTTATAACGGCTCTTAAAAAAGATGAAGCGAGCGTGGATACGGACGGTATCACAATGCGTCTTTTGAAGAGTTCTTTGAAAAAAATATCTGCTTTAGAGCCGAAAAAGGTTGTAAAAACAAATATCTCTCATGAGCGTCCGCAATCGGCGAGCGTTACACTTGATTTGCATGCCTTGCGCGCCGACGAAGCTATAGAAAAGAGCGATAAATTTCTATCCGACGCGCTTTTAGCGGGATTTGACGAAGTACGTATATATCATGGCGTAGGCACGGGAAAACTGGCATTCGCCGTGAGAAACTTTTTAAAAACGCACCCAAGTGTTAAAGAGTTTTTTGACGCTCCCGTCAATCAAGGCGGAGCGGGAGCCGTGATAGTAAAGCTTTGATTTAACCGTATAGTGTAAAATATCCTATCCGACAAGAGTTCAGTATTTATTGATCAGCAGGGGCGGGTTTGGCGTTTGCGCCATAAAATTCTAAACAAGGAGTACGAAATGTCAAGAGTTTTAGTGCCATTGGCAGATGGTTTTGAAGAGATAGAGGCGATAGCCGTTATAGATGTTTTGCGAAGGGGCGGCGTTGAGGTTGTAACAGCATCGCTTTTGGAGCAGAGCGCTAAGGGTGCGAATAATGTCGTCGTTACGGCAGATACGCTTTTGGAAGACGTAAAAGAGAGCGATTTTGATATGATAGTATTACCAGGAGGCAACGAAGGGCATAAAAATCTCGCCAAATCTGCAAAACTGCTGGATATGCTGCGAGCTCATGAAAAAGCGGGCAAAACGCTTGCTGCGATATGCGCTGCACCGTATGTCCTAAAAACAGCCGGAGTTTTAAAGGGCGAATATACCTGCTACCCGTCAATGGAACATGCGATTGGTATGGGGGGGGGCTTATCATATACTGCGGATAAAAAAGTCGTGGCAAACAGTGAGAATATTATCACTTCGCAAGGCCCCGCTACGGCTATCGATTTCGCGTTGTTTATATTGGAAAAATTGGAAGGTAAAGTCAAAGCAGCATCTATCCGTCAAGCTGTTTTAACTTACTCCCCCCCTCGCATTTCACCCCTAAAGAGAACCTAATTCTCTATGCGAGGGGGTCTTAAGGGGAATAAATAACCGCATTCCTCTTTAAGAGAGTTCAACAATATCACACTATACG
>JAISGD010000006.1 GCA_031263195.1 Campylobacteraceae bacterium | reverse complement strand
TAAAGAGAATCCGTGGAAGATAAGTCCGACTAAAAACAACGGCTTGCCATATCTTTATTGGCAGGAGCTGTAACCATTTGAGGCGGTAACACCGCCTCTTCTGTTTTTTGGATTGCCGTGTCATTTTTTAATGACAATAAGATTGTTGGTTCTCGCAATGACGGAAAAGGGCTATATCTTCGTCATTGCGAGCTGTCGTAGACAGCGCGGCAATCCAGAGAAAAACAAAAGCGCAAATAAGCATTAGCAGCAAATATTTTAGCGTTTATAAATGTAAAGACATTCAACTTTTGGTACAATAATATAATTTTAACTTTACGGCGTATTTATGAAAGATTTGGAACTTGAGATAGAAGAGTATATACAAGAATGCAAAAGCGATTTTGAAATATCAAAACTTATAAAAAACCATATCAAAGATTATCTTAACTCTTTGGACGAACTCTTTTCGCAAAATCAGGGAAAAGATTTTTTAGTCAAGCACACAAAACAGATTGATCGCCTGATAACCATAATCTACAAATACACTCTACGCCAATTTTTTAAAGAATACGTGCCGCTTTACAACACTTTGCCCATCACTCTCACAGCGCTCGGCAGTTATGGCAGAGAGGAGCTTTGCGTATATTCGGATATTGATCTGATGATAGTTTATAAAAAATGCGACGGTTACAATATAGAACCTATTATCAAATCAATTTTGCATCTCGCATGGGACAGCGGAATGAAAATCAGCCACAGAACGCACGAGATAGAAGAGCTTTTTTGCGCCAGTAATGAAGATATTACTATAAAAACGGCGATGTTGGAGTCGCGTTTTTTATGCGGTTCAAAATATCTGTGGACTGAGATACAGCGAGAACTTTTAAAGATAAGAAAATATGAACAAAAAGAGTTCATTCGTCAAAAACTTGAAGCGTATAAGCAAAGAGGTAAAAAATTTCCTCTAAATATGGAGCCTAATATAAAAGACGGCGTGGGGGGACTTAGGGACGCAAATACTCTTTTTTGGATAGCGCACATAATGATGGGAATATACAAACTTAACGACCTTGTTCCCAAATATCTCAACGACGAAGAGTTTAGAGAATTCAGAAGTTCGCTTGAATTTTTATTTCGCGTAAGAAGCGCTCTTCATTTAAGCGCTGGCAAAAAACAAGACATTTTAAACCTTGATCTGATTCCAAGCGTAGCGAAAAAACTAGGATTCAAAAATACAAAGACCAAAAGAGCCGAACTTCAAGTCGCTCAAAAAACTCTTCAAAGTTTATGGATACTTAAAGTAACTTCGCAAATTTTTATCAAACGTTTGATAGCGCCGATTTTTTTTGATAGAAAAAATATCCCAATCATTAGAAGATTATGCGTAAAAAATGGTTTTTATATCTATAAAGGCGTGCTTTACACATCTTTTCATAGAAAAAAAATGTTGCTCAAAGAAGTTTTAAAAACTATTCTTGGATTAGAAGATACGGCTATGAAGTATGATATTTCAGTCATAAATTGGCTTAAAAAAACTACTATTCCGCCGCATAACCCAAAAGAGATTTATATGCTTTTCAGACAATTTTTTGAAAGAAAGCATTTAAACCAAATATTATACGCTTTCTACAAATCAAATCTATTGCAATATTTGATAAAACCCCTAGCTCACACTATCAATTTGCCGCAATTTGACGGCTATCACATGTATCCTGTAGATATTCATTCGCTAAAAACGCTTTACTTTTTGGAAAACATAGGCGATACGTTTATTAAAGCTTTGTATGACGATATATGCGAAAACGGCAGAATGATGTTGCGTCTTACCGCACTTTTACATGATGTGGGCAAAGGTAAAAACACGGATCATAGCAAGCTTGGCGCTAAAATATTCAGAGCTTACGCGAAAAAACTAAACTTCAACGAAGAACAGATAAATATGGGCGAGCGGCTTATAAAATATCACACTCTTATGAGCAACATAGCCAGCAGAGAAGATATATACAGCGAAAAAACGATACTCTCTTTTGTATCAAAACTGCGTTCTTTGCGAACGTTGCAACTTTTATACGTTTTAACTTACTGTGATTTAAACGCGGTCAGCCCAAAAGCGTATTCAAGATTTAACTCAAATCTTTTAAGAGAACTTTACGAGCTATCCATGAACGCGTTTGGGCAAAATACGCTTATAGACGAAACTGCAAAAAGACTTAAAAAAGAGGAGATTTTACAAAAAAGCGACGAATTTGCCGCAACTTCTACAATTTTAAAAAGAAAAATACTCTCAAGTCCGTCAAATCTGCTTTTTTTCAAATATTCTCCGCGTCAAATAGTCGAGCTGGCAAAATGGGCGCAAGAAGTGAAAGATTATCTGTTTAATATAGAAAACGACAATCATCTTTGCATATATGTAATAAAAAATATCAATTTTAACGTAGGTTTTTTGCTTGGAAAACTTGTCGTGTTTGATTTGGTGCAAATGGATATATTCAAACTTTTTGATAATATAAAATTTTTCAAAATAGAATTCAGCAAGAAAGCCGAAAACAGCGAACTCGCGTATATACAATCGCTGATAAAAGAGTCCTTTTTGGAAAGCAAAGAAGCGCAAATAAAAAAGCCTCTTATATTAAAAGGCGAGATAAATCTTGACTGCAACCACTCAAAAAGTTTAGCGAAAATTACGCTAAACGCTAAAGACCAATCGGGACTTATGGCTTATATCATCTCTTTATTTGATAAATACGGAATAGATATAGCGAGCGCTAAAATACAGACTATAAAACGCCGCGCCAGAAATCTGTTTTTAATCGAAAAAGATGATAAAGTATGCGATAATGCGAAAAAAGTTATAGAACTGCTATATTGATAATACAAATTTAGGAAAATTTATGTGCGGAATTGTCGGATACATCGGTAAAAAAGAGAAAAAAAAGCTGCTTTTAGACGGACTTGGCGAACTTGAATACAGAGGCTACGATTCAGCAGGAATTGCCGTTATGAAAGACGGCAAAATAGACGCTTTTAAAGCTACGGGGAAACTTTCAAACTTAAAAGAGAAAACGAAAAATTTCACATCAACCGGCGAGGGAATCGCTATAGGTCACACGAGATGGGCAACGCACGGCAAACCCACAGAGATAAACGCGCATCCTCATTTTGGTGAATACTCGTATATAGTGCATAACGGCATTATTGAAAATTACCGCGAGATAAAAGAGATGTTGATAAATAAAGGCGTCACATTTTTGAGCCAAACAGATACCGAAGTAGTAGTGTATCTTTTTGAGCATAATTTACAAAATTCAAAAAACGCGTTTGAGGCTTTTGAGAAAACGGTGATTTCTTTAAAAGGAGCTTACGCTATTTTATTGATAACCACAATAGAGCCAAACTCTATATTTTTCGCAAAAAACGCCGCTCCTTTAATTGTCGGAAAAAATAGCGGCGAAGTGTTTTTCGGCTCTTCCGACGCTGCTTTGGTAGGACATGTAAAAGAAGTTTGTTATCTTGAGGACGGACAATACGGCGTTTTAGATAAAAATGAGATACAACTTTACTTAAACGCAAAAAAAGTCTCTCCTATTTTTAAAGATTTGCCGCAAGACAGATCTTTTGCGCAAAAAGAGGGATTTAGATTTTTTATGGAAAAGGAGATATACGAGCAATCCCGCGTGCTTGGCGAAACGCTGATGGGACGCATAAAAGATAATGGGATATCTCTTGAAGAACTTGACGAACATTTACTCGAAGGAATAAACGCCGTTAAAATTTGCGCGTGTGGTACGAGTTACCACGCAGGACTTACGGCGGGTTATCTATTTGAGAGATTTGCCAAAATAAAAACCGACGTTGTTATAGCAAGCGAGTTTCGCTACAAAGACCCGCTTTTAACAAAAGACACTCTTTTTATAGTCATAAGCCAAAGCGGCGAAACCGCCGATACGTTGGAAGCTTTAAAAATCGCTAAAAACGCGGGGCTTAAAACGCTCGCCATTTGCAATGTGGACAATTCGTCCATAGTAAGACTTGCCGATAATACTATATTAACGCGCGCCGGCATTGAAAAGGGCGTTGCCAGCACAAAAGCTTTCGCTACGCAAGTCGCTACTCTTTGGCTTTTATCGATATTTATAGCCCAAAAACGAAAAACGCTAGATAAAGATAGATTGGAAATTGAAATAGACACGCTTTTAAAGATTCCAACCTCTTTACATGTAGACAACGCTGTTCACGAAAAGATAAAAAGACTATCCAAACGCTATTTGCATGGACACGGATTTTTCTTTATAGGACGAGATATTTTTTATCCTTTGGCGCTTGAGGGGGCGTTAAAATTAAAAGAGATAAGTTATTTGCACGCGGAAGGATATCCGGCTGGAGAGATGAAGCACGGTCCAATAGCTCTTGTGGACAGCAAGTTGTTTACGGTAGCATTGTTGCCTAAAACCATGCTTTACAACAAAACAAAAAGCAATATAGAAGAGCTTAGCGCGCGCGACGCGACTATACTTGTGATTAGTCCCGAACAATTTGAACTTGCCGACGATTTTATAAGAACTAAAAACTCATCGCATCCGATGAATGAATTTTTTGAGATGATGATAATTTTACAACTATTGGCGCTTGAAATCGCCGTAAGACTCGGCAATGACGTTGATATGCCAAGAAATCTGGCAAAAAGCGTGACGGTGGAGTAGGGTTTACTTATGAACAAAATGTTTGTTAGGGCGAAAAATATTATCTTGCTTATGTTTTTAACATAAGGACATAAAATAAGAATACAATATACTCTTTTTGTAATTGCACAAAAGAAACTTCTAAGATTGTGGCGTTTTGCAACAAAAACCTTTAAATAACCAATACCATATCATAACAACAGATTTTTGTTACATAATTTTACATTAAAAAAATTAAAAAATTATAATATAAGCTAAATAATTTAGTTAGTTTAGTGACAAGATCACTATTAAAAAGCTTGAAATAGAAAAATATTGAAATTAAAATATACTTGTAATAAATACCATAGTGTAGGGCATTTGAAAAAAACATATTATTGAGTTACATAGTTTGGTAATTTAATTATGTTATAATTTCATATAATATTAAACAGGAAGTGTATATTGAAAAAAATAAAAGTTCTCACACTCGATGGAGGAGGAGTAAGAGGCTATTTGACAGCAAAGATTTTAAAAAATATTGAACAAAGTCTTAATGAAGCAAGAAAAGAAAATATAAATCTTGGTCAAAGATTTGATTTAATAGTTGGTACTTCAACTGGTGGAATTATAGCAGCAGCTTTATCTATTGGAAAATCAGCAAATGAAATTTTTAAACTTTATGAAACACTAATTCCAAAAATATTTAATAATTCACGAATCTTTGGCACAAAATATTCTAATGTAGTTTTAAAAGAGGAACTTCAAAAGGTATTAGGAGAATTAACATTAGCAGATGTAACAACAGATTTATGTCTCGCAAGTGTTGACATAGAAAATAGTAGTCCTCGATTTCATAAAAGTAACTATCTTGATGGAAATAGTGCAAGAATGGATGAAAAATTAGTTGATGTTGTTCTTGCATCAGCCGCTGCACCAACTTTTTTCCCTCTTGTAGATACTTTGCATTCTTCAAATTTAACAGATGGTGGAATTGTTGCAAATAATCCTTCACTAGTGGGTTTTATTGAAGCAATGCACTTATCAAATAAAATAAAAGATGATATTTCTTTGGTATCAGTTGGAACAGGAGAACAATGCCATATGCCATATGATGTAAAGAAATTAAAGAATGGTGGTAAACTATGTTGGATTGCACAATGTAAACCTAGAAATTTATTGTCTAACCCTTTTAAACATATAGGTTCCCCATTAATAGAGCTTTTGATGGAGAGTCAATCAAAACTAGCTCATTATCAAACACAATTTTTATTGGGCGAACGATACTTAAGACTCAATCCAAAACTGAGTATTTCTATAGAGATAGATGATGCAAAAAAAATAGGTAGTCTGAAGAATTTAGCCAATATAGATAAATCAGATTTAGAAAAATTAAAAAAATTATTATAAGGAGATAAAAATGGATTTCAAATTAGAATTTGATAAGTATTATCAAATAATTAGTATTGATTCTAACAAAAGAGCAAAACTATTGGAGAATAAAAGTCTTTTAAGGCAAAAGATTAAAAATGACTTTAAAAATAATGATAGAGAAGTGCCAAAATTTTTTGTACAAGGCTCGATGGAGAAAAATACCTCTACGGGTATTAATCCATTGAATGGAAACTATGATATTGATGATGGAGTATATCTTCAAAATATTGATAGCTCCAAACCAATATATGAGTGGGAATCACCAGAAGAAGTACATCAGTGGATTTATGATACAGTTGAAGGACACACAAAATCTACAGAAAATTTATCAAAATGTGTAAGAGTTAATTATGCAAATAATGAAAAACATATTGACTTACCAATCTATGTACGAAAAGATGATGATTACTATTTGGCTATCAAGAGGAAAGGTTGGATAAAAAGTAATCCAAAAGATATTGCAGAGTGGTTTGCCGATAGAAACACAGTATATGGTGAAGATTTTAGGAAGTGTGTTAGGTTTTTAAAAGCTTGGAAAGACAAAAGAGAGAGTGAAAATACGGCTCTAAAATTACCTGGTGGATTTCAATTATCAATTCTGGTATCAAATCACTTTCCATTATCAACTGAAAATACCGAGGAACTTTTTTTCAAATTGGTTCAAAACATTAATCAAAATTTATGGCAATATCCGCCACTTATGAATCCAAAAAATTCTTCACAAGATACAATGGAACACTACACACTAGCAAGAATAGATACATTTAAAAGTGAGTTTGGGAAACTTTATTCGGACGCAAAAGAAGCTTATAATGAGACTAATTGCCAAAAAAAATATGAAAAATGGAAGAAAGTTTTTGGAGATAGATTTCCTCAGCCATCTGATAGTGAATGTGAAAATAAAACAAAAGCACTTGGACTCGGAACACCTCTTGTCATAAAAGGTGATGCAAATATTAAAAATACTTCAGGAAGGATGGCATAACACTGGATAAACAGTTGGAATTATGGTTTAAAAAAGAACTTAATAAAGCTGATGAGTATTTAAATTCAAAAGGCTTTCGATATAGTGATTTAAGAGAACTATACTATAAAAAAATCGATTTCAAAAACAAAAATATTGATTTTAGAATAAAAATCCCAATAAAATATCCACTTATATATCCAGAATTTTATCTTGATGATAAATCTTTGTATTTAACATTTCCTCATATTGAGAAGTATGAAGCAGGTATTGGGTCATCGATTTGCTATTTGGAAGATACAAAAAAAGTACCGTATCTGGATGGTCTAGACGTAATTGCTAGCGCATTAGATAGAGTTGAAAAGATTATAAAAGATTATAGTTTGGATATATTTGATAAAAAAGATTTTATGAATGAGTTTGATTCATATTGGTCAAAAAAAACTATCTATTTCTTAGATTTATATGAAGATGATGATATGCCAAAAATACATAAGATTACTAAATGTCCAAGTATATTCAAAAATATTATCACGAATAACATTGAGCAAACTAAAGAAAAACTAAATACACTTGGGCTCAAGCATGATACTTTTCAATCAATTATTTACCTTCCTTTTAACACGCAACTTGAGTCTATACCTTATAAATATGGTCAAATTATGAAACTCATTGAAAAACATGACTATACAGAATTTTTTCAACAAAATTTCTCTCTAAAAAATATTAGTCAGTATATTTATTTTTCATTTTTGATAAATGACACAAAGCATTTTGCAAGCTGTAAAATCGATAAAAGATTATGTAAAAATAATTATGTAATTCCTAAATTTAGTCTAGATTATAATGTTGAGCGAGCAGTGGTTAAAAGAATCGACAGAGAAAGAATTTTTTTAAGAGGTGGCAATAAGACTACATCATATATATCAAGAAGTAGTATAAAAATTGCTATTATTGGGTGTGGTTCTTTAGGCGGTTCATTGGCGCTAAAACTTGCAAAAAGCGGCATTAGAAATTTTACTTTTATTGACTATGATGATTTAGATATCAATAATATAGCAAGACATATCTGCCCCATGAAATATCTTAATAAAAATAAAGTAGAAGCACTTCAATATACTATTTTAGAGCATTTCCCTGATTGCAATATTGATATACATCATTGTAATGCAACAAACTGTCTTGATGTATTAGATAATCAAAATCTTATAATTTCAGCTCTAGGAAGTGATGGAACTATATTTGAAACATTCTTACTGCAAATTTATGAGCATATTCCAAAAATAATTTCTTGGTTTGAAGGTTCAATTGGTGGACACGCAATATTTATTCGAAGAAAAATAAAAAATTTTTCGGATATAATTGGCAAATTAAAAATTGTTGACAATAGTAAAGAGAAGGAGCTTATAAAAGATGATATAGGTTGCAATTCTGCATACGCACCTTATGCATTTATTGATGCGGAAAATACAGTTACTGCGATTGCCAGAATGGTTACTAATTTTATTATTAAAAAAGAAGATTTTATAGATCAGGCTTGGACAATGTTGGGGGATTTAGAAGAGAATCACGGTCTCATTAGCGAAAAATACTACGAAAAAGATAGTTATTCAATTTTGAAAAGAGATTTTAATGGTAATAAGCTATGATAAAATTAGATAAAAATAAATTTGAGTATATGTTTAGTCAAGATGTTTTAGATATTTTTAAGCAATACCAACAAAAAAATGGAGAATATGAAATAGGTGGTATTTTAGTCGGTGAAATATATTTGGAACATAATACAGTGGTAGTAAAAAAAGCCATTGTTTCTAAAAACGCTAAACGATCTTTTAAGGGGGTAAATATTGATAAAAAAGAGATGCAAAGAGCACTTAATAAAGTGAGGGTAAAAAGTGATTACAAATGGTACTATTTAGGAGATTGGCATACTCATCCAGGACCACTTCCTAAACCTTCTTTAGTTGATATGTTTTCATACAAAAGCACGGTGAAAAAAGCCATTTTGGTTACAAATTTCATAATGTTTGTTATTGTTGGGAATGATGAAGATATTGCAAAAGCAATACTTACTGAGGTATATTTTAAGAATGAATAAATCAGATTATGCAAATACTAATATGGAATATAAAAATAGAGTTAGCAGATTGGCTTATATTTTAACTTCATTGAGTAAAGGACAAAGTGTTTCTACTCCATCATTAGTTAAATTTTTTGGAAAAGGTATTACAAAAAAAATGGTGCAAACAGACTTGAAAGAGTATATCTTTCCATTGTTCATCGATAAAAAAATTTATTATGATTATACATATAAAGTTTATAGAGCTAAAGATAATTTTTTAGTGAAAACACTTTTTACGGCGGATGAATTAGCTATAATTGCGATACTTAAAAACAAATCTAAGGATAAATATAGCGATAATGATTTATCTAAAAGAGTTGATACTATGTTCAATAAGTTTGAGGATGAACTTTCAAATAAACTTTATCAAAAATCATCAATTGAAAAGATCGATGATTTTAGAGATGAAATTATACAAATCAAAAATGCTATTGAAACGAAACACATAATTAAGTGTTTTTATAAAAATAAAAATAGAACAATATATCCACTTAAAATTTTAAATCTTGAAGGATACTGGTATCTTATTATATATGAACCAATGGATGATTTGATAAAAACATTTCATTTGAATTCTGTAAAAAATATTGAATGTACAAACGATACATATAATTTTGATCAAAATATTATTGATAGCTTTGATAGTGCAATAACCGCTTACTTTGAACCTAACAATAAGCCAATTACAGTAGAACTATTAATTAGCAAAGAGGTTTCAAAATATTTTGAAAGGAAACCTTTAAATAAAACACAAAGACTCATTAGAGAATTACCTGACAAATCAATAGAGCTTGAAATAATTATTACCGATTTAATGGAAATAATCCCAACCATACAAAGATATATTCCCTATGTATTTGTTATTAATCCCAAAGAACTCGCATGTGCTATTAGTAAAAATATTTCAGTGTATAAAAATAGTGTAGGTGAAATCAGTGCCAAAGAGTAATAATATATTTATATTATATAGTATGTAAATAAATTTAGAAATAAATGAAACAGAAGTTTGTTTTTAGCAGCATGATAATTTTATATTTTTAATTATTGTTTTTAAATTATAAAACCATCTAACCAAACGACATAAAAATTATTATAAAAACCTCTTAAAAAAATCTATCTCACCAGTTAGTATTTTATTCATGTTTCTCATTGAACAAAACTCACCGCACATGCGACGAATGTTAAAACTTATATCTATATCCTAAATTTGCTTTAGTATTATCAAATATGCCGCTTTTTTGATATGCTCCTTCAAAATATATACCATAGTTATCCGTATTTAAAGTAATACCTGCCGCACTGTCAAAGATATTATCATCAATCTTATAGACTTGCTTTTCTCCATGATTAAAGCTATATGATGCCGCTTCATTTTCAAACTCTTTTATATATCCTGCTTTAAGATAAATATTTGTATTTTCTTTTATCTTATAACCAAATAGAGCGCTAAGTCTTGTCCTTATTGATTGAAATTTATCCATCTCTGTCTGCAAACCGTTTGAAGATTCTATAACCATATCATCATAATGCGTAAATACAGTTTGTATCTGCGGCTCTATATAAAACGGAGTATTATACACGTTATACCTTTTGCCGAATTCAACAGAAAATAAAATATCGCTTGTATCCCCGTCGCCATTTACCGCAAAGCCATTAGTAGTTTCGGTATTGAAAGAGTTTTTACTTATTTGATATTTTATTAGAGCGTTCAAATAGACTTTATCATCATTTTTAAGCAGCGCATATATTCCCGCACTATAACTTCTTGAATTTGCATCACCCTTCATATAATTGATATTTGTATCCGAATATCCAAGCGTTAGTCCCAACAGATAATAGTCATAATTTCTGTCTATTCCCATATTCATGCCATAGTATTTGATATCATCTATCATAAAATAATCTTTTGAGTAGCCAAGATTTCCTGTATATGTCTTTATCCAAAAATCATCTTTATTGTTCCTGTCAAAATCAATTTCTCCCGTTCTTTGCAAAACAGTATCAGTGTTGATGTAGTTGATTGCGTAGTTTATATTTGGAAAGGCCAAAGAGGCGCAGGCCGGATTTGAACAAGAAGAGGCTTTCAGATAAACATTGTTATTTTCTGATGAGTTGGGCTGCCAAATCGTATATGTAAAAGCGCCGATATCTATCTGTCCAGTAAAGTTAGCATGATACTCTCCGTTAGGATTATTTTGTTCTGCTACAAGCAAAGCAGCATTTTTTTGATAAGAAAAACTGCCTGTTGATTTATCGTTAAAATGCAGGGCATAATTTCCATAAGAGCTATTATTTATTGATATTATATCTCCACTGTTGATAACATTACCGCCTGTATTTTGTATATTTAATCTTTGATAAAAATCTCCATTTCCGTTTAAGTTGTCTATGCTTAGTTTTATTGCATGAGTCGTACTAAAGTCATCATTCTGCCCGCCGAAATATATATTTGCATTTGAAGCCGAGAGATTTTTTATATCTATATTTTTATATAATACCCATTCGGAATTATTAAGTAGCAAATTGTCTGTTATATCGCCGTATGTAGTCAAATCGGAGTTATTTGCCCTAATATCTCCACCCAATACTGCGCCCGAAGCTATTGTTAAAGAACTATCATTTATATTATAGATTCCGCTAAAACCGTTGCTATTGGAATATAAAGCAAGTGAGCCTTGCTGTGTAATATTACCGCCGCCTGAAAGTCTATTATAAAATGCAGCAGCATTGTTGTTAAAAATAAGATTGGATGCAGAAGAGATATTTATATCGCTGTAAAAGTTATTTGGATTAACTATTAATGCGCCTTCAAGGATGTTAGTTAAGCCTACATTCACATATCCGTCAATTGTCAAAGAACCATTACCCTCTTTTGTTAAAGAGCCTCCATACCACCCGTATATTTGATGGTTTGATGTTTCATTATTGGTTATGTCAAATGCTATATTGGCATTTGAAGATCCAAGTTGTATGTAATTGAAATCTCCTAAAGAGTCGGTATGATTTACTTTGAGCGTTCCGCTGTTAATATATATGTCTGCATAGAGATCACTATTCGAGCCTGTTATATTAAAATCATCATTAAAATGGATATAGCCATAACCCAATAAAGAGTTATCTCCTATAGATACTCCTTTATTAAAGTTTACCGTTCCGTGGCTGCCCAAGTTTATTATTCCGTTATTCAGCGTAAAGCCATCTGCACGAATATATCCATGATTCAAATATATAGTCCCATTGTTGTTCAAATCCCCGACAGACTGATAATAGTCATTTAAATCAAACACCGTACCGCTTTCAAGAGACAAGCCGTTTGTATAACCAAAAGCATTATCCGAAATCGCCGTTATGTAAGCTTGATTTTTAAGTAGCGTATATCCCGTATAATCCGAATCATAGTTTCCGATAAATGTTTGATTTGCACCTGTAAATGTAAAGTTGCCGCTGCCCGTCAAGAAAATATCAAAAATATTATTGGAGATATCGGAACTGTCCAATACTACATCTGTCAAAGAGTCTATTCCTTCAAGCCTAAATCCCAAATAAACTCCATTGCTTTCTGTTTTGGCGGCAACTCCTAAAAGCGCTTTGCCTGTTACGCTTGCATTTTGCACAATGTCGGCAGCTGCTAAATTTTGATATGAAAGGTTTAATATTTCCAGCTCGCTGTTTTCTATATTTGTACCGTTTGCGGCATATATCAGCCGATACAAAGGAGAGTATATATCTTCGGTTATGTTATATAGATTGACATCGTCTGCTATATGGATATTCTCTCCGCTTATGTCAGCGTTTATGATTACCGTTCCGCCGCCGCCGCTGATATTCAGTTCATTAACGCTCAAAAGCGTCTCTAATACTATAGAGATATCAAATGCGCCTGCATCCAATGTACCGCCGTCAAATGTTAAATTTTTCAGCGTAGAGTCGGCTTCGCTCATTTTAGAGATAGCGTTACCGTTCAAAACCAATGAGTAATTGCCGTCTTTTTGCATAGTATAAACGGCATTACTCAAAGTAAGAGTTCCGCTGAAATTTGCCTGCATTTCATCATCGGCAAAAGCAAAATAGTTATATTGACTGTTTAGATTTATATTTAGCGAACCTTGATTTATAATAGTATTTGTAAGTGTGAAATCATAATCTTTATTTACAAACAAAGCCGCTTCATCGCCTATCTCCAAAGCTCCGGCAATCTCCCCGTAACTATTTAATACCAATGCCCCCTCATGTATTTTCGTATCGCCTTTATAACTCATAAAGGTATTATAGATAAGCGTTCCATTGCCGCTTTTTTCTACAGATAATATTCCCGCGCTGTCTCTGATGCCATCGTCAAACTCTATTGTCGCGCCGTCTGTTGCGACAATGTTTAGCGTTCCATTATTGCCTTCAAAATAAATAGCATTATTACCGTTTTCGTCCCAATTGCCGCTAAAAAGCATATAATCCGTTGAGTACAGAGTCAGATTTGCATTGTCGCGGATATAAATAGCTCCGCCCTTGCCATACGCATAGTTATCTATAAAATTTGTATCTTTTATAATGCTGTCCATATTTTCGGCGTATATGGCTCCTCCGTTGTTTGCGTAGTTGCCGGCAAAGTAAGAATCTACTATAGTTGCATTAAATGTTCCAGCTAAAATTGCCCCGCCGCCAAAGTTTTCATCATAAGCGCTGTTATAAATAAAAGTACTGTTTGTTATAAAACCAGAAAAGAGATTTGCCGCCGCTATCGCTCCGCCGTAATTTTCTGCGCCGTTGTATGAAAACAGCGAATCCGTGATATTTCCCGCGAAATTGTTATAAACATATATCGCTCCTCCACTCCATGAAGCATAATTGTCTGAAAAGATAGAACCGTTTATCTTGCCCGTCAAATCCCATGCTACATACAAAGCTCCTCCCGAACCGTCATCCGCATAGCCGTTTTGTAAAGTAATACTGTCAAACCCGCTGAAATTGCCCATAGTTTCTGTAGCAAATATACGCCGCCCTGTCCAATCGCCGTCAATTATACTGCCGCTTCCCGCGATAGATATATCTTTGATATTGTCAATATCGTATGTATAGATAAAATAACTGTTGTCAAACAAAATCGTATCGCCTCTGTTAGCGCCGCTTATTTTGCCTGCGAAATCGGTATCATCTACTGTGATAATATCTGCGTACAAACCTCCTGTTACAATGAATGAAGCGATGAGCGCTGTCAAAACGGCTTTTTTATGTTTTAAGGAAAGATGCAACATGTTCAAGCCTTATATAAAAAATATAATTGCAAATTTTCATGTATCAAAAAATTCGTTATATTTTATCAAATAATTATCTATTTGTTGCATAAAAATTTTAAAAATCTCTCTTTTTGATGTAATTTTAGTAAAAAAAGATTATAATTACAGCTATATTTAAATCATACAAAAGGCAGCTTATGCACTCTTTTATATTATGCGTCTTTTTACTTTTAACCCTTACCTCTTGCAGTTCAAACTCTAACAACAAAACCAATTCATCAAGCACTGATCTTTATCATGGAGGAGAAACTGTTGACGGTTATACTCTTCCTCCCATGCCAAATCCAACTGAAAATAATAAAGATATTTTTGGTATAGATACAAACGATAACGGCATAAGAGACGATATAGAGATATATATCTACAATAGATTTCAAGGCTATACAAACTCTAAAGTTGAACGTGAGATAGCTATGCAGTGGGCAAGAACTGCCACACGACTTATCCAAAATCCGGAAACGGCTTATGAAGATAAAAAGTATGAGCTT
>JAISGD010000009.1 GCA_031263195.1 Campylobacteraceae bacterium | reverse complement strand
GATTTTGTATTTTAAATCATTTTGTATAATTCAGTTTTGGATTGTTTTGCTTTACTCATAATGGTAAAGAAAAGCAAAATAACACATTTTTTAGTTATTGTGAGGAGTACAAAGTACGATGAAGCAATACATATTTATAATATTAATTTACGTATTTACGGATATGATAAAGAGTAGATTGCCGTACTGACTATGTTGGTTTGAAATGGCGTAAAATATGAATATCTGCATCTTGCTGTGACAGAACCATTCTCTGTCACAGCGAAACGGTATTTCACTCCAAACATATCATTTGTAAAGTTTTACCACTCTATTTTTTTCATCTCTCTTTTATTGGACAATACGTCTACAACTTTTCCTATTTTAGCATCCTTGTCGCTTTCGTTTTGATTGACCCTGCCCATGCCTGCCCAACCGCCGCCATTGCTTAAAAATTTAACAGTAAAACTTACATCTGACGCTGCCTCATTCGTGGGATCATTGACAAGCCAAGAATGCGGTACGGCATAAACTGTATCTTGATAAGGCGCGGAGTCGCTTTCCAATACTATATGTCCTACTCCATTGGACGCAGTTCCTATATTCGTAACGGAAGTTTTACCTCTCGGAGAATAGTACAGTATTTTTCCGTACGAATCATCATGTTTATAGTTTAAAAACCACCCTATATCTTTGATATTCATCCCTGAGAGCGTTATATCAAAATCATCTCTCGTGCAGCTTTGGCAAAACAGCTCATACTGAACTTCAGCCGGTATAGGCGATAACCCTTCATAATTGTTTATAAAAACTCTGCCATAAAAAAGCGTGATATTATCCCCGCTTATAACTGCGCTGCCATTTATATCACTGTCTTTCAATTCGCTGACATTAAAGTCGGCAAGTGCTACTCTAAATGGATTTTCAGCCATACTTGCATTGCGTCCGAAGTTAAAATTAAGCCTCACTTTATCAGCGACACCGTTTGCAAATCTACTCTGTTCTATCCTAAACTCCCCGCTTCCATTTTGCGCCCCGTTATTATCTATGACCGTCACGCCGTTTGGAAAAAATCTCACTCTCTTCTTAAAATCATCGCTTCTCTTATCCCAGCCCAGAGGATCGTCGTTTGTAAATTCCACATTATACGTAACGTTATCGGCAAAACAATCTTTTTGATAATTAGTTGCTGCCGCGCCGCCATGCAGCGTAGCTTTGACAGTAGTATCAATATGCGCACTCATACTTCCATCGTTTGACAGATATGTAAAATTACCGTTGTTTGCGTTACCCAAAACCATTTCCGCCGTCAATTCATTCGGTATGAAACTCATCTCTTTATCCATGGCTATATCGCAGCCCAATAAACCTTGTGAGTTATGTGTGTTTGTACTGCTGTTCACGATACAATCCGTGTTAGCTTTAGCACTGTCTGCGCTCGTCCACTTTTTATCCGTTATAAAGACATCAACTTTGCCGATATTTTGATAATTGATGTTGACATTAGCCTTACCGTTCGTGAAACTATCTACTGCCATATCAAGCTCATTCGACACATTTAAGTCTAACGTACAAGACGGAGGGGTTATAAGCGTGGCATTTGAGATGATATTGGTTCCTAACTGATTATATCTTTGCGCATTCTTTACGCTGCCGTCATCAACGGCTTTGAGATCACCGCTATTATTGCTGCCGCCGATCAGTTTACCGTTAAAACTACCGTCCAAAATAAAACTCTTGGGACGGACAGCGAAAACATCCGGCGAGCATGTTGTTTTGAGGCTTTCTGAGCCTATATAACCATAAGTTATTTTAAAAGCGCCATTTTTAACAGCCTTATCTATCTTTATGCCGGACAATGTCTTAACTACTTCGTTTTGCTCGAGAATAGCGCTGTATACGTTATCCTGTACGATGAGAGAAGTGTCGCAATTACCGTTAAAATCCACCAAAGCAACGCTCACATTGACGTTTGAATACTCAAAACTACTGCCAACACTGCTTTTATTTTCATCATAATATACCATTTTAGCTTCAAAAGGCTTATTTACTATCTGCGTATAGAGTGCGAAAACAGGATCGGATGAATTTGGTTTTTTATTGGCGTTTTGCGCGGGATTAAAATTTTTATTTACGATAATAAATGCACCTTTTACCTCGCCAGGTTCTTCAAAATATCTGTAATTCGCTTTATAATCTTCCACTTCGCCGTCTATCACCCAAGGTTGGCTGTTTGCCGCGGTACTGTATTGCACCGGATTTACAGGAGTTATACTTGTTTTATAAGCCGAAGCGTTATAAGAAGTATATCTAAACCTAAAAAAGGCATTTTGAGGTTTTGATACTTTAATACCGTCGATATATCCCCCGTCTACGGCGATTTTAGAGTTTATATCCGCTGAAAATACGATATAGCCCGTATCATCATTATATTCTATATTATCGGCTATCTTTGTTCCTGAAACAAAATTAGTGGAAACCGCGCTGGAATTTATATTGACCCATGCGTTCAAAAAACCTTTTTTGTTTACCTTAACTCTGAAAGTATATCTACCGTTGCTAAAATCAAAGTCTTTTATATTACTCCAGATATTGTCGTCTCCATCTTCCGCTCTGATCTCTACTCCATCCTCATCATTTTGAGAGTCTTTATCATCTCCATCGGCAATACTGCTTACTAATGACCTTGTATCAACGTCTACTAAATTACCCATTTTCACTCCGTTTTGAAGTACGCTGTGAGAAACTTCACCGAAACTCGAAGGTGCATCGCTCCTATCCACAGGAGCAAGAGCAAAATCTGCATGAGCCGCAGAGAGGTCTGTATTTATACTAACTTTAGTGTAGTAGTTCGCAGCGGCGTCTATTTTACTACTGGAGCTATCTATGCCATTTTCGCGCACACCGTAACAAGTTCTGGAGTACGGCTTTCTGGTTTCGCTGCCACTGTACCAAGAGAGATAATCTACCTTATCATAAACAATCGCGTCTTTGTTGTAGCATGTCGGCGTCACTGTATTTACGCCGTTAGTGCCTATACCTATTGTACTTTGCCAGCTAAACTCCCCGCCGTTAGCCCAGGTCTGGTGCGTATTCACACCGTTTATCTGCGGCTGTTTGATACGGATATAGTATGTTTTACCAAGCGTAACTAAAAAGCTGTACTCGCCCAAAGAACCTGTATTCTGAGAAGCGATAGGCGAACCCGTCGTTGAGTCATATATCTCTACACTGATATTCGGTATAAACTGGTACTTGCCGTTTGTTTTATCACTGTCGTCCATCTTACCGTCACCGTTTTTATCAAGATAGATTTTACCTGTGATAACCGCAGGTGCTTGGCACGAAGCCATATCGTCTATGCCGTTTTCATAATCTTTGTTATTGTTATCACTCATTTTAACCGTTCCTTTTGTAATACCCTTACCGCCTTTCATCGGATCTATCACGTGTATTACAGGAGCGCCTGTAGATGATGTAGCGACATATAGCTTACCATTCAAAAATGCCATACCTCGCGCGTAATTATCATCTAAAAATATATTATTTTGCAATTTTATATAATCGTACGACCAATTGGTAGGATCTATTTTTAACAATTGATATCCCATATCCCTATTGTTAGAAGTTGTATTATTTATGGCATTTACCAATAAATAAACGCTGCCGTCCGCATCTACAATCATATCGGAAGCAAATGCGTATTTGGAGTAATTTCTAGTGAAATTTAAACTGCCGCTCTTCTTCTTTAAGCTAAATGTTCCTTTTTCATCCGGTTGAATAATGGTAATATGTTGCTGAGCTGCACCCGGTTCTGATAAAAAATATATCTCGCCTGTTTTTTGATTTACCGCTCCGCCTGATGCGGCATAGTCCAAACTTATACTATTAGATGGAATAAAGCGGCTTGATGCATCATTGTTTTCTATATAATATACGGAATTTGTGCTCTTCATGCTTTCATCCCACCAAAACAGCGTTCTTTTTCCTTTATACGGTCCGATCGCCAACGTAGGGTTTTTACTGACCGAAGTAAGACCAAAAGACGTTCCTACAAATGTATTTGTTGTAGTCGAAAGTGAAGCGTCGGCATAATTACTCTTTGCATCCCGTGAATTTGCTCCGCCGATATATAATTTTGAGCAAGTAAGATAAACAGCATTAGCGTTTGTATATAAGCCAAGTAAAAACCAGCTGAGTATTGTTAAAATTTTAAATGTCTTTCGCATACTTAAATCCTTAATTTATTTTTGGTTATGCGAATACTAAAATCTTTTTCTAACAAGGAAATCACACAATATAGGACAAAATGAACTATATTGCATGTTTTTTGCTTTAAACAGTCATTTGATTGATAGATATAACTTGTATGATTTTTCGTAAAAAGCCCGATTTTAGCCTTTCCACAGCTTTCTCTGCAGTCTTTACTGCTTTTATAAATTAATACGCTGTCTTGAGCATAAATATCATTAATGAAATTTATCTATTTATTTGATATTCATAATTTTTGCACCGTTTTGACAGCTTGTAATGAGGAAGTTAGGATAAAAATATGAAACAAAATGGCGGCATACTTACGTGAAAGTTGATGTAAGGCAGGAGAAAGTTGGTGCTGTTAGCGATGAGTATTTTTTCCACTGCCGCAAACAAAGTACGGCATATTATCTCTCTTATGTCATTGAGAATGCGGCAAAGACTTTATATTTTAGCCTTTAACGCCAAAAAATTTTTGAGTATCGCACTGCCATATGGCGTAAGAATTGATTCCGGATGAAATTGCACGCCGTACACGTCAAAATCATTATGTTTGATCGCCATAATCTCGCCGTCTTTAGTCGCAGCTATAACTCTTAGATGAAACGGTACATTTAAAGCATTCGCCGCCAAAGAGTGATATCTGGCTACTAAGATTTGATTTGGCAGGGATTTAAAAAGCGGACTTTTTGTATCGATCGTTGCCAAAGACTGTTTGCCATGCATAAGAGTTTTGGCATAAATAACATCTAATCCAAATGCCTCGCAAATAGCCTGATGTCCGAGACAGACGCCAAGTATCGGTATGGTAGGCGCAAAATATTTGACTGCGTCTATACATACTCCTGCATTCTCCGGACGACCGGGTCCTGGCGAAAGTATGATAGACGACGGATTTAGAGCTTCTATCTCATTTATCGTCAATTCATCGTTGCGTATGATTTTAATATCTGGATTTACAGAACCTATCAATTGGTAAAGATTATAAGAGAAGCTATCGTAATTATCTATCAAAAGTATCATTATGTCTCTTTCGCAGCAAGTCTGAGTGCATTTATAACCGCTTGCGCTTTATTGACGCATTCGCCAAATTCGTTCTCCGGAATACTGTCCGCTACTATGCCGGCACCGGAACGCACATAAACTTTACCGTCTTTTTTAAATGCTATGCGTATCGCGATGCAGGTATCCATATCGCCCGTCAGACTTATATAGCC
Organism: Campylobacteraceae bacterium; assembly: GCA_031263195.1. Lineage (GTDB taxonomy): Bacteria > Campylobacterota > Campylobacteria > Campylobacterales > Campylobacteraceae > JAIRKW01. The sequence continues at coordinate 22,935 of JAISGD010000009.1, read as the reverse complement.
TATCGCACCGCCGTAAATACCGCGTTTGCTACCCTCAAGCTCATGGATAATCTCGCAAGCTCTTATCTTTGGCGCGCCTGAAAGCGTACCTGCAGGCAAAACCGCGTCTATTGCATCAAGTGCATTCTTACCTTCAATTATCTCGCCATCCACGACAGAACCTATATGCATAACGTGCGAAAACCGTATAATAGAAAGATATTTTCGCACTTTTACACTGCCAAATTTGCTTATCTTGCCTATATCGTTACGTCCCAAATCTACAAGCATATTGTGTTCTGCCAACTCTTTTGGGTCAAACAAAAGCTCTTTTTCCAAAGCTTTGTCCTCTTTTTCGTTTCCGCCGCGCGCTTTTGTGCCAGCTAACGGAAATGTGGAAACTTCCGTACCGCTCAATTTGACGAGCGTTTCCGGCGATGCACCGGCGATTTCGACCATATCACTGCTGAAATAGAACATATACGGCGACGGATTTATTTTGCGCAAAATTTCATAAGTGCCGAACAAACTGCCTTTGGCGTCGGCATCGAGGCGATTTGAGAGGACTACTTGAAAAATGTCTCCTTCCTTGATGTAACGCTTAGCTTTTTCTACCATCGAACAGTATCTCTTTTTGTCAAACAGCGAACGAAACATAGAAGTTAGCTTGAGCTTTGGAATATCAGCTTTTTCTTTACTGTTGATAAGATTGCTCATCTTTTCAAGTTCATCTAAAGCTTCATTGTATTTTCTTTCAAAATCATCGGTTGTAATATTGACTATCAAAAAAATCTTCTTTTCCAGATTGTCAAAAGCTATTACTTTATCAAAAAACATCAAATCTACATCTTTAAAATTCTCGACATCTTCGCCGTCTAACTTTAAAACCTTTTCGGTATACTTGATAAAATCATAAGAGAAGTAGCCTACAAGTCCGCCGGTAAACGGCGGCAGAGTTTCAAATTTGGGCGAAAAATTGTCATTGATGATTTGCCATATATATTCTTTTGGACAGGCGTTGTCAACAGTGTCTATAGTTTTTCCGCTTTTGATAGTCAAAACGCTGTTTTTGCAGGAGATTTCAAGTTTTGGATTGTATCCTAAAAACGTATACCGCCCTGTATTTTTCTCATCTTCCAAACTTTCCAGGATAAAAGCGTGCTGAGAGATATTTTTCAAAATTTTAAAAGTTTCCGTTACGGATAGCCCGTTTTGCGGCATCACTTTATAGACAGGCAAGGATTTATATTTACGCGCGAACTCTTTTAACACATTAAAATCTTGCAAAATAGTCCTTTATGCATTTTGATTTAAATTTTGTATTATATATTTTAAGCGTAACTTTTGTCAATGCAAAAAATATACAAAATGGACACATATGCTGCTTTACCGCAGTAAAATGACCGACTGAAGAGTATTTTACAATTTTGGCTCAATTTTGATACAAAAAACATAGAAGCTACTTATCATACCAAACGCCGATATCTGTTCGCACCGCCACAAGAGTTTACCGATATATTTTAGCGTTAAGCGATAGAAAAACCTGCTCCATTTATAATAAATGCTATTTCATGCTGTTTGGGACAAAAAGCGGTATCATCAAAAAAAGTGAAGCTGTGAAAAACCTCTGAAAACAACCGCAAAAGACAACTCAAAAGAGATTTAAAAGCTTACTCTTCAAAACTCTTTCGCACGGTTTTGGTATATATTTATCGTGCCACACTATAATTTCGTAATTTTTGGAAATAATCAAAATGGCTTTGAAAAGTTTATCAGTTTGGCCTTTGAACGTTAATATGAAAGACTATTGCTGTCCGGATTTAAGAGTGAAGTCGAAAAAATAGATATTTCGCTTTAAATAACAATCCCGTATCATTGCCGCCGAAGTCAAACGGAAAAATCATACCGTATGCAAAAATGTCCTCACATATTGGCAAAAAAGTGTGTTCAGGAACAAGTTTTCGCACTCTTTTCTAAAAGCTGATTTAGCGAGAGTCTGCAAAATAAAAAGATTATTGTTTGGCTTGAGAGAATTTGAGATTTTTACAGCTCAACTCTCACATTATCCATCTCTCCCAGCTTATCTATAAAAACTTCACTCACTCCCAAATTCAGCGGAATATTCACACTCATATCGCGCGCTATAATCTTCAGTATGGCTTTACGCTCCCCGGCATACTCATTTAAAAGCGTGTGTATTTTCTCCAAAACAGTCGTATCGGAGGAGAGTTCCACTATAATCTCTACATTTTTCAAAGGCTCTCCCAATACGATATTGGCCACACAAGAGCCGCCGTTATCACCGTTGTAAGAGTTCTCTTCTGCTGTCTCTTCCTCTTTATTGGCTTTAATAATATCAACCTTTTGCTTCTTCGCTTCTTCCAGATTTAATACTTTTAAAACCCTAAAAGAGTTTGTTCCTTCATCTTTTGTAAGTTGCGCAAAAACGGCGATAGGCTCGTTCAAATCCAACTCGTCGACTATCTTCATAACGCTCTCAAAAATAGTAAATTCCAACGTACCGCCTTTATCAAGCAGTTTTAGGATACCAAACGGGTTACCTTTTTGGCTTATTTTGCGTTTTATTTCAGATTCGGCTTTACCGACAAACAATAGTTTTGAACCGCTTTCTATATCGTTCAACTCTGTGGAGAGAGTGTATTTTATCTTTTTTAACTGCTCTTTGTACTCGTCTAACGGATGTCCTGAGATATAAAGCCCTGTAGTTTCCCGCTCAAACTCCAGTATCTTTCTCGGCGCATACTCATCCAAAGAATTCAATTCTATCTTGACGGTAAGTAACTCTTTACTGTCGCCAAAGAGCGAATTTGCGCTGGAACGTTTTAGCTCGGAATTATTTTGGCTGGCTTGGATAATAACCTCTATCTGCTCCAAAAGCGCTCTGCGTGAAAAGTCAAAACCATCAAATGCGCCTGCTTTTATGAGGCTCTCTATGACTTTTTTATTGACTTTTTGTCCGTCTATACGCGCGATAAAATCGCTTATGTTTTCAAAATTTCTCTCATTTCTCGCTTCAAGTATAGATTTGACGGCCGCCACACCCACGCCCTTTATCGCGCCGAGTCCAAATAAAATAGCCTTCTCGCCCTCTTGTGTGACGACAGGCGTAAACTCTACCTCACTTTTGGTAATGTCAGGCGGCAATAATTTCATACCGAGCCGTTCAAGTTCGTCTATATACTGAACGATTTTGTCCGTATTGCCCTGCTCGCTTGTGAGGATAGCCGCCATAAACTCTTGAGCGTAATGCGCTTTGAGCCACGCGGTTTGAAACGTCAGCATAGCGTATCCTGCCGAGTGGGACTTGTTAAAGCCGTATCCGGCAAATTTAACTATCAAGTCAAATAATTCTTCCGACTTGCGTTTATCAAAGCCTTTTTTTTGCGCACCGTTGACAAATTCGTTTTTGAGTCTGTCCATCTCTTCTTTTATTTTTTTACCCATAGCGCGCCGCACCAAATCGGCGCCGCCAAGTGAAAAACCGCCGATCGCCTGCACTATCTGCATAACCTGCTCTTGATATACAATAACGCCGTAAGTGGGTTTCAATATAGGCTCAAGCTCACTGAACATATATGTTATCTGCGCGCGCCCGTGCTTTCGCTCTATAAAATCATCAAGCATTCCGGACTCCATAGGACCCGGACGATACAGTGCCACAACCGCGATAATATCCTCAAAATTCGTCGGCTGAAGTTTAGCGTTCAATTGCTGCATACCGTCGGACTCTATCTGAAACAATCCTATCGTATGTCCGCTTTTAATGGTATCGTACACAGCTTTGTCATTCATATCCGCAGTTGACCAGTCTATCTGCACACCGTGTCTTTTCCTTATGAGTTCCACAGCATCGCTTATAACGGTAAGTGTATTCAACCCCAAAAAGTCAAATTTTATCAAATCCACATCTTCCAAAAATTTCAACGAATACTGCGTTATGATATTGTTTTTATCGGATGGTTTATAAAGCGGCGTCTTTTTCCAAAGCTCTTCATTACTTATAACAACACCGGCGGCGTGCATACCGGCATTTCTATTAAGACCCTCAAGTAAAAGCGCAAAATCCCATACTCTTTTAGCGTTTTCGCTATTTTTTATTAATTCCCGCAGTTTCGGCTCTTTTTGATAGGCTCCCGGTTTATATCCCTCTTCGCCCTCTTTGCCTTTACCGTTTAGCGTTATCTCAAGTTCCGACGGTATTAACTTTGCCATAGCATCCGCTTCCGAATAAGGCATTCCAAGCACTCTAGCCGTATCTCTTATAACACCTCTGGCTAAAAGCTTACCGAAAGTAATGACTTGCGCGACATTATGTCTGCCGTATTTTTGTACGACATACTGAAAAATCTCTTCGCGCCGTCTTTGGCAAAAGTCAATATCGATATCCGGCATACTAATACGAGCCGGGTTCAAAAATCGCTCAAAGAGCAGATTGTACGGCATCGGATCTATATCGGTGATCTTTAAAGAGTAAACGACTAAACTTCCCGCCGCCGAACCGCGTCCCGGACCTACCGGAATACCTCTTTTTTTTGCTTCGCGGATAAAATCCCAAACGATTAGCATATAACCCGGAAACTTCATCTCTTTGATGATTTCTATTTCGCGCTCCAATCTCTCTTTATACTCTCCATGCTTTTCATTTGGTACATACTTTAAACGCTCTTCAAGTCCGATGCGGCATATTTTGGCAAATAGCGTTTTGTCATTTTCAAGTGAATTTTTCTCTTCCGGTTCAGGCAGCGTAACGCCGTACTCTTTTGAATATTCTACAGTAAAAAGAAAATTGGGCGGCGTTGGATTGCCGAGATTTAATACCAAATCGCACTTATCGACAATCTCTTGCGTATTGACAACGGCTTCTGGTATATCAAGAAACAGTTCTTGCATCTCCTCAGGCGTCTTGACATAAAACTCTTTTACGGAGTGGCGCAGTCGGTTTTTATCGTCAAGCTGCTTATTCATAGCGATGCACATAAAAGCTTCGTGAGCTTCGGCATACTCTTTGTACGGATAGTGCGTATCGTTTGTGGCGATGATTTTGATACCGGTCTCTTTTGAGAGTTTGATAACCTGTTCGTCTATACCAAGCTGATCGTTGATACCGTGACGCATAAGTTCAAGATAAAAATCGCTACCGAATATATCCTTATACTCAAGCGCAACCTCTTTTGCGCGTTCATATCCGCCGGCACCAAATTGTATATTGCGCTCTTTGGCGTTTAAATGCCAGCTCACTTCGCCTTGCAAACAAGCCGAAGAGCAAACAAGTCCCGCGCTATGCTCTCTAAGAAGTCTTTTATTGATACGCGGAAAGTAGTAAAAACCCTCTATATAACTCATGGAGCTCAAATACATCAAATTTTTATAACCTATCTCATTTTTGGCAAAAAGGCACAGATGGAAACGCTGCTTGCTGCTTTTGTCGCCCAAATCATCACCGTTATGAATATACGCCTCAATACCAATGACAGGCTTTAATCCCTCTTTTTTCATCGCGCAGTAAAAATCAATCGCGCCGAACATATTTCCGTGGTCTGTAATAGCGGCGGCTTTCGCGCCTTGTCCCTTGAGCCGTTTCACAAGCTCTTTTATTTTGTTTGCACCGTCAAGCAGTGAATATTCTGTGTGCAAATGCAGATGTGTAAAACTCATTTATAAACTCTAATGTTATTTTTGTAGAGAGTATTGTACTATGTATGCGCTTAAGAAATTTTGCGGATTGATTGTAAGCCGCCGACAAAATTTTTAGATTGGCGGTTACTTTTGCCTCTCTTGTATAAGTCGGCTTAACATCTTTTTACGCTGTTCTGTGATATTTCCGTCAATCTTAACATAAGAGATAAATTCGTAATCGGATAAAAAATTATTCCCATGTATGTAAGATAGATTTTCCTCTAAATTAGGATTTACAAATTTATATCCAAGTAAAGCACCTATCCACTCCGCAGTTTCGTATTGCGAGGGCGTTTTGACGGGTATTTTATCGCCGCTTGCGCTGTATGACAAAAACGGCACGGAAGCCACGCTCAAATCAAGCTTGTTATGACCGTAAAAACCGTCTTCACCAAACGCTTGCCCATGGTCAGAGATAAAAATAAAATATCCGTCGTTTTCCATATATTTTTTAAAATAGTCAAAAATATTTTTTAACACAAAATCAAAATATAAAATAGAATTATCATAAGTATCAACTCTGTCGTCTTTGCCGCTAAAGACATCAAAATCCGAACCTTTATCGTAATTATCTTTATAGGGTGCGTGAGGAGTTCGCATTTGAACAACTATAAAATTTTTATCGTACAGCGTTAGTTTGTCCAATACGTCAAGCAAACCCTCGTCTCTTTTCGTTTTAAATAAAAAGAGATTTTCCTCTTTTGTTAGGATTTTATCTATGTATTGATTTCCAATTTCATAAGCTGTTTTAGCGTCCTGCGCCGATACGAAAAACGTTGAAAATCCTTGTTTTTTGGCAAGTCTAAACAGATTGAAAGTTTTTGATTTTATCTCTTTTATATTCCCGGGTTCCCTCACGCCGTTTAAGAAAAAAGCCATACTTGAGTGCGTAGAAACACCGCTTGATACGCCCTCTTGATAATCAAATCCATAATCTCCTCTTAAGCCGTCCAAAAAAGGTGTCGTTGCTCTGTCGTAACCAAACAAAGAGAAATGCCACGGATTGACGCTCTCGCCTATGACTAAAACTATATTTTTTGCTTTAGACTCATGTTTTTCCACCGTATACGGAGAATAAAAATCTTCAGGCATTTTAAAATTATTGTCGATCCATATCTCTTTTCCGACATAAAAAGAGAATGCATTTATCGTATTGTGAAAGCTGTATCTAATCGGAGAGGGAAAGAAAAATTGTACGTCTCTGCGCGTCGCTCTTTCTATTTTCGGGACAAAAAGCAGTAAAACAAGTACAAAAGCAAAAGATATTTTTATGCCGTTTTTTCCAAAAAAGTGATTTGCAGCGATGATTACAATCAAAGGAATAAACAATGAAATGGGGACTATCAAAAATGAACCCGCTTCGGTAAGTATCACATCTTTTATATCGGAAAATTCCGAAAAGATTTTATGTATTTCGGATGGGAGTATAGGGTATCCGAAATAGGCTATTGAAGATATCTGTACAAATTGCAGTAAGGATATGAAAAATACAAATATATAAAAAAACAGTTGGCTTTTGTTGAAAGAGAGGAGCAATCCGGCCACGAATAGAGTTAATAAAAACAGTGGGTCAAAACTAACATCGTAAGTTGGCATAAAAAGTTCTAATATAAAATCTGACAATACTATAAAAAACGCAAATGCAACAGAAAAACCGATATTGAAAAAAACAAATATTTTAAGATAATTCATGATCTTTTTTTTTGTAAAACTACAGACTTTGGATTACAGTTATAATGTCAAAAAAATTAGTAAGGAGTAAGCGGTGTTTAGCAGAGAAAAACAACGAGAAATTGATCGTAAATTGAAGATTTTAAATGAGGTGGCAAAGCATGGCAACGTCTCTTTTGTATGCAGGTATTACGGTATCTCCAGAGTTGCTTTTTATAAATGGAAAAAGCTTTACAAGCTGCGTGGTGAAGGGGGTTTGATAAACTCAAAGCCTTGTCCGCAAAACGTCAAAATACGAGTATGCGCCGAAATAGAGGAGAAAATTATACATTTAAGGAAAAATTTTAATTTCGGTCCTATAAATATATCTTGGTATCTTGATAGATATTTTGGTCTTAAAGTATCCCAAAACGGCGTACGCGGAGTTCTGCTGCGGCACGGATTGAATGTATTGCCCAAATCTACCAACAAACGCAGCCAAAAGCCTTTTAAGCGATACGAAAAAGATATACCCGGTCATCATGTGCAAGTTGACGTGAAATTTCTTTTCTTTCAGAACGAGTACAACAGAAGGATTAAAAAGTTTCAATATACCGCTATTGACGATGCTACGCGTATTAGAGCGCTTAAGGTGTATGATAGGCATACGCAGGAGAACGCTATTGATTTTATAAATTATGTCGTTGAAAAGTTCCCTTTTCGCATTAAAACCATACGCACAGATAACGGACATGAGTTCAAAATCAAATTTGATTTGCATGTTAAAGACTTAGGTATGGAGCATGTCTATATTAAACCCGCTACTCCTCGCCTAAACGGTAAAGTAGAGCGTTCTCACTTGACGGATAAATTGGAATTTTATCAGCTTTTTGACTATAAAGACGATGTTGACCTTGAAAGTAAACTTAAAGAGTGGGAAAATTACTATAACCTTTACAGACCTCATGGGGGACTAAAAGGAAAGACCCCTTACGAGGCGTTAAAGAATAAAGTTTATTTAATGAATTTTGTGTAATAATTACTGAATTTTTCAGTATGAAAACTGTATCTCTTAAGTCTGGAGTACGACAAAAGATAATGCGCAATTTTAGATACAAAATCAACAAACTTTTTTACTGGATAAGGTCCGCTTTTAGGTATTATATCTGTCCGAAATTTATCACCCAAAAAAGTTTAAACGTTATTTTATCCTCGCGCGATGCAGAGTCCGAATATATCGCGGACAGAGTCGGTTATTACAATAAGCTCGATTCCAATCAATTATCGGAAAATGAGGCGGTTTTACTGCGGGATTTTAAATATGAGGGCAAAAAAAGCAGCTTCTTTTTTGACACATATGAGTATACAAGATATTTTCCCGATACTCTTAAAATGGCTTTTGAATTTGGCGATACTGTCGTTGTTCCACCACATTGCAGGATAGTAAAAAGCCGCCCGATAGAAGGACAAAACGCTAATTCGGTACTGCTTAATTTGGATAAAATCCGCCACTTCATTTTTGTGAACGACACTATTAATTGGGCAGACAAAGAAGATAGATTAATTGGACGCGGCGGTATATATCAGTCTCACCGTATAAAGTTTTACGAAAAATATTTCAACTCTTCCTTATGCGACTTGGGAGCGGTAAATAAAAACGCCAAAGACCCACGCTGGGTCACAAAAGCTATCTCCATTAAAGCGCATTTGAAGTATAAATTTATACTTTGTCTTGAAGGCAATGATGTGGCAAGCAACCTCAAGTGGGTTATGTCTTCAAACTCTTTAGCTGTTATGTCTCGTCCGAAATATGAAACTTGGTTTATGGAGGGCAAATTAATCCCAAATGTTCATTATGTAGAGATAAAACCCGACTTTTCAGATCTTGAAGAGCGACTGCATTTTTATATAAACAATCCCGAAGAAGCTTTGAAAATCATCAAAAATGCGCATCTTTTTACACAACAGTTTGCCAATAAAAATAGGGAAGATTTGATATCATTAATGGTATTGCAAAAATATTTCCAAAAAACGCATCAGTTATAAAAAATTTTAACGCGTTTTTTCCAAAATATTAAAAATTTTCGCCAAAAACCACTATATTAAATTGACAAAAAATTAATATTGCCGTAAAATAATGTTATTTTTTATAAGGAGTGATTATGGCTGGTTGTAATTGTGGCGCTGATGGCAAAAGCACGGCGGAAAAGATTGCGGCGTTAGTTGTATGCACCAAAACGCACCAATGTTATATTACATATATTGTTGAAAAAGCGTTGCCGATACTGTTTTGGCTTGGAATTATAGGAAGCTTCACAGCGGCTTTCAAAGCGGCTGGTGCCGTTTCGCATTTTAACGGTATTTTCAGTACAATATTAGCCTTTTTGGTGGTTTTAATAGTTGGTATCGTTTCTACGTTCCTTACTTTTTATGTGTTATATCTTTTAAAAGCTATAAAAGATAATGTAAAGAGTCATAAAGACGAGTGCGGATGCGAATGCAGCGATACTGCGGAACCCGAAAAAAAAGACGATGCTGCGCCGAAAAAACGCGGCAGAAAACCATCGGCAAAAACAACAGTTTAAGTACTTAATCCGTCCCGTTTCACTCTACTGAAACGGGGCTGTCCTTAGTGGCAAAACACAAATATAAAATAAAAAACAGTCTTCATATGCTACAATCTTTCACCAAAAACGAAAGGAGAGCCTTTGCGCCACCTTATAGACACTACCGACTTTTCCACAAGTGAGATTGACGAACTTATTAAATGCGCGGACAGGTTTTTAAAAGACTCATCAAACGATATTTTAAAAAACAGAAAAATCATCACAATATTTTTTGAAAACTCCACAAGAACAAGAAGCAGTTTTGAAATCGCTGCGAAAAACTTAGGCTGCAATGTGGTAAGTCTTGATGTATCAAGAAGTTCATCAAGCAAAGGTGAAACACTTTTTGATACCGCTGCAAATCTTGACGCTATGGGACCGGATGCGATAGTTGTGCGTCACAAAAACGCCGGCGTGCCGAATATCCTCTCACGTTACGTACACTGCCCCATAGTGAACGGCGGGGACGGTTCTCATGCGCACCCGACACAAGCGCTTTTAGATCTGTTTACGCTTAAAAAGCATTTTGACGATGTCAAAGGCAAGACTATAGCTATTGTCGGCGACATAAAAAATTCTCGTGTTGCGAACAGCAATATAGAACTTTTGGGGCGTTTCGGAATGAAGATAGTTTTAGCCGCACCACCCCATTTTATGCCCGATATTGATATGCCAAAATATACCAATCTCAAAGAGGCGGTAGAAAAAGCCGACGCCATAATGAGTCTTAGAACTCAAACAGAGCGGCATGCAAATCAAATATACGCTTCGCTGAAAGATTACGCTAATGATTTTTGCATCACTAAAGAGCTTTTAAAAGGACGTGATATTATCGTACTGCATCCAGGACCTGTGCATAGAAATGTGGATATAGACGATGAAATGATGAGAGATAAACGATGTAAAGTGTTGGAACAGGTTAAAAATGGCGTAGCAATACGAATGGCTGTTTTGGAAAAACTCATCAAAGGTGCAGCGTGAGCAGTATAACTTGGGATTTAACACCGCTTTTTGAAAACGAGGATATGTTGACAGGCGCACTGAAAACAGTTTCGTCAAATGCCCTCTCTTTTGAGAAAAGATATAAGAACAGATTAAAAAAACTCTCTTCGGATGAGTTTAACGAGTGCATAAAATGGTATGAAAGTATCTCTCAAAGTTTGGCACGTATAATGACTTACGCTTATTTGAAATTCGCTCAAAACAGTGATGAAGGCGCTTTTTTAGCAAAAATTACAGATGCTTCAAAAGAGGCGGAAAAATATCTGTTGTTTTTTGAGCTTGAATTTAACCGTTTGGATAAAAAAATGCAAGACAGTTTTATAAAAGACGCCATCGAATATAGCTTTTATCTAAAATCCTTAAAAGAGGAAAAACCGCATCAATTAAGCCTTAACGTTGAGCGAATTTTGCTTAAAAAAGAGCAAGTGGGCGCAAGTGCGTTTTGTCGATTGTTTGATGAATATTTCTCAAATATGAAGTTTAATTTTGGCGGTAAAAAGATATCCGAAGAGGAGATATTGAGCTTTTTACACAGCCCTGATAGAAATAAACGCAAATCCGCCGCCAGCGCCTTTACAAAGGAGCTTAAAAAACATCAGCCGCTTTTGGGATATATCTTCAATATGATAAAAAGCGATTTGAAAATCGAGTGTGCCGTTAGAGGATACAAAACTCCCGAAGAACCGCGTCATAAAGATAATAAAATTTCACAAAAAAGCGTTGATGCGCTTATTCGTGCAACAGAAGAGAGCTTTGAAGTCGCGCATAAATATTATGATAAAAAAAGAGAGCTTTTGGGCTTGGACAAGCTTTATGATTACGATAGATATGCGCCGCTTGACGGAGACGATACGTTGTTTAGCTACGAAAGATCGCAAGAGACAATTCTTAAGACATTTAAAAATTTTTCACAGATTTTTTACGAAATAGCCGAAAAAGCCTTTAATGAAGGATGGATAGATGTCTATCCCAAACAAAAAAAAGGCGGCGGTGCTTTCTCACATCCGGCTACCGTCGATATACATCCGTATCTGCTTTTAAACTATACAAACCAAAGGCGCGATCTGTTTACGCTCGCTCACGAAATGGGACACGCCATACATCAATATCTATCGCGTAAAGTCGGTCACCTCTCAAGCGATACGCCGCTTACCACAGCTGAAACTGCCTCTGTATTTTGCGAAATGTTAGTATTCGACGAAATGAAAAAAAGTGCGGACTTGAAAACAAAAAAAGCGATACTGTCATCAAAAATAGAAGATATTTTCGCCACTTTATACCGACAGATAAATTTTACTACATTTGAGCGGGCAGTACACGCGAAAGACAATGAATTGAGTCTCAAAGAGTTCAACCAACTATGGCTAAGCCAAAGCTCAAAAATGTTTGGACACAGCGTCAAACTTACGCCAAATTATAAAATCTGGTGGAGTTATATCCCGCATTTTATCCACTCTCCGTTTTACTGCTACGCATACGCTTACGCACAACTGCTGGTTTTAGCTCTTTTCGGGCTTTACAAAAGCGGGCAAATGGAAGATTTCACGCAAAAATATATAGAGTTTTTATCTCTTGGCGGCAGCAAAAGTCCTAAAGAGATGGTGGCTATCTTTGGTTTTGACATTGAAGATGAGAAATTTTGGCGCATAGGTCTTGATGAGATTAAAAAAATGGTGGATGAATTTAAGGAGCTATAATGAAACTGCACGATTTTTTGGAAGAGCAAGAGTTTGTGGAAACCATACAAGGTGCACTTTTAAAAATACTCTCATTACTTTTCAAAAAAGAGATACCGTTTTCTGTCCTGGCAAATATCAAGAGAGTTACTTTCAATCCTCTTCTGCCCGAAACTATCACTAAACAGTTTCAGCCCGCTACGCTTTTTGTGCTCGAAGGATATACGTTATCCTCGGCTAAAATAGAAGATGGTATTTTGAGTTTTGAGGCCGGATTTGGGGAGAACAATACGGGTTCAATCGTCAGTATGCCTATAGGAGCGATATTGCATCTGTCTATAGATAATACGCCGCTTTTTTTGAACATGTCCGTAGATAATGCGCCAACGCCAGCTAAAGAATCAAAAAATGACAAGTCAAAACGTTCTTTAGAGGCGTTTTTAAATAATCCGGAAAATGAAAAACTATTTAAAAAATAGTTTTACTGCCCATTTGCAACTTTAGCTTCTATTTCCTGCACCTCGATTGGTTCCAATGAAGCCACTATAATCTGGTCATTAATCAGAGCGTATCCATGATAATCTGCTCTTTTAGCTATTGTTATCATAATGTCATCATCAATGGTGCTTGGATTGAAGTAGAGTTTATCTATACTGCTCCATTTCGTATCTCTTATGCTACTATATATCTTATCCTTAATGCCATCAGGCAATTCACCTAACTTGTATTTACGTTCTATAAATTCCATAATTTGTCCTTGTGATATTATCCACCCCAATTACATATCTTGGAATTACCAAGAAAACTATTGCTTTTCAATTTCTATTTACTTAAAGCGAGTATTTCCAGCTATATATTATATAGACTCGAAAAAGCATTATATTTACTTTTCTTTTATTTCTCTTTATCATTTTTAAGCTCTTTTGCAAAATAATATTTTTATCAGGCTTCATTACTGTTAAAAATAGATTATCTTATTTGTATAAAGCATATTTTGTAGTGCAAACAAAGTTAAAAAGTAAAATTATAACTTATTATATACTTAAATATTATGTGCTTTATTTGTTAGAGAAAATATTTATTATTCGATAAAATATGTCTATATAGGGTAGTTATGGATGAACAATAGAATTGAAATTAAAAAAATATTCAGCTGTATTTTATTTTTTGGCTTATGTATAGAACTTAATGCTGTCAAATTTGATTGTAAACATTTATATATAGGCGGACAAAACGGACGAAAAAATAATTACGCAGAAGTTACAGTCCAAGGTCCAGGCAGTTTTAGCGGCGTTGATTTCTACGTCAATCCGCAAAATGAAAATCCTACACTAGCGCTTGGACCTTATAAAAAAGAGATAGTATTATATTGGTGGGACTATAATATGTATACGTCTGCCAAATCCGGACACGGTTCCAGCAGTCCCATATACTATGTTCGCAGTAACTCGCAAATAGGTTCGATTATACCGCAAACTCCATCTGTTATCAATCTTGCGAATTTACGTTTATCAGGTGGAACGGTAAATCAAAAAACGGGCGAAATATACTTTTTAACAGAACCTTGTACTTCCACACGTTCCATATCTATACTAAAGCCTGACCAATCAGGTACATTTTATCTCTCAAAAAAAAGTCCTAATTTAAATTACACAGACAACAACGCTTGCCGCGCGTTTTCATCAGATATAGTGATAGATGCTGACGGTAACGCTTATTTACTGGTAAATGTCGTAGACGATAAAATTTATGACAAAAGCGACTTAGGGTACAAACTGGTAAAAATAGATCCTAACGATTGGTCATATGACTCCATAATACTGCAAAATAATATTATACTGGATGATAATTTCGCATGGGGTATGGCATTTTTAAACGGCAAACTTTACGTATCCATGGCTACTAATCCTGCTGTTATATACACGGTAGATCCAATAAAAGGTGGAGTAAGTTCATATGGCAACATCATAATGCAAGACGGAAGCAAATACGGATACAGCATAGACGATATGGCGTCTTGTCAAACAGCATCGGCTATTACAGGAAAGATTTATCTCGACAAAAACGGCGACGGCAAAATAAACGACAACGATAAAACAAACAGCAAATATCAATTTATACCTAATGTTATTGTGGAGATATATGACTCGACAACAGGCGAGCATATCGGCTATCAATATACAAACTCTTTCGGTGAATATAGTTTTTTAGTTGAACTTAACAAAGCATACTATATCCGTGTCAAACAGCCGCAGATAAATGGCATTAACACGCATCAGACTTGGGCTAGCGGTGGGGAGTTTGGCTGGCAAAGTGCAATAGGCATAGGCAACAACGGCATAAACACAGTAACGCCGACATGCCACAACACCGATGCTGTCGTTTATGATAAAGAGCAACATGAAAACTGGTATAGCGGCAATGAAACCAAGAAGCGTTATACTAAATCCTGTTACGGTGCAAAAACGAACGGCATAGACTCTTCCTCAAATAGTATAATCGGGGCAAATTATTATACCAGCGTCGTTATGCGCACGGACTTATCGGTAGCTCATGCAGATTTTGCTCTCGCTCCCGTAGATAGAAGCGACGCTCCTTTAAATTTTGGCGAGGTTTCTCACAGCATACTTCAAAGCGGGGTAAAAATGGGATATTTAGTAGATATTGACACAAAGTCGTTGGCAAGCGCTAATGCTGACGGTGATGACAATAACGGTTTAAATGACGAAGATGGAGTAGAAGTTAAAGCTGACAATCCAAGCAGCAATTGGAAAAACTTGAAAAATTTTGAAATCAATAACGGCAAATATCTTTTCAGAGTAAAAGTCAATAAAAAAGGCTTTTTGAACGCATGGGTCAATATCAACAGTAACTCAGTTAACCTCAAAGATTTTGCCTCCGGTACAAAAATAGTCGACAATATTGAGTATAACAATAACACAGGCTATATTATATTTCCAGCTGATATGGATGCGAAAATCGCTACAGACGGCGGATACATCAACGGCAATAAAGTTTCTAAACTTCACAATATTTTTTTTAGATTCAGGTATAGTTCTTACGACGCTTCAGCTCACAATGTTAGTCTTACACCGACAAACCCGACAACGAAAAGCAGTATCGCAAATCATCAGCCTTGGGCGATAAACGGCGAAGTAGAGGACTATAAAGCAAATTACCGATACGTAGAACCGACAGAGCCAAAAGGTAGGCTTATCATCGTAAATCAAAACTTTAATTTAAAAGCGGGCGATAAAAAGAGTTTAAACCCAACCGACCCGCTTTTCGCGTTATATACGCAGATAGTAAATAAGCCTTTTGAAACAAAAATAGTTTATTATGATGAAAACGGAAACGGAGTTGCCAAAACCCTTGAAAATCCAAATCTTTTAGTAAAGGTGGATTTGATAGATTTTAATGGTAATTGCGAATCTTCGCCTGTAGTGCAAAGTGTCTATAACGACAATATTGCCGCGCCCATCAATAAACTTTCCGGTATTACAATCAATACGGCTCTTAAAAATGCCGCTTTTAAAACTACTTATAGCTTTCCCAACGCCAATAAAAATAAAACTGCCTGCTCGCCGGATACCTTTGCTATCCGTCCGGAGAGTTTTATCTTAGATGATAGTTTTAGCGGCAAACTAATCGGTGGGGACAATAATATCGGCAAAATTAAAGCTGTTGAGAATGGCGGTAAAAATAGTGCACGCCATTATAACCAACGAGGCACGAATATCGTCTCAAATGCCAAACTTATCGCTCCGTCATCTTGCTCTCTCTCATCAGATGTGTCAAATGAATATAACGTCATGATTAAAAATTTTACCGATGGAAATGCCGATATCAGTATCAGGTATCAAAATGTCGGCAAAGTCGATGTATCTTTAGCAGATAGAGAGTGGACGAATGTAGATAGCGGCAAGAGCGACTGTATCGCTAATAGCGGAATTAATACACAAAACGTAAAAGGTATTGTAGGTTGTGATGTAACTGTAAATAAAGAGATGAGTTTTATACCAAGCGATTTTTTAGTAAACGCTGTCGCACACAATGTTCACGGCGGTAATTTCACATATTTGTCTGATGAAGCCGAAATGAGCGCATATATTGATACAACCGTAAAAGCGATGTTGTCAGATGGCACAGTCGCCACCAATTATCACAAGGACTGTTTCGCAGGCAATGTTACATACGATATAGCGCTTACTAACGACGCTCCGTTTGGTTGGGGTCAGCGAAATCGCACTATTAAAAAAAGGTTGATATTTTTTCAAAATAATATAACGGTTACGGATAATAATAGAGCCAAAAACGGTATCGGAACATTTAAAGCAGAGCAACAGAAATTTATTAACGGTACGGCAAGCAATATGAGATCCGGCTTTAACTTTGGACATTTGGTTACAGAAACTGAAAATCCATTCAGACTGAATCCGACGGTTGATTTTAGTATCTTGCGAGCAGAAGATGATAATACTAAAAAAGTCAGAGCGACTATCGGTGGAGACAATATCACGCTATTTTATGGCAGAGCTTTTATAGATAACTACGAGGGTGAAAGCCCGATTCCCGCCGAAGTTAAGTATGAGCTGTTTTGCCAAAACTGCGAGAGAGGCGATTTTAATATAACGCTCTCCTCGATGAATATAAAAAATATCAACTGGTTTTTAAATCACAATCATAATGATAAGCATGGGAATATCTCTCGTTATACTTCAAGAGGCAAGAGTTTGGTTACGGATAAAATGGCGGTAAGCAACGGGCGAGGCGCTATAAAGCTAAGAAATAACTCGGGAACAAAGCCATATCAAGATATTATTTATGCCGAGCCGCGCAATTGGCTTGTCAATGTATCCAAAAATACATCCACATATAAGATAGACTTTACCGTAAAATTTACAGGCGGCTCGGAAAGTTGGGCAGGCAAGGGCGAAGTCAATAGCAACGACAAAATAGGAAAAGTAATAAACGTAAAACCCAATAATAAAACAGCGAAAAAGATGGAATGGTAAAAGCGGCAGAAAAAATAAAATTTAGAATTTTTGGCGATCCTTTTGTGAGCTTAGTATTTCTTGCCCAAATTCGCAATTGATTTGGATTTATGAAAAATTCAAAGGATCCATATCTGCTTGCACAAGCGGATTACAGGCAAGTTTCGCAGCCATTAAGAGCGGCTTAATATTTTCACTTCTAAGCAGAACAAAATAACGGTATTTGCCGGCGATTTTTGAGACAGCGCAACTTCCAAAACCCACCACTTCCACTCCTTCACACTCTTTGACGATTCTCACACTCTCATCGGTAAGCTCTTGCGCCCTCGATTCGTTTCTATGTGAGATTAGAAGCCGCATTAATCTTCTTGATGGAGGATACAATCCCCCTCTTAGATTTTTTTCAGTTTCTAAAAAGGCATCATAATCTTCCATGTATTTTTTGAAAAAATCGCAATTTTTACTCTGTATAAAGACTTTGCCCTCCTCTTTGCGTCCGCTTCGTCCGGCTATTTGAATCGCGAGAGAGAGAGCTTTTTCGCGCGCTTTAAAGTCATTCATTGCAAGCAGCGAATCTACACCCATCACAATGGAAAGTCCTACATTGTGATAATCATGCCCTTTGCTCAGCATTTGCGTGCCAACTAAAATATCAATTTCGCGCACCTGAAACCTCTTAAGCGCTTTTTTTAACTTCGCATCCGTTGTAATCTCGTCTTTATCGAACTTCTCAATATTGCTTTGAGTGAAAATCTCTCTTAATCTATCAGTAACCTCAGCGGTACCAAGCCGCATAGTCTCCATTGTCTCGCTGCCGCACTCCGGACATATTTGCGGGATGGGAGCTGTGAAATTGCAGTAGTGACACTTTAGCGCGTTTATATTTTTATGCAGACTCATAGAGACCGAACAAAACGGGCACTCTATATTTTTGCCACACGATTTGCAAACGATATATTTAAAATGCGCACGAGTAGGTAAAAAAAGGATAACCTGCTGTTTTTTCACTAAAGCTGCGGCGATTTGCTCTAAAAGAGATGTGGAGAGTTCATTGTGCGCATTCTCATAAATTATCTCTTTATGACTTTTGAAAAATCCACCCTTAAGTCTAAAATACGGTATCTTAAGAACTGTCGTTACGCTTGGCGTAGCGCTTCCTAACACTACTTTTATGCCCTCTTTTTTGCCTATCGTCAAAGCTATGTCTCTTGCGTTGTAACGTGGGGCGGAGTTTGATTTGTAACTCTCGTCATGTTCTTCATCTACGATGATAAGACCGATATCATAAAGCGGTAAAAAAAGAGCCGAACGAGCACCCAAAACCACTCTTATTTTCCCTTCGTCTATCTCTTGAAGTATTTGCGACTTTCTCTTTTTTGTAAGTTTTGAGTGCCATATAGCCGTCAAATCGCCGAAAAAAGTCCTTAAGCGCGCTTCAAACTGTGGAGTCAATCCGATCTCTGGCAGTAGAAAAACAGCATTCTTGCCTTTAGAAAGAATATCACAGATAAGAGCGATATATATTTCGCTCTTACCGCTTCCCGTATCGCCGAATATAAGCGAATATTCATGCGAACAGACAAAATCAAATGCTTTTTGCTGCTCTTGCGTAAGTTTTGGCGCGTTGATTGTAAGTTTTGGAAAAGCTTTTTTTGCGCTTTTATGCGGTATAAAAAGAGATAAAGACAGTCCTAAAGACGAATTGTAGTAGTTGGAGATAAATCTTGCTCTTTCAAGCTCAACAGCAGTAAAAAAATCGTCCGTTATCTCTATGACGGATTGACATTCAAAAGAGGGTTTTTCTGTTTCACTCAGGACAACGCCAAAACTCTCTTTTGTTTTTAGCGGGACTTTTACAATAGACCCGATACCAATTTGCTGTGAACTAACATAAGTCAAAGGCTCCAAATATGAACCGACAATGACGACCGAACAGTAAAACACTTACTGCGTCAATTGATTGCAAAGGCTTCTTGCCTTTTCAGCATTCTCACCACCGTTGAGATTAATACAAGTAAAAATGCCTGTTGCTTGGTCATATGCAAAGTTCACATCGGTACCTTCTGTTCTAAAGACATATGTATTATCTTCGCCACCCTCTCTCCAGCCATTCTCGTCAGCACCAACAGCTCGAATGGGATAATCGAGCACGCCGTCAAAAAGCCCTGCTCCACCGGCAGTAGTCAAGTCAGGGTACAATGCAATGCCGCCTTCTAAAAGAGTTTGGCTTCTTCTTGTTATGATGGAGCTTCGTATCGCGGATATATCCGCTTTACCTTTGGCCAACATAGCATCGTCTCTTGACGCAGCAAGTCTTGGTACGGCAACAGCAGCCAATATGCCCAAAATAACTATAACAAATACAAGTTCTACCATAGTAAAAGCTCTCATAAGTCACTCCTTATAAACCTAAAAAAGGGCAAAGCGCACTCACGCATTTGCCCTAATGGTAGAATAATATCAACTATTACCAAGAAACTCTTCTGCCTGCAATTGCAATAGCAGAATCGTTAACGCCTAAGCTATTTTGAAGCATATCAACAATACCGCCACCAGCTGGAGCAGGTGTTAAATCAACAACCAACCAAGGTACATTAGCACCAAATGCAACTGTTCTGGCAGCAGTTTCAGCCGCTGTAGCGGCTCCATAAGCCGTAGCAAGAGCGTTGGCAGTATCGTCTGACTCGTCTTGAGTTAATAAAACTATTTTTATTTGAGCTGTGCCGGAACCAGGAGGACAAACACCAGCAGCATTTCTCGGTTGATCGCAGTAAGTATAGCCTGCAAAGTTATCAACATCTTGTCGCCATAGATCTGTATCAAGCTGCATAGCATTAACGATACTGACTTCCTGCTGACCAGCAAACCATGCCGGAACAGCTTGGATAACAGTACCGATATCAGTTTTGATACCTGCCGCTCTCGCGTCATCTCTTGTAGCTGCCAATCTTGGAATAGCCACAGCCGCCAAAATACCTAAAATAACGATCACGAAGATCAACTCTATCATAGTAAAACCACGTCTCATAGGAGACTCCTTAAAATGAATTTGCCAATACATTTATTGACATATTGAGATTGTACTCTTTTAATCTTATAAAAATCTAAAATAGTCTCTTTTCAACTTGGCGCAGTATCTCTTCCTCTATCTTTTCGCTTTCAAACTTATCGTGGCACTCCTGTATAAAAGCGGCTAAAATATCTTTTATCTCGAGGCTGTTTTTATTTTTGAAAAGCCGCTCAACTTCTTCTGAAAAAAAATGTGCGAACTCGTCTTCCAGAGTAATATCAAAACTTTTGGCAGCGATGGATATGGTGATTTTTTTCATATATTAAGAACGGACTCTATCTTTTCCAAAAGTTCATCCGTCTCTAAGCTTTTAGCTTTGATATCATTTTGGAGTTTAGCTATAAGCTCGTCTTTTTCGAAGAGTTCGGTTTTAAGACTCTCTATCTCCTCTTTTAAAGAGCTGTTTTGCATCTCAAGAGCGCTAAACTTCACTATCAGCTTCTCTACTTTGTCGCTAAGAATGGCGGAAATCTTGCTGTCGTCGCTCATCGAAGTCCTTGTTTTATAATGTTAGGATATAATTGTAACAAAAATCCTCTTGAAAAAGTATATATCGCGTATGCGAAAGGGAAAACATTGGGAAAATTCGAACTCGTATCGTCATATCGACCCTCAGGCGACCAGCCTCAAGCGATAGACAAACTTACCGCATCCATAAAAACCGGCAACAGATATCAAACGCTCGTTGGCGTTACCGGTAGCGGCAAAACATACACTATGGCAAATATCATACAAAACCTTCAAATGCCAACACTCATAATGACGCACAATAAAACCCTGGCAGCGCAGCTATACAGCGAATTTAAAGGCTTTTTTCCAAAAAACCACGTGGAGTATTTCATAAGTTATTACGACTATTATCAACCAGAAGCCTATATACCAAGACAGGATCTGTTTATAGAAAAAGACAGCTCCATCAATGAAGAGCTTGAGAGATTGCGGCTCTCTGCAACCGCGTCGCTTTTGAGCTTTGATGATGTGATATGTGTAGCGTCTGTGTCGGCAAATTACGGATTGGGCAATCCGAACGAATATAAAAGTATGGTGGAAGTGATAGAAAAAGGCAGCCTTATACACCAAAAAACGCTGCTTTTAAAGCTTGTGGATATGGGCTACAAGCGCAATGACAATTACTTTGACAGAGGTGATTTCAGAGTCGTAGGCGACGCTGTGGATATATACCCCGCGTATAGCGAAGATGAAGCTGTGAGGATAGAGTTTTTCGGGGACGAGACGGAGAGTATCGTATATTTTGACCCGCTTACAAATGATAAACTAAGAAGCGCGGATAAAATAATCCTCTATGCCGCAAATCAATTTATAGTAGGTCAAGAAAGACTAAAAACCGCTGTGGAAGAGATAAGGGAAGAGTTGGCGGCAAGACTTGCGTTTTTTGAAAAAGAGAATAGACTAGTAGAGTACCAACGCTTAAAACAGAGAGTTGAATTTGACCTTGAGATGATAGAAGCTACAGGGATGTGCAAAGGGATAGAAAATTACGCGCGTCATTTAACAGGCAAGAGAGCAGGCGAAACACCGTATTCGCTGTTTGATTACTATGAGGCGATGGGCAAAGAGTATCTTGTCATCGTGGACGAATCGCACGTAAGTCTGCCGCAGTTCAGAGGTATGTTTGCAGGAGACAGAAGCCGCAAAGAAGTACTTACAGAGTATGGGTTCAGGCTGCCAAGCGCGTTAGATAACCGTCCGCTGATGTTTGACGAATTTATCAACAAAGCCCCCGCATATCTTTTTGTCTCTGCAACGCCGGCAAGCCTTGAACTTGAGTTGTCAAAAGAGAATACAGCTGAACAAGTCGTGAGACCGACAGGTTTGCTTGATCCTGTCATAGAGATAAAATCAAGCAGCAATCAAGTGGAGATTTTATTTGACGAGATAAAAAAAATAACAGCGCGGAACGAACGCGTCCTTGTAACGACATTGACAAAAAAAATGGCGGAAGAGCTTACGCGCTACTACGCTGAGCTTGGACTAAAGATAAAATATATGCACTCCGATATAGATGCTATCGAGCGCAATCAATTGATAAGAGGACTTAGGCTCGGCGAGTTTGACATCCTTGTCGGTATCAATCTCTTAAGAGAAGGACTCGATTTACCGGAAGTCTCACTTATCGGCGTCTTAGACGCCGATAAGGAAGGTTTTTTAAGAAGTGAAACAAGTCTGATACAGACTATGGGAAGATGTGCAAGAAATGAGAACGGTAAAGTCATACTTTTTGCAAATAAAATCACAGCTTC
>JAISGD010000021.1 GCA_031263195.1 Campylobacteraceae bacterium | reverse complement strand
TAATGGACGGAACATTAGATGAAAATGACGTTGATGATTATGGGTGGTTAACATTTACAACGGGGAATGGTGAAGAACTCGTATTAAGACAAAAATATGTTGTAAGTATAAACTTTATGAGTGAGTTTTAAAATGAAAAGCATACTATTTTCCGAACTAATGTACAAAGCTATATTGGAAGGTAAGAAAACGCAGACGAGACGGATTTGTCCGATACAGCCTGCACATAGTAATGAAGAATGGCAACCTGTTTCTATTGTTGAGAAAGACGGTAAAGACAAGAAAAAAATATATTATGCTCATATAAGAAATGATTCTGCATTCCATGATATGCGTAAGTTTTTTAATTATAAGTATCTCCCTGATGAAGTTATCTACGTAAAAGAACCTTACGCTGAGACTGGCGATGAGTACGGGATACCAGTAATGGCTTACAAATATACAGACGAAGCATTTGCGTTAGGCATAGACACAATCTACTTTGATACTAAGTTAGAAAATTGGATAATTGATAACTACCCAGCAGGTGGAAAATGGGGAAACCCTCTCTTTATGCCTGAAAAATATGCAAGACTATTTTTGAGAATAAAGAGATGTAGGATTGAGAGAGTACGAGCTATAAGCAATGAGGATTGCTTCACTGAAGGGATTTATGAAACGAGAGATGTGAACAATATACGTTGCTACACTTGGGACGAAAATGACCCGTATATTTGGTTATCCCCACAAAAAGCTTACGCCGCTCTTTTTAATAAAATAAACGGCAAAGGAAGTTACGAGGCTAATCCTTATGTTTTTGTATATCAATTTAAGATTGAGGAGAGAAAATGAAAAAAAGCCACAACTATAAAACAAGTAAAGATTATGAGCTGTTGTTTGAATTAATGCAAACACAAAGGATAGTATGTTTTTTAGACTATGAAATAGGAAATAGTGAGATAAGAGACGTATGTAAAACAATATGTACGGGTTATTCTTATGAGCTGGGCGTAAGAGGAATGGGCTATTTTTCTGTACATACAAAAGAGTTTTTTATTGAGTGTTGCAAGGCATATAATGTTGAATTTATAGAGCCGAATTTGGAGATTAAAGAATGAGTAGATTACAAATTGTTTCATTTAAACAGGCAAAAAAGCTTCAAAAATTGGGTTTTGGTTGGAAAACTCAATATGTTTATCGTCAATATTATAATGAAAAAGAGAAACTCGTTGTGGATTTAGATTATTATTATATAGCAGATACTATTGAATTAAAAGCCCCTGAAGTCGCTCTCGCCCTTAAGTGGTTTAGAGATGTAAAAAATATCCGTTATGATATTGACTATTATAAATACATTGAAACACATTATTATTATTTTTATATAAACGGCAAAGAGGGAAATATTAGGTGCAAAACTTATGAGGAAGCAGAGAGTTGTTTACTTGATAAATTGATAAAAGAGGAAGAAAAATGAATGAAGATAGATTTATAGATATTAAAGAAGTTTTGAAGATAGTCGGTTGTAAGATAACTACTTGGTATAACCTTGTAAGCGATAATAAAGCTCCGCAACCTTATAGACCGTATGGCACAAGGTCTGTAAGATGGAGTTACTTTGAAATTCAGAAATGGATAGCGGATAATAAGGGTAACAATGGGGGTAATCAAGAGCAACTATCCCAAGGATAGCCTTGTATTTATGGGCTATCTTCTATTAAGTTCAAATCCGCCTCCCGCAACCAAAAAATCTTTTATACTCTTTTAAATTTTTACAGAATTCTACTGCCGACAAATATGAATTGCTAAACATTTAAATATCCGTAAAGCTTATATTTGAAGTTCGAATGCTCAAAAACTATTAAATTATTTGCAGAAAAAGTATAAACAACTCCCCTTGATGATAGAAAATTGTTTACCTCAAACTGAGTGAGTGTTAAGCTAAAACCTGTTTGCAGTTTTTCATTTTTTTATTACTGTATTTTTGCCAAAATCAATCATCTTAAAAAATATAAATCTACTTCACTCTACTATCTCCATAATCTTTAGAAAATTTTTTGTATCATTAATATAATATAAATTTTACAATTTTTGTTTATAATAAGCTATTTTCTTTACAGCACAAGGCTTGATTAAAATAAATTTTAATGTACAGTGTGATACTATTTGTCAGGATTTATAAAGGTATAAGGATGAAGGAAACAAAAACAAGAATTATGATGCGTAAGTTAAAAGTCACGCATGCAGAATTAGCCAAAGAACTTGGCATAGTTAAAGGTACTGTAGATAGTTATAGAATAAGTATGCCCAAAAAACTTGACCTTATGATAGATGGTCTTCGTTATAGAAAATTGGTACGTTTCTTATTTGAGGAAGAGCTTAAAGACAAAAATAAAAAATAAGTGCGATAAAATTTCGTGCTAAATGTCATATATTTGAAACACCACTTCATATAATGAAAAATATAAAATAATAGAAACAATAATGCTATATCGCTTAATATTTAAAGATCATAAATTACACAAAACTCTTTTGAATTTGCAGTAAATTATCCATTAGATATTTACACAGCCCTATATTTTATCTTCTTAATTATATCTGTTCACAATTTTCTAATTTTTCACTTTACAGAATTTTTTTAGGCTATTTATTACAATATTATATTTTAATAAAATTTTTAATAAGAAGATGACGTGCAATAAGCATATTAATTTATATATAATTTGTAGTTATCGTATTCTTTTCGGTGTTTTTATTCATATACTAAAACAATAAAACCAGTAGATATTTGAATGGATAATCTTGAAAAAGATAATGCTCTTGTGGAATTGACAGTATATATCTATTTTTAATCTTAATAGTATGGAAAAACAGGTTAGTGTTTTTATCGTTTTAAAACAAAACCTCGTAGATGTAGAATGATTTTGCAATGTATTGCACAAACAAATACAGGTTTTTGCAAAATATGCATTTTTCCATTATGTCGTAAGAATTGAAGACTTTGCGGTTAATTGTTTAAAGCATATAACTAAGGATTTGCATAGTAAACCCATGCTTGATAAAGATTGCTCACCGAAATGATGTAATAATTGTCATTTTTACACTTGCGTTGATAAATGGAAAATCTTTGCTGCCAAACGATATAATACTTCAAGAATTATAATACCAATTCTTCTATCAGTATTTGCAAAATTTTTTACACGGATATCAGATGGTTGCCGAAATAGGATTCGAACCTATATAGCAAGATCCAGAGTCTTGCGTCCTACCGTTAGACGATTCGGCAATTCGTTATTATAATAAAATTTTCTTATGAAAGACTTTTAGGCGGCTTGTTATTTTGGTATCTCATCCATAATTTTTTTGACAATATCCAAGGGTTTATTTGCTAGATATATCGGGCGCCCAACAACTATGAAATCACATTTGTTCTCATAAGCTGTTTTGAGATCGGATATACGTTTTTGGTCATCTTTTTGTTCATTTCCAAATGGTCTTATGCCTGGAGTCAATGTCAAAAACTCTTTATTTGTAGCGTTTTTTATCGCCAAACTCTCATATACCGAGCAAACAACACCGTCAAGTGCGCATTCATATGTATCTCTGGCAAACTGAAGCGCTTTTTTTTCTATATGTTCACCATAAACTAGGCGAAAATTTTGATCGTCAAAACTTGTAAGAGCAGTTACGGACAGCACTAACGGTGGATTTTTAAGCGGTTTTAACCTCTCCATAACCGCTTTCATGGCTGTCCTTCCACTGCTTGCGTGAACATTGAACATTTCAACATTGAGTTTAGCTATGGATTCGGCTGCATCAGCCATAGTATTTGGAATATCATACAATTTCAAGTCAAGAAAAATCTTAAAATCACCATTAATGTTTTTGAGTTTTTCTACTATATTTTTTCCATCTCTTATAAATGAGCGGAGTCCGACTTTGAACCATATATCACACTCTTTTAGAGTTTTGGCCAAAATAATATTCTCTTGTTCGCTCGGCAAATCCAACGCTACACATAACTTCAAGATATACTCTTTTTGACGGAGTCAAGCACACCGTTTATAAATTTTGAACTTGTGTCGTTTCCAAATTCTTTGGCTAATTCTATCGCCTCGTTTATAATGACAGCACTGTCAAGCTGTGTATATAAAAGCTCATATGTGCCGAGTCTCAAAAGTGCTCGCTCAACTTTGCCGACTTTCTCCAATTCCCACTCTTTGAGATATTCGTTGATGACTTTATCTATCGCGTCAATATTTTCCAATATCCCGTGATAGAGTTCTAAAGCGAATTTTTTTTGCTGATTTCTTATCTTTTTCTCTTCAAAAATCTCATCTTTATATTTGGATATCGCTTCGTTACCGACATCCTGCGCGTATAATAATCCTATTATAGTTTCTCTAACTTGATGACGAGTGGACACATTATGCCTTGAAATGAGTATATAAACTTATAAGTTCTATGAGTCCCGTCATACTTTCAAAACCTTTATTTCCAGCTTTGCTTCCAGCTCTTTCTATAGCTTGCTCTATCGTGTCTGTCGTTAAAACTCCAAATGTTACGGGTTTTTGATATTTAAGAGTCGTATTCGCGATACCTTTTGTAGCCTCTGCGGATACAAAATCAAAGTGTGGAGTAGAGCCTCTTATAACAGCACCCACACAACAAATACCGTCATATTTGTTACTTGCCAGTGCTTTGTCAAGTGCGAATGGTATCTCAAATGCACCCGGTACTAAAATCAAGTCAAGATTTTTATCATCTCCGCCATGTCTTAAAAAAGCGTCTCTTGCCCCTTCGACAAGCCTATCTGTGATGATATGGTTAAATCTCGCATTTATGATGGCTATCTTTTCTTTTCCGTTTAGGGACAGCTTTCCCTCTAATACGTTCATTTTATCTCCTTATTTGGTGTTGAACAGACTCAATTATAACAAATTTAAAACATCTTATCTTTAAAAACTGCTTTTTTGGTAGAAAATAAGCTAATACGGGCTATTTTAAAGATTAAGAGCATTTTGAATGTTTTTAATGGATTTTATCACAATGTCCAACTCTTTTAAATCCAGCATATTTGGTCCGTCGCAAAGTGCTTCGCAAGGATTGAAATGCGTTTCAAAGAAAAATCCGTCTACTCCAACAGCTGCCGCGGCTCTGGCAAGAGGAGCGACAAATTCTCTTTTACCTCCGCTCTTTCCGTTTGCTGTTCCCGGCATTTGAACCGAGTGCGTAGCATCAAATATGACAGGTGCGAACTCTCTCATTATGCCCAATGCTCTCATGTCTACTACCAAATTTCCGTACCCGAATGTGCTTCCCCGCTCTGCGAGCCAAACTCCAAAGTTTTTAGCCGCTTCATATCCGCTTTTATTTACACCTCTTGTATCAAGCACTTTCTGCACAGAGTATTTCATATCTGAAGGGTTTAAAAATTGTCCTTTTTTTATATTGACTACGCATTTTGTCTTTGCTGCTGCTACAAGGAGGTCTGTTTGTCGGCACAAAAATGCCGGTATTTGTAATACATCGACAATTTCACCGACAGGTTTTGCCTGCGTGTAATCGTGAATATCGGTCAAAAGCTTAAAGCCAAACTCTTTTCTTACTTCATCTAAAAGTTTTAAACCTTCGTCAAGTCCGGGACCTCTGAAACTCTCTATACTGGTTCTATTTGCTTTATCAAAGCTTGACTTGAAATAAAAATCTATACTTTTATCTTCATTATACTTCACAAGTTCTTTCGCTACGTGAAAAAGCGATTCCCTGCTCTCAATTACGCAAGGACCTGCGATTAAAATCATAACTTCTCCTTCGCGACTAAAACGCCGCCCAAAATGACGAGTATTATACCAAATAAGCTTAAAAAATCAGGATATGTATGCCATAAGATCGCACCGAATATTACCGCAAAAACTATATCGGCATAACTTACGGCTGCCGCAAGTCCGGCTTTTGTCGCTGCATATGACTTTGTCATACAAATTTGTGCTATTGTCGCGCATAAGCCCATGAGGATTATATACAGCCAGTCAAATCCATAAGGCATCGTTGTCTCTCCAAAAAACTCTCCTAAAAATTTCAACCCCAAATACTCATTTGCGATTATCATAAAAAATGAACATAACGCGCTTATAAACATAAACCAAAAGACTATTGTTCTTGTGTCATAATATCTATTTAATTCCTTTACGCTTGTGTAAGCCATAGCTGCGCCAATGCCACTGAAAAGCCCCAATAAATCTGTAGTTTTAAGACTAAGACCCGTTGGTTTCATGATAAATATAACGCCGATAAAACCTATCGCGATAGCTGCCCAGCCGTTAATATTTAATTTTTCATTAAGTGCGAAATAGGCTATAACAGCCGTGAATATAGGTGCTGTTCTTGAAAATGTCATAGCGTCTGCGAGCGGTATATGGGCGATATTGTAAAACCACGCGAGCATAGCTAGAAAGCCTATAACGGCTCGAAATAAAAGCAACGCCGGTTTGCTGCCTTTGTTATTGGCGGGAACTTTCAGCAAAGCGGTGGCGATAAATGCGGCGCCAAAGATATTTCTAAAAAATGTTATCTCTATAACGCCTAAATTTTTGCTTAATAGTTTGACAAATATACCCATAAGTGCGAAGCCGAAAGAAGCGGCAAGCATCCACCAAATGCCCTCATTAATTTTTTTATGCAATATTTTTCCTAAAAATCGGTGCACGATTTTATAGCAGTTTGGCTTACAGCGTTATTACAAAAGTACGCGCACTGAATTTTTAGGGAAAATAGTGTAAAATATTTTTTTAATTTTAAATATCACAAGGTTTTATTTGAAAACAATCGCGCTTATAGGACTTCCGAATGTCGGGAAAAGTTCGCTGTTTAATCGTATCGCTAAAGAGAGAATTGCTATCACTTCGGACGTTGGGGGTACAACCAGAGATGTGCGCTACCGCGAAGTAGAAATAGAGGGACACTGTTGTATATTGGCCGATACAGGCGGGCTTGAAGATACAAATGAAATGTTTGAGAATGTCAAAAAGCAGTCGCTAAAGGCGGCGAAAACAGCCGATGTGATACTTTTTTTATCAGATGGCAAAATACTACCGTCCGATAAGGAGAAAAAACTTTTTTTTGAGCTGCAAAAGCTCAAAAAACCCATCGCTTTGGTAATAAATAAGATAGATAACGAAAAAGAAGAAGAAAGAGCATGGGAGTTTTATCAGTTTGGGGCGCAAATTATCTTCACTATATCGGTTTCTCATAATAGAGGCGTTTCCAAACTGCTCTTATGGCTAACGCAATTTTTGTCGGAAAGCAAGCAACTTATAGTGGAAGACGACGATGTATCGCTGGAAGAACTTTTAAGCCAAAAAGAGGAGACAGGTGACGATACTATAAATATCGCCATTATAGGGCGCGTAAATGTCGGTAAAAGTTCACTTTTAAATGCTGTTTTGGGCGAGGAGCGTTCAGTCGTAAGTTCTATTGCCGGTACTACTATAGATCCTGTTGATGAAATGATGATATATGAGGGTATGAAGTTAAATTTTGTAGATACGGCCGGTATTAGAAAGCGCGGTAAAATAGAAGGTATAGAAAAATATGCCCTTAACAGAACTCGCTCAATGCTCGAAAGGGCTGATATAGCGTTGCTTGTTTTGGATGCCAGCGAACCTTTGACTGAATTGGATGAAAGAATAGCAAGTCTTATAGACGAGTATGAACTTGGTGCAATTATAGTTTTGAACAAATGGGATAAAGCTATGCACTCTTATGAAAAGAGTATTGATGAACTGCGATATAAGTTTAAATTTTTATCTTATGCGCCTGTCATAACGCTATCAGCTCTTTCACAAAAGAGAGTTCATAAAATAAATGAATTTATCATTCGCGTTTTTAACAATTATAGTCTTAGGATCCCAACCTCAAAATTAAATGAAGTTATTAAAGACGCTTCGATAAAGCATCAGATACCGTCTGATAAAGGTAAACTTGTAAAGATATATTTTGCCACGCAGTTTGATATCAAACCGCCGCGTATTGCACTTGTGATGAATCGCCCTAAAAGACTGCATTTTAGTTATAAAAGGTATTTGATAAATAAATTAAGAGAAGCTTTTGGACTTGAAGGATCGCCGATTATTTTAATTCCGCGTGCAAGAGGAGAAAAAGATGAAAAAAATGACGAATAACATCGTTTTTATAGGCTTTATGGGAGTGGGTAAGAGTACTTTAGCGAAAATGTTAGCCAAAAAACTTAAAAGCGTTGCACTTGATACGGATAAAATCATAGAAAATATGGAAAGCAAAAAAATAAAAAAGATTTTTGAAAGCAGCGGTGAAGAGTATTTTAGGGAGTTAGAAAAAAAAGTTGCGCTGTGGCTTGAAACAAGTGTGTGCAACACTGTTATCTCAACCGGTGGTGGTCTTATTCATGCTGAAAATCTTAACAAAATCGGTAAAATCATATATTTAAAATCAAGTTTTGACGGTATTATAAAAAGGATAGAGAACCATCCTAAATCTAAAGAGAAGTTGGCGAAACGCCCGCTTTTGCAAGATAGAAAAAAAGCGAAAGAGTTGTTTAAAAAAAGAGAGAGCTTATATGAAAAAAAAGCCGGTTTCATAATAAATATAGAAAAATTTAAAAATGAGAAAGAGATCATAAAAGAGCTTTTGAAGATTATCTGAATATAAAAACTTTGCTATAATAAAGCAGAGAAATTAAAAGGAGCGGCCTGATGAAAGTTTTATTTTTAATTATTTTATTGGTTATCTGTGCTTATGTTTTCAGACACGAGATCGCAGACAAGATTAAAGGTGAAATGAGGCATGCTCCTAAAATTGTTCAAGAATACAATCAGAAGATACTTGGTATCGGTTATTTTATCGCCGAGCAAAAAACTGCCTTGGAATTGGCAGGCATATGTTCTCAAAACAGCCTTTGGCTCAATGATGACAGTACATGGATATTTACTCAAAACTGCGCTGATGCCAAAGACGCTTTGAAATAAATTTTTTAAATATAGATCATAAAATTTTAGGAATAATGATGAGAACATTGACAGGTATTCAACCTTCAGGTGCGTTACATGTAGGCAACTATTTTGGCGCGATAAAGCAAATGCTGGATTTGCAAAGAAGCGATGAGCTTTTTTTATTTATACCAAACTTACACGCGCTAACGACTTTAAAAGACGCGGAAGTTTTAAGGGCTAATACTCTTGATGCCGCCGCGACACTGCTATCTTTGGGCGTAGAGCCCGATAAAACAATCTTTTGGGTGCAATCTGACGTAAAAGAGGTATTGGAGCTTTACTGGATATTGTCTGCTTTCACACCGATGGGATTGCTTGAGCGAGCTCACGGCTATAAAGACAAAATCGCCAAAGGTATTTTGCCAAATCACGCTCTTTTTTCATATCCGGTTTTGATGGCAGCCGATATTTTATTGTATAGCGCAAATAGAGTTCCTGTGGGTAAAGATCAGATCCAACATGTAGAGATTACGCGCGATATAGCTATAAAATTTAATAACGAATACGGCGATGTTTTTACCATCCCCGAAGCCAAGATAGAGGAGAATTTAGCTTTAGTTCCGGGAATTGACGGAGCGAAAATGAGCAAAAGTTACGGCAATACCATAGATATATTTTTAAACGAAAAAGAGCTAAAAACAAGAGTTGGTAAAATAGTGACCGATTCGACGCCTATGGAAGAGCCAAAAGATCCGTATACTTGCAATATTTTTGCTTTAGCTAAACTTTTTCTAGACGATAAAGAACAAGACGAGCTAGCGGCGCGTTATAAAAGCGGCAAAGAGGGATATGGACATTTTAAGGCTTATTTGAAAGAGCTTATTTGGGACTATTTTGCCGCGCATAGAGAAAAAAAGGCTTATTATGATAAACGTCAAGACGAGATAATAGACATATTGAGAGACGGGGCGCATAAAGCAAGAGAGATAGCTTTGCCTATGATAGAAAAAGTGCGCGGATTGGTTGGAATTTACAGATAAAAGAGGAAAAATATGCTTGATTTGAAACTTTTGCAAAATGATTTTGATACTGTATTTAAAGCTTTGCAAAAAAAACATGTAGATTATAAATTGCTTGAGAAACTAAGAGATATATCGCTTTCCATGAAATCTAAAAGGCAATTTCTGGAAGCTTTACAAACGGAGCAAAACGCTAATAGCAAGCTTTTTGGCGCGCTTGCAAAAGAGGGTAAAGACGCAAGTGAGTTAAAGGCAAAATTAAATGCGAATAAAGAAGCGATAGCTGTAGCCAATAATGAAGTGAAAAATTTGGAAAATGATTTGGTCGCTATCGCCGCTATGACGCCAAATATTCCTGACGATGATGTACCGGAAGGCAAAGATGAGAATGAAAATGTGGTTTTAAAAACCGTTCTTGATACACCAAAATTTGATTTTGTACCCAAAGAACATTTTGAGTTGGAGCCAAGTTGGATAGATTTTGAAAAGGGCGTTAAACTTGCCAAAAGCAGATTTAGCGTTTTAAAAAATGATGGAGCCAAACTTGAACGGGCTTTAATAAATTACATGTTGGATTTTAACGCCAAAAGAGGTTTTAAAGAGATTAATGTCCCTTATATTGCAAACAAAGAGTCTCTTTTTGGGACGGGTCAATTGCCAAAATTTGAAGAGGATTTGTTTAAAATAGAGGGCGAGGAACTATTTCTTATACCAACGTCCGAAGTACCTGTGACAAATCTATTTAGAGACGAGATATTAAGTGAAGAAGATTTACCGATAAAGCTTACATGTTATAGCGCTTGTTTTAGAAAAGAAGCGGGAAGCGCTGGACGCGATACAAGAGGAATGATAAGGCAGCACCAATTTGACAAAGTAGAGCTTGTATCCATAACAACTCCCAAGCAGAGCGAAAAAGTATTTGAAGAGATGCTTGCCTGCGCTTCTGATTTGCTGACCTCTTTAGGATTGGCGCATAGATATCTGCTTTTATGCGGAGGGGATTTAGGATTTAGCGCGGCGAAGACTGTAGATTTGGAAGTTTGGCTTCCTGGGCAAAATAGATACAGAGAGATAAGTTCTATCTCAAATACTAAAGATTTTCAAGCAAGACGCGCTAAAATTCGCTATAAAAGTGACAAAAAAAACATTCTCGCACATACGCTAAACGGCTCTTCCTTGGCTGTAGGCAGAACGCTTATCGCTATTATGGAAAATTATCAACAAAAAGACGGCAGTGTAAAAATACCTGAAGCATTACAGGATTATATGTAAAAAAATGAGTAATTTGAGAAAAAGAGTAAAATTTTTCGATAAAAAATGAAAATAAAACAAATTTTAATGTTTAAATGGATATTGTAATAGATTGGTTTTTACCAAGACATTTTTTTAAGGAAGAGATAACGTGAATATTTACGTTGGAAATTTGTCATATAAAATGACAGAGGAAGAGCTTGAGGCAGTTTTCGGACAATATGGTACAGTACTAAGCGCAAAGATAGTAATGGATAGAGAAACAAACCGCTCAAAAGGGTTTGCATTTGTAGAGATGGAAGATACTGCTGCGGCAAATCAGGCTATTTCCGAACTCAACAATAAAGAATTAGGCGGAAGAAACCTTCGTGTGAATGAAGCAAGGCCACGCGAAGAAAAACCTAGAAGAGCGCCTCGTTATTAAAAAACTGAGATAGCTTTTATGCCCCTCATCTTGAATGAAGGGGCTTTTTTATTATGATAACACGAATCGCGCCTACTCCCAGCGGATATATTCATACGGGAAACGCTGTCAACTTTATACTTACATACGTTTTAGCCAAACATATTGGCGCAAAAATAGAGATGAGAATTGATGATATAGATCAAAACCGTTCAAAAGCGGCGTATATAGACAATATATTCAACGTTTTGCGGAAACTTGGGATTAAGTGGGATTTTGGCGCTAAAGACAGAGATGAATTTTTAGAAAAATATACATTTTCTAAAAAACAAGAGGCGATTTTTGCTAAACTTACCGCTATCGTCAAGACAAATCCCGACCATTTTTATATTTGCAAATGTTCCAGAACAAAACCTTGCAATGGTAATTGCAGCACATTGAAATTGGAGTTGGAAAAAAATAAAACAGCTCTTAAAATGCGTGTGGAAAAAGGGACAGTTACTATGCTTGGCGGTAAAAGTGTGGATT
The DNA here is from genome assembly GCA_031263195.1 of Campylobacteraceae bacterium. GTDB lineage: Bacteria > Campylobacterota > Campylobacteria > Campylobacterales > Campylobacteraceae > JAIRKW01. The sequence goes on along the minus strand of JAISGD010000021.1, from coordinate 7,117 downwards.
TGAGTAAAGTTATAGGTGATGTTACACTATGGCAAAAAGAGGGGTTTAGCTCTTATCAGCTGGCTTCGCTCATGAGTGATGAGGAGCAAAAAACAGGGCTTATTGTACGCGGAATTGACCTGTTTAACTCAAGCGCATTACAGCTTTATATGGCAAAACTTTTTGGTTTTGAGAATTTTTTGAAGGTGATTTTTATCCACCATCCGTTAGTTTTTGACGAAAAAGGCAATAAACTCTCAAAGTCAAAAGGCTCACCGTCAGTTATCTTGAATAACGCGCTTTTTCAAAAAGCAGCTCAAATCATTAAAATAAAAGAGTACCATACAATAAGTGATATGTCAGAACTTTTATCCAACAAAGCAGAGATAGGTGAGTATCTTAAAAATCAAGGAGTCAGTTTTGAGCAGCGCATTGATAGTTGAAGGCGGAGGTTTAAGGGGGCTCTATGGTGCAGGGGTTATAGACTTTTTGTCGGAGAAAAATATCTTTTTCGAAACGCTTATAGGCGTTTCTATGGGCGCTTGCAATTTGGCAAATTTTGCTTCAAATCAGCCAAAAAGAAATTTTTCTTTGCCATTTCGCTTTATAGATGATGGCCGTTATTTATCATATAAAAGATGGCTTATGGGCGGTGATTTATTTGGCATGAAATTTATCTTTGAAACTATCCCGACAGAGCTTGATATCTTTGACTATAATGCTTTTTGTAATAGAAAAAGCCGCTTTTTTATCGTTGTTACGGAATGCGAAAGCGGTGAAGCGGCGTATTTTGACAGATTTGACTCGCAAGAAGATTTCACACAGATATTAAAAGCATCCTGTTCTTTACCGTTTGCAGCCAAGACCGTTCATTACAGAGGTAAAACTTTTCTTGACGGAGGTATAAGCGATCCGATACCGCTGCGTTTTGCCCAAAAACAGGGTGCGAAAAAAATGGTATTTATTTTAACGCAATCAAAAGAGTACCAAAAAAGCGCGATGAGGTTTACCTCTTTATTAAAATTTTTTTATCCAGCTGCTCTTGTGAAGGCTTTGAAAAATCGTCATGAGTTATATAATGAAACGGTGCTTGAGATAAATAGATTGGAAAAGGACGAAAAGATATTTGCTATCCGTCCGTCGTCGTCGCTGCCTGCCGGCAGGATTGAACGAGACAAAAAAAAATTGAAAGCTACATATGGTCAAGGTTATTTGGACATTCAAAGCATGTATGAGAAACTGGCGCACTACTTGGAAATATAAATTATTTTAACTGCGAACTGTATAGCGTTTTATAAAAACCATTTTCATTATTTATAAGTTCATCATGCGGCCCTTCTTCAACAATTTTACCTTGTTTAACTACAACTATTTTGTCAGCATTGCGTACGGTGGAAAGACGGTGAGCGATGACTATTACGGTTCTATGCCGCATAAGATTGTTTATAGCTTTTTGCACTATGGCTTCGGATTTATTGTCAAGTGCGGAGGTTGCCTCATCAAGTATAACAACAGGTGCGTTTTTCAAAAACGCTCTTGCTATAGCTATACGCTGTTTTTGTCCGCCCGACAACAGTACGCCGCGTTCTCCTATTTGGGCGTCAAGCCCATCTTTTAATTCTGCTATGAACTCTTCCAAACACGCGCTTTTAACTACTGTATTTAACTCCTCTTCGCTTACGCTGGCTCTGTCTAAAATGATGTTTTCCCTTATTGTTCCCGAGAATAAAAAATTATCTTGAAAAACGACCGCTATATGCTCTCTTAAAGAATGCAAATCAATATCCCTTACATCGATATCGTTTATTGTTATTATTCCGCTTATTATATCATAAAAACGTGGCAGCAAGCTTCCAATGGTAGTTTTTCCGCCGCCGCTATTGCCCACAAGTGCTATAGTTTGTCCCGCATCTATTTTGAGGTTGATATTTTTTAGAGCCAATTTATCTGGCGAGTATCCAAATGAAACGTTTTTATACTCTATAGTTTTGATATCGCCCGTTAGCTTTACGGCTTCGGCTTTATCGGCTATTTTAGGCTCGGCATCCATAAGTTCAAAGACTCTCTCTATTGCCATAAGCGAATTTATAACGTTATTGAAATTGTTACCCATAGCCTTTAACGGTGTATAGAGCATTAACAGTGCGGCTATAAAAGATACAAAGTTACCCGGAGTTATCGCGCCTGAAGCGATGAGGTAACTGCCATACCAAATAACAAGTGCTATGCCGATAGATACGATAAAATGCATTATCGGTGACATAATGCCCGTTCTTTGCACCATTTTGATACCAAGCGTAAAGACTGACTGCAGCGTCTCATTAAATTTTTGATTTAAATATTCTTTTAAATTGTAGGAAGTTATAACTCTATTGCCATTATACGCTTCATTGAAATGCGTTACAACTTGAGAGCCTGAAAAAACCGTCTTTTTCATGATGTCTTTTATGCGTCGTCTGATAGTCGTGAGCGGATACAGGGCGCATATCATAACAACAAGCGCTATGAGCGCCAACTGCCATGAGTTGTAGAAAAGTACACCTATGAGGGTGATTGATGATACGATCCTTACTACAAACAGTTTGATATTTGCTATAAGTCCGTTGCATGCCGTATCTACATCACCATTGAAACGAAACTGTATTTCGCCGGAGTTTTTAGTATCAAAAAAGGACGCTTCATAACTCATAAGACGATTGAAAAGTTTGGTTTTAACATCATTGGCTATTTTTCTGCCGACCCAAGTATTAAGATAAGTGGAAGCATAATTTAAAGAACTTTGGATAAGACTGAAAACAATGATAAGTATAGGAATGTAAGCTGTCGCACCGATGGATTTTTCAACAAGGATAACATCCATATACGGTTTTAATAACAGAGCTATCAAAGCATCCATTGAACCCACCGGTATAGTGATGACCATAGCCAATACAGCCCGTACCCAATACGGCTTCACAAATGGCAGAATTTTTTTGTAGTTTTGTATCATATATGTAGAATCAATTCTTTTTTTTATTTTCTTAATCATAATGTATCCGATTTTAATTTGTCGCTATTTTACCAAAATAAGACGGTAAAACAGTTTAGTTTTAAATAAAAAACATACGCTAACTACTACTTGGGTTTGTTAAATTGTTTGAGATATCCAATCTGCTTACTGCTTTTATGTCAAATTTGACAACCAGAGTTTCATCGCTGATATACCACTCTTTAACCCCTTTCGTATTTTCCAAATAGCGTAAATAGTTTTGTTTGATTTGCGAGATGGGAATATATATATTTTGTAAAAATGATGGATTTTTGAGTGTTAGCATTAAAATAAGCCAAATGATGCATATAGAAAATATTATCCAAAATATCTGTTCCATGCTGCAGTATTTTAAAAAAAATCCTCCGGCGATACCGCCAAAAAATGTGCCGAAATACCCGAAAGAGTTAAAGATTCCAAGCGTTATACCGCGATTTTTAACTTTCGCGTATTTGCTTGTCAGAGATTGCATTAAGGGTTCGTGTATATTAAAACCTATAAAAAACAGTATCACTCCGCTGACGAAAACCAATTCGTTTTTAGCATAGCCCATGAAATAGTAAGAAGTTATAAAAAATATTATCCCGATACAGAGCATCTCTTTACTTTTTTTCATTTTTTCGCCTACAATGACAGAAGGTATCATTGCTAAAAGTCCGAAAATCATAGCCGGAACATATATGCGCCAAAGCTCCTCTTTTTGCCATAAAAATTGTTGTGTCATCACAATAGGAATACTCATGAAAGCTGTTGTCATAAGCATTTTTTGCAAAAAATTTGTTATATTCATACGATAGAGATTCTCATCTTTTAAAAGTCCTATATAATCTCTTTTGCCGTATTTGGAAGAGTTTTTAATAATCGGCGAATCAGGTATCTTAACCAATAAAAAAAGCGATAAAAATGCTAAAACTGCCGTTAATAAAAACAGTTTATCTATGCCGAAAAACCCGCCTATCACAGGTCCCAAAGTCATTGAAAAGGCAAAACTAAGGGCGATAATTGCTCCCATAAAAGCCATGGCTTTCGCTCTTGTCTCCTCTTTAACAAGATCGCTTATAAGAGCTGTTCCGACTGCTCCTACAGCGCCCATTCCTTGTATCAGTCTGCCCAAAAGCAGCGCATAAATATTTGATGCGTAAAAACACAAAAGAGAACCAATGATAAAAATAATAGTCCCCCAAAAGAGTATCTTTTTGCGTCCTACCTTATCGGAAAGAGAGCCGAAAGGTACTTGCATAATCATCTGTGAAATAGCGTAAACGCCGATGACTGCACCTGCCGTTATTTCGTTTGCGCCGTCAAGTTGTAAAGCATAAATGCTCAATACCGGAAGCACAATAAAAAGTCCCAGAAAGCGGAGCGCAATAATTATACTGATGGGGAAAATAGCTTTGAGCATCGACCGGAACCTTTAAAATAATAAAACAATTATAGTCCTTTTTAGTTGAAAATATAGATATGCTATCTTTTTAAAGCAAAAAACTGCTAGAATCAAACTTTTATTTTTGGGAGCTGATATGAGGATAGTTTTGGCCAGTTCGAACAGAGGTAAAATCGCAGAATTTAAAACCTGTCTAAGTGAATATGAAGTGGTATCTTTTGATGAAGTTATAGAGCCTTTCGATATTGAAGAGAGCGGAAACAGCTTCAAAGAAAATGCTATTATAAAATCACGCGCCGTTTTTAACAAATTAAAAGATGGTAATGCGGTAGTATTATCTGACGACAGTGGCATAAGCGTGCCGTTACTTGACGGGATCCCTGGGATTTACAGCGCGAGATTTGCAGGTAAAGGGGCACGCGCTAAAGATAATTTGGAGCTTTTAGTCAAAAAATTGAAAGAGAAAAATGTACAAACCACTCCGGCATTTTATACAGCGGCTATAGCTATCTCAACTGCTAAAGGTGACTTTAGCGTACATGGATGGATGTATGGCTTGGCGACTTCAAATCCAAAAGGAGAAAATGGGTTTGGATACGATCCGATGTTTATACCTGAAGGATTTGACAAAACTTTAGGAGAACTTGATGAAAGCGTCAAAGAGAAATTTTCTCATCGTTCGCAAGCTTTAATTCTCGCAAAAATTTTACTCAAAACACTTACTAAGGAGAAGAGATGAAAGGGACTATTCTAATCATCGGAGCGGGCGGGGTCAGTCGTGTAGCTACGACAAAATGCGCTATGAATTCTGATATTTTTACCAAAATTATTTTAGCCAGCCGCACAAAAAGCAAATGCGATGAAATCGCAAAAGATATTAAAAACAGACAGGGTATTACGGTTGAAACAGCACAAGTGGACGCTGATAGCGTGGAAGAACTTACGGCATTGATAGATAAAGTTAAACCGAACATTGTTTTAAATCTTGCCTTGCCGTATCAGGATTTAACGATAATGGACGCTTGTTTGAAAACGGGTGTAAATTATATAGATACGGCAAATTACGAACATCCGGATGTTGCGAAATTTGAGTATAAACTTCAGTGGCAAAAAGATGAAGCGTTTAAAAAAGCAGGCATTTTGGGGCTTTTGGGAAGCGGATTTGATCCGGGCGTAACAAATGTTTTTTGCGCGTACGCACAGCAAAATCTACTTGATGAGATAAGCGAGATAGATATACTTGATTGTAATGCGGGCGACCACGGATACCCTTTCGCAACGAATTTCAATCCCGAAATAAATCTGCGTGAAGTGAGTGCGAACGGCAGATATTGGGAAGAGGGCAAATGGATAGAAACCGAGCCTATGGCGATAAAAATGGTTTGGGATTATCCGAAAGCAGGACAAAAGGACAGTTATCTTTTGTATCATGAAGAGTTGGAATCTTTGATAAAAAATATAAAAGGCTTAAAGAGAATACGTTTTTTTATGACATTTGGTCAAAGCTATCTTACACATATGAAGTGTCTGGAAAATGTTGGAATGCTAGGTATAAATGAGGTTGAACATAACGGTGTGAAAATAGTGCCTATCCAGTTTTTGAAAACGCTTTTGCCCGATCCCGCAAGTTTAGGAGCCAGAACAAAAGGTAAAACAAATATAGGTTGTGTGATAAGCGGTATAAAAGACGGCAATAAAAGAAAAGTATATATATACAATGTTTGCGATCATGAAGAGTGCTACAAAGAGACATTGGCACAAGCGGTGAGTTATACGACGGGCGTTCCGGCTATGATAGGCGCGAAGCTTGTAATGGAGGGTAAGTGGAGCGGCAAAGGTGTGTTTAATATGGAAGAGTTTGACGCCGAATTTTTTATGGACGAACTGAATAAACAAGGTTTACCGTGGGAAATAATAGAGATGAAAACTAACGAGAGTTTTGAGGTGAAAGAGATTGAGGCTTAGGATTTAAAATTCAAAAGCTTGACGCTAAACTATTTGCCTGTAATTTAACAAAAAGCTTGCCGCAGGATATTATGTGAAATACAAGAGCTATCGTGCGATATATTTTTCGATAGGATTTTGAAACTAAGTAAGATATATTTTTGGCTTTAAACTTGCGCTATTATGTGTGAATTTCTTTTTTCTTTGTCATTCCGGTGAAAACGGAAATACAAAAAAGTGATCTTGCTAAAAGCAAAATAGTTGTGTTATAGGCCAGAAGTCAATTATTGGCGGAATGGATTCCTAACGGTACACTGCATTTCCTTTGAAAGCTTGTCATTTGGCCAATGACAAGCAACTTTAAAAACTTGTTCTATTTCAGTTTTTGCGCAGAGGATACGTAAATGATATAACAGCTTTAAAGATGTATCTGTATATACTTATCTACTATGCCATTCCCGCATGAAGCAGCAGTTTTCAAAAGGAAGCATGACTGTTGGGGAATATGGGAATCTAAAAATTTAAATCAAATTGTTCAAATTATTTTTAACTCCTTTTGTTAGATTTATGTTATAATTATAACTACTTTTTTAACAAAGGATTTATTATGAAATCTTTTACTAAACTCTCAATCGTATTGGCAATAGCTTTAATTATCACCTCTTGCAGCAGTAATGATAATAATAACAGTAAAACAACATATCACGGAGGTGAAACGGTAGACGGATATACTCTTCCTCCAATGCCAAATCCAAAAACCAATGACAGTACTCTTCTTGGAA
>JAISGD010000019.1 GCA_031263195.1 Campylobacteraceae bacterium | reverse complement strand
TAATGGACGGAACATTAGATGAAAATGACGTTGATGATTATGGGTGGTTAACATTTACAACGGGGAATGGTGAAGAACTCGTATTAAGACAAAAATATGTTGTAAGTATAAACTTTATGGGTGAGTTTTAAAATGAAAAGCATACTATTCTCTGAACTAATGTACAAAGCCATAATAGAAGGTAAGAAAACGCAAACAAGACGGATTTGCCCGATACAACCTAAAAATAGTGAAGATTGGAAAATTTGCACTCTTATGAGTTCAACCGCCAAAGAGGATAAAAAGCATATTTACCATTATTGCTATGGCAAACTTATAGGCGAATTGGATTTAGAAAAGGATGATAGATTTTTCTATTATAAATATCTCCCTAATGAAATTATCTACATAAAAGAGCCTTACGCTATAGAAGCAGGATTTTTTTTAGATAGTAGAATGACGCTTGCTGAAGGAGCTGGAAATGCGTTTGTCGTTTATAAGGACAAAGAGACTTTAAAAAACCCTTATATTACATGGAAAAACCCTCTCTTTATGCCTGAAAAATATGCAAGACTGTTTTTAAGGATTAAGAAATGTAGGATTGAGAGAGTACAAACTATAAGCAATGAAGATTGTTTAGCTGAAGGGATTTATAAAACAATAGATATTAACAATATGTGTTGCTATACTTGGAACGAAAACGACTCATATATTTGGCTAACCCCGCAAAATTCTTACGCTACTCTTTTTGACAAAATAAACGGCAAAGGAAGTTACGAAGCTAATCCTTATGTGTTTGTATATGAATTTGAGATTGAGGAGAGGAAATGAAAAATAGGCATACTATTCAACTTTGGATAAAACTTATATTAGAAATAATATTTGTTTTGCCGCTGATTATAACAGCAAGTATATTAATGTTCTTTGCAAGTCTTTTTATTGACATTATAGAATGTAATAAGGATTTATTTTATAACGCCAAAAATACTTTTATAGACGTAATGTATATTTTTACAGGAGATATAAAGATATGAAAAAGCTTATTTTATTATTGCAATTACTCGTGCTTATTGTTGCCTTTATTTTACAAAATTTAGGTCTAATCTTTTTTATGTTTGGTTATCTTGTGCTTAGAATAATTGGTGATGATACTACAACTAATTTTACAGTATATGTTCCGTTTAGAGATTGGCATAAAAGGTGGAAAGAATGAGTTCATCAGGCGAAAGTGCAATTATCGGTCTCTTGGTTTTTATAGTAATTACTCTTTTGTTTATTTCTGCGAAACTTAGTAATATTTTGGATTTACTGAAGGAATTACAATGATTAGTGAAAAAGAGTTTGCCGAAAAGCGACAAATCAAACACTCTTATCTAAAAAACTTAAGATACAAGGGCATTCTACAGCAAGGTATTCATTATTTTAAGCTCACAGAGCGTAAAATATTTATTGATGAAGAAGCCTTTGACAAACTGTTAAAGGAAAGAAATGAAAATGTTTGTAAGGGGCAATACAATCTGGGTAACCTTGTATCAAAATGGGCAAAGAATACGAAAATCGACAGGGCTCGCTAATACAAGGGAAAACAGACGTAAGGTGGAGCGGGAATTGTTTCCCGTCTTAACAAAGGCGGATTTTTCCAAAAAGAATACGGTCGGGCATTATTTTGAAAAATCTATAAGAGTCAAAGACTTAAAGGATTCGACAATCGATACCTATATGGGTAACTATCGGAGCCATATCCAAATGTATGAGGATTATCCTGTTAACGAAATAACGGTGGGATTCCTTAGAGAATGGGTATCAGGACTAAAAGTATCGGCAAGGACTGTAAGGTCTATAGTCAATACATTCAGTCAGATTCTGAATGAAGCCGTATATGATGAGGCTATCGAGTATAATCCCACAAGAAAAGTAAGACTCCCTAAGCTTGATGAGTATGACCCTGAACCCTACAGCGATGTAGAGGCTCAATTACTATTGTCTAACGCTAAAGGGTGGTTTAGGAACTTCTTAGGCTTTTTGTTTCTTACTGGAATGAGAATCGGGGAGGTATGCGCGCTAAGATGGGAATCTATAAGCGAAACCCATATTTTAGTTGCGAAGACTATGAGAAATAAGGTATCCACACCTGTAAAGACAAGGAATATACACAGTATCCCTATCTTTAACGGATTAAGATATTTTATCGCCGAACAGCATAAATTGACTCAAACGGGGCTTGTCTTTCCGGAAGCTCACGGAGCTGATTATGTAAGGGGCAAATGGGTAAAACTCTTAGAGAGGTGCGGCATGGAAGGGAGAGTGCTTTATAACACAAGACATACTTTCGCTATAAAAGCTTTAGACAGCAGTAAATTTAAAGTAAGCGAAATTTCAAAGTTGCTAGGTCATACCTCAACACAAATGTTATTTCAAAAGTATGCCAAGTGGATAAAGTCCGAGCAAATGAAAGTTGATTTAAATTTCAGCACTTTGGGCACAAGTTTGGACACAGTATCGTCTGAAGTCCCTAAAATAGGAGTAGTTATTTAATAGTAGAAATTTTATGAAAAGTCTAGACGAATATATGATTTTGCTGAATGGTTTCATATCTACAATAGTAGAAATTTGAATAAAATTATACAAAGACTATCTTAATAAAAAACAACCCTTACATGTAATCCCTTAAAACATCGGGTATTTTTACGCTGCCATCTTTTTGTTAATAATTTTTCATAAATAGTAATAAACGTTCTTCCAGCAGCCAAAAATGAGCCGCTTAGCATATGCATATGTTACCTTTGTAACGGAATTTAGCATGGTACACTTAAAAATAAACTATATCCTCTTATAAAAATGCAAAAGTTTTAATTTCTACTTTTTTATACAATTTTATTATACTTTAATATTATTTCTGATACTAGAAATCTGTATAAATTTCATAAAAAACAAAGTAATTGATATTAAAGCTTTTTTTTGGTATATTCTTGAACTTTTTTGGCATGGTTAACGCCACGAATTGTGTAAAGGTGATTGATGGAACTATATAAAAGCTACAAAGATAATTGCGGTTTCGGATTGCTCGCGAATACCAACAACATAGCTTCTCATGACATTGTCAAAGACGCTATCTCAGCACTTGAGCGAATGGTACACAGAGGCGCTATCGCCGCAGACGGTAAAAGCGGGGACGGCAGCGGGCTGCTTTTTTCATTGCCAATAGAATTTATGAAAAAAGAGGCAGCAAAACTTGGCGTAGACTTACCTAAACAGTTTGCAGTAGCTCAGGTATTTTTCACGAAAGAGGAACAAAAGAACATATTTGAGGAAATTTGCCACAATAATGACCTTAAAGTTTTACTCTACCGCGATGTACCAATAGATATAAACGCTTTGGGCGAATTAGCACTCAAAACACTTCCTAAAATTACACAGGTTTTTGTCACTCCAAACTCTCTAATCGCCACAAAACGCTTTGAGGCGCTTTTATATTTGGCAAGGCGCAATATTGAAAACGCTCTTGAGAACGATGAGGATTTTTACATATCTTCATTTTCAAATAAAGTCATCTCTTACAAAGGTCTGGTTATGCCGACCTATCTGCGGAAGTTTTATAGAGATTTGCAAAGCAACAATTTCAAAGCTGTTTTCGCATTGTTTCATCAACGGTTTTCCACAAATACACTTCCAAAATGGAAACTGGCTCAACCATTCCGTACACTCGCACATAATGGCGAGATAAACTCCATAGTCGCAAACCGTTTCAATCTCAAAACAAAAAGTGAATTTTTAAAAAGCTCCATCTACTCCGACAAAGAGTTGCGCAGTCTGCTACCGGTTACCGCTGACGATGTGAGCGATAGTGCAAGTTTAGATAATATGTTTGAGTTTTTACTTGCGAATGGATATGATTTTTTTAAAGCAGCACGTGTTTTGATACCGGCTCCATGGCAAAATTCACCACATATAGACGCAAAATTGAGGTCATTTTATGAGTATGCAAGCAATAGTTTCGAGCCTTGGGACGGACCTGCAGCTATATCTTTAACTGACGGCAGATATATAGCCTGTATTTTAGACAGAAATGGTTTGCGTCCCGCCAAATACATCATCACAAAAGACAGTAGAATATTAATAGCAAGCGAATACGGCGTACTGAAAATAGATGAAGAAAATATTTTGGAACGTGGGCGATTGCAAAGCGGTGAAATGCTAGGTATTGATTTAAAATTCGGAAAAGTGATGAAAAATCCGGAGATAAACGACTATCTCAAAAATTCTCACCCATATACAGAATGGCTTAATAAAAACATGTTTTATTTACAGGAATATGTAGATATTCTATTTGTAAATACACAAGATTACCATTTTAACAATTTAGAATATCTGCAGCGCTACAACAATATCACGCAAGAAATGCGAGAAATGATCGTTGAACCAATGATGAAATCGGGCAAAGAAGCTACCGGCTCTATGGGCGATGATACGCCGCTTGCCGCATTCAGTCAAAAACAGCGCTTTTTCACCGACTTTTTTAAGCAAAAATTCGCTCAAGTTACAAATCCTCCGATTGACCCAATAAGAGAAATGGTTGTTATGAGTCTTAATACCGACTTTGGTCAAACTCACAATATCTTAGACGAAACGCCGCTTCATGCTTTTCGTATCAAGTCCATCTCTCCTATTCTTATGCAAGAACGCATAGACGTATTGAAAAGTTTTGGCGATCCGAATCAACCGCTTTATAAAAAAGAGTACAAATGCCGTACATTTTCGACACTTTTTGAGGAGAATCTGCAAGGCTCTTTGGAAGATCTGGTTTATGATATAGTAGAAGCGGTCAAAAATGAAAATGTGCATATAGTATTTTTGGATGACAGAGGACTTGATAAAACACACAAATGTATCCCTATGGCTATGGTCGTTGGGCGCGTAAACAATGCTCTTTTGGATAACGGTGTAAGACACAAAGCCTCTATCGTGGCGATAACGGGCGAAGTATTTGACTCTCACTCAACAGCCGTTTTGATAGCATTCGGCGCAAGCGCGGTGTATCCTTATCTTTTATATGCAACCGCTTTGGATATGGCAAAATCAAGAGATATGGATAGTTACGATACAAAAGAGGCTTTGAAAAATATTAACCACGCGCTTGGTCAAGGCTTGCTTAAAATCATCTCCAAAATGGGCATTTCAACAATAGCATCATATAAAAATTCGGGACTTTTTGATATTATAGGCCTATCGTCAAGGATAATAAACGACTGTTTTAGAAACGCTATTTGTCTTTTATCCGGACTTGATTATGACGATATAGAAAAACGTATAGAACAAAACCATGCTAAAGCTTACGAGCTTGACACACATACAAAAATGTTTCCTTTGGAAATCGGCGGATTTTACAAATATATGGATAATGGCGAATATCACGACTACGGACCGCGCGTTATACACGCGATTCACCAAACCGCGCATAGCGGCTTAAGATCCGACTATGAGAATGTAAAGAACCTCATTATGTCAAGAAATTTTAAAATGATACGCGATTTTTTTGACATTAAGTCCGACAGAAAGCCGATAGATATCAAAAAAGTTGAACCTGTATCCGAAATCTTTAAACGTTTTAACGGTGCGGCGATGAGTCTAGGCTCTATTTCCCCTGAAGCACACGAAGCTATCGCGCTGGCTATGTACAAACTCGGCGGCATGTCAAACTCAGGTGAAGGCGGAGAATCTCCTGAGAGATTAAAAAGTATCAAAAATTCCAAAATCAAACAGATAGCTTCAGGACGGTTTGGCGTTACACCCGAATACCTAAGAAGCGCCAAAGAGATACAAATTAAAGTCGCACAAGGCGCAAAACCGGGAGAAGGCGGGCAGCTTCCCGGACATAAAGTAACGCCATTGATAGCAAGTTTACGCTACACAATCCCTGGCGTTACGCTTATATCGCCGCCGCCTCACCATGACATATACTCTATAGAGGATTTGGCGCAACTTATATTTGATTTGAAACAAGTAAATCCGGAGGCGATTATCACTGTTAAACTTGTCTCTACCGCAGGTGTTGGTACAATAGCCGCAGGTGTAGCCAAAGCTTATGCGGATAAGATCATCATTTCAGGCAATGACGGTGGTACGGGTGCTGCTCCGCTTACATCTATAAAATTCGCGGGTAATCCGTGGGAGATAGGTCTTAGCGAAGCTCACAACGCACTAAAATATAACAACTTAAGAGAATTTGTACATCTTCAGACAGACGGCGGTTTAAAAATCGGCCTTGACATTATTAAAGCCGCTCTTTTAGGAGCAGAGAGTTATGCGTTTGGTACGCTCATGCTGACGATTTTGGGCTGTAAAATGCTGCGTGTGTGCCACCTAAATCGCTGTTCGGTGGGTGTAGCTACTCAAAATGACGAGTGCAGGCAAAACTTCAGCGGTACTGTTGATAAGGTAGTAAACTATTTTACACTTTTAGCTGAAGACATCAGAGAGATACTTGCCTCTTTGGGTTATACGTCGCTAGGCGATATTATAGGACGAAGCGAATTTTTAAGCGTTAAAGACGATGAATTTGCCAAAAAGTTTGATTTTAGTTCTATTTTAACAAATATAGACGGTATAAACACTTGCCAAAAGCCATCAAATCCTCCGTATGACAAAAATGAATATGAAAGCGAAATATTAAAAGAGGCGTATCAAGTCATAGAAAATAAAAACGAATATATCGTAATCAATAAAACGATAACCAATACCAATCGAAGTTTTGGCGCAAAAACCAGTGGTGAAATCGCGAAATTTTACGGCAACAAAGGTTTAAACGAAGATAGTATTGTATACAATCTAAACGGTATTGCAGGACAGTCACTTGGCGCGTTTCTAATTAACGGCGTTAAGATTCATCTAAATGGCGTAGCAAACGATTATGTCGGTAAAGGAATGAATGGCGGCAAAATAGTTATTACGCCGAAAGTTCAAGGCGAAAACTTCTCTTGTGCCGGCAATACTTGTCTTTATGGAGCGACAGGCGGCAAACTGTTTGTAGCAGGTAATGTCGGCGAGAGATTTTGCGTTAGAAACTCCGGTGCTGCAGCGATTGTCGAAGGCACAGGTGATCATGCATGCGAATATATGACCGGCGGAGAGGTTTTGATACTCGGCAAAACAGGAATGAACTTTGGCGCAGGAATGACAGGCGGTATAGCGTTTATTTATGACAAAGACCACGATTTTATAGATAAGCTGAATCAAGAACTTGTAAAAGCCGTACGCATAGACACAGACGAAATGGATGAGGCAAGACATATTTTAAAAAGGCTCCTTAGAATGCATATCAACGAAACACAAAGCGCTAAAGCGAGACTCATTATAGATAGCTTCAGACACTCAATAAGAGATTTTTGGATGGTATATCCTAAAGATATGACCAGACTCCCATTAAGCCCCGGGGAGGGAAACTAATATGCAAGAATTTTTAACTGTAGAAAGAGCGGAGATTAAAAAACGTTCCGTAACTGAAAGAACAAAAGATTTTAGAGAGATTTACGAGTTATTGTCAAAAGACGACACAAAAGAGCAGGCGAGTCGTTGCATACAATGCGGCGATCCATTCTGTCACAATAAATGTCCGTTACATAACTTTATCCCTTTTTGGCTCAAAGCAATAGGCGCAAGGGCGGATATACGCACGGCGTTCGCACTCTCGAATGAGAGCAATCCATTCCCCGAAATCACAGGGCGCGTATGTCCCCAAGATAGACTCTGCGAGGGGGATTGTTCCTTAAATGACGGGCATGGAGCTATCACCATAGGCGCTATTGAAACAGCGATAAGCGAAAATGGCTTTAGAAACGGACTGAAACCGCTTTTTGCCTCAAAAAAGATAGATAAGTCCGTCGCTATCGTAGGTTCGGGTCCGGCATCCATATCTGCCGCTACATATCTTTTAAGAGCGGGCGTACAAGTCGTGATGTATGAAAAACAAAATAGAGCCGGCGGACTTTTGACTTACGGCATACCGGGATTTAAGATAGAAAAAGATATTGTCGCCCGAAGAATAAACTGGCTCATAGAAGCTGGATTGGAGTTAAAAACAGGCGTAGAAATAGGTAAAGATATACCGTTTTCCAATCTTACAAATTCGCATAACGCCGTATTTTTAGGTATGGGCGCGGAACTTCCCAATCGTGCCAATATCAGCAATGAAAATGCTAACGGCACGATCATGGCGGTGGATTTTTTACGCAACATTCAAAAAAAACAATTTAAAGAAGAGCTTGACACAGATATCGATGTATTTAATAAAAATGTGGTGGTGGTTGGTGGTGGTGATACGGCTATGGATTGTCTGCGCTCGTCGATAAGAGAGAATGCCAAAAGCGTCACATGTCTCTACCGACGCGATAAATTCAATATGCCGGGCTCCAAAAAAGAGTTTAAAAACGCGCTTGATGAGGGAGTAAATTTTGTTTATAATGTAGCTCCACATGACGTCATCGTAAACAGCGAAGGAAATGTCATCGGGCTTAATATGCAAAAGACTATTATAAGCGACAAAAACACACTCGGACGTCAAAGCGTGGATATAGTCAAAGGAAGTGATTTTAAGATTGACGCCGATGTAGTTGTTTTTGCGCTTGGATTTACGCCCAATATCCCAACATTTTTAGCTGAAAACGGTATAGACGTAAATAGCCGCGGCGCTATCGCAACCGACAGTTGCTATCATACAAGCAAAGCTGGGATTTATGCAGGCGGCGACTGCATGAGAGGCGCGGCTTTAGTCGTAACAGCAGCGGCTGATGGAAAAATGGCAGCTATGCAAATATTAAAAGATTTATCGTTATAGGCAAAGTTTTATTATTTTTTAAGTGTAAAATCTATTATAATTTCAAAATTGATTCCGTAAAAAATAAGAGGGTGTATGACAAAAGAGGAAGCTATTCTGGAGATGCGCTTCAGCAATGTCACGGAGGAAGATATAGAGGCGATTATCTCTAAGTGCATTCATAAAAACGTATTGCCTCAATTTTTGGATGACGAATTGGAAAAACTGGGCTATGAACGGTTTTTTCGTTTCGAATATGACGATGATATAGACGACGATTATCAGATTTATTCACACAACAAAAAACATCGTCCGGATGACTAAATCCGTATCCAGCCAAAAATGAGTGATACAGTTAAACTGTAAAGTTTAAATTTTTTGATTTTATTTCGCCATGTTATTTCTAAAAAGATAATTTCCACCGAAGTAACAAAACACAAAATGATATTTGGAGTTTAGTCTTATATCAATAGCTTACTATTCATCACAACAATCCGAAAGAGTGTCCAAAAGTGACCATCTTGTTTGATAAAACTTATGCCATGCGACTCAAATCAAACATCATAACTACCCTGCTGCTCTTACGAGATGATATTGTATATTTTATCTATAAACCGTTTCCACGTTAGATTGTTAAGTACAAAATCACTCCCGGCTTTAGCGCGCTCCAAATCATCTTTTGACGCTCCATGTTTTAAGCGTGAAAAAACTTCTACAGCTTCATCCAAAGACGACACGACTATACAGTAATCCTTAAAAACCATCTCCACAGCCAAACTTGGCGTCGTTACGGCTATGCCGCCGCACGCCAATATCTCAACCAAACGGCGAGAATACGCTGTAGGCGAATCTTCTATAGTGTTTACATTTAAAGATATCGTGTAGTCTTTGTATATATCGGCTGTTTTGGTATATGGTACGCTTGGATGTACGGTGAGGTTATATTGATTTGCCGGATAGCGATAGTTTTTTGCCTTGCGGTTTGAATTTCTATCTATTACTGTTATCGGAAGTTTTGCCTTAAAAGCCGCTTTAAATAACATATGCTGCCAATTTCTGCGTCTTTCGTGTATGTTGACATTGTAACTTCCTATGAAGTTGGCAGCGTTAGATTTAAAGTTAAATCCACTGAAACTATGGATCTTGGGCTCTACGCAAAACAGAGCCGTATCAACTTTGGCAGATGGCGGCACTATCTTTTTATAACGCTCCACAGAGTTTTCGTCTACGGTTAATATATAGTCAAACAGTGATGCGCTTTTTATAAATCTCTCAAAATGAACGCCGTCTTCTCTATTCCAAAATACAGTCGGTACACCTCTGTTTTTCGCCATATCGACTACTCTTGCAAGCGCATTATTGTTGCGTTTCGGATGATCAGGATATGACGCCATCTTATACTTCCACGCATTTTTATGACCCGACCACGAGGACTCTACAAACAAAAAGTCAAATTTATCGCGCTTTAGCAGATGGTACCAGTACGTCCACGGCATCGCATTGACATAATCTATCTCATGCTTCAGGCACTCGCTTGTGAGATTGTCACTGATTAAGAGGATTTTATTGTGCTGTGGTGTCATTGTTTAGACTGCTTAATACTGTGAGTTCACCATCTTTTAAACGCTCAAAGTTCACTTGCCATGTACCATCGTCGTCCTGCCAACAAAAAATACCTTTACGTCCAGAATTAGTAACTCTAGTTTTTTTATAATCAACAATTACTTTGCCAGATGAAAAAGTAAATATCGCCGCCATATTTCCGAATATAGCATCATTTCGTTCAAAACAAAATGTATAATTAGGAACCATCTGTCTCTCTTTTGGAGAATACCAACCTTGGATAGGTGAAGTCTCACCGATAAATAATCTTGACTTTTGCATATCCGGCAATAATGCCCGAACCGTTAAAGACTCATCATTGATATCAGCTCTATATCCGTCAACATCGGAAACCATTTTGATATTAGTGGACATATGAAACCACTGTTTGACATTATGAGGTTTTTTAAGATTGTCATGAAACCAATCGTACACTATAAGCCATTTGGCAGGATTAAATATAAGAAGCCTTACTCTTCTAATACTTTTAAAATGCTTGCATTCTGTCTCGAAAGCTACTATTTGTTCATTCACGCACCATCGTTTTATCGCACTTCCATAAGGCTTAACTCCCTTACGAGGATAATTTTCATTGTCAAATTCGAGCGTATTGTGCGCACGCGTTGATTCACAATAGATTCTGTTGGGATCTGCATACCAATATCCGTCTTGCCATAACTTTGAACCATTTTCTGTTTTTCCGATATATCCGTATCTGCCCGCATCAACTATGAGCTCTGTGCCCCTGTCATACCAAACAAAGCTAAGATCATCTGCATGTTTGTGGGTTCTGGAGTGAAAGGCTGCTATTTGTGCCAAATAACTGCTTTTCTCATAATTTTCTTTGTTGATAAAACGTGCTACAAAATAACCACCCTCATTAAAAACATTAACTGGCGGTAAAGATTCTTCTATTTTACCTTTTGTACAAACAAGATGCATTTCAGGCGTAGACCATGCCATTTTAGCTGTAGTCGAGCTGCAACTAAATGATCTGCTATCAGAATCGCCGAAATTTACTATATTACCATTCGGTATAATGAACCACGATAACGCTTTCTCGACTTTTTCCACAAAACTGGTTATTTCATTATCAGAAATTAGTCCTGCAGATACTATATTTCGCAAAGTTAAACAAACCATTCTGTGATAATCAGGAGAGTGTTCGCGATGTATCCCGTCAGCTGAAAACTGCTGTTTTAGCATTTTCGACATACGCTCATTGCCCTGTAAAAAAGCCTCTCTCATAACGTCGCTTTTATCATAAAACCGCATACCCATAGCTAACTGCCCTGCTACTTGGTAAAAACCGTGATTATTGTGAAATATAATGTTTGAGTCATTTGCAAGATACTCTTGATGTTTTAGCAGACACTTCCAAAAAAGCATCTCTTTATCGCCGCTCAACAGCCCGATATCAAGAGCAGCATCAATAATGTAAGCTAGCCTGTACGCTCTCAAACCTACAGCCATATCATACCATGCAAAATTATCACAATCTTCAAATGGAGTATCTAAAAACTTATTTGTCCAATCAAGAGCGATATTTATACAAATCTTTAATAACTCTTCTTTTTTATTTATAGAGTAAGCCTTCAGTAAATTATCCAGCATATCCCAACAGTGAATGTGAAAATTCCAACTCCTATATATATCTGAAGTCATCTCCCAAGGAATTTTTCCGTCAAGCTTAACTATAGGATACCCTCTTCTTGACCATCCTACACTCAATTCTTGTTCAATAAGCGACATAGATTTCAACACTGGTATATTTGAAATATTTTCATATGCTCTTATCATTCTGTTTTATCTTGTTGAGCGATATTTTGTAACGCTTCGTGAAGAATGATTTTCCTTTGTTCGGCATTACTATTTGTAAAAAAATTGTGCATTATTGCACAATAGGTCAAAGATTTATCAGATTCACCCTCAAATGCTTGATATTTTATACTTAAAATATATGTATCAGGAGCATGCGAGCTTTTAGGTGCAGACAGTAATTTTATAAGTGGAGAATTTTTGAATGTTTCAAATGTACGCATATCGACACTCTTAAAAAGCTCGATAAGTATATCCTCTGCTTCAGATAACTTTTTATGTTTATAATAATTTGCAGCCTTTAAAAACATATATATGGGATTTTCAGAATCAAAAGATAGCGCACTGGACAATAAATAGTCCGACTTACCAAAACTTGCATTTTTGCAAGTATATGTATGTGCCAAAAAAAACGAATATGCTTTTTGCATATCATGAAAATTGTCGCCATATTCCTTTATTTCAGACTCTATAATACTTGCAAGTTTTTGTTCGCTATATAATGAAAAAATAGATTTTACTTCTACACCAGAAAACATTCGTGCAAGTCTTGGCAAAGAACTCATTTCTGCTATGATATACTCGCATCTTGATATAAGGATAGTATCAAAAAGTGATTTTTGGGCAGGCGAAAAACCGTCAAGATAAAATGCACTTGCGTCAATAGCCCCAAACTGCTGTGCCATTTCACTAATAAACTCCGACTCTTGCCCAACCAATACTGTGGTTTTTCCTTCTTTTTGAAATTTTTTAACAAAATATGCAACTAGAGGAGTGCATATCACTTTATATGAATATGTTATGCGTGTTTCATATTTTCCATAAACTACATCTCCAGATCTTATATGTATGGCTACAACACTTCTTGGTAAAGGAATATTATAAGCTTCTTTTATGGCAAGTTTTATCTCTTCCGAAAAATCAAGTTTATTTAAAACTCTTTTTGTCCACATATGTTTTTCTTCACCAGACATACGAGGCATATCCAGTAAATAGCCATGTCCAGCTATGCAATTATCTTGATTTATAGACTCTATCCAAAAATCTTTTATATTTTTTATATTTTCTCGACAATATGGTATAAGCCTGAATTTTTCAGACACTTTTTCTCCAAGCAGATGATTTTTTATAAACTCTTTCGAAAAAATGCTATCGACAGATTCAACAGAGTGAAATTCTTTTCCGATACCACTTTTTGACCAATAAACATAAAACGATATACCTGTTACTTCCGATATCAATATGGCATTAAAAACGGCAGTTAATCTAGCACCTAAACCATCTCTTCTTTCAGCAATCACAAATTTACCCTCTAAAGGTTTTGTAGATTTGAGGCTTAAATGTGATAAAAACAGATATTTGTATCCTCCATTATCTACATCCCAATTCCATTTTTTTGTCTTATGGTCAAACTTAAGAAATCTATACTTAGTATTTCTCTCCAAAGCAATCAAATTATCGGGTACATAAAATGTTTCGCCAAGATAGACATAATCCAATAAAGTATTATTATTGATATCTTTGAGTATTAAGCGCAACGGAAATCCATCATTGTCAATAGAAGATTTTATTTTTAATTTTGTTTTTTGAATACCATAAAATGGATGAAAATACGGAAACCAAACTATATATTTTTTGATACTGTCTTCAAAATATTCAACCCTAAGTAATAGATCATCACCGTATTGATTTAACTCTTCAGGTATATTAAACTCTACTTGCCCTATAACCTCTTTTAAGGAAATTATATCATTGGTTTTAGCATCTCTAAAAGTCAAACGATATTTTGATGTACCTTTTTTCTCTTTCCAAACAAATCTCATTTTATATCTGTCCTTTGCTTTTTATAAATGATACCGTCATCCAGCACTCTTTCTATACTGAATGTGAAACTTCCAACTCCTATATATCTGAAGTCATCTCCCATGGAATTTTTTCATTAAGTTTGATAGTAGGATATTTTCCTATTGACCATCCTGCACTCAACTCTTGCTCTAATTTTGTCATTGATACACTGGTAATATTTTCATATTCTCTTATCATTTTGCTCTATTTCATTAAATGATATTTTGATTATTCCGCGATTTTCTTTTGTCAAAATATAGCTTGTATACACAAAAGCGGCATTGTTGACCATCATTGTAGAACCAAAAGAATATGTAAAACCAGACTTTGTCGTTTTATTGTTTAGCATAGGCAAGGGAATATGTACTAATTTGTTTGTTCTTAAATGATACAAAAAACAATCTGCATAATATATGGTAGTTTTTGCCTCCGATAATAGCAAAAAGATGTCATTACCGCAAGAGATAATATTTCGTATACAATTATCCCCAAGCCATGTTAAAATTTCAGATTGTTTTCTATCTTCTTTAATACTCATTTTTATAATCGCTGATTGACGAGTAGTTGAGAGGTTTGTATCATCTGTACCCCATATTAAATCTCCATTTATTGTAACAGCATATTGTACAAATCTAAAAACAGAATTGCTGTTAGTATATGGTGATTTTGGAGCAGGCTTAAAGTTTGTTAGCTCCTGCCAATTGTCACCCTCGTCACTGCTTATCCACATACGACAATGTGTGTCTTTATCACCTGTACTTAATATCCATTGATTTTTATTTAAAGGATTTGGTCTGCATATGTGAAAATGGCGTATATCGCTAAATATCTCTTTGTTTGGCTGCATAGTCGTTTGTAATGTAAATATCTTTTTCCACTCCTTTGTATCAAATCTATATCTCCAAACGTTAAGCGGTATAATTTCATTTTCATGGTGTTTTGAACAATACTCAGCATACATAATAACACCATTTTCTGATTCTCCTATACCTTGAGAACCATGCCAAGGATATTGTCTGTCATTGTGTAAAGCCATCAGTTGCTCATTACCATCAAAGTGATACAAATAACCACCCTCAACCCATACCAACTTTTCTTGAAAAGAAGTAGTAAATACTGTTATTATCCTACCAAGCCATTTCACTGATATATATCTGAGCTGCCATGTTAAACCCACATCAAAAGATGAGTATATTGCTGTTCGATTATAATTTAACGCAATTATTTCTCTTGTACCATCTTCAAATATACAATCCTGCATAAAATACATACTCTTTTTATTTTCCATCTCGATTAACTCAAAAGTCAGATTATATATCTTTTCATCAAATTCTATGTATGTATTTATAGCTTTCTTACTTTGAGAAGAAAATATCTTTATAGTATCATTGTTTAATATTTCATCTATATTGCGTATAATCTCTGCGAATATTTCCGATGATTCTTCACCATGTCCTTTTGGGTCATTATATATGATGGCTTTATGTTTGCCATTTTTAGAAATGCCGGAAACCAAAGGCAGTTCCATCTCTTTTGCAAACGGAGGATAGTGGTTTTTCCAATGAAATTCATCAAGAGTGTTTTGTATTATAAAAACACGAGAGTTTGAGTTTTTCAAAGCTTTTTGCACGCATATTCTATCATTATAGTTTTTTTCTATAAACTCTTGATCTCTACCGGAGAAACATACATCAACCATTTTTTCAACTCTTTGATAATGGCTAAGAACATTAGTTTGCGGATTTATAGCAACAGCCAATGAACCATCTATCTTGCTTGCAAGCATTAAAGCTCCAAAACCGCCGCCAGATGAGCCATAGGAGATTATACGTTCATTCGGAACTCCAAGTATCTTTGCGATATGTTTGACTAACTTCGCCATATCGTCCGTAGCATTATACTTTTCAGAGCCGATATACCAACCAAGTTCTATGGTTTCGTTAAGTAAAAGCGTAGGGTCGGATATGCAAATAATGTGACCCGGAAATTTATCTCTCCATTTCCATCTTGTAAAATACGGTGGTTTTCTCTTGTTTCTATCTATAGCTCCACTTAATAAGACAAAAAGATTATTTACTTTACCTTCAAAATATAAACAATGAAAACTGTAATTGCCGGATTTTATAAGCAAATATGTATCTCTCAATTTATCTTTTGAGATATTTTCCAGTGGACGCTCTTGTCCAAAAACAAACATATCCTGTGAAAGCCCTCTGCCTGTAAGCCCATTTTTTGAGCGGGCATATCCTTTGACGCGATGTCTACCTAAGATTTTATCGTGCATAAATTCAAAACTGTTTTGGGACGTATATGTTTGACGATAAATAACTTCATCGTTACGTATCACATAAAAGGCATAATTTTCATCTTGAAAAGGAGCTATGGAGGCATATATCTTAGTATCATCTGCTGACACAGAAAGCGTTATCTTATCATGCTGTTTTGTTACTTTTATGTCGTCTAAGAATATAGGGATTGTTTTTGCACTCCATGGAATAATCTTTATTTTATTCAGCTCCACATCTTGCGGTATATCTATAATAAATTTTGTTATCGCTCCATCTCTTGAAGTTTGTAGATAACGAAAGTAACCCATATTTTTCACTTGAGATTTGAACAATCCCTCAAGCAACTCGGACTCTTTATTAAATTCAAAAGAAGCTATAGCACCTTCCAAATATTCCTTATCATCACTGCTTAGTTTAAATTCAAACTCATATCTGCCAAATGCTATAGGATTTATAACGAAATTATGGGAATCATCTTTTATATGCATGTGTTCGATGAAATCAAGATTATCACGCAATGTACTATCTACCATCTTTTCTTTTGTCAACTATAAATTTAAAATCAAAACGCGATAAAAGTAAGTGTTTTTTGCTCATCTACTCTTTATCCTCTACTTTTTATAAGCGTTTCATAATGCCTTGATATATCTTTTGTAACTTTGTTCCATGTTTTATTGGTGATAACTTCTTCTTTTGCATTTTTTGCAAGCTGTTCTCTTAATGCAGGATTTTGAGCTAATCGTAAAATAGCTTCTGCAAGAGAATCAGGATCATCTGTTTTATGGATAAGTCCGGTTTGTTCGTCTTTAACCATCTCTTTTAAAGCAGATACGTCTGAGACAATGAGCGGAATCTCCATACCCATAGCTTCAAGTGGCTTTAACGGCGAAACAAGCTGGCAAACTTTATGAGGTTTTCTCGGAATAGTTATAGCATTAATCAAGCTAAAATATTGTTGTACATCTTTATGTGCAACGGCTCCTGTAAATGAAACTTTATCGCTTACATTAAAAGAAGCAGCAAGTTTTTCCAATCCAGATAAAATTTTTCCATTGCCAACGATTAAAAGCTTGGCATTTTGGATCTTTTGACAAACTTTACAAAAAGCTTCTATTAGAGTATCCAAGCCTTCATAATTGACTATAGAACCGATATAGCCGATAACAAAATCATCATCTTTTAACCCCAATTTTTCTGCAAGAATGTTGCTTTTAGTTACAGGATAAAATTTTTCAATATCTAAAGCATTCGGAGCAAAAACTATTTTTTCTCTTCTAACGCCGCGCAAAACAAGCTCATCTGCCATTGCCATGTTGAGCGTTATAACCAAATCAGCATTTTGTGCAACAAGTGCTTCAAGTTGATAATCAAGCGCGAATCTCTCTGTTTTTTCCCACTCTTCGATTTTTGAAGCGCTGGTATATTCCCAAAAACCGCGTACTTCATAAATAAAAGGAATTCCAAGCTCTTTTGCTGCAATCAATGCGGGAAGCCCTGCTTCGTAATTAGAAGCAGCATGCACAATAGATGGACATTTTTGGATCATCTCTTTTTTGAGAATTTCAGCAGATTCGTATATATATTCATCAAGTGGAGTCTCTCTTCTTCCTTTGCCTTTCAGGAACTCATAAATTATGCCATCCAATTCATATACTCCATCTGAATACTTAACGCTCAAATCATTTCTGTCAAAAGGGTATCCGGGTCTTGTTGTACAAGTTACATCCCATCCGTTTGCACAAATACCTTTGAGAATAGCATGTGTTCTAGTGGTATAACCTGTCGTTTGATGAGGCAATGAACTTGAAGCTACATAAAGTATTTTCTTATCGATAGATTTTATAGTGGAAATCTTTGCGTGTAAAATCTTCGGAGGTTTTTGAAAGATCGCGCAACAACCCTTAATGTATTTTGCTTTATTTTTCTCCGCTTCATTCATAACTATTGTTTCCGGTAAGGAATCAAGCATTGCACTTGATTCGATTATCGAACCTGTATCAAACAGCAAAAAAGCAAGCCATTTTATGCGAAAAATGCGCGGGTCTAACTCTACACTTTTACGGGCAATACGTGCTGATTCATATGTATTAATATTTAATACTAGACGTGATAGTCTCACTAATGCCGATGCTTTATCACGATTGCTTTTTATTTTATTCTCTATAAAAAACTCTGCTGCTTCCAATCCTTGCTCAACATAAATTACATCTATATGTTCAATCAAGCTTTTATTGCAATTTGATGCAGTTATATTTTCTTTTACTTTTGCGATACTCTTATTTTGTATCTTGCTTTGTTTACTGATACTATAAATTATAAATGGAAATAAAATAAGATTTTTAAAACTTTTCTTTGACTCTATTAAAGCTTTTCCTAATAAAAACGGAACTGATGATCTTATCGCCTCTGTTTCATTCGTTCTTTTTAATATTGTATCTCTATGTTGTTTTTCCTCTTTTTCTAATGCAATTTGCTGATATTTTAGCTGTTCCTTTAAGGTTTTTTCGCTTATTTCAAATATCTTTAAATTTCTCTGATGCTCTGTAAGTCGATTTGTTAAATCTTCAACTTTGGATTGATATTCACTAAATACCCCCTCATAATAAATCTCTTTATCTTGCTCTTGCTTTTCAATCTCTATTTTTTGCACCTGTGATATTCTAAGCTCTTCAGCATAGTTTAATCGCTGTTTTTCAGACAATGCTTTTACAAATTTGCTCGAATCCCAAATACCTTTTGTATCCACAATGTATTGATCTGGATGTATTTTAGGCTGCACTTCCTTAAACTCTTTGTGTTCAACAAGCAACAATACAATATCGCTATTGTCAAGTGCATAATCAAATGTACATAAACGAATATTTTCTAACTTAAGTTTGCGCGGCAACTCTTTGATATTCGGCTCAACAACTAATATATTTTTATATTGATCAGCGATTTCTTTAACAATCTCCACAGCCGGACTCTCTCTCAAATCATCAATATCTGGCTTAAAAGCAAGCCCGAAACAAGCTATTTTGATATTATCTTTGTTTTTTGTCGGATTTTTTGCTAAAAATATCGATACAGCCTCGTCGATTTTACCAACAACCCACTCTCTTTTATAGTTATTTACCTCTCTTGCCATGCGTATTAACTTTGCCTCTTTTGGACTTTTACTGACTATAAACCATGGATCAACCGCTATGCAGTGTCCGCCTACTCCGCAGCCGGGTTGTAAAATATTGACTCTTGGATGACGGTTTGCCAAAGATATAAGCTCCCATACATTGATGCCTAGTTTGTCACATATGACGGATAGCTCATTGGCAAATGCGATATTTACGTCTCTAAAACTATTTTCTGTCAGTTTGCACATTTCCGCTGTTTTGGCATTTGTGATGATACATTCGCCTTTAACAAAAGTCTTATAAAGCTTAGCGGCTTCATATGAGCATTTTGGAGTTATACCGCCGATGATTCTGTCGTTTTCCTCAAGTTCTTTTAGTATGCGTCCAGGTAAAACCCTCTCCGGACAATGCGCTATTCTTATATCCGAATCTTCTCCGTGAGTTTGAGGAAAGGTAAGATCAGGACGTGCGTACGAGAGCCACTCTGCCATCTGTTCGGTTGTGCCTACGGGAGATGTGGACTCCAAAATCACCAAATCGCCTTTTTTGATCACAGGGGCGATAGCTTCTGCGGCAGATTCTATATATGAGATATCGGGTTTATGTCTACCTTTAAACGGAGTAGGCACGGCAATTATAAAAACATCTGCCGCTATAGACTTTGTAACCGCCCTTAAATATCCGTTTGCTACAACATCGCTTACAAGTTTGTCAAGTTCGGGCTCTACAATGTGTATTTTGCCTTGGTTGATAGTATCAACCGCGTAACTGTTGACATCAACGCCCACAACCTTTATACCGCTAGCCGCAAACATAGCGGCTGTTGGAAGACCTATATATCCCAAACCTATGATCGATACTGTTTTATCCGACATTAATAAATACCCCTTTTGATTAATTGTTTTTCTTGCATAAATTGTAAAATTCGCTTACAGGCTCTGCCGTCTCCGTACGGATTGACAGCTTTTGCCATATCATCGTAAAGAGCGCGATTTGTAAGCAGCTTCGTTGTTTCGTCAATGATAACATTGATATTTGTGCCGACTAATCTTACTGTTCCTGCTTCCAGAGCTTCAACCCTCTCTGTCGTATTTCTCATGACAAGTACGGGTTTTCCTAAAGATGGAGCTTCTTCCTGTATACCGCCAGAATCTGTCAAGATGATATATGAACGCATCATCAAGTATACAAACGGTACATATTCTTGCGGTTCTATCAAATGAACATTATCCAAACCGCTCAGATATCGCCTTACAGGTTCTCTTACATTCGGATTGAGATGCACGGGATATACAAAGTCCACATTTGTAAATTTTTCGGCAAGCATTTTTATAGCCGAACAGATATTGTCAAATCCATTGCCGAAGTTTTCACGGCGATGTCCGGTAATCAATACCATTTTTGCGTCCAAACGCAAAAAACTAAATCTCTCTTCTAATGATTTTTTTAAGTTTACAGTCCTGTTTATCTTATCTTTAACTAATAAAAGAGCATCTATGACCGTATTTCCGGTCACAAATATAAAATCGTCAGAAATCATCTCGTTTAATAAATTTTTTCTCGCATGATGTGTGGGCGCAAAATGGTATTTCGTCAAAACGGCAGTCAGTTTCCTGTTCGCTTCCTCAGGATAAGGCGAATACATATCTCCGGTACGAAGTCCTGCTTCCACATGCGCGATATCTATTTTGTGATAAAAAGCGGCCAGACTTGCAGCAAATGTCGTAGTAGTATCGCCATGGACAAATAGAATGTCGGGTTTATATTCATCCAAAACATGAGTTATTTTTACCAAAATAGACGATGTTATATCGGATAGAGTCTGATGAGGTCTCATGATATCAAGATCATAGTCTGCGGATATATTGAACGTATTTAAAACTTGGTCTAACATACCTCTATGCTGTGCAGAAGCGCAAATTCTGTGTTCAATTTTATGCTTTTTCATAGCTATAATCAGCGGCGCCAGTTTTATAGCCTCGGGTCTTGTTCCAAAAATGATTAGTATCTTCAAAATAAATCTTTGCTTAAGTTAAATCGAAATTAAGAAGCAATTATATATATATATATATATATAAAAGTTTTATTAAAATTTTCTTATTTTATTATATATTTTAATAATTTTATTTCTGATACAAATAGTTTCTGGGACTGATTTTTTGATTATTTATTGAATATAATTTGTAAGAATATGTTTTATTTGAGATTTGTAATAAACTTGAGTTATTTTCATAGCTGTGAACAGGATGGATTATTTTTGGTTAAATTTGGTGAATACATTTTTGGGGTTTTCAGAGTGCCGTGTGACGGCAATAAAAAACAGATAAATTGCTGTGCACAATGCTATAATCTTTTTTCAGGACAGACGATAAGACGGATATTTGTTGCCTACATCAAAATTTAATACTTAAATCATCTTAAAATACAACCATCAATGCATAAAAGCGAAGCGTTACTTTTATGCATTAATAAAAAATATCGGCAATAGAGTTACGACATTGCTATTCTACTAAATCTGCAAGGAATGATTTATGGTCAAATGCAACATTTAAGTGTTTGCAAACAAGCTGCACATCGCGTTCGGCATTGCCAAGACAACTCGTAGCGCCCGGACTTGGCGTCATATTAAATATTATCCCTGTGCCGGGATTGATACTGGCTTCTCCTAACATTAATTTCATCTCTGTTTTATTTAAAACTTGTGGTCTGACACCGCCGAAACCTTTAGCGTATTCAATATCGTCAAGTTTTAATGACGGCACAAGACGCCTTATATCTTTTAGAAAAGCGCGCTTATTGATTAGCGGTATTTCATAAACAAAGTTTCTCAAAATGTAGTTTCTGATATCTCTGTCTTTAAATAAATTAAAAAGGATTTTGATGATTTTTCCATCGAGATTTAGCGTTTTTAGAAAGTCCGGAAACGTCGATAGTCCATGAAATCTTTCCAAAACAGGCAGCGCCAGCGCAGTAGGTCCAAATCTTGTCGCCATATTCAAAAGTACATCCGGATCGCCATGTAAAGCTGCAAATGGAAGTTTGGGATTTTGCACCATATAAACTTTGCCTTTTAAAAAATGCCCTTTAGTGATATAGTAACTTCCCGCTATAGGCAAACAACCAAAATCTTTCCCGTGCCCCATAGAGTGCGCCAGATATAAAGAGTGCCCGCCTGCGTCTACCACTACAAAATCAGCCGTAAACACATCGCCTTTTTTTGTCATCAACACATGCTCTTCGCCGAGCTGTTTTATATTTGTCACTTCCGAATCCAAAAATATATCAAATTGTTTATTTTTCACTTTTTGTGCATTATCGGCAAGGCTTTGCGTCATTGCTCCGTAATCAACAGTAGAATACTGGTCTAAAACGCCCACTCCTACGATATCTTCCGGTCGCTCGTTACCGTTTTCGTCAAATACGACATTAGGTTCAATCTCTTTTAATTTCTCTTTATCGTAAATCTCAAGATATGGGAACAATCCTTTGAACTCCTCATATCTGTTTTTCATATACTCTACCTCTTCATCGCCGATACCCACAGCCATCTTTTGGTGAGCGAACATAAATTTACCCTCATATCCGTATTGAAGACAATAACGCCTTATCATATTTGCAGTACGTTTGACCTGTTTGGCTTTGGTGAGTGTATAATTTGTTTCGATATCGCCGGTATGGATGGTCTGCGAATTACCTTTACCGCTTGAACTAAGTGTAGCCAAAGCATCATATTTCTCAAGAAGCGCAACAGATTTTATATCAGTATATTTAGCCAGTGTATAAAAGAGTGCCGAGCCGGATATACCGCCGCCGACAATAACAACGTCATAATGTTTTTCCGTCATTCTAATTCCTTGTTTTAGAGTATAAGTAGTTTCGAAAATAATATTAATTTAAACATTTTTTGCGTAAATATTAGCTTATATCCCTAAGTTAGCGTTTTTACAAATATGCTAAATTTGGTTTTGTGTGATTTTTTGTAACTATCAGCAAAGACAAAAATCAGCAAATCTCTTAAGCACGCTACGAGCATAAGGCGTTTCACAAACATCTCTTAAAACAGTCGGGACGCTGTCTATATTTTCAGCTTGCTGTGAAATATACTCTTTGATGATTTGCGTATCGTGTTCGGGATGAAATTGAACGCCCCAAATGGATTTACCTATCCTGAAAGCGTGGCAGTTCTCGTAACAATTCGACGCCAAAAGCACACAATTTTCAGGCAACTTCAGGACTGATTGCGTATGTGTCGCATGCGCTAAGAAAGTTTGCGGCAAATCTTTAAAAAGTGGGTCATTAGCCGCCTCGCCGGTTAGATTAATACTGACGGTACCTATTTCCGGACCGCATTGGTGATCGGCTACAACTCCGCCAAAAGTTTGAGCTAAAAGCTGATGTCCAAAACATATGCCAAAAATCGGCACACTGTCTTTAGCTGCCTCTTTTAGCCACTTTGAAGATCTTTCAATCCAGTCAAACCCATCGGTAACCATATCGTGAGAACCTGTTATTATGATGCCCTGTATATTTTTAAAATCCGGAAGTTCTTGTTTTCTTGGGTCTGCTATACAAACTTTTTGACTGTCTATACCGGCAGCCCTTAACGTCCAATCTTCAAAGTCGCCGTATTTTTTCGCGCACTGTTTCATAGTGTCGCCCATTTTCAATATAATAAACACTTTTTTAGGCTTTTAAAAATCGTTTTTTGCTTTAAAGATAGTTTTATTATCTTTTTTAAGTTCTATCTCTCCATGCCACTCGCTGTATTCGTATTCGCTGTTTGCGTATTTTATGCCGGAAGCCATAGGTATGCCCTTTAACAGCACGCTACTATCATCAGGAAGTGTAATGTTAGCCCTGTCATCATAAAAGACAACGCGTATGACGCTCCCGTCTTCGCCTATTATAGCGTTATCAATAACATCTTTTTTATCATAGCAGCCGCTCAAAAACAGTAAAATAGATATTGCCCATATAGATTTTTTCATAATTTATTCCTACATTGTGAATTTTAATCAGAAAGTTTATAATTTTACCGAAATTTAGATAACGGCTATAGCTTCTATCTCTACTTTGGCATTTTTCGGCAACGATTTCACTCCGACTGTACTGCGCGCCGGCTTATGCTCGCCGAATGCTTTGGCATATATCTCATTTACCGTCGCAAAATCACTAATATCCGCCAAAAAGATAGTAGTCTTTACAACTTTATCGAATGAACTGCCGCTACTTTTTAAAATTTCAGATAGGTTTTTTAATACTTGCTCTGTTTGGACTTTTATATCCTCATCTAAAAATTTTCCGTCGCTTGTCAGAGCCACTTGTCCGGACGTAAATATAAAACCATTTGCTATTATGGCTTGCGAATACGGGCCTATAGCTTCAGGCGCGTTTTTTGTAGATACAATTTTCATAATTTGCTCGCTTTTTTTAAAATTTCGCCAAAAGTTCTTTGTAGACTTTGGTTAAATCATATAAGTGTGATAGATAACATCTCTCATTTGTAGCGTGTATAGTGTCGTTTAAGACGCCGAATTCTACTGTACTTACGCCAAATTCAGCGAAAAATCTAGCATCGCTTGTACCGCCTGAGGCACTAAGTTCAGGTACAAATCCTGTTACATCTTCAATAACTCTGCTAAGGTACGCTATCAAAATAGAACTTTTATCTGTCAGAAAAGGCTTTGCCGACTCTTTTAACTCCAAATCAAAGTCTAACTTATCCTTACCGGGATGATTTACCATATATAAAAGACCGAAATTTGATTTAAGATATCGTTCCACATTCTCTATTTTTGTTAGCGGTGAATTTCTGATATTAAACATAAGAGTAAGAGTTTTTGGCGTTACGTTTGTTACGCCCTCCCCTGACCTTATATCCGTAATAGTAAGCATACTCGGTTCAAATACATCGTCTCCGTCATCAAATTTATGCTCTGCGATTTTCGGCAGTATGAATGATACTTGGTGAATTGGATTTTTCGCGTTTTGCGGATAAGCTACATGCCCCTGCACGCCTCTAATCTCGATTTTACCGTTTATAGAACCTCGTCTGCCTATTTTTATAGTATCTCCAAAATTTTTAACGCATGTTGGTTCCGCTACAAGAGCAAAATCCGGTAAAAAATTCTCACTTTTTAAAAATTCCAATACCTTTACGGTTCCGTTTTCCGCTTCTCCCTCTTCATCACTGGTCAGCAAAACAGATATGGTACCGTTAAATCCTGTGATACTTTTGCACGCCTGTAAAATAGCGCAAACACCACTCTTCATATCTTGAGCGCCTCTTGCGTAAACAAAACCATCTTTTTCTACAGGCTCAAACGGATCGCTATCCCAGTCATCTCCCGGAGGCACTACATCCACATGTCCGGCAAAACAAAAATGCGGACCATTTCCGAATTTTTTATACAAAAAGAGGTTTCTTACATCTCCAATATCTAGCCTTTGTGCCGTAAAACCCGGCAAATAGTCCTCTATAAAAGCTAACAATCCCCCATCTTGCGGAGTAA
Source organism: Campylobacteraceae bacterium (assembly GCA_031263195.1). Classification (GTDB taxonomy): domain Bacteria; phylum Campylobacterota; class Campylobacteria; order Campylobacterales; family Campylobacteraceae; genus JAIRKW01. The sequence goes on along the minus strand of JAISGD010000019.1, from coordinate 51,043 downwards.
TTGACGGAGTATTTAAAAGTGCAAAAAAAAGTTCTCTATCTTCCATTCCATTCCCCTTATCTGTTTTTATTTTCGTTTCTTTTTGATAAAAACTCTTCGAGATTATATTTAGCTCTAAATTCAGGGGTTAAAAGATGTACTAAAATATCAGCCAAGTCTACGACTATCCATTCGCTGCTCGATTCAATATTTAATATCTGTTCACCGTTTTTTTTGAGTTCCGCTTTTAAAAAATCAAGTAAGCTTAACCCATGCCTTTCGCCCATAGTAGTCGCCACAACTACATAATCAACGAAATAATCGCTATTTTTCATATCAAATACTTGAACGCCGTCAGCTTTCTTCTCTTCCAATAAATTCATTATAAACGATAACCTATTGTCCATCATAGCCCTTAGTAATATTAAAACGCCAATTTTAGCATTTATAACTATTTTTTGCAACAATTTGCCAAAAGAAAAATGAAATTATTGTTAAGGGTTTTAAAAAATTTAAATACAGCATTTTCATCTGGTTTTTTTAAACTTTTTCATACTTCGTTTTAGTTAATATTGCAACCTAGAATAATGGCAAGGAGACGATAATGGCGTTAAAAGTGGCTATAAACGGCTTTGGGCGCATTGGGCGATGCGCAGCGAGAATAATCAACACAAGAAGCGATATAGAGCTTGCGGCAGTAAACGATACTGCAAGCAAAGAGATGACGAAACAACTGTTAAAATACGACAGTGTTCACGGAACATTCAAAGGAGATATTGAGTGGCTTGACAATACAACTCTTCAAATTGGCAAATCAAAAGTTAAAATGTTCTCCACGCGCGATCCTAAAGAACTTGATTTTGCAGCTTTAGGCGTGGATTTGATACTTGAATGCACAGGGGCATTTTTAACGCAGGAAAAGGCTGAAGTTTTTATAGACAGAGGTATAAAAAAAGTCCTGTTTTCAGCGCCCGCAAAAGACGATACGCCAACATTTGTTTTAGGGGTAAATGAGAAAAATTACAAGGGTGAAAAGATAGTCTCAAATGCAAGCTGCACAACTAACTGCCTGGCGCCTATAGCCAAAGTACTTGATGACGGCTTTGGTATCAAAAAAGGTCTGATGACGACTATACACTCATATACAAATGACCAAAATATACTTGATGTAAAACACTCAAAAGATTTAAGAAGAGCGCGGGCTGCAGGCTTAAACATGATACCTACAACTACGGGCGCCGCAAAAGCCATAGGCTTGGTTTTACCTCATCTGAAAGGAAAATTGCACGGTCAAAGCGTCAGAGTGCCTACGCCGAATGTTTCTATGGTGGATCTGAATGTTTTAGTTTCAAAAAATACCTCCAAAGAGGAAATAAACGCACTTTTAAAAGAAAAGGCGGAAGGTACGCTTAGAGGTATTTTATCAATCGACGAGGATTTTAGAGTATCGCAAGACTTTCAGACAAGTTCATTCAGCTCTATTGTCGCAGCTGATTTAACGCAAGTCATAGACGGCGATATGGTAAAAGTGATGGCTTGGTATGATAATGAGTGGGGTTATACCAGCAGACTTATAGATATGGCGCTTTATATCTCAAAATATTAAGGATTTATAGTGAGTACTGTTAAATCGATTAGGGATTTAAATATAGAAGGTAAAAAGGTTTTCATTCGCTGCGATTTCAACGTCCCTATGGATGAATTCTCAAATATCACGGACGACAGGCGTATCCACTCGGCTATTCCCACTGTCAAATACTGTTTAGACCATAACTGCAGTGTTGTTTTAGCAAGCCACTTGGGACGTCCGAAAGGAATTGACGCTAAGTTTTCGTTAAAGCCTGTTGCAAAACGTTTGAGTCGCTTACTTGAACGCGATGTTATAATGGCTGACGATATAATCGGCAAAGATGCGAAAGATAAAGCTGAAAATCTTAAAAGCGGGGATATTTTACTGCTTGAAAATGTAAGATTTGAGACAGGCGAGACTAAAAACGATGAGAATTTAGCCAAAGAGTTATCAACCTTAGCCGATGTTTATATCAATGATGCTTTTGGCGTATGCCACAGAGCGCACTCTTCGGTTGAAGCGATAACAAGGTTTTTTGATGACACACATAAGGCGGCGGGATTTTTGCTTCAAAAGGAGATAGAATTTTCACAAAGTCTGCTTAAAAAACCGACTCGTCCGTTTGTAGCGGTAGTAGGCGGCAGCAAAGTGAGCGGAAAGCTTCAAGCGCTAAACAATCTCCTTCCGCGCGTCGATAAGATAATCGTAGGCGGCGGAATGGCTTTTACATTTTTAAAAGCAAGAGGATATGAAGTGGGTAACTCGCTTGTGGAAGACGATTTGATACAGGAAGCTTATGATATTATACAAAAAGCCAAAGAGTTAAAAGTTAAATTTTATCTTCCTGTGGATATTGTTGCAGCGCAGACTTTTTCAGCGGATTCCGTTATAAAATTCGTTACCACGCAAGAGATACCAAAAGGCTGGATGGGACTTGATATAGGGCCGGCATCCGTCAGAGTCTTCAAAGAGGCGCTTTCAGACGCTCAAACGATTCTTTGGAACGGTCCTATGGGTGTTTTTGAGATAGATAAATTTTCTAAAGGAAGTATAAAAATATCTCACGCAATAGCTGAGGCACACGCTACGACGGTAGTCGGCGGTGGCGATACGGCAGACGTGGTAAACCGTGCCGGAGACGCTGACGAAATGACATTTATCTCAACAGGCGGCGGGGCAAGCCTGGAATTGATAGAGGGCAAAGAACTTCCGGGCGTTAAAGTCTTGACAATAAGAGACGACGAATGATAATCGCAGCAAATTTTAAAACAAACCATGCAAGAGAGAGTACAGCTGCATATTTGGATGCTTTGGAGTTTTTTTTAAACACATCCGGCATTAAGAGCGATATTAGAGTCTACCCGCCGTTTACTGCTCTTTTAAGAGGAGATTTATACCCTAACGTCAAAATCGGAGCACAAAACTTCTATCCCGCAATAAATGGTGCGTACACAGGCGAGATAGGAGCGCAGCAACTGGATGAATTTTGCATAAAAAATGTCTTAATCGGACATAGCGAAAGGCGTATAGTACTTAAAGAGACGCAAGATTTTATCGCCAAAAAATATACTTTCGCACTCTCAAACGACTGGGAAATTATCTACTGTATAGGAGAGCCTAAAGAAGTAAGAGATAATGGCTTTGAGGCTGTGATGGAATATCTTTGGGCTGAATTTGACGGCATAGATATAAACTATCAAAATCTGTCTGTAGCTTATGAACCTATCTGGGCAATTGGAACCGGAGTGAGTGCGCAAACCGAAGATATAGCCGAAGTTTTAGACAGATTGAAAGATAAACTCAAAAGCACTCCCCTGCTCTACGGCGGCAGTGTGAATACGGAAAATTTACAATCGATCATCTCTTTAAAATCGTGTGACGGGGTATTGGTCGGTAATGCTGCTTTAGAAGCGGCAAATTTTTGTAAACTTATACAAATAGCACAAAAATAGATAAAAGGAAATAAAACTATGTTGATGAAAGAGAAAAAAGGTTTAATCGTCGGAATTGCCAATAATAAATCAATAGCATACGGTATAGCGGAGGCTTGCCATAAACAAGGCGCAAAATTAGCGTTCACTTATCTAAACGAATCGCTTGAAAAAAGAGTGCGCCCGATAGCGGAAGAGTTCGGCAGTAAATATGTATATCCTCTTGATGTAAACAAACCTGAAGAGCTTAAAAATTTAACAAAATATATAGAAAATGATTTTGGCAAAATTGACTTTTTGGTTCATTCTGTAGCTTACGCGCCCAAAGATGCACTTGATGGAAAATTTGTAGACACAAGCAAAGAAGCGTTTAATACAACCATGGAAACATCGGTGTATTCGCTGATAAGTCTGACAAGAGCGTGCCTGCCCGTGATGAATGACAACGGCTCTATTTTAACGCTTACATATCTTGGCGGAGTAAAATGTCTTCCGCATTACAATGTTATGGGCATAGCAAAAGCAGCATTGGAATCAAGCGTACGCTATCTTGCCGTTGACTTGGGAGATAGAGGAATAAGAGTAAACGCTATAAGCGCCGGACCTATTAAGACTCTGGCGGCAAGCGGCATAGGCGATTTTAGAATGATTTTAAAATGGAACGAGTTAAACTCTCCGCTTTTAAAAAATGTAACCACAGAAGAGGTTGGCAACAGCGCGCTTTATCTGTTAAGCGATTTGGCTTCTGGTGTAAGCGGCGAAGTTCACTATGTAGATGCGGGATATAATGTCATGGGTGTTGGCAGAATCGTACAAGATGGCGAAGGCAAAACCGCCTTGGCGTGGGACATAAGAAAATAGTGTGCAAAATCCTGTATATAGATTTCAAATGGACGGCATGCTTGCGGATTTTGATTTGGGATTAAGAGTTCAAAATGAAAGTATCTTAAGAGAATATACCGATAGAGAAGACAAGATACCAAATCTCTTTTCCAAATTACCGCCGATGAAAGATGCGCTAGGGAGCTTTGCAAATTTGTCAAAAATATATGCGGGAAAATGCATCCGCATGGAGCGATAAAGCTACATGGTAAACAAGTATCTTGGCGAAAATGCAAGAAAAAGATCAATCTTGACTCACCGCAAAGATTTAAATATCGGGGATTATCTGATAGATGACCGCACAAGAAACGGCGCGAGTGATTTTCGCGATGAATCGATACTGTTTGGGAGTGATAAATTTTCGGGTTGGCAAATTGTGTACAGATATTTTAACGCTAAGTATAGAAATTCGTAATGAAAATACTGTTTAAGAAAATCGGCTATATTATATTTATGCTGTTTTTGATCAGCATCATATCTTTTGTGGCAATTCATCTGGCGCCAAACTCTTTTTTTGCGAGCGGCGAATTGAATCCAAATATCACGCCTGAAGACATAGAACAATTAAAAGCTATATACGGACTGGATAAGCCTCTTGTTATGCAATATATATCGTGGTTTAAGGCTATACTGACATTGGATTTTGGTATATCGTTTGCGAGCGGGAAAAGCGTAAGCGCGGAGATAATGTCTCGCATCTTAATTACGCTTTTAATAAATGCGGTAAGCTTGATTTTTATCTTTTGCTTATCTGTATACTTCGGCGTAAAGTCCGCTCTTAAAGAGGGTAAAACATATGATTATACCGTCAAGCAATTTTCTCTTGTAAGTTACGCTATGCCATCATTTTATCTTTCACTACTGTTGATACTGTTTTTTAGCGTATATCTAGGATGGTTTCCAATAGGCGGATTGAACTCCACATATACTCAAATTCCAAATTGGCTCGATACGGCATGGCATCTTTTCTTACCTGTAACAGTCATAATTTTCGGCGGAATAGGAAGTATGATTTTATACATCAGAGGACTTACTTTGGCTATAATAAAAAGCGATTATTTCTTTTTTGCGAAAGCCAGAGGCATTAAAGGGAAAAATCTTTTAAGATACATCATATTGCCAAACCTTATGCCGCCGCTTATTACAATGCTTGGATTATCGCTTCCGGGACTTATCGGAGGCAGCGTTATTTTAGAGTCCATATTCTCTATCAACGGAATGGGACTTCTATTTTATCAAAGCGCATTAGCGAGGGATTATCCTGTCATAATGGGTATTTTGATTATATCCTCTTTTTTGACTCTTCTTGGAAATATGTTGGCTGATATATGGTTAGCTGCAATAAATCCGCACTTTAAGCATGCGAAAAAATAGAATTTAATATTAACTTCCAAAAACACGCCGAATTTTAAGTATTTTTAGAAATAATTATGCAACCAAACAATGGTACCATATTAAAAAAACAGAGGGATTATAAAATTATGGAAAAAAAGACAAAAATTTTAGCTACAGTAGGGCCATCAAGCGATTCTGTTGATATTTTAGAGGGAATGATAAAAGCGGGTGTAAATGTATTTCGCCTAAATTTCAGCCACGGTTCGCACGATTACCACTCGCAAACTTTTAACAATATAAAAGAGGCCGAAAAAAGGGTTGGCAAAAGGGTTGGGGTTTTGCAGGATTTGTGCGGTCCTAAAATAAGAGTCGGGAAATTAAAGTATGATTTTGAGTTACAGCAAGACGACTTGATAGAGTTTCATATTAATTCGATAGAGGGAGAGAAAATCGCTGACGGACGCTATAGACTCAGTATCAATCAGCCTCAAGTTTTAAGTCTTTTAAAAGTCGGCGAACTTATCTACTTATACGACGGCAATATTCAAACAAAAGTTACTGCCATAAATAAGAATTTTATCACGACGCAAGTGCACAATTTAGGCAAACTCTCATCAAATAAGGGTGTAAATTTCCCAAATACCAAAATAAATATAGACGTCATCACTGAAAAAGATAAAAGCGATTTGGCTTGGGGTATAGCGCATAAGGTAGATTTTATAGCAATCTCTTTTGTGCAAAGAAAAGAGGATATTTTATACGCCAAAAAACTCTTAAAAGAGTATGGCGGCAACGCGCATATTTTTGCGAAGATAGAAAAATTTGACGCAGTTGAAAATATAGACGATATATTGGAAGCAAGCGATGGTTTGATGGTGGCTCGCGGAGATTTGGGCATAGAGATGCCATACTATAAAGTGCCGAGCATTCAAAAAAGCATTATCAGAAAAGCTAATGCAGCTTCAAAACCTATAATAACAGCAACGCAAATGCTCCTTTCAATGACCGAAAAAGAGACTGCAACTCGCGCGGAGATAAGCGATGTGGCAAACGCCGTACTTGACGGAACAGATGCAGTGATGCTCTCGGAAGAGAGCGCGATAGGTAAAAACCCTATAAATGTAGTAGAGACAATGTCAAATACAATAAAAGAAGCAGAAAAAATCTACCGATATAACAAATTTGCAGATTTTGCTTTCTTTGATGAAACGGATGTGATAGCCTCGTCCACAGGACAGCTTGCCGAAAGACTTGATGTAAGAGCTATTATATCAATCACGGGTTCCGGCAAATCAGCCAAAAAGATGGCGCGTTACAGGATAAAAAACGACATTTATGCGGTATGCCACGATGAGAGAGTGGCGCGTTCACTTACTATCGCATGGGGAATCGAACCGATACTCGTCATAGAAAAATCAACTCTAAACGGAATGCTTGGCAGTACTTTCACAAATGCTTTAAAATCAGGCTGGGTCGACCGTGAACACACTTATATACTAACGGCAGGCTATCCCGCCGGTATAGAAGGAAGTACAAACTTTATAAGAATAGTTAAAAAGAGCGAAATAGATTATTTGGCATCTTTAGAGGCTTAATTTAGGCCGCAAAAAGATTATAAAATTGCAAATTTACAGCTCTTTGATTTATTTTATACAGTAAAAACTAATCCTAAGACGAGTTTATAAACAGCATTAAAAGTTTTAATTGCATCTTCCTTTAAATTTTGATAGAATTATAAACTTAAAGGAAATATATGAATTGCGAATTTCCTCTGTATAAAGCGTTTGAATTTATAGAACCCGGACCTGTGATTTTACTCGTTACAAGTGAAAACGATAAATTTAATATGATGACGCTGAGTTGGAGTATTTTGATCGATTTTGATCCGATTATCGGCTGTGTTTTAAGCCCGGGCGATTATAGCTACGAGATTTTGAGAAGAACAAAAGAGTGCGTTATCGCCATACCAGCGATTGATATTATGGAAAAAGTCGTACAGATCGGTAACTGTTCCGGAAGCGATATGGATAAGTTTGAAACCTTCGGTTTAACTCCCATAAAATCGCAAAAAGTCAAGCCGCCGCTTATCAAAGAAGTTTTAGCCAATATCGAATGCAAAGTTATTGACATTGATTTTGTTGATCGCTACGGACTTTTTGTCATGCGCGGCGTTAAGGCATGGATTAACGACAAAGAAGAAAAACGCACATTTCACGCCGTTGGAGACGGCACATTTGTTATAGACGGCGAGCGGCGGGATTTAAAACAGCTGATGACAAAATGGCCGCAATTTATATAAAGCGAGTTTGTGTTGAACTTTTCTACTATAGAAAAATTGGCGCTTAAACAAAAAGGTGCGCTTAAAGAATATAAGCCAAGCTGGGATTCTACGCTGTTTTGGATAGGCAACAGAATGTTTTTGCTCCTTATGCACGGACAAACGCCTATGATGAATTTCAAAAACGACCCGTTTATCAATATTCACTTGCGAGAAAATTACCCCGATATTACCGCCGCTTATCATATGAACAAAAAACATTGGAACACACTATATTATAAACATACGGCGATAAGTGAGGATTTTATAGAGCAGTTAATACAAGAATCGTATGAAATCGTTTTTGATTCCTTGACAAAAAAGCACAAAGAGACGCTTAGCAAAAAGTTTTAATGGTGTCGTCATCGCAAATTTCAGCCTTTTACGCAATATCGGCAAAAAACTACATCGGATAAATTAATCGCCAAATAAAATGATTGCCGGCAAATACAAAATTTTAAAATTACAAACATAGATACTACAACAGTTTGGACTCTCTTGCCAAAAAAGCGGAAACAGTTTTTATATTTCAATTCAAATACTTTATGGTACAATCCGCAAAACTCTTTAAAAGGTAACTTATGAAAAAGTCATTTTATGCTTTCATTTTTTGTGCTATCGCTGCGGTGTTTGCAGGATGCGGCGGAAGTTCCTCAGGCACTCCGAACCTGCCTGTAACCAAACAGTTTAGATTTGAAGGTATTGGCAACTTTGAACTCGCCCAACTTCATAACGCAACCATAGTTTATCACACAGCCCAAGAAATTGAAAGTATGCTTAATGAGAAAATTACCAAATCCATGATCGAAAAAAGACTATTTACAAATAATGAAAATGCCAATATATTAGATATTCACGCGTTATATTTTAGAAGATTTTTGGGTGATGAAACGCCTGTGAAGTCAGATTCTCTCGGATATCCGATGTTTGACTACAGCATAAAGGTTTTGGATAACAGTCAAACAATTCTTAGAGAAATAAGCAGAGGAAATCTTCAATTTAAAGGCGGCTTTGTTATGAATGTAAAAATATTAGCAGGGCAATTAAGAGATAAAGAAGATGAACTGGAATTTATAGACGCATTTGCCAACACTATCGCAAAAAGTATAGAAGCAATAAGATAAAGTATTGTAGAGCATATGAAATCAAGATATTTTAAAAATCGTTGAGATCTCTAATTTCATATTGCTCTATATTTGGTATAAATATCTCCATTTTTTGCGCTTTTTCAAGCATACTTCCAAATTCAAAACCGCGAAATTGAATATTGTCCAACATTTCGTCAGGAAAGCTTTTCTCGTTAACATGAGTCAAAAAGTCACTTACACTTTTTGTTTCTATCGTAACAAAAAACGCTTTCATGGGGCATCTCCACTCCTGTATTTCATTTCCATCACTCGTATCCAATGCATCCAATATCCTGCCAAGTAAAGTCTTTTGATTGCTAATCAGCATCTGAAATAAAAACGACTCTTTTTCATTATTAACAGCGTTGACAAGCCTGCAAGAATTTTCAGCGATATCCGCATCTATCAATACAGACGGCAACAACACAACTTCATCAGGTTCAACTGTGAAAAAACCTATCATGTTATCGTTATCAAATAGATAGCTATTAGTATTTCTTGCAGTAGTTTTTACTATAGTGACATATCCTAAGTCGGAGATATACATATTGTTGTCTGTTATAGTTTTTGCATTCTGAGTGATAAAGCGAAGTTCTCTTATATAGTATATTCCGGCATCCATAGGGATAGCCATATAATCATAACCTACATTATATCCGCCGGAAAAATAATCTTTTAAAGTGTCATCTTCCATCCTGCTCCAGTATATACGTTTATCACGAGTTATCGGTTTTGGAACTATGACAATACTTTTGCCATTTGAAAAACTATTTTTCAAAGTATTGGGCACATGGTTTGCACACCCACCTAAACCAAAAACAAGCAGTATAAAAAACAGATATTTCATATATGAAACTCTCTAATTATTGAATTTTAATAACGATTTTCATCGTTTATCATAACATAATTTTACAAAAATTATTATAGACCGTTGCGTAAATACGCTTTTTTACCCATGGTATAATTAAACTGCCCTTAATGTATTTTTCGGTATTATTTTGCCCTTGTATAAAAATCCACCCATAAAGGATAGCAATGTACGCTATTATCAGAAACGGCGGGAAGCAGTATAAAGTTCAAGAAGGCGACTACATCAATGTAGACAAACTTGACGCTCAGCCGAAGGATAAGATTGAAGTTACGGAAGTTTTAGCTGTTGGCGACCAAGAGCTTAAAGTCGGAACTCCATATGTCGAAGGTGCAACTGTAGAGCTTGAAGTAGTAAATTCAGGCAAAGATAAAAAAGTTGTTATTTATAAAAAACGCAGACGAAAAGACTCAAAACTGAAAAGAGGCTTTAGACGACAATACACTCGCGTTAAAATAGTAAAAATAAGCGCTTAAGGAGAAAATAATGGCTCATAAGAAAGGTCAAGGCAGTACCCAGAATAACCGCGACTCAGCAGGACGCAGGTTAGGCGTAAAAAAATTTGGCGGCGAATTTGTGAGAGCTGGAAATATTATTATTCGTCAGCGCGGAACTAAAACGCATGCGGGCAAAAATGTCGGCATTGGCGTTGATCACACTATATATGCACTCATTGACGGTTTTGTAAAATTTGAACAAAAAGATGCTAAACGTAAAAAAGTATCTGTTTATCCGATTGCCTAATTTAAAGGCTCTCTCTTCTTGACCCTCGACAAGAGGGTCTTTCTCAAAAAGGGCTAAAAAATGAAAAACGGCATTAAAAAAACAATTTTTCTTACTCTGTTTATCATCGCAAACGCTATAGCCAACGAACATTACACAACTAAAATTCAAACATACCGATATGAAATCACAAATTTAAACAGCATTTACGACAAATGCGAAGCGAGATTGGAAAGCGAGACAATATTAAATACAGCGTGGAAATACAAAGAATTATCCCATTTTTTTGAAAAATCTACATGTGAAAGCTTCCAAACAACACTCTTTGATGAGCACCACACAAAACAAACTCAACATAAAATAGAAAGCGCAAAGCGATTACTTTCTAGTTATGAAGAGAATAATTTATATTTTATAAGTAGCAAATAATGTTTATAGATAGCGTAGAACTTACATTAAGTTCAGGAAAAGGCGGAGCCGGAGCGGCAACATTTAGACGAGAAAAATTTGTAACAAACGGCGGACCTGACGGCGGGGACGGCGGAAGAGGCGGGGACGTTTTTTTTAAAGTAGACAGAAATTCTCACACATTATCCTCTTTTCGCGGGTTAAAGCAGTTAAAAGCCAAAAACGGCGACAATGGACTTAACAGCAAAAAACACGGCAAAAAAGGTGAGGATTTAGAGGTAATAGTACCTCCGGGAACTCAAGTCATAGATGTTGAAAGCGGAAAAGTTTTATTTGATTTGATAAATGAAGACCAAAAAATCCTTTTTTTAGAAGGCGGGCTTGGCGGGCTTGGAAATTGGCATTTTAGAAGTTCCACCAATCAACAACCGCGTTACGCGCAAAAAGGACTTGAAGGAAAAAGCGCTTCTGTAAGATTAGAACTTAAACTAATAGCGGATATCGGACTTGTAGGATTTCCAAACGTCGGCAAATCCACGCTAATATCGGTTGTATCAAACGCAAGACCACAAATAGCAAATTATGAATTCACGACTCTAACTCCAAAACTCGGCGTAGTGCAAGTAGACGATTTTAACTCTTTTGTGATGGCTGATATACCAGGAATCATAGAAGGAGCAAGCGACGGCAGAGGCTTGGGACTGGAATTTTTAAAACATATAGAAAGAACAAAATTTTTACTTTTTATGTTGGATATCACAAATCAAAGAAGTCTTGAAGAGCAGTTTGAAATCTTAAAGTTTGAATTAAACAGATTTTCACAAAAGATGACAAATAAAAAGTTCGCCATAGCGATTACAAAAACGGACGCTATGGATTTAGAAGAGGCGAACAGTAAAATTATCTCTTTTTTTAACTCTTTACATGTAGACAAAAATTATGACGCGAGATACGCTTTATCGGATAATTTACCAAATTATTTGCGCGATGAGGCGAAAAAAGATGATATTAGTTTTATATTTCCGATATCCTCGGCAACAAACTTCAATATAAAAGCGTTGATTTTCGCATTAAACGACATCTTGAAAGAGGCGAAAGATGAAAAAACGAATAGTAGTTAAAGTAGGAACGCACGTTCTAACGGAAAATGGGAAATTGTGCGTTTCAAGATTTGAAAAACTCATCGAATTTTTAGTGCTTGCTATGGAAAAACACGAAGTTATTTTAGTAAGTTCTGGCGCTGTGGCAACTGGATTTTCAAAAATAAAACTAAACAAAAAAATAGTATCGGACAAACAAGCTTTAGCGGCTATCGGACAGCCGTACCTCATGCAATACTATAATGAATTTTTGCAAAAATATGGAAAATTCGGGGCGCAAATTTTATTAATCTCGGATGATTTTGACTCAAGAAAACGTACAAAAGCAGCAAGAGACGCTATAAATACGCTTTTAGAAAACGGTATCTTGCCCATAATAAACGAAAACGACACGGTAGGCGTTGAGGAGATTGTATTTGGCGATAACGACCAACTGTCCGCACATGTAACGCACTTTTTTGACGCTGATTTATTGGTGATTTTATCGGATATCAACGGATATTACGATACCGACCCAAAAGAGAATAAAAACGCGAAACTTATCTTACATGTAGACAAAATAAATGAAAGCGAACTATGCAAAAACACAAACGTCGGTTCGGAATTCAGCACAGGCGGCATTGTGACAAAACTAAAAGCCGCCGATTTTTTGCTATCAAACAGACGTTCTATGTTTTTAGCGAGCGGATTTGATTTGAGCGACGTTAAGAATTTTATTTTGAAAAATAAGCATAGCGGCGGGACTCTGTTCGCATCTAAAAAATAAATTCTAATGAAAAAATATCGCATAATTTTTATGGGAACACCCCATTACGCGACGACTATTTTTAAAGCTTTGATTGAAGCTTACGATATGAATGTTTGCGCGCTTTTTACGCAACCTGATAAAAAAGTCGGACGCGGACAAATTTTAAGCTCGCCTCATATAAAACAATTCGCTAAAGATAATAATTTACAACTAAACATACTGCAACCTGAAAGCATAAAAGATAATGATACGGCGGAATATATAAAGTCGCTAAAACCTGATTTCATAATTGTCGCGGCGTATGGAAAGATATTGCCCGAAAGTATTTTACAAATAGCGCCTTGTATAAATCTTCACGCCTCCTTGCTGCCTAAATACAGAGGTGCCAGTCCAATACAGCAAGCTATATTAAATGATGACGAATACAGCGGCGTTACCGCGATGAAAATGGCTAAAGGACTTGATAACGGCGAAATGTTGGGATTTAGTTATGTAAAAATAAAAGATTTAAACTCCGACGCGCTTTTTGAACTGCTCTCGAAAAAAGCCGCCGATTTGACGCTTAAAGTTATTCGCTCTTATGAAAATATACTACATGTAAGGCAAAATGACGCACTTAGTTCAAAAACTTCAAAAATAACAAAAGAAGACGGCGAGATAAATTTTTATCTTACATGTAAAGAGTTAAAACAAAAATTGCTTGCTTTTACCTCTTGGCCAGGAGTTTTTTTATCAAACGGATTAAAACTTAAATCTTTTGAGTGCGAAAAAGAAAATCACAATAATAGCATTGGCATTATTGCGCAAATCAATCAAAAAGACGTAGTTGTGACATGCGCGGACGGATATGTAAAATTATCGCGCATAGCGGCTCCATCAAAACAAGAGACGGACGCGTCTTCATACGTAAATGGAAAAAGGATAAAAGTTGGAGATACATTTTGTTGAGGAGATAAGCTCAACACATCAATGGCTCTGTGAAGCGATAAAAAATAATGATATAACACCTCCATTTGCCATATACGCAGCTAAACAAACGCAAGGTATAGGGAGTCGCGGTAACACATGGGAGAGTGGCGATGGAAATCTTTATCTAAGTTTTGTACCCGTTTCATCAACTCTTCCTGATGATTTACCGCAACCTTCGATGTCTATTTACTTTTCACAGCTCTTATTGGAATTTTTGAGAAATTTCGGCTCAAGTGTATGGTTAAAATGGCCTAACGATTTTTATATCGGAGAAAAAAAGGCAGGAGGTATGATAACAGCAAAAGTAAAAGAGAATTTTATAATATCCGTTGGAATAAATCTTCACGCATCTTCAAACAAGTACGCAATGCTTGATATAGCGATTACTCCGCAAGAGTTAGTGAAGGGATTTATGGAGTATATAAAAAATTTTCCTTCGTGGAAGCAGACTTTTAGTAAATATAAGTTAGAATTTCAATTAAGTCAAAGTTTTGGCGTTCATATAGAGGGTAAATATTGCTCCTTGAAAGAAGCGAAGCTATGCCTTGACGGGTCAATTGAGATAAATAATAAAAAGGTATATAGTCTAAGATGAGTGAGGTTATTACTGTCGCCAATCAAAAAGGCGGAGTTGGAAAAACAACTACAGCTATCAACTTATCTGCCGCACTCGCCATTGCCGGTAAAAAGGTGTTGCTTATAGACATTGACCCGCAATCAAATGCTACAACCGGACTTGGTTTTCGTAATAATTACGAATTTAACATTTACCATGTACTTATAGGACGCAAAAAACTCTCTCAAATACTCCTTAAAACAGATATCAAAAATCTCTATTTCGCCCCATCAAACATAGGACTCGTAGGCATAGAAAAAGAGTTTTACGACAATAATACAAAAGAACGTGAATTGATACTCAAAAATGCTATTGGTGAAATAAAAAACGATTATGATTTTGTTATTATAGACTCGCCTCCGGCTCTTGGCAGTATCACAATTAACGCTTTGAGTGCTGCAGATTCGGTTATTATCCCGATTCAATGTGAATTTTATGCTCTAGAGGGATTAGCGCAACTGTTAAACACTATAAAACTTATAAAAAAAACTATTAATCCGCCCCTTGAGATAAAAGGATTTTTACCGACAATGTTTACCACTCAAAACAACCTTTCGCGTCAAGTAGTGGCAGATTTGCAACAGCACTTTAAAAACAAACTTTTTTTAAATAAAGACGGTGAAGCTCTCGTGCTGATCCCGCGAAACGTAAAGTTAGCGGAATCACCAAGTTTTGGCAAACCGATAATATTATACGACGATAAGTCACCGGGGTCAGTCGCTTATCAAGACCTCGCTTACTCTATTTTAGCAGGTTAGGAACAATATGGCAAAACAAGCATTAGGAAGGGGTTTAAGCGCGATTTTTGAGGATGTAGAAGAGGCTTACAAGCAAGAGTTTCAACACGATAACTCAAGAGTTCAAGAGATAGATATAGACAAAATTAAGCCCAACCCATATCAACCCAGATTTGTTTTTAAAGAGGATGCGCTGAAAGATTTAGCCGCCTCTATTAAAAAGCACGGGCTTTTGCAACCTATACTTGTTATAAAAAAAGATGACGATTTTATGCTTTTGGCAGGCGAGAGAAGACTGCGCGCAAGCCAAATGGCAGGATTTACAACTATTAAAGCCATTATCGCCGATTATGAGTCTGAAAAACTTCGCGAATTGGCTCTTATTGAAAATATTCAAAGAGAAGATTTAAATCCTATAGAACTTGGACGGGCATATCAAGAACTTATAGACGAATACAACATAACACAAGACGGTCTCTCGGAAATTATACACAAATCACGCGCTCAAATAACAAATACTATCAGACTTTTATCGTTATGTGACAGGACGAAACATTTAATAGCCGAAGGTAAACTATCTCAAGGACACGCAAAAGTTATAGTCGGACTTGACGCTATTGACGAAGAGACAATAGTAAATACCATCTTAGGACAACATTTAAGCGTAAGAGAAACGGAAAATCTTGTAAAACAGCTTAAATCAAACCCGTCATCTTTAAAAAAGAGACGATTAGAGACAATAAAAGCGCACCCATCATTACAGGCAATACAAGAGAAGATAGCAAGCATAGGATTAAAAGCCAAAACAACAAAAGAGAGTTTAACGATCAATTTCAAAAATACTCAAGAGATAGAAAACTTTTTAGTACGCATAAGAGAGTGGGAATAATTTTGCGTGAAATTTAATAAGTTTTTTTGTTTTAAATGGTAAAATCTCACGTTGATATCTGTCTTCTTTTGTCGCATATAAAAAAGAGGTTTAATCTTAAAGTTACATATAAAAAATAAGGAGAATACTTTATGCTGGATATGAATTTTTCACTGTTACTGTCAACAGTAGTATTGTTTTTAGTTCTGCTTGTTGTGCTTAACAAAATCCTTTACAAGCCTCTGCTTAGTTTCATTGATAACAGAAATAGTCTTGTCGGGAAAGATTTGAAAGATGTAGCCAAAAATTCTGATGATGTCGGTATCTATCAAAATGAAGCAAACCAAATCATATTGGATGCCAAAAATAAAGCGGCGGCAAAACGCATGGAATTGTTAGCCTCTGCGCGCTCTGACGCCAATAAAAAACTTAATGCGAAAAAAAATAAACTTGAGACCGAGTATAATGAATTTATAAAAACACTTGATAACGAAAGAGTTGAGCTTAAAAATGCTCTGAAAAGCCAAATGCCGCTTTTCAGAGAAGCTATTAAAGCTAAACTTGGCAAGATATAGGAGAGGACATTGTTGCGATATATCATACTATTTATTTTTCCTGTATTAATATTTGCAAACAGTAGCGGCAGTGAAACGGATATATTTCCAAGAGCCGTAAACTTTCTTTTATTTGCAGGACTTTTATACTATCTGCTGGCAAATATCATCAAAAACTTTTTTAAAAACAGAAAAAGTTCTATTGCTGATAAGTTAAACGCTATCCAAGAAAAATTAAAAGAGTCTAAAAAGCGAAAAAATGAGGCTTTGGAAAAAATTGAAGAGGCTAAAACGAATGCAAAAGCACTTCTTAGCACGTCGGAAAAAGAGAGCAAAATAATGCTTGCCAAAATCTCATCGGATTTGACTTTGGAGCTTGAAAATCTTGAAAAAGCCGGTCGAGACCAAATGAATATAGAAAGACGCAAAATGGTGCGCATAGTTGTAAATGAGATACTTTGTGAACTTTTTACAGAAGAGTCTATTGCTATTGATAGAGAAAAATTTATCAATATTATCTTAAAGAAGGTAGCATAATGAGCACGGTTATAGCAAAAAGATATGTTAAAGCGCTGCTTGAGAGCTTTAAAGGTGAAGAGCTTACAAAAGTGCGCGACTCATTGAAAGAGCTTAGTAGCGCATTTGACATAACAAAATTTAAGACGATTATCTCAACTCCGGATGTGAGTAAAGAGAATAAAAAGAAGCTTATTATCTCTATCTTAAAATATGAAAATAAAAAACTTATTAACTTTATCTCTCTTTTAAATGAGAATGGGAGGTTACTCTTTTTATCTGACATCTATAAAGAGCTTGAGCTTCAAATTTCCTTTAAAAACAACCGTTATAAGGGTGAGATCTATGCGGACAAAGAGATAAGTAAAGAGCAGGTGGAAAGTTTACAAAAGAGTTTTAGCAAAAAATTCGGAGCAGACATAACATTTAAAAGTGAAAAATCAAATTATAAAGGGGTCAAAATAGAGATTGATGACCTTGGTGTTGAGACAAGCTTTTCGCTTGATAGATTAAAAGCTCAAATGGCTGAGCATATACTTAAAGCAATATAAAAAATTAAGGAGTAATAAAAGTGGCAACTAAAATTAAAGCAGACGAAATCAGTTCCATCATAAAAGAGAGAATCGAAAACTTTAATCTAAGCGTAAATATTGAAGAGACAGGCAAAGTTATAGCGGTAGCAGACGGCGTTGCAAATGTCTATGGATTAAACAATATTATGGCTGGCGAAATGGTGGAGTTTGAAAACGGCGAACGCGGAATGGCGTTAAACCTTGAAGAATCAAGCGTGGGAATCGTTGTTCTTGGTAAAAGCGACGGCATTTACGAAGGTGCGTCAGTTAAAAGATTGGGGAAACTTTTGCAAGTTCCCGTAGGCGATTCCATTATCGGACGCGTTGTAAATTCGCTTGGCGACCCGATAGACGCTAAAGGTCCGATCGAAACAAAAGAGAGTAGATTTGTAGAGGAAAAAGCTCCCGGTATTATGGCAAGAAAATCCGTACACGAGCCTCTTCAAACAGGAATTAAAGCAATTGACGCGCTCGTTCCGATAGGACGCGGACAAAGAGAACTTATTATTGGCGATAGACAAACGGGCAAAACTACCGTAGCTGTTGATACAATCATCAACCAAAAAGGGCAAAACGTTATTTGTATATATGTAGCTATAGGTCAAAAACAATCAACGGTAGCGCAAGTTGTAAAAAAACTTGAAGAACACGGAGCTATGGAATATACTATTATCGTAAGTGCGGGCGCAAGCGACTCAGCAGCGCTTCAATATTTGGCTCCATATGCGGGCGTAACTATGGGAGAGTATTTTAGAGATAATTCCCGCCATGCGCTCATCATTTATGACGATTTAACAAAACATGCTATCGCTTACCGCGAAATGTCTTTGATTTTACGCCGACCGCCAGGACGCGAAGCATATCCCGGAGACGTATTTTATCTCCATTCAAGATTGTTGGAACGCGCTTCAAAATTAAACGATGAATTAGGAGCCGGTTCGCTAACTGCGCTTCCTATTATAGAAACGCAAGCGGGCGACGTCTCGGCATATATTCCAACAAACGTTATATCTATCACGGACGGTCAAATCTTTCTTGAAACAGACCTCTTCAACTCAGGTATACGCCCCGCTATAAACGTCGGTCTATCGGTATCAAGAGTCGGCGGCGCTGCTCAAATTAAAGCTATAAAGCAAGTTTCAGGCACATTAAGATTGGATTTGGCTCAATATAGAGAACTCCAAGCATTTGCTCAATTTGCAAGCGATTTGGACGAAGCAAGCAGAAAACAACTTGAGCGCGGACAAAGAATGGTTGAGCTTTTGAAACAGCCTCCATATTCTCCGCTTGCCGTTGAAAAACAGGTTGTAATCATATATGCCGGCGCAAAAGGATTTTTGGATGATGTGGCAACTGCTGATATAGGTAAATTTGAAAGCGAACTATACCCGTTCATTGAAGCAAAATATCCTGATATTTTAGAACAAATTAGAGTAAAAAAAGTACTTGATAAAGATGTTGAAGATACTTTGAAAAAAGCATTAAACGATTTTAAAACTACCTTTGCAGTTAAAGGATAGCGCATGTCAAATCTTAAAGAGATAAAAAGGAAGATAAAAAGCGTTCAAAACACGCAAAAAACAACGCGTGCCATGAAGCTTGTATCTACCGCTAAATTGCGTAAAGCCGAAGAGGTAGCAAGGCAGTCTAGAGTATATGCAAATAAAATCAATGAAATGCTCTCTGAAATCTCTTATAAGCTTTCACAATATAAAGCGGGCAGTATAGATAGTAAATTTTTAAAGATAAATAACGCGCCGAAAATTGTAGATATTATATTCATAACAGCAGACAAAGGGCTTTGCGGCGGTTTCAACGTCCAAACGATTAAAGCTGTGAGACGATTAATGAATGAGTTTAAAACTGCTAATGTAAAAGTTAGATTGCGCGCCGTGGGACGTAAAGGAATTGATTATTTTACCTTCAAAGATACCGAGCTTTTAAAAAAATATATAGGCGTATCGTCATCTCCAAGCTATAAAAAATCGCAAGAAATTATAGAAGACGCCGTTAAGGATTTTTCTGAAAATTTAACCGATAAAATTATTTTGGTTCATAACGGTTATTTAAATATGATATCTCAAGAACTTAAAATAGTTGATGTATTGCCTGTAGAGACTCCAAAAATTGACAGTATACAAGCAGTAAACGAGTCAAAATCCCTTTTGGAGATAGAAGCAGAAAGCGATAAAGAGATAGTTGAAGAGTTGATGAAAAAATATCTCGAATACAACATGTACTATGCGCTTATAGATTCGTTAGCAGCCGAACACAGCGCCAGAATGCAAGCTATGGATAATGCGACAAACAATGCAAAAGAGAGGGTTCGTCATTTGACGATAGCTTATAACAAAGCAAGACAAGAGTCTATTACCACTGAACTTATTGAGATTATCAGCGGTATGGAATCTATGAAATAAGAGTTAAGTAAATATAAGGAGAAATATTCTATGAGTGGAATTGTTAGCCAGATTTTAGGTCCGGTAGTAGATGTAGATTTTAAAGATGAATTGCCTAAAATCAATGAAGCAATTGTAGTAAATTATACCATTGAAGGAAAAGCGGCAAAACTTGTACTTGAGGTTGCGGCGCATTTGGGCGATGGCAGAGTAAGAACTATCGCTATGGATATGACCGAAGGATTAACCAGAGGTATTGAAGCGATAGCTACTGGAAATCCCATTAGTGTTCCAGTCGGAGAAAAAGTTTTAGGACGTATACTGAACGTTATCGGAGACGTTGTTGACGGCGGAGAAGAGATAGATGGAGAAAGATGGTCTATTCACCGCGATCCGCCTCCATTTGAAGAGCAAAGCACAAAATCGGAAATATTTGAAACGGGCATAAAAGTCGTGGATTTACTGGCTCCGTATTCAAAAGGCGGAAAAGTTGGATTATTCGGAGGTGCCGGAGTTGGAAAAACGGTTATTATTATGGAACTTATTCATAACGTTGCCTTTAAACACAGCGGTTATTCCGTATTTGCCGGTGTCGGAGAAAGAACAAGAGAAGGAAATGACCTTTATCATGAAATGAAAGAATCCAACGTTTTGGACAAAGTCGCCCTTTGCTATGGACAAATGAACGAACCGCCGGGAGCGAGAAACAGAGTAGCTTTAACAGGTCTTACAATAGCCGAATATTTCAGAGACGAGATGGGACTTGATGTGTTGATGTTTATAGATAATATATTTAGATTTTCACAATCAGGTTCGGAAATGTCGGCTCTTCTTGGGCGTATCCCTTCTGCTGTTGGCTATCAACCGACACTCGCCAGTGAAATGGGAAGATTTCAAGAAAGAATCACATCAACCAAAAAAGGTTCTATCACCTCTATTCAGGCGATTTATGTCCCTGCTGACGATTTAACCGATCCGGCTCCTGCGACTGTTTTCTCCCACTTGGACGCAAAAACAACTTTAAGCAGAAGCATAGCTGAAAAAGGTATATATCCCGCAGTTGATCCGCTTGATTCTACTTCAAGAGTACTTGATCCTCAAATTATAGGCGAAGAGCATTATAAAATTGCGCGCAAAGTTCAAGAAATTTTGCAAAAATATAAAGATTTACAGGATATCATTGCGATTTTAGGTATGGATGAACTTAGCGAAGATGATAAGCTCATCGTTGATAGAGCGCGAAAAATTGAAAGATTTTTGTCTCAACCGTTTTTCGTAGCGGAAGTATTCACCGGAAGTGCTGGAAAATATGTAACACTGGAAGAGTCAATCGCCGGATTTAAAGGAATTATTGAAGGAAAATATGACGACTTACCTGAAAATGCATTCTATATGGTAGGAAATATAGACGAGGCGATTGCAAAAGCTGAAAAATTAAAAGCTCAAGCCTAAAAGGTTTCGTTATGAATACTATAAATTTAGAAATTGTTACTCCGGAAGGTCTTATCTTTTCCGGTAATGTAAAATCGGTAACATTTCCCGGAAGCGAAGGCGAATTTGGAGTTTTACCAAATCACGCCGCTTTATTAACATCCCTAAAAGTAGGAGTTATAGATATAGAGCTTAGCAACGATAAAAAAGAGGCTATAGCAATAAATTGGGGATTTGTAAAAGTTGAAGAGACAAAAATCACTGTTTTAGCAGATGGTGCAGTTTGCATAAGTGGACAAAACGAAAGCGAAATAGCAGCGTCTTTGGAAAAAGCGAGAAAGTTAATTCAGAGCATGAGCGACTCAAATGTTTCTCTTGCTATGGCAAAAGTCGATTCTATGTCGAAAAAGATATACTAAATCTTATGGGCGCAATATTTACATATTTGACAAACAGCCATCCGGTAACTTGGTTTGTTTTAGGATGGCTATCCTTATATTTTATACTTACATTTACTGTTTTTATATCTCGAAGCCTCTATCTTTCGGCGTGGAAAGAGAGGGAACAGGAATCGCTTGAGAAAATGCTGCTTGGCGCGAAAGTACCAAAAAACAGTTCTATCTTAGCTAAGTGCGCGTCACAAAAATACTCGCCCGCTTTTTTAAGCGTATGCAAAAATGCAGCTGAAAAAAGCGTAACTACGGGACTCTCTTGGCTGTCTATTATCGCTTCAACTTCGCCTTTTATAGGACTTTTCGGTACGGTAGTATCTATTTTGCAGACATTCGGTAAACTTGGGCAATCTTCAAACGCAAGCCTAAACGTCATAGCTCCGGCAATTAGCGAAGCTTTAGTAGCAACTGCCGGCGGTATATTTGTCGCTATTCCCGCATATACTTTTCATATTATTTTAAAACGAAAAGGTTACGATGTTATGGCGTATATAGGACGACAAATCGATTTGATGTCAAACGAACAAAACTACAATAAAGAGCAACCGCTATATGGCAATAGATTGGGATGAAAAACCGGAATTAAATATCACACCTTTAGTGGATATTATGCTTGTATTACTTGCTATTTTAATGGTTACCACGCCAACGCTCGTATTTGAAGAGAATATTACGCTTCCTGACGGTTCGAAATCGACCCAAATGAGTAAAATACCAACACTTGAAATCAGAATAGATAAAAATAAAATAGTTTATATGGGTAAAGATAAATTCGAACTGAAAAGCTTTCCGGACAATATGATACTGTTAGCTAACAAATACAACAAAGAGACAACTATCTATATAAAAGCTGACAGAACTCTTTTGTATGATGATGTAATGTACGTGATGAAAGCTGTAAAAAGCGCCGGTTTTCTCAAAGTAGCATTGGAAACAAATGGCTGATGAGTGCTGAAAAACGATTTTATATTATCGGTTTTTATATTTCGCTTGGACTTTATATCGCGATTTTCATAGCCTTAGCTCACATGTATGGAAATGCACCGGATATTTTACAGCGTTTCACCGCGAAAGAAAATTTTTTAGATATTATGCTTGTTGAAAGAAAACAGGAGAGCGGAGAGGACAAAACTTCAACCGTTACTGTCATCAAACAAGACTCATCGCCAGCAGCTATACAAACTCAAACAATGGGAGTACAAGACCTTTTTGCCAACATTGATGAAACAAATCTTACAAAAATTGGCGCTAAAGCCTCAACGCCAAGCAGACTTGATGGCAAAGAAAATCAGCCGAACAACGCAAGCAAACTACTTGATAAATTAACTTTTAAAAAACAAAGTACACTTACTGTCACTTCAGCAAATTCTGGCATATATGACCCTTTTATCGGGAAGATTCAGGATATGCTTTCGGAAAAGTGGAGTGAAACTGTTTATACTGTATCGGGCACATATGCTCAAGTAGAGATCACGATAAATAATAGAGGCGATTTTAGCTATTCAATAGTATCTTTATCGTATAATAGTAACTTTAATGAAAAACTCAAAAACTTTTTAGACGAGATGAAAAGCGAAGTTTTTCCGCCTTATGAGGGTGATGGAGTTTTTAAATTTAACACAACTTTTAAAGATGAGATGGAGTAAACAATGAAAAAGATAATTTTTGCAGTCATTTTTAGTCTTACAAGCCTGTTTGCAGTCAACGACGCTACAATAGAGGTAATAAAAACTATGGATAAATTGCCTATTATTCAACTCCAAGACGCTAGCAACTCGGGAGTAAGCAGTCTTTTAAGAAATAACATTTTCAAACTCCTTGTAGCGGATTTAAAAATCACTACATATTATAGTATTAACGAATCTTACGGCGTTTCGGGTTGGGATGACAGCAACCGTGTCGGATATGGCATAGACACAAAAACAGACCTTGTATTGCGATATAAAATCACAGAAGAGTTAGACGACTCTGTTACGGTAAATACAAAACTTATTAATACAAGAAGTGGCAGCATCATAAGCGACAGAAGTTTTAAAATATCCAAAGCAAGCCACTATCCGTTTTTAGCGCACTCTATTATAATGAGCGTAGTCAAGGATACTAAACAGGAACCTGTGGATTGGATGAACAGGTATATTGTTTTCTCTAAAAATACGGCTCCGGGTGAAAGCGAGATAGTCATTTCAGACTATACTCTAACTTTTCAGCAAACTATCGTAAAAGGTGGACTTAATATATTTCCCAAATGGGCAGACAAAGAGCAAAATAGTTTTTATTACACTTCAAACAGCGGTAAAAGACCGACAGTTTACAAAGTTTCCATTATGAGTGGACAAAGAGAAGAGATTATAAGCGGTGATGGAATACTGATAGTATCTGATATAAGCAATGACAGCAATAAACTGCTTTTAACAATGGCGCCTGATGAACAAGCCGATATTTTTATGTATGATCTAAACAGTAAAGCGCTTACCAGAATTACAAACTATCGAGGCGTTGATGTAAGTGGAAATTTTGTAGATGATGACACAAGAGTAGTTTTTGTATCCGATAGATTGGGATATCCGAATATATTTTCAAAAGCATTAAAAGAGGATAGAGTTGAACAGATGGTTTATCACGGCAAAAATAACTCTTCCGCTTCAACATACAAACATTATATAGTCTATTCCGGACGCGACAAAGCAAGTGAATTTGGTCAGCAAGTATTTAATCTCTATCTAATCTCGACAAAGACCGATTTTATAAGGCAACTCACGGCTACAAGCAAAAATCTTTTTCCCCGTTTTTCGCATGACGGAGGCAGCGTATTATTTATAAAAGATTATGCGAATGAGAGCGCATTAGGCATTGTGAGACTAAGCGTCAATAAAAGTTTTCACTTTCCCATACACGTAGGTAAAATACAGTCATTAGATTGGTAATTTTAATAAATTTATGATAGAATTATAAAAATTTTCCTAAAAGAAAGGTGGTAAGAGGTTATGAGTAAAAAGTTACTTATATGTGCCGTAATGGCGCTATTTTTATTGAGCGGTTGTTCAAAGAAAGCTCAAGTTGATGCGGGCGATGAATATGTTGATGTAAAAGCTAGTGGCGCTTCTACAATCACTGATGATGCGAATGCGTTGGATTTGATTACAAAACTGGAGGGTGCGGCAAGAAGCATCTATTTTAATTTTGACCAATTTAGTGTTAAGTCAAGCGAGCTTAATGCTATTGAAAATAACGCTAACTTATTTACTGGTGCCGATGCTGCCGGATTAAACGTTAAGGTTGAGGGCAATTGTGATGAATGGGGTACAGACGAGTACAATTATGCGCTTGGTCTTAAAAGAGCTAAAGCTGTTAAAGACGAACTTGTAGCCAATGGTGTTCCGGAGAGCAGAGTAACCATAGTAAGTTACGGTGAGAGCAATCCTGCTTGTACAAGCTCTTCAAAAGAGTGCTGGAGCCAAAATAGAAGAGTTGATTTTAAACTTATCCCATAATTGATGAAAGTTTTTTTTCAAATACAAACCTCATATGTTTTTTGCATATGGGGTTTTTTATTAATATCGGTTCTTAACGCCGAACCATCTGCATTTGACGCGGGTAAATTTGACTCAAACTCTCCATATGGATTAACTGACAGTGAAAAGTATCTGCTGAATATAAACAAAAAAACCGAAGATTTATCGTTAGAATTAAAAAGGTTTAAAAATACAATAGACGCTACGATCGAAAAGTCTGACGGAGTTATATCGCTATTGGATAGCTTAAACGGCAAAATCGCTTCTATCTCACAAACTATTCAAACTATAGACGCTAATCAAACCGAACAAAATACTGATATTGCAAAGCTTAAAAATGATATCAATGAACTTGAAAAATATGCCAAAGAGAGTCGCAATATAGAGATCACCAATCAACAAACAGTTAAATCTGTTTTAGCAGAACTTACATCTATGGTGGATACTTTGAGCGCAAATTACGCTGCTTTAGACAAGCGCATAACAACACTTGAAGGCAAAAAAAACCAAACAGTTACGGTTCAAAGTCAATTTAGTGCAAATATCTCATCTGAAGAGTTATCCAAAGAGGGCGAAAAACTACTTACCAATAGAGAGTATAGCAACTCCAAAAAGTACTTTTCCGAATTAATATCGCGCGGATATAAACCTGCACGAAACAATTACATGCTTGGCGAAGCAGAATACTTCAGTGAAAATTGGAGCGAAGCTATCGTAAACTATAAAAAAAGCGTTAAGCTTTATGATAAAGCAGATTATATGCCAAGACTTTTGTATCACACCGCTATATCGTTTGATAAGCTTAGCGACACCGCTAATGCAAATCAATTTTACAAACTCTTAAAGACAAGCTATCCTGAAAGCAAAGAGGCAAAAGCCTCTCCAAATAGAAATTAAAAGAGTATATTATCCGTTGCCGCAGTTCTTGAACTTGACGGTAGAGGTGATTTAACTGTAAAATACTCCTCTTTTCCATTATATATGCTCTTTGTAACACCTTGTGGTATTGGAAATTTGCGTCTTGTCTCCGGATAAAGCTTTAGATAATTTTGCATAAAATAGGCAAACGGCGCTGTTGATGTGCGCCCGCCGACTTCACTTGCCGCCATAGGTGTATTATCATCATTTCCATACCAAACCATCACGTTTATATCCGGACTTATACCGCAAAACCACGCATCCACGTTATTATTTGAAGTACCTGTCTTACCGGCTATCTCTATGCCATTTACATGTGCTGCCCTACCCGTTCCGCTCTCGACCACCGCTTTTAGCATATCAATCATCAGATAGTTTTGAGCTGCGTCCAGAACCTGCCTCTTTTCACTCTCGAACAGTCGTTCCGCATTATATCTATTCACAATCTTTTTTATCATTTTAGGTTCTACGAGAATACCGCCGTTTGCAAACATTCCATAAAATTTACTATACTCCAAAGGTGACATACCGAGACTTCCAAGTGATATAGACAAATCTTTGGGGACATTTTCAAAGCCCATACCTATAAGTTCTCTGTGCACAGTTTCAAGTCCTATGCTTGATACTAAATTTATCGTAGCAAGATTGCGCGAACGCATTAGAGCATCTTTTAACGTAATAAATCCTTGAAAATTACCCTCTATATTTTTAGGTGTCCACTCTTTTGTCTCATTTTTTGCAGCTCCTTCCTCAACATAAACTCTTGATATGTCCGGTATCAAATCCATCGTTGAGTATCCGGCATCCAATGCTATTTGATATAAAAACGGCTTGAAACTGCTTCCAAGTTGTCTATTTGCCAAAACAGCTCTGTTGAACGCACTGAATGTGTAATTATGCCCTCCTACAAGAGCTAAAATATCACCATTAAAGTTATCGAGCACAACAATCGCGCCATTTAGTATAGATGTATTGGCGTCTTTATATCTCTCCAATATCTTTTGATATCCAAACTCAAGCGCCTCACTGGCTAACTGTTGAGTTTTTAAATCAATTCCCAGATATATCTTGTATCCGCCGCTTCGCACATCATCATATAAAATATTTGCCTCTCTAATAGCCTCATCTACAGCATATGGAGCTTGATTTTTAGAGAGCGTATCATTGTAAACATTTACTTGTTCCGCAACCGCTTCATTATACTCCTCTTCACTTATCCAACCCAAATTTTTCATACGGCTTAATACGGAGTTGGCGCGAGCAAGCGTTAAATTAAGATTTTTTGTCGGGTCATAGCTATTCGGCTGTCGTGGTATACCGACAAGCATCGCTATCTCTTTGAGACTCAATTGTGCAAGAGATTTCCTAAAATATCCTTCAGCAGCAGTCCTCACACCGTAATAACCGTGTCCGAAATAGATATGATTAAGATACCGCTCCATTATCTGCTCTTTGGTCAAATTTCGCTCTATGATAAGCGCAATTAGCGCTTCGTTCAATTTTCTTTTGAACGTCTTCTCGCGCGTAAGAAGCGTATTTTTCACAAGCTGTTGCGTCAATGTGCTTGCCCCTTCGGAAAACTTCATACTTTTTATATTTTTGAGGGTTGCTCTAAAAATTGCCTCTACATTTATTCCCTCGTGTTCAAAAAAGACTGTATCTTCAATAGCCACAAGCGCCTCTACCATACGATATGGTATCTCTTCAAATTCCGCGTATAATCTATTTTCATCTTCAAAGTAGTTCGCTACCAATTCACCGTTTCTATCAAAAAACTGTGTTGTAAGCTTGGGGTAATAATTAATAAGCCCAAAAGCTTGATAATAGGCATTTTGATAAATATTAACGGCAAATATGCAAAACGCTGCTAAAATCACTACTAAACCGGCGATAATGATTCGCTTATTGCTTTGCACACAGTACTTTAAAATACGTATTATCATAACAAAAGATGTTACAATAGTACTTTTTTTACCACTATTTTTCGACTCTTGCATATTTCCACTCATTGCCTGAAACTCCTATTTTCAAATCCTACATTTAAAAGCGCTTTTGTATATTCACATGTCGGGGAGTTAAAAATCTTCTCGCTTGCTCCTCTTTCTACAACTATACCATTTTTTAATACAATGCACTCTTTGCAAACTCTTTTTGCCAAAAACAACTCGTGTGTTACAAAAATCATCTCAAAACCTATCTTTTTATGCAACTCTTCCAACAAAGCGATAACTCTCTCTTTCATATCAAAATCCAAAGCAGTCGTAGGCTCATCAAGCAGTAAAAGTCTCGGATTTTTTGCCAATGCCATCGCAATAATTACACGTTGTAACTGCCCTCCGCTAAGTTCACTGGAGAATCTATCCAATAACTCCTCATCCAATCCCACCATATTTATACACTCTTTTTGCTTAATTTTAGATGCAAAAAACTGCTTTGATATTTTCGTCATCGGCGATAGCGCGGTAAAAGGATTTTGAGGTACGAAACTTATCGTACTTCCCGCCTCCATACGAAAATCAGCATTAAATTCTGCTTCGCATATAAGACTATTTGGCAAAAGCCCTAAAATCGCTTTTAAAGTCAGACTTTTACCGCTTCCGCTTTGTCCCACAAAAGAGAGCGAACCGCTTAGTTTGAATTGTATATTTAAAAGCTCTTTTTTGCCGTTTAAAATTCTGAGCTTTTTACACTCCACCATCTTCAAGCTCCAAAAATGGCAATAATCGCTCAAGGCTTAACCCCATTGCGGTACTCTCAAGTCCAATAGACTTTTTAATATACGGTTTACAAAAGCCCTCCACCATGCAAGCGCCGGCTTTACCTTGCCACTCACCGCTTTCAAGATAAGTTTCCAAATCATCACTTTTAAATCTATCAAATTCATATAAAGTTGATGACAAGTCGGTAAGCTCCGATTTCAAACTCTTATATATCATGCAAGTAATAATTGAAATACTGCTGCCGCTTTGTAAAGAGAGCATTTCACGCGCCTCATTTATATCGCGTGCTTTTCCAAGAAGTCTACCGCAAACTGCCACAACAGTATCAGCGACAAGAAAAGGCATATCAAAAGGATACGTTTTCAGATAATGAGTCGCTTTACCTTTAGCTATCTCATATGTAAAATCATATGCATTTATACTTTTAATACCGCTCTCATCAAAATCCAAACTTCTTTGAACAAAAGCTATACCGGCATTTTTCAAAATTTTTACTCTTGTAGACGATGAAGAACCCAAAGCTATTATTTTTTTCATTTGCACTCTAATCCTGCGTAAACTCTTTAAATTTCAATTACTGCTCCAGTGCTGCAATGGCATATTTTAATGCCAAATCTTTAGCTTCTTTGATTTTTGAAGCATCTTTGCCGCCTGCTTGCGCGAAATCATCCCTTCCGCCGCCGCCGCCGCCAACTATAGGAGCTATCTCTTTTATCCATGCGCCGGCTTTCAAAACACAGTTTTTCGCGCCTGCGGCTATTGTAACCTTGTCGCCGCTACTTTGAAACAGAAGAATAGCGACACGCTCTTTTTGGTTTTTTAACTCATCTATACTCTTTTTTATATCGCCGGATTGCAACTCATCTATGATAACCTCTACACCATTTATACTAGTGCCTGTAAATTTTTTATCGTTACCGCTTTCTTCAAGTGATGAGATTTTAAATTTTAGCTCTTTTATCTCATTTTTTAGTCTCTCTATACCAATTAAAGCCTCTTTGGATTTCAAACTCTCTCTTATCATGCCAAGTTCGCTTCTCCATGTGCGTACCAACTCCAATGCAGCATTTCCGCACACAGCCTCAATACGTCTTACTCCCGCACTAACGCCACTCTCTTTTGTTATAAAAAAACTACCTATAACGCCGCTGTTTTTTACATGTATACCGCCACAAAACTCTATACTCGTATCTTCAAAACTCACCACGCGAACTTTACTTCCGTATTTTTCGCCAAAAAGTGCAATTGCGCCGCTGTTTTTAGCATCATCTATACTCATAATCTCCGTTTTAGTTTCTATCGCCTTTAATATCGCTTCATTTACAAATCGCTCTGTTTTAGTTAACTCTTCAACACTCATCGCCTTTGGATGCGAAAAGTCAAATCTAAGCCGTCCGGCTTCCACTAAAGAACCTGCCTGCGCTACATGAGAACCCAAAACAGCCCTTAATGCACTATGCAAAAGATGTGTAGCAGAGTGATGTTTGGAGATTTCTATTCTATCTTTTGAAACTACGGCTTCCACTATATCGCCGACTTGAATAGCTTTTTTAGCGTTTACCAAAGAGAGATTTAAATCAAAAAACTTTTGCGTATCTATAACTTCGCCCACTCCTAAAAGCTCACCCTTATCGCCGCACTGTCCACCGCTTTGTGCATAAAAAGGAGTATTTTCCAAAAAAACCCACCCTTTTTTATATGTATCTAAAGTGTCTATTTTTTTATAATCCTCACTTAAAACCGCTAAAACCTTAGAAGTAACACGTTCACTTTCATATCCTACAAATTTATTGAGTCCAAAACTGTTTAAAAGCTCTTTAAAGTCACCGTGTACAGCCTTATCGCCACTTCCTTTCCACGAAGCTTTAGCCCGTTTTTTCTGCTCGTTCATCAATTCGTCAAACCGCACAGTATCAACAATTATATTGTTGCTTTTTAACATATCCTGCGTCAAGTCAAGCGGGAAACCAAAAGTATCGTAAAGCTTAAAAGCTACATCAGCGCTGAATTCCTCTTTTGTCCTTTTAAGCTCATCTTCAAAAAGTTCTAGCCCGGATGCAATAGTAGCAAAAAACCTCTCCTCCTCAAGAAAAATTTGCTCTTTTATAGCCTCTTTTTTCTGATTTAAATATCCATAGTGTTTACCCATTAGTTTTATCAAAGGTTCTACAAGTTTATACATAAACGGCTCTTTCAGCCCTAAAAGGTAACCATGTCTTACAGCTCGGCGCAAAATACGTCTTAAAACATATCCCCTGCCCTCTCTGTCAAAATTGACCCCTTGAGCGAGTAAAAACACAACTGAACGAATATGATCGGCTATAACTCTATAACTTGCCCCCTCTTCGCTCGCATAAGGTTTGTTACAAAGTTTAGCAACCTCATCAATAAGCGGCATAAAAAGCGAACTCTCATAATTATTAAATTTACCCTCTTTTATCGCCGTAACACGCTCAAGCCCCATTCCTGTGTCTATTGATGGCTTTGGAAGCGGTGTTAATTTACCATCTACTCCCCTTTCATATTGCATAAAAACAAGATTCCAAATCTCAAGAAACCTGTCTCCATCACCGCCCATATAATCTTCACTACTGTTAAAATGTTCCTCGCCCTGGTCTATAAATATTTCGCTGCATGGTCCACACGGTCCCGTATCGCCCATCTGCCAAAAATTATCTTTATCACCTAAACGCAAAATCTTGCTTTTATCCAGATACTGTAACCAGATAGCTTCCGCTTCATCATCCGAACTGTGTACGGTTACCCAAATCTTCTCTTTCGGTAATTTCAAAACTCCCGTCACAAACTCCCATGCATGTGAAATAGCCTCTTCTTTAAAGTAATCTCCAAACGAAAAATTACCAAGCATTTCAAAAAACGTGTGATGGCGTGCGGTATAACCGACATTGTCAAGATCGTTGTGCTTTCCGCCTGCTCTTATGCAAGTTTGACAGCTTGCCGCTTTCGGCGGTTTTGGCGCAGGCATTTCGCCTGTGAATATACTCTTAAATTGTACCATACCTGCATTTGTAAAAAGCAAACTCTCATCGTCGGGCACCAATGGAGCACTTGATATTATCTTATGTCCTTTTTTTTCAAAAAATTTTAAAAACTCTTCCCGTATATCCATTTAGTTTCCCTATAAAAAAATCCCAATATTTTATCTAAATAGTTTTAAAGTGATTTTACTTCATTGTCTATTTTTCGGTTTTTTCTCTTTTTTAACATGTCAAGCGATATATTTAGACAGTACTGAATCTTTGTTAAAAAAAATAAATTATGATAGAATAGGACATTACAAATGCAGGAAGTGATTTATGTTAGACAGTTTTTTCGATAAAATCAAAAAGTTGCTGCCAAAAAAAAATGAAAAAAAAGCAGAAATCTCAAATATAGCAAATGCCTTTTTTGACAGACTTTTATCATGGGCTAATCAACATGGCATAAATGAACTCTACTATGACATAAGGTTTAAGTGTGAACGCGGACTCCCGCGCGACAAACAAAAACTGCTTATATTAAGAGATGTAAATCTATCGCGTTTTGGTATCGCAGAACTCCCTCGGGAACTTTTCTTTTTGGGACTTATCACTTCGTTAAATGTCAAAGACAACAAACTACAAATCCTGCCGCGTGAAACAAGCAATCTAAAAAATCTCCGTTTTCTTGACGCCTCATACAATGCTATCAGCGAATTACCGTCCGAGATTTGCTATCTTGCGCACCTTCATACTATCCTGTTTTGCCATAATCAATTGATGTTTATACCGCAAGATATAGGTAATCTTGAAAATTTAATACTGCTTGACCTCGGCAGTAACCACATTAAAATACTTCCGCCCGAAATGTTCAAAGCCAAAGCTATAAAAAAGCTCTTTTTATATGAAAATGAGATTACGGAATTGTCACAGTATATAGGACAGCTTGAAGATTTGGAAGAGTTAAATTTGTCAAACAACTTCATACAAAAGCTTCCAAAAACCATAAGACGATTGAAAAAATTGACAAAATTCAATATTCAAAACAATCAACTCTCATCACTTCCAAAAGAGATAAGCGAGCTTGAGAGTTTGTCAGAGTTTGAAGCTGGTAATAATATAATAAATATCCAAAATATCAACCGTATTATGCACTTGCCTTCCGAAATCGGCGCGCTGAAAAACCTGCAAAGCCTCAATCTGTGCGACAATATTTTACTGGATTTACCCGAGGAAATAGGTGCTCTTAGTAACCTGTCAAAACTCAACCTTGCCAATAATCAATTAGAAGCCCTGCCGCGCTCTATCTCTAATCTTGAAAATTTGAAATATTTGGACATAAGCACCAATAAACTCAAAAGCTTGCCTCAGGAGATTACAAAGCTCAAACTTTTACGCCTTGACATATCGGGCAATCCGGAACTGTCGCTATCTATAGAACAACAAGAATGGCTCAAAACTATTCAAATAGTATGTGATAATACAGCCAAATAAGTACTTAATTCTAAGCAAAAAATTCGTCTGATAAATCGCGCTTTTTATTCATTTGATTATTTTCGGACAATTTTTATTCTGTAAAATAATCGCTATTTCATTATGATAATTTTTATAGCCGCTTTTATATAGATTTAAACTTATATTTAAATACGTCCAAGTACTATGCAAGACAAGCCTTTTTGTATCTATCCTCGTAAAGAATCCGATTCATTTTTCAGATAAAAGAGTATGGATGTTATAAACATCAGTCAAGTATGAAATACTGATATGATTCAAGGCGGAATGACGAAAGGGGTAATTCGTCACTCCGACATAAATCACATGTCAAAATAACTTAATTTTGAATTAAGTGTTTTAGACTCTTCTTCTCTTGCGCAAACTGGTTTTACTAGCGTAAAATAGCTATTTTAAAGCTTTTATTTTTCAAGTTTATTTGATATTATATCCAAGAAAATATTAAAGTATAGTAGAGCGGAATAGTTACAGTAAACTATAAAGTTTTACCGTAAAATATTAATAACTTTATTTATTTTTTATTATGGTCAAAAATAAAACTATTGTGTTGCTTCAAAAAATAGTAAAAATAGCCTTTTTATTTGCTATAAAATAAAAATAATAGATATACAAAGCCTTTAAATAGACTTAGATATACAACTATATAAGTGAAAAATTAATAGCTTATATTTGTTTTATCTTTTAATATAATTAAATATTTTATTTAAAAATATCATTCTCTATAATTCCCGTAACTTTATAAATTGGCATTCGCATATATGGTTTACGAAATTTTCAAAAATCCAACACTGTATCCGCGGTACACCAAAAAATAATAATTTAAGAAAATATGGTTATAATTATTTCCTTAATTTTAAGTGCGCCCGTAGCTCAGCTGGATAGAGCATCTGATTGCGGTTCAGAAGGTCATGAGTTCGAATCTCTTCGGGCGTACCACTTGTTCGATTTTTAGATTGTAACTTCTATCGTTACAGTTTACAAAATCACGCATCTCTACTTCGTCAATATAAAAATCGGCTTATTTTTACAGTGGCGGTTTTTAACATCAACAAACGCTTCTCCCGTATTTTCCGCATTCTTTTATGTTTGTATTTGCTGTTCTATACTATAATTACAGATAAAATCAATAAAGTACCAATATGATAAAAAACAATCTATCGAAAGATTTTAACACCAAAACACTATTTTTATTTGCGTTACCGACAATGGTAATGATGCTTTTTGAATCCCTGTACTCAATCGTAGACGGTATCTTTGTAGCCCGTTTTGTCAATATAGACGCTTTTGCTTCAATAAATATAGTTATGCCGGCTATTTTATTCTTCATGGGAACAGGTACAATGTTCGGCGTAGGAGGCAGCGCCATTATAGCCAAAAAAATGGGTCAGAAAAAACATGAAGAGGCTAACAGCGATTTTTCTATGATATCTATTGTACTTTTAGTTATATCACTTATCGACATACTGATCGGTTCTATTTTTATGAACGAGATATTAGATTGGCTTGGAGCAACGGAAATCCTGATGCCTTACGCGAAAAGTTACTTTCAAATCATACTGTTCGGACTTTTGGTATTTATGGGACAATTTCTGTTTCAGAGCTTTTTTATTGTAGCAGGAGAACCTAAAATGGGTTTGATTGCGGTTTTAAGCGCGGGATTTACAAATATAATACTGGATTACATATTTATAGTTTGGTTTGATATGGGCATAGAGGGTGCCGCATATGGAACAGTAATAAGCAGTGCTATTCCGACTATTATGGGAATTATATTTTTTTTAAATCCGAAAAAAACGCTCTGTTTCACGATCCCTAAATGGAATTTTAAAATTATCAGACAAAGCAGCATAAACGGCTCATCAGCGTTGGTAAATTTTTTGGCTACAGGCGTCATAGCATTTTTATTTAACCATGCCATGCTAAGACTTTTAGGAGAAACAGGAGTAGCGGCAGCTACGATTATAGCTTATATGGAGTATGTATTTAACTCTATTTTTCTTGGTTATTGTGTCGGTATCGCACCTGTCGTAAGCTTTAATTTTGGGGCGCAAAATCGGCAAAGGATAGAGTATATTTTAAAAAAAGGTTTTATCACGATAGCTATTTTATCGCTTTTGACGGTTTTGGCGATGTTATTATTCTCGTCTGATATAGTAAAAGTTTTTAGCCAAGACAATGCTGCTTTATACGATATCGCGCTAATAGGCTTCATAATTTTTACATTTAAATATCTTTTAAGCGGTACAAATATCCTTATATCAGTTCTTTTTACATCTTTTTCAAAAGGTAAAATCTCAACGGTAATAGCACTTATAAGAACTTTCGGACTTATTGTTCCGATGGTTTTAATACTTCCATTTTATATCGGAGTTTACGGTGTTTGGATTACTATGCCGATAGCCGAATTTGTTATAGTTTTTGTAGAGCTGTTTTTATTTAATAAAATCATCAAAGCACGTCAAATCACATAATTATGCTTGAGAAAGCGCTAATTTTATCCCTATTGCCAAAAATATGCAAGCCGTTAAAAGATTGGCAAATTTAGCAAATTTGCGGTTATTCATGAGCGTCTTTGAGGCTCTATCGGCTAAAACACCAACTAATATAAAAACACTAAGTGCGCTCAACATAAAAATAAATCCCAACTGCGCCATTTGAAGCACCACAAGTCCGTTTTGTTCTCTCACAAACTGCGGAAATAGAGCCAGGAAAAAAAGTATGACTTTGGGATTTAACACATTCATAAAAAAACCTCTTATAAAAAGCCCCTTCGCACTCAAATTTTTTCTATTTTTTTCAGTCTTTATGCGCACAATCTCATCTCTGTGGACAAAAGCTTGATAAGATAGATAAAACAGATATGCCGCACCAATAATTTTTAAAATAAAAAATGCCGTCGGCGAAGTTTTAAAGATAACTGAAACGCCAAGCGCAGCAAGCGCAGTATGAACAATAATACCGAAAGATAAACCGCACGCTAAAGTAATGGCAGCTTTAGCACCCCTTGTAACTCCTTGCGTTATGACAAATAATATGTCAGGTCCGGGAGCCAGTGCTAACGCTATAGATGTTAACAAAAACAGCCAAAATACATCAAATTCTATCATAGCCCTCTATTATCTCCACTATCTTCTTCGCGCCGTTTGGTTCTATAGCACTCTTTAACGCGTTATTCAAAGAGGCTATATCCGCGCCGCACAAGACGGATATGAGAGTCTTTGTATCCATATCGTCCTGTTTTACAACAATAGCGGCATTTTTGTCTTCCAATACTCTGGCATTTAGGTACTGATGATTGTTTGCAGCATACGGATACGGTATAAAAACAGCCGGGATTTTAGCCGCGGCTAACTCCCACATACTGCCGGCACCGGAACGTGCAACGGCAAAATCAACATTTTTAAGTTTATCACACAGCGGCGAATAAAATGCGAAAACATCGGCCCTGATGTCCTCTTGCTTATAAAATTCTTTTATTTTTTCATACTCATTTTTACCCGTTTGATGGATGATTTTTATACCGTTCTCATTAAGCCATGAAGCTGTTTCCAACGCTAAAGTATTGATAAATTTCGCGCCTTGAGAGCCTCCCAAAAAAGCTATACTTTTTAGTTTATCACGCTTTTTTTGCAGCCTAAACCACTCATCGTTCACGGGATAATCTTTGACTTTTGAATTTTTGTCGTAAGAGCTGAAAATCTCTTTAGCAAAAGGGGCAATTGCTCTATTTAGTCTACCCATATAAGCGTTTTGTTCATGTATAAAAAGTGCCGTGCCACTTAAAACTGCCGCAAACGATGCGGCAGCCGATGAATAACCGCCAACAGAAAAGACTTTTGTAATATTCTCTTGTTTCAATATTTTTCTCACTTTAAAAGAGAGTTTTATAATATTTAAAACGGATATTATTTTGCCTGAAAATCCTTGATTGACAACACCGTATGAAGGTAAAAAAATACTCTTATAAAAAAGCGGACTATCTTCAAACCAACTCTTATCCTGTCCGTTTGTAGAGCCTATATAAAGCGGCTTAATGCCTATTTTATTATACTCCTCGGCTATCGCTTTAGCTATACTAAGATGTCCGCCGGTACCGCCGCCTGTTATTGCTATCATTTTAAATCCGCCTTTTTACTGATCATTAAAACCATTCCTATTCCTATACAAGTAGCAAACAGCGAACTTCCGCCGTAACTTAGAAATGGTACTGCGATGCCCTTGACAGGCGTGATGGAAGTAACGCCATAAGCGTTCATCAAAAATGAAAAAATAATAAGCATGGCTATACCCAATGTAAAGAGTTGATACACGCGATCCGATGACCTGCTTGAGATTTTGAATATCCGATATACAATAACATAAATAACTAAAGTGATACCGACAACACCGATAGCTCCTATCTCTTCAGCAACCCCACTTAACACAAAGTCAGTATGAACATCTCCCAGATAACCAAGCTTCACAAGCCCATTTCCAATACCTTCGCCGAACAATCCGCCATGCTTAATGGCATTTAGCGAATGAGAAAGCTGATACGGGTCCGGAACATTCTCTACTCTTAAGATATTCGCGATACTGTCCGGAAAAAACGATAAGATAAAATTTTGCACGGAAGCCCACCATATTTTTATACGCATTATCCTGCGTTCCGAACTTACTACAACAAGTACGAATATTATCGCAGAAAAGAGTATTGCCAATGAAAAAAACCTAAAACTTGTTCCCGCAAAATACGCCATTACAGCAAGCGTAAGGGCAAGCACAATAACCTGTCCTATATCGTTTTGCATAACGGCTATCAAATATATAACAATCAAAAAAACACCCAGATAAGGCAACAGTACAAATACTTCTTCTTTGAATGTTTTTTGTCCAGGATTTATCTTTCTTGCAAAACTCCATGCTAAAAAAAAGACAAAGCCTACTTTAAAAAACTCAACAGGCGCAAACGAAAAGAGTGGAAATTTTATCCAACGCTTCGCCCCCCCCACAGATGTTACCAAATGTTCGGGCAGATAGTGCATAAAGCCCATAGTTAAAAGGCATAAAAAAAATATCCCAAAGCCAATAATCGTTATATATCTATCCGGATTTAAGCGTGAAAGAGCCCACATAACGCCGATACCAACCATACCAACACAAAACTGCCTAATGAAAAAATGGTATGAATCCGCATAGCGTACCGCTATATAAGCAGAAAGCGAATACGAAGCTACAATGCTGACAAATACGCAAAAAGCGCATAGTGCAAAAAGCGTTTTATCCGCTGTCATACATTCCTCTTTTACTATTTTTAGTGCAAAATTCTACTAAAAAATGGTTTAAAAACTGATTTTTATGAAAAATTTTATATAATCTCACTTTAATTCATTGGATAGTTATTTCATGAGAGACGAAGTCAAGTCAAAATTTCTCACTTTTTTTATATTTGTTACGATGGGCTTTATTGTATTTGTAGCTACGCTTTTGTATTGGTCAAGCATAGATTTACGCTCGCCGAATCTCCAAACAAGTGACGCTAAAATGTCCCTGAGAGGTTCTATTTTAAGCGCAGATAATTATATGCTCGCCAACAGTCAAAGACTCTATAAAGTTGTTGTAGATACAAGAAATATTGATCCTGAAAAAAAAGAACTTTTTATCAAGCTCTACTGCCTGTATACAAACGACAATGAAGACAGAGTGAGAAAAATTATAGATAACGATAATAGCAGCGTTACCCTTTCATATGGCATAGACTCCAAAAATGCGGAACATTTACAATCTCTTGCCGGCAAACTTTTAAAACTCGGCGTATTCAAAAGCTATACCAAGCCAAACGGTATTGTATTTTTGCATGGCATGGATATCATTCAAAGCGGCGAACTTAGAGTTTACCCATACAAAGATACGCTCGCTCCAATAGTAGGATATGTGCGTAAAATTGAGCAAGATACCATTACAAGAAGGGAGGGTGTAAAAGGCATAGAACGCTTTTACGAGGACAGGCTAAGCTTTGCGCAAGACTCATATATCGTGGGTTATAGAGATGCAATAAACTCTATCATTTTAAACAAAAAAGTTAAAGTTAAAGAACCAATTAACGGACA
Organism: Campylobacteraceae bacterium; assembly: GCA_031263195.1. Lineage (GTDB taxonomy): Bacteria > Campylobacterota > Campylobacteria > Campylobacterales > Campylobacteraceae > JAIRKW01. The sequence goes on along the minus strand of JAISGD010000019.1, from coordinate 11,212 downwards.
AAATATCCAACTCTCCATACCTTTAAAACTTCAAAAAATGATTGAGCGGCAGCTTGACTTGCATCAAAAACGTCTTGAGGCAAAAGAGATTATCGCAGTAATCATGGATAGCCGTACAGGTCAAATCCTGTCGCTTGCCAGTTCCAATAGATATGATGTCAACTCTTTCAAAAAAGAGGAATATCCATATTTAAATATCCAAGCCGCCGAATATGCTTATGAACCGGGCTCGGTTATGAAACCGATAGTTTACGCATTGCTTTTAAAAAGCGGTAAAGCAACTCCTAACGATATAGTACGTACTTATGGAGGTAAATACTCTATGGGCAAATATACTATTGCCGATGAACATCGCTTTGAGTCCGAATGGATAAGTGCAAAAAATGTCATAGTTTATTCGTCAAATATCGGCATGGCGCAACTTGCTCAAAAAATGGAACCCGAACCGTATTATAGCGGTTTAAAATCATTTGGACTTGGCAGCAAAACAGGTATAGATTTGGCATATGAAAACGCGGGCGAAATGCCGTCTGTCAATGATTTTACCAAAGAAACCATTCGCAGTACCATCGGATACGGTTACTCACTCAATGTTAATTTTTTACAGCTTATAAAAGCTTTTAATGTCTTCAATAATAACGGCTTAATGGTCAATCCAAAAATTGCAAGTTATGTCATAGACAAACAAAATATCAGACACGATATAAAAAATGACGAACCCGTAAAAGTTATCAGCGAAAATATAGCCACTATAGTGCAAAAAACACTCATAGAAACCGTCAAGGAAGGTACGGGTATAAAAGCTTTTGTAGATGGCGTAATCGTCGGCGGTAAAACAGGCACAGCGCAAATAGCTCAAGGCGGCGTCTATCATAAACGTTATAACAGCTCATTTATAGGTTTTGCTAATGATGATGACGGAGCAAAATTTACCATAGGAGTTTTGGTCATAGAACCAAACCGTAACTATTTCGGTTCACAATCCGCCGCACCGATCTTCAAAGATATAGTAATAGGCATGATTGAAGATGGCAAACTCCACTCCGTTTTAGTACGATAATGCAACCTAAATCCATTTTGGCATTCATATGTTATGTATGTAAGGATTTCTCGTGTATCAAGAATGGCAAAACCAAGTAAATTCAAAATCATTAAACTCTTTTATTGCACTCTTTCTTTTAAAGGTCAAGCGCAAACCAAATAATGCAAAGCTTTTTTACGACAATATACATCAACCGTGCATCTCTTTCGCCATTTCAATAAAGTGTCCGCAAAAAAATATGTATCTAAAAAACTATAAACTCCCAAACACTCAAATAAAAACAGGTTTATCTTCATATTTTGATTTTTGTATTTCGACGATAAAATATATTATTACAAGCTTGGCAAAAGTTATTTTTCTACTGTCAATGTATAGCAATTCATAAAATCAAATCCCACCTCTTTTAATTTTCGACAACTCCGTTACTTTTAGTTATTTTGCCTGAAATGACAGCTACTATGTTAATGACTTAAGCTATTGCCAAACTGTTCGCTTCCAGATAAAAAACTGCTCTTGACTTTTTGAGAATATTTCCTTATAATTATAGTTGAACAATTGTTCAACTATAATTATAAAGGTTTCAAAATATGGTGCAAACAGATAATTTTAAAGATAGATGCGACTGCAATATCATACATGAAGATATCGTAAACATAGTCAAAAACAGAATGCCTGATGATGAGATACTATTTGATCTGGCTGAACTTTTTAAAGTTTTCGGCGATTCGACAAGAGTAAAGATCCTCTATGCTCTCTTTCAACATCAAATGTGCGTATGCGACATAGCCGCACTGCTTGGTATGACAAAATCCTCCATTTCTCATCAATTGCGGGTTTTAAAACAGGCAAAACTGGTTAAATATAAAAAAGACGGCAAAATAGTTTTTTATTCGTTAGACGACGAACATATTAAAAATATATTTGACCAAGCGTTTCACCACATAAAGGAGATCTAACGATGGAAAATACAAAACATATCGCTTGTTCATGTCACAGCGGACACCAAAAAAAAGATTTCAAAAAGATAAGGATAGCAGTAGGCACATTACTATTTTCATTTTGTCTATTAACAAATATTGAAAACAGCTTAAAACTTACTCTTTTTTTAACAAGCTATCTTTTGATAGGTGCTGATGTACTGCTGCGCGCGCTCAGTAATATACAAAAACGCAAAAATCTCTTTGATGAAAACTTTTTAATGAGTGCCGCTACTATAGGTGCATTCGCTATAGGTGAATATCCGGAGGGTATAGCCGTCATGCTCTTTTATCAAGCAGGAGAGTGGTTGCAAGAGCGTGCCGTCAATAACTCCGTTAAATCCATTTCGGCTCTTTTAGACTTGGAACCGGACTTTGCAAATTTAAAGCAGGATAGCAAAATAATAAAAGTCGCTCCGAAAGAGGTCAAAAAGGGCAGCGTTATAGTTGTCAAAGCCGGTGAAAAAGTGCCACTTGATGGTATTGTAGTAAGCGGTGAATCATTTTTGGATATGTCAAATTTAAGCGGCGAGTCAATACCAAAAGAGGTGACAAAAGGTTCGCAGATACTATCCGGTTCTATTAATAAAAACGGACTTTTATACATTGAGGTAACAAGTGAATTTAAAGATTCTACTATTTCAAAGATCATGGAATTTACTAAAAACGCAAGTAAGAAAAAGGCTGAAACTGAGCGATTTATCACAAAATTTGCGAAAATTTATACGCCTATAGTCGTCTCCTGTGCTGTTTTATTGGCAACTCTGCCGCCTTTATTGCTGGGCGCTGAGTTTGACGTATGGATATACCGCGCTTTAATCTTTCTTGTCATCTCTTGCCCATGCGCTCTGGTACTCTCTGTGCCGCTTAGTTTTTTTGCCGGTCTGGGCAGTGCCGGAAGACACGGCATACTTATCAAAGGAGGTAACTATCTTGAATCTTTAAGTAACACAAATATTGTCGTTTTTGATAAAACAGGTACTCTCACAAAAGGAGAGTTCGGAGTCACAAAAATAGAAGCTGCAAACGGCTTTGGCAAAGATGATTTGCTGCATTTTTGCGCATATGCCGAGAATTTTTCACGTCATCCCGTAGCTCACTCCATACTCAAAATATACGGTAAAGAGATAAACCAAGAGTTGATTGAGAGTCACGAGGAGATTGTGGGATTTGGCGTGAAGGCTGTAATTAATGGTAAAATGGTTCTGGTTGGCAGCGAGAGGCTAATGGAAAAATACGCTGTTTCTTATAAAAAAGCCTCCGATGCAGGAAGTATCGTATATGCGGCGATAGACGGGATTTACGCCGGATATATTGTAAGTACGGATGAGATAAAAAATAAGAGTTTTAAGACTATACAGAATCTCAAAACAATCGGCATAAAACGCATAGCTATGTTAACGGGAGATAGCAAAAATATCGGTGAGAAAATAGCTAAAGAGCTTGGCATAAGTGAAGTATTCACTGAACTTTTACCGCTTCAAAAAGTAGAAAAAATAGAAACTTTATCAAGTAATTTACCAAAAAATAAAAAACTTATATTTGTCGGAGACGGTATCAACGATGCTCCCTCACTCTCTCGTGCTGATGTTGGCATAGCGTTTGCAACATCCGGACATGATATAACAGCGCAAGCTGCGGATGTGATTTTGATGAGTTCTAACCCGCAAAAGGTTGTAACTGCCATTAAATTAGCTAAAAAAACCACAAATATAGCATGGCAAAATATCATCTTTGCTATCAGCGTCAAAGTCATTTTAATGATTCTTGGTGTTGCAGGAGTGAGCGGGATGTGGGAAGCAGTATTTGCCGATGTGGGAGTGAGTATGTTAGCGCTTATTAATGCCGCGCGCGCTTTTATATAATTAAAAAACGGGCGACTTTTTTGCATAAAATTTAACCTTTTTTGGAGTATAATTCTCTTTTTTTAAAAGGATATGATTTTGCAAAAAATTCGCGCCGGTATTATTCGCGCCGATAATATTTTATATTTTGATTATACCGCTTCAGGGCAAGCATATATGCCCATAGAAGAAAAAATATTGACGATTTTGAAAACATACGCAAATACGCATTCGGAAGTATCGTCAAATGCTATTAAAACAGCTGAATATTATGAAAATGCGAGACACAGTCTGCACAAAACACTGGATGTCGGTGAAGAGTTTTATATCATACCTTGCGGCAATGGTTCAACAGAAGCGATTAAACGATTTCAAGAGTTAATGGGGCTTTATATACCGCCGGCTACTAAAAATAGACTCAATATCATGCCTCTTAAGCTCCCGCTCGTATTGATTGGTCCATACGAACATCATTCAAATGAAGTAAGTTTTCGTGAAGCTCTGTGCGAACTTATAAGAATACCGTTAGATAAAAACGAAAATATTGATTTGAACGTACTCCAAAATATCCTAAAAGCTAATAAAGGACGCGAAATAATAGCATCTTTCAGCGTCGCTTCAAATGTTACGGGTATTTTGAGCGATTATAAAGAGATATATAAACTTGTCAAAAATTACGGCGGCATAGTAGCGCTTGACGGAGCGGCGGCAAGTGCGCATATGAATATAGATTCTCATTTTTATGACGCTCTTTTTCTCTCTCCTCATAAACTTTTAGGCGGAGTTGGGAGCTCAGGACTTTTAATCATCAAAAAAGAGTTGTGCAAAAACTCTCTCATACCTACATTTGTCGGAGGCGGCACAGTGGAGTATGTATCGCGTACTTCACAGCGGTACAGCAGCAATTTTGAAATAAGAGAGAGTGCCGGAACACCCGGAATTTTACAATTTATCAGAGCATCTTTGGCATATGAACTAAGAGATCAAATAGGACTTGATGTCATTGCGCAAAAAGAGCGCGAACTTAGATACTATTTTGGTTCCAATATCAAAAAAATGGCACACGTAAATCTTTATTGCAATCATATGCAAGAGAAGCTGCCAATTTTTTCTCTCAATATACAGAATATGAACCCATATGACGCAGCAAAAATTTTAAGCAACAAATACAATATTCAGGTACGCGCAGGCTGTAATTGTGCAGGTCCGTACGGACATGACTTGTTGAGGCTCAAAGATGATGATGATTTTGGTAAAAAACCTGGTTGGGTAAGGATAACTCTGCATTTCACACACACAAAAGAAGAGATAGACAAGCTTTTATCAGCCTTGATGGAAATGTGAAAATCTACTCCAAATTCCATTTTTTGGCAAGTTTAGAAAGTTCACCTGAGCTTTTGAGCTCATTTATGACTTCATTCACAACCTCCCCAAGTTGTGTATCGCCCTTTAAAGAAGCTATACCATAATTTTCAGCAGAGAGCGTATCATCCAAAATCATCATACTATCATCAATATATTGAGAAAGTATAGACTTATCGGCCACAAAACAGTCTACTGCCGACGAAGCAAGCGCTGATTTTATCTCAGAGTATGCACCGAAACTGAAAAACTTAAACTTCATACTGCTTTGCTCGGCAACTTCGCGTAAAACAGCTCTTGATGTCGTACCATAAACCGTACCGATACTTTTACCGTTTAATGTTTTAAGTGATTTGATATTCGAATCTTTTCTTACCATCAAAGCCAAACCATCCGTATAATATGGCGGTGAAAAATTATAAAACTGTTCTCTTTGCGTTGTTATAGTAAAAGTAGCGGCAATAATATCCAATTTGCCGCTATAGAGCAGATACTCTCTTGATTGCGTTGTAACCGGAATCAACTCAAGCTTATTAGCATCGCCAAAAATCTTTTTCGCTATCGCTCTTGCTATATCTATCTCAAAACCGTCTATGTTATCTGTTTTTGGGTCTTTGTAACCAAATTTTTCCATATCTGTTTTGACACCAGCTACAAGCACGCCTCTATTTTTTATTTTATATATATCTTGAGCGCTATCAGCATATACCAAATTTAAACCCATACCCATAAATATTACCGTGCAAATCAAAAAAGTAATTTTTTTCATATGCAACTCCTTAAAACTCCTTAAAGTGTAACATAAATAGTATAAAAAATATGTTAGAAAAAATAACGAGCAATAAGCATAAGTTAAAGCCGTTATAATTTTTATGATTACACTATAAAAACAAAAACTATTCTAATATAATGTATTATATTCTCTTTTATTTACAAAATTACCATATCAATCTTATTTTTAGTCCCATTTGATTAACGCTCCATATACGCACTTTAAGAATAAGTCCTTTACTTCCAGATGTCTTGATAAGTTGTGTGATTTACTATATTGATGTAGAGTAATTTGCTTTGAAATAAAGCACTAAAAACAAACTTTTTATATTGATGAAAATATTTCATTTTACAAATAAAAGGGTGTGAAACTTAACATTTTTTGTATAAAATATTCTAAAAGAAGCGGACTTTAATCTTGCTAAAGTTTAATATTTATATTAAAACATATCTAAAAGAACAGCATTATTCAATTTAAAGCTATAAGATTATATGTAAAAAAAGATTTGCGTTTTTTTGTGTTTAGGAATAAACTCTCCTATTTAAAGGAGAGTTTATTAGTGTTAGTCTTTTTGAATTTGCAATCCGCCCTTACCGGCTCCAAGTCCGCCTTTTACGGTTTGCATTTTATAATTTTTTGCAGCACGAACTAAGTTATTGAAAGCATCGGTCATTGATGCCACTATAACTTGACCCTCAGGAGTATTCGTATAGCCGCCTATACCTGCGCCGCCTGCGCCGCTCGAACCGCCGCCAAGCAAACCTACAACTCCGCTATAATCCACATTTTTTGCACTTCCCTCAGCTGCAACTACCTGCACACCTGATCTATTTTCTATCAGTGTCAATATAGCAGACGATTCTGTAGTTTTGGATTCACCGAATATTCCTCCTATCAAGCCTGATATGCCTCCACCGGCACCAGCTTTACTACCTTTAGTTTGTGCGCTAAACAATATTTCCGGTGTAAGTGTAAAGTCCGCTGCAACCATTTGTCCTTTACCCATACTGGATGTTGAACGTAACTCGCCTGATTGAGCCAATGCGCGTTCTTGCGCCATATTGTCCATAGCGCGTCCGCGCTCAACGACAACAAAGCAGTTTGATTGTTGTGCTAATAAGCGAAGTACCGGAGTGACGGGTCTTAATTTATAATCATAACGCAATATTCTATACCAATCGGCATTTGTATCTTCATATATCGCCAATGTACCTAAAGACTCTGTGCATCTATCAAGACCACTCTCAGCATTTTCAGCGTTTGAACCGGAAGCACTTCCTGTTGCTGTTGTTTTCGCACTAGATGCGCCCAACTGCATACCGCCGATACAACCCGTCAACCCAATGATGACAATACCAAAAACGCAGCTTTTAATAAAAAGCTTCAACATATTGACTCCTCAAAAAAAATTTATTAATGCAAGAATACACCAAACTAAAAAAATCTGCTCATCTTCTATAAAAATTTATCTCTTCTAATATTAAAAATTTGAATTTAGTATTGTAATATAACTTTCATTGAATGTCAATAAAATGAGTAAAATATTATGAGCTTAATAATTAATTTATATATTAAGCACAACTATACTTGATGCTATTATATAAAATTAATTAAGTCTTGTGATATAAAATTATCCCGCTCTAAGTATCACTCTTGCTATATTTATCTCACAACTGTCTTGATATCTATATTTTTGGTCTTTATAAACAATATTTTCATATCCGTTTTAATGCCTGCTGCAATACTCCTCTGTTTTTATACTTTCCATATTTTATCTTTTATGAGTAAAAGAGCTTGGTATTTTTATTAAAATAGTTTAATGCGCACAACAAATAGATTTTATCAAAATTATTTTTAAAATTATAGATTATGCAAAAAAGGTTTCGTTTTTTATATTTAAAAACAAAATCTTCTGTTCAAAAAGAAATTTATTTTGTTAATAAGCACATCGTCTTTGTCATAACTGCTTTTATGGTAAAATATAATGATTATTTTAAAGGGTAAACATGAGCAAAAAAAGACGAATATTTTGGATAGCAACTCTAACTGTAACTATATTGATTGCGTATCTGAATTTTTTCTATTTTGGTTTTGAAAATACTCATAAAAGAGAATGTAACAACGGTAATATGACAAGCTGTTATGACTTAGGATTTGCATACCATAACGGAATTAATGAAGTCAAAAAAGATACTCTCAAAGCATTAAAATATATACAAAAAGCTTGCGATAATAAATATGTACAAAGTTGTAAATATTTAGGCGACATAGCAGACAATTTGAATGACAGCATAAAATATTATGATTTGGCGTGCAATTATAAGTTGCCGGACTCGTGTTATGCGATAGGACTTTTATATATGAACGAAACAATGAAAAACCTGTCCAAATCATTCTCATATTTTAAAGATCTGTGTGCAAAAGATTATAAAGACAGCTGTTATCATGTAGCTTTAATACACGCACAACATGATGCGCCTGTTGATATAAGAAACTACAAAAAAGCATTATCAATGTTTGATGAATTATGCAACAAAAACGATTATGCAGCTTGTTACAGAGCTGGTTGGGCATATTATGATAACGCTAACAACTATGATATGGAAGGAGTGGTCGATGTGGCAGATCCAATGAGTTATTTTACGAAATCCTGCGAAGGCGGTTACATATACGGATGCTATACCATAGATATGCACAAACAAGAGTTGAAACAACTTGAAGAAAATCAAAAATTATGTGATAACGGCTCGGCTGAACATTGCAATAAAGCTGCATATACTTACAGAAGAGGAAGAACTATTCAAAAAAATTTAACCAAAGCAATTCAATATTATTCAAAAGCGTGCGATGAATATGACGACATAAAAGCTTGCAAAGAGGCTCATTATGCTTACAACCAATATGACCTTGTCAATAAAATGAAATCGGCTTTAAAAGCGTGCGACAAAGGAGCGTATGATCTTTGCATAAACGCCGGCAGATTGTATTTGCATGTATATGAACATGATTTAAATTATAGATTGGTTTATCTGCAAAATCCGGATATATTGCCAAAAGATATGCAAAAAGCTCTGTATTATTACAAAAAAGCTTACGAAAACGGGATAGATGACGGGTATTATAAAACAGGATTGACATATTATAGAGAGAAAGAGGTGCGCGACTTAAAATTGGCGGAAAAATATCTTAAAATCTCATGTGATAAAAACGACAAACATGGCTGTTTTTATTTAAGTTATACTTATGAGGATATGAATGATATGCAAAATGCCCTACTTTATGCCAAAAAAGGATGTGATTTGGACAGTACTAATCCATGCCGGCAGTATGAACGACTTGAGAAAAAGTTAAATAATAAATAGGAGTTTACATGAAAAAAAGATTACTTATCGAATTACTGCTTTTTTGTACATTAGCAGCCGTGATTATTTGCATCTCAAAATTATACTACTCTGCTGAAAATACTCTACTCAAAAGATGTGACGGCAGTGACACCATGAGTTGTTACGCTCTTGCAAGTTTATATGAAAACCAACCTCAGGCTGTCACTTACTTAAAAAAAGGGTGTGATGCCAACCACTTGCAAAGCTGCCGATATCTCGGCGATTTGTATATAGATGCAAACAACGCAAATGATTTGACATATATACAAAAAGCTTGCAATTACAACAATACAAAAGCCTGTTTTACTATCGGACAAATGAGTAAAAACGATAACAAAAGTTCCAATGAAACAATAGCCTACTTTAAAAAATCATGTGAAAACGGTAATATGGAAGGTTGTTTTGAGATTGCCTCAATGTATGTCTCAAATAAATATGATTATGAGAATGGTATCGCAAAAGCATTTTATATATTTACGGAATTATGCGAAAAAAATAATTATGAAGCTTGCTATAATCTCGGCAAACTTTATCATAAAAATGAATATATCAAATATAAAACTCGTTTGGTATACGCCCTAAGATATTACAAATTAGCCTGCGACAAAGGAGAGGTTGAAGCGTCTTGCAAAGCATTGGAAAGTTTAAACAATTATGTACAAGATATACTAAAACTTAGAAAATTATGCTCATTAAACGATGCGTATTCATGCAATAGGCTTGCTAATATATATGCATCTCCCGGTACTGCTATCGATTATGATTATGCGACAGCAGCGAAATTTTACAAAAAATCATGTGATGAATTAAATGATAAAGAGGCTTGTTCGCGTATTGTAAATTATTATCACTGGATAAGTGACGATGTAAATAAACTAAAATATGCTGCTAAAAATTGCGATGAAGGTAAAATATCGTTTTGTTCGACTGCAGCCGATTTGTATCTTTACAGCGAACACTCTTACAATGTTTCATTTGATATGGCAGATCGAAGCGTGCTAATGTCTCCAGACCCTCTTATAAGCAACTTTGTACCAAAAGATATAAATAAAGCGATATATTATTTACAAAAAGCATGCGATAAAAACAGTAAAGATGAATGTAATAGTTTGGGAGATATTTACAGCCAAAGGAGCGAAGTTAAAAATACTGAAAAAGCTGTAATATATTATAAAAAAGCATGCGGCATGGGATATGAGCGAAGTTGCGAAAATCTGAAATCATTGGAAAAATATCCATAATAATTTAAATACAGTAAAGCGTACATACTTCGGCCAATAATTCCCGAATCTAATATTTCATCTGCTCTTACACAAGAGTAATTACGGGATTGGACAATTGGATATACAATTTATTTCATCCAAATCAATTGTTCTATTGGTCTCAAGGCATTTTTTATTACTAAAACACATTATTACTAAACATAGTTGCTCTTCATCAGCAGATACATAAGCAACTTCTTAAATCAAAGAATTTAGGACATCTTTAACGTGGATAGAGTTTCAAAAGATGATTTGGAATGAAGAATAGGAAAAGCTATGAAGTCTATTAATGTATGCACGAGGATAAAATTTAATTTATCGCTTCAAATCAAATTAAAAACACATCGAGATAAAAGGATGATGATTTAAATCCTAAAGATATAGATATTAAACTGTTAAAATATACAACAAACCCAATATCAAAGTTTTTGAATAGATAAAGATTGTTCCAGATAAAAAACAAAACTTCCAAAGAAGAGCAAGAGAATTGAACAAAAAAGATATAATGAAAATTCAAGAATAAAGAATAGAAAAACTAAAAATATTAAATAACTTTTTACGAAGCCGGCA
>JAISGD010000017.1 GCA_031263195.1 Campylobacteraceae bacterium | reverse complement strand
TCTCTTCTCAAACTCCATAAACTCTTTTTCATGAAACAGGTGAGACAATATCCATCGTAAAAGCTTCTCACGCCATTTGGGTAATTTATGTTCTTCAGATTGTTGTTGTATGATAGCGTTGCTCATTATCCGAATTTACCCGTGATATACTCTTCGGTAAGACGCTCTTTCGGGGTTATAAAAAGCTCTTTTGTGGGACTTAACTCTATCAAATCCCCAAGATACATAAAAGCGGTGTAATCGCTAACGCGGGCTGCTTGCTGCATATTGTGCGTTACTATTATGATGCTGACGCTATTTTTAAGTTCGGTTATAAGTTGTTCAACCGCTTGCGTTGAGATAGGATCAAGTGCGGACGTCGGCTCGTCAAACAAAAGTACTTGCGGTTCCACTGCTATCGCGCGGGCTATACAAAGTCTTTGCTGCTGACCGCCGGATAAAGCGTTGGCGTCATTTTTCAGTCTATCTTTGACTTCGTTCCAAATAGCGGCTTCTTTTAGAGATTTTTCTATTCTGACGTTCAATTCGGACTTAGCTTTAATGCCCTTGAGTTTTAGTCCGTATGCTATATTGTCCCAGATAGACATGGGAAATGAAGTTGGTTTTTGGAAAATCATACCGATTTTTGTGCGCAGATCAATCAAATCTGTCTTGGGTTCAAGTATATTTTGACCGTTAAAAATGATTTTACCATTGTAAATATTGCCCGCGTATAAATCGTGAATGCGATTGAAGCAGCGTAACAGCGTAGTTTTACCACAACCACTCGGACCTATCAAAGCGGTAATTTTATGTTTTGCTATAGGCATATTTATACCACGTAAACTGCTTTGCACCGTATTGGCATATGTAAAAGAGAGGTTTGAGACCTCAATGGCTCTTTTTTCTTGAATATCTGCGATGGCTGCCAAGTTATCTCCTCTTTTTGATTATTAATCTACCCATTATATTTATCCCAAGAATAAATATTGAAAGCAAAAACGCCGCTGCCCAGCCAAGACTTTGCCAATCGGCATAAGGACTTGTGGCGTAATTGAACATGGTAACCGTAAGTGATGATACGGGCGCGTTTAAGTCCATACTAAAAAAGTTATTGTTAAATGATGTAAACAGTAAAGGTGCGGTTTCGCCGCTGACTCTTGCGACCGAAAGCAGCGCTCCCGTTAGAATACCTATTTTTGCACCTTTGTAGACAACGCCTATTATCACTTTATATCGCGGCGCGCCAAGAGCAGATGCAGCTTCTCTTTGAGTTTGCGGCACGAGAGTGAGCATATCGTCGGTTACGCGCAGGATTATCGGTATCATGATGACAGCCAATGCGGCTATGCCTGCCCAGCCGGAAAAGTGTCCGATAGGATGAACGAAGATAGCGTAAATAAACGCTCCTATAACTATGGAAGGCGAACTCATCATTATATCGCTTATATCGCGTATGAAATTTGCTATTTTGCTTTTGTGCGTGTATTCGCTCAAAAATGTACCAGCCAATACGCCTATGGGAATACCCAGCAGCGAGGCGAAAAATACCAGCATGCTTTGACCTATAAGAGCGTTTTTCAATCCGCCGCCCTCTATCCCGCTTGGCGCGGTATTGTTTAAAAATATATCAAAATTGAGTGCGGCGAATCCTTTATAGCACAGCACAAAAAGTATCCAAAACAAAAATGCTATACCTACCATTGCACTTATAACGCAAAGCGTCAATATTATGCGATTTATGGCGACACGCCTGTTTTTATAGTTCATGCCTGCATCCTTAGTTTTCTAAAAAAGACGAATTTGGCAATACCTATAACGATAAAACTAATCGCAAAAAGTATAAATGCCAGATAAAACAGAGATGAATAGTACAGAGTGCTGTCCGCCTCTGTGAACTCATTTGCCAAAGTTACGGGGATAGAAGTTGCGGCAGCGGTTATAGTATCGGGCAGCTTATGAACATTTCCCATTACAAAAGTTACCGCCATGGTCTCTCCTATCGCTCTCCCTAAAGCTAATATCGCAGCACCTAAAATGCCGGCTTTGGCATATGGTATTATCACACTTTTGATGACGTCCCATTTTGTCGCGCCTAAAGCGTAAGCGGACTCTTTTAGGATATTCGGCGTAGTATTCATGGCATCTCTGGCGACTGATGCCATAAACGGAAGTATCATAATGGACAGCACAATTCCCGCCGTCAAAAGTCCAAGACCGTTTCCGCCGAACAGAGTGCGTAAAATCGGCGCAAAATAAAATAGTCCCCACATACCGTAAATGACAGACGGTATCGCGGCTAACAGCTCCACTGCCGTTCCTACGGGGGTTTTTAACCTCTCGTGCGATATCTCACTCAAAAATATCGCTGCTCCAAGCGCTAAAGGCACAGCCAGCAGCATAGCTATCAGAGTAGACAGGATGGAACCAGCTATCGCAGGAAAACCGCCGAAAATATCAAGATTCGGCGCCCATTTTGAAGAAGTTAAAAAGCCAAATCCGAAAGCTTCTATAGCCGGTTTAGCTTCATTGAGCAATACGGCGAAAATAGCCATGAGTATAACCAATATGGCATACGCCATAAAACGGGTGATATTTAAAAAGAGAAAATCGCCTATTTTATTCACAAATCTCCTTTTCAATTAGTTCTGTATTTTAGTGACACTCTATTGCAAAACGGTTACAAAGATTTTTTACGACAAGCGCTAAACTTCTACTAAATGAAGCTTTTCAAGAGCGCTTTAAAACGAAAATAGTATTTTTCATTATCAAAAATAATGTAATTGCGTTATTGCAAGAAGGAAAATAACCTGCATGTTACTTTGCGATAGTAAAATGAGAACGGCATAAAGCAATCAACTCATTACCATAGGCAATTTAAAAACGAATTGTGATAAGAACAAAATAAAACCAAAATTATTGATTTAAATAGATTGGTGTTTTAGTCGAAATGACGGAAAAATACCAACAATTTTTCATTGAATATGTGTTTTTCGGCGTTATAACAAATATATTATTATAGACACAAGTCTTTTATCTATGACTGCTTTCTATCACTGTTTTTGCAATAATATTTATAATTGTGAGCCGCCAAGGCGGCTCTAAAAAGCAAAACCTTTTAAGATTAGTTTAGCTTATTGTCTCTCCAGTATTCACGGATAAGATTTTTAGTTTCGATAGGCAGCGGGACATAGCCCAATTTTGTCAACTCCCCATCACCTTTCTCAAACGCCCAGTTAAAAAATGTAACTATTTTTTTGTTTGTATCCGGCTTATCTGTCGGCAAAAGGATAAATGTAGCCGCTACAATAGGATAAGCATTATCACCCTCTTGTAAAACCAAAAGCTGATAGAAGTTATCTGCCTTACTCCACTTAGCCTCTTTAGCGGCAGCTTTAAAATTGTCGTCGTTCGGACTTACCCATTTGCCGTTTTTGGTCGTAAGCACAGCGCGTGCTAGACTGTTTTGAAGTGCGTAGGCATTCTCAAGATATCCGATGGAGTTTGGCGTCTGCACTATCATGGAAGTAATGCCCTCGTTGCCCTTAGCGGCGATGCCTACAGGCCAATCTATCGCCTTTCCAATGCCAAAGCTATCTTTCCACTCTTTGCTTACGCCTGCCAAAAAGCTTGTAAAATTAAATGTCGTGCCTGAACCGTCGCTTCGTCTGACAACTGTGATATCAGCATTTGGAAGTTTTGCGTTTGGATTGTCTTTGGTAATTTTGGCGTCGTTCCATTTTTTGATTTTACCAAGATATATGTCGGCTAAAACTTCGTTTCTCAGTCTCAGCTCGCCGTCTTTAATGCCGTTGATATTGTAAGCTAACACTATAGAGCCTATAAGAGATGGGAATTGCAGCAGTTTCGCACTGCTCAAATCCTCATTTTTGAGTGGCTCGTCACTTGCACCGAAATCAACGACTCTTGAGCTTATCTGTTTGATCCCGCCGCCGGAACCTATGGATTGGTAATTGATTTCGCTGCCGCTCTCTTGTCCGTATGAATACGCCCAGCCAAAATATGCCGGCGCAGGAAATGACGCCCCGGCACCGTTGATTTTGTCCGCCGCAATCAAGGCCATAGAACATAACATCAAAGATGCGATACTCTTTTTTAACATTTTTATCTCCTAAAAAGAATTTTGTATTAAGAAGTATATGTGTTTTTTGTTTCGAAAGGGTTACAAAAAATTGTTATGGTTTGGTAACAGTTTTTAAGTAATATCCTGCAATTTAATGATAAAGGATATCTATGCTTTCGCAAAACGAGGAGAAACTGGACAAAATAAGAAATGCCATCGGCAAAATAGGCATTATGATAATAGACGCGGGTTCTATGGTTGCCGAAGCCCTTTTGGAAGGAGACAAGGAGTGGTTTGACAAAGCCCGCGATAAACTCAAAAATATAGATGCCGACGCTAATCGAACAGATAATGAGATAGTCGCTTCTTTAGCGCTTTTCGGCGCGGAGGCAGGGGACTTGAGAGAGCTGGTGTCATATCTGAAAATCACAAATGAATTTGTGAGAATGGCTGATAATTTAAGAGGATTTGCGAAAAATATAGCACTTTATATGGATGATGCCAACCGCTTTGTGGTTTTAAAAGAGTATATAACGCAGCTTTATAAAGCCTCTATGAATGCTGCCGTTACAGCGGTCAATCTCATAGGAAGCAAGGATAACGTTGAAGAGTTATATAGAAAAGTGATGGTGGAAGAGAGTAAAAGCGACGATTTATACGCTTTAATGGAAAAAAATGTATTGGATTTGAATATGTTAAGCGACGATTTTATAGCTAACTATGCTAAAATTTTAAGCACGGTAAGAAAACTTGAGAAGATGGCTGACCGCGCCGTAGCTGTGGCAAAACTCGTACTGTTTGCCAAAAGCGGCGGTGAGTTGAAGCTGTATTAGGAGCTTTATGAGTGATACTGTAGTTATTATTGAAGACGAACAGGATTTGTTGGAATTGATGGAATTTCATCTGAATAAAGCCGGGTTTGACGCTATAGGGTTTTTATCCGTAAAGAATGTGGAAAAGTTTTTAAGCGAAGAGAAGTGCCATCTTTTAGTCGTTGACAGAAATCTCAAAGAGAGCGAAGGGAGCGAATTTGTTGAGCATTTGCGCAAAAAAGGGATAAATATTCCGGCCATTTTCGTGACGGCAAAAGATAAAGACAGCGATGTGGAAGAGGGGTTTTTAAGAGGAGGAGACGATTATCTCAAAAAACCTTTTAATATGCAAGAGCTTATTTTGCGTGCCAAAGCTTTGATAAGCAGAACAAAACATGAGGCAAAAAATATCTGTTTTAGAGATATCCTGCTCAATTTGGACTCCCGCGAAGTCTTTATTAGTGATGAAAAGGCTGACCTCACAAAGCTTGAGTTTGAGCTTTTGAAACTCTTTGTACAGAATAAAAACAGCGTCTTAAATCGTGATTTTTTATTGGAAAAAATTTGGCAAGATGAAGACTCTTTTCAAGAAAAAACCGTCAATGTCGCAATCAGCAGACTTTGCAAAAAGATTGATCCTCAAAAAAATAAAAAATATATCAAGCCTGTTTGGGGAGTGGGCTATATATTATGCTAAGACTCCATCAGCACGTAGCCAAGCAGTTTACTGTGATGGTGTTTGTATTGGTTTGCGTATTTGGTACGGCAAGTTATTTTGTATGCAAACAGATGGAGTTATATAGATACGAAAATCTCCTTAAAACAACGCTTAATATCATCAAATCATCCATCGTGTACAAAAGTGATTTTGACGATTATATAAAAGAGGTTGGAAAAAGCTCGAATATGCGCGTGACTCTTATCGACGACAACGGTATGGTTTTAGCCGACAGTATCGCAGATACAGAAGTTATGGAAAATCACAACAGCAGATTGGAGATAATGCAGGCAAGGCTTCAAGAATACGGCGTGGCGGTTAGATATTCGCATACTTTAAAAGAAGATTTTTTAAATGTGGCCGGCAAGGTGCAAATAGGTGATACTGTCTATTTTGTGCGCATTACGACGCCGCTTAATCTCGTAATGAAAAGTTTTTATATCATTTGGGCAAGTATCACAGCCATTTTCGCTTCAGCTCTATGTATGGGCTTTTTTTGGATAAACGGATTTAGTAAAAATATAAGAAACGAAGTGTTGAAACTCAATAGTGCCTTTGACGCATTGGCCAATAAAGAGTATAAAAAAGAGTTCCGTTTTGGTTTCGCAAAAGAGTTTGCAGAACTTGGCGTTTACCTTAAAAAGCTTGCAAAAAGGCTTGAAAAAAGAGCAAAACAGAAAAGAAAATATACCGCCAAGATAAAGCTTATCAGTAAACAAAAAAGCGATATCATCTCCGCTATCGGACACGAGTTTAAAAATCCGATAGCTGCCGTAATAGGATATGCTCAAACACTAAATGAAGACGAAAATATAGACTCTCCTATAAGAAAGAAATTTCTGGAGAAAATATTAAACAATAGCCAAAAAATCTCCGATATGATAGACAGACTCTCGCTTGCCGTGAAACTTGAGAGTGGGGACTTGGATTTGAGGATTTGCGAATTTGATTTTGATGAGTTGGTCAAAGAGGTTGCCGATTCATTCTCTATCGCCGAACCGTCAAGAGAAATCACCTGTGAAGGCGAGAGAACGCTTATCAAAGCGGATGCCCAAATGATGGAGATAGTCGTCTCAAACCTTATCAATAATGCTCTGAAATACTCTGAAAATGCCGTAATTATCAAACTCAAAGATAAAGTTTTGAGCGTTAAAGACAGCGGTATAGGTATAGCTGAAGAGGAGATAAATAAAATCACAGATAAATTTTATCGCGTGGAGGGCAGAAGTTGGGACAACTCATTGGGACTTGGGCTTACGTTTGTATCCTACATACTCAAAATGCATTCCATAGAGATTAAGATAGAGAGCCGACTCGGCGAAGGTTCAACTTTTTCGTTTGACATAAGCGCGCTTGGTTAAAAAAGCCCAAATATGATAACCGACCAAACTAGTCCAAGATAGATAAAAGAGAGTAAAACCAGCAAACTTCCGATATCTTTAGCTTTTTTAGATAACGGGTGAATCTCGTCTGAAATTCTGTCTACGACCGCTTCTATAGCGGTATTGATAAGTTCCATCAACAATACTAAAAACAGCGAACTGATCAAAAAAAGTTTTTCTATAATGGAAATAGGCAGCAGTAAAGCTATGATAAGTAATACAGCACACAGAGCCAACTCTTGTCTGAATGCCTCTTCGCTTTTGACGCTTTCCCAAAATCCCTCAGCCGAATATACAAACGCTTTAAGTATTCGTTTTACGCCTTTATCGCCGGTTTTCATCTTCTTGCCCTTTGAAAATTAATACAAAAGTATATCAAATTATAAATATTTATGAGGTAAAGAGTTCGGTACGACGGCATTTTTATCTGTCAAATATATAAATTGACTCAAAAATGATTTTATCATAGGTGACATGGGATAAAATAGAGCAGGCTTGCGTCTAACGCCGCTCTTATTTAAAATTTTACCGAATTTGTGTACAATGTTTTATGGATTTAATTGTATATTTTTTAAACGAATTGAGGCAAAAAGCTCTCATTAAATATAATCTTGGCATCAAAACCGTTATCAAAGTCAACCTCAAGGGCAGCCGTCTTATAGGTCAATGCGTCAAAGATGGTAAAAAAAGTTATATTATCAGGCTTCACACCGAACTTTTAAAAAAGTTTCGCGAGCGTTATATAAAGGACGTCTTGACGCACGAATTTGCTCATGCCGTACAGATGGAGTTATTTGCCAAAAGCAAACCGCACGGCAGAGAGTGGAAAAGCATTATGGAGAGTTTGAACGACGCCCCGTATAAAAAATCAAATATTGATTATTGTCTGAAAAATGGCAGAGCCCTCAAAACTTATCGCTACAAATGTGACTGTCATGAATATCTCATCACCTCTATCAGGCACAATAAAATCGTATACGGTACCAGTATCTACAAATGTAAAAAATGCGGACAGGTATTGAAGTTGTCACAATAATCCAAGCCGTAGTGCGCGCGATACTTCAAAAATAGTTTGCTGCTTTGTGATTTGATAAATAAATCATTTCCGCCATTTGCCAAAAAACCAAAAAAAGATACCGTTATCCATAATAAAAACACTTGACGACTTGTCAAAAAATCTTGCCTAATTAAAGTCCTGCTTGCCAAAACTAAAAAATAAATATAAAAACAGTACAAATATATATAAAACTTATATTTTTTTAAGCGGATTATAATATTAGCGTATATATAATACTGATTAAGTTGATAGATTAACTTTACTTTTTTAGTAAAGTTTATTAAAATATCAAATTCTATAAATTCTAAGGAGGAAATTATGAGTTTAGGAATTTTTTGGTTTTTACCTACAGGCGGCGACGGCAGGTATTTGGGCAAGTCGTCTTCAGCAAGACCGGTGAGCAACGCTTATTTAAAACAGATTGCCACCACTGCGGAGCAACTTGGATACGACGGGCTTTTAATACCCACAGGAAGCGGTAATCTTGATCCGTTTATCACCGCGGCGACGCTGGCGAATGTGACGAGCAAAATTAAACTTTTGGTCGCTCTAAGGACTTCGGCTACCGGAGGACCTACGGTGTTTGCCAGACAAACCGCCACTTTGGACGAAGCGTTGAACGGCAGACTTATATTAAATGTGGTTCCGGGTGCTTGGCCTGAGGAACTTGCGGCTGATGGAGTATTTTGGAATCACGACGAAAGATATGAAGCTGCGGATGAGTTTTTAACTATTTGGCGAAAACTTTTAAGCGGCGAGAAGGTCACTTTTAAGGGCAAATATTACCATGTGGAAAATGCTCAAAATCTTTTTCCTTCCGTTCAAAGACCGCATCCGCCTTTATATTTCGGAGGTTCATCCGACGTGGCGCATGAACTTACTGCAAAACATATAGACGCGTATCTTAGTTGGGGAGAGCCGCCTCATTTAGTGGCTGAAAAGATAGCTGACGTCAAAAAAAGAGCCGCGGCACTTGGGCGAACGGTTAGATTTGGCATTAGACTTCAGATTATCGTACGAGAGAGCGAAGAAGAAGCGTGGGAAGCGGCGAATAGACTTATAAGCCATTTGGATGACGATTTGATAGCCGCCGCTCAAGCTAATCAAAACAGTTCCGATTCTGTAGGACAGCGCAGAATAACCTCTTTGCATAAGGGCGATAGAAGCAAACTCGAGATAAGTCCGAATCTTTGGGCTGGTATCGGTTTGATAAGGGGAGGAGCGGGAACCGCTCTTGTTGGAGATCCCAAAACGATAGTAAAAAGATTGCAAGAGTATATAGATCTTGGAGCTGATACATTTGTGCTTTCGGGTTATCCGCATTTAGAAGAAGCCGTGCGTTTCGCGGAACTTGTCTTTCCGTTATTGCCCGATAAAAAACCGTTTACCGTTGAAAACAACATAGTGACCGGCGGCGCGTTTGACACGAGATTAATCTCAAATAACGGACAAGCCAAAGCTTCATAAAAAGGATTTATAAAATGGCGCGCGAGATTTTGAAACTGTTGAACGATGAGAGAAATATAAAAGTTCTTGTCAATATTGACGACGATGGGTTGGCGCATCCTGTAGTGAAAAACTCTTTAAAGAATGAGAATGACGATATCGTTTATACCGAATTTCTTGAGTCTTCAAACACAAATCGCTTTTTAACTAAAGCTCTTTGGTTTGACAAAAAAGTCAGTATTTTGCTGCTCACTCACGATAAACGCAGTTTCAAGATTATAGCGCGACCTATAAAAGCCATAGTAAGCGGCAAGGTATTTCAAAAATACTATAAAGAGGTCCAAGATAAGTTTAAAGATTTTGACCTCTCTACAGTATGGGTATTTAAGCCTTTGGAGATTAAAGAGCAGACGTTGCAAAAAAGAGTGGATGAAGAGACGCGTGAGAGACCTTATTTTTTGCATTTGGACAGATTAGCTAAGAGAGCATAAATGACGGCGAGAAGCGAACTTACGTTAGACGAAATCACGGACAAGTATCCGAATTTTCCGAAGCTTATTATTTTAAAAACGGATATTCAAAGAAGAGGCGTTTACTATACTCCAAAAGCTCTTGAGGCGGTAGATATCACAAAACATCATTTAGGCGGAACGGATATTTTCGGCATTCGCGACGGCAAGCTTAGGTATCGTCCGGAATCTTTCACGTTAAAAGACGGTACTTCGGTATTAAGTACGCCTACACCTTTAGAGAACAATCCGTACATAGTTGATTTTGTAGACGGTAAGTTGGTTTTAGTTGATAAAGGCGATATATTGGAGGAAGTTTTTTATTGGGAAAAGCCTGATTATTACGATAAAAAGACTTCAAGCGGCGTGTTAATGCAAAATGTCGTAGGTTCGCGTCCGCAAAGGCTTTATCTAATTCCAAATCGCTATTGTCATTTTTGGACGAACAATCAAGGCTGCAAGTTTTGCGATATCGTGAATAACTTAAAACAGCAAAAAAACGAGATTAACATGCAAACAAGGATTAGCCCTAAAGACGTATCGGAAACCATAAAAGAGGCGTTAAAAGAAAAAGGCAGATTTAGCGCCATATGCTTAACGGCGGGTTCTGATTTTCATGGAGAAATCCCGTTTGATAAAGAGATAGATTATTATATAGAGATCTTGCAAGCTATAGGCGAAAATTTTACGACGGATAAATTTCCTTCGCAGCTTATATGTACTGCCGTGACAAAAGAGCAGTTAAAAAGGCTTTATGAGAATACCGGATTACTAAGTCTTACTATGGACATAGAGGTTTTGAATGAAAACGCTTTTAAATACGCGTGTCCGGGAAAAGCCAAGTGGGTTGGATACAAAGAGTGGAAAAAGAGGCTTATAGACGCGGTTGAGATTTTTGGCGAAAGCAGAGTAAATACGGGCATAGTTTCAGGAGTTGAGTTGGTTGGAGAGTTTGGATTTAAAAGTGAAGACGAGGCTTTGGAAGGTGTGCTTAAAGAGGCTGACGAACTTGCGAGTTACGGCGTAAGTACCGTAAATATGGTTTGGATACCGCGCCCGAATAGTTATTTCGCCAATGAGAAAAACGCCTCTTTGGAGTATTATGTAAGATTGGCGCATGGGCTTCAAGAGATAAGAAAAAAATACAATCTCAAAATAGATTTTGACGATTACAGGCGCTGCGGCAATCATCCCGATTCTGATTTGGCGCGCGTATTTTAGTTTTTTGAACAAGTTAAAGGAGGTGTAGCATGAAACAAACAGATTTAATTAGCGCGTATTAATCGCGATTTGGCAGGGGCGTTTATTTATCACAAAATAATATATTTTTAAAACGCGTCCATTGGTTATCAGGTAATTTTTTTACAAAAAACGGAGGAATTAATATGAAAAAAATAGTTTTAGTCTTTTTGGCGCTCGTTTCATTTATGTTTGGCGCTGATAAAACCCTTAGAATCGGTGTGCAAGCATATCCGCTTTACGCGCCGCTTTGGGCGGCAAAAGAGCTTGGTTATCTTGACGAAGAGTTCAAAAAGGTAGGCGCGACATATACGTGGAATGTTTTCGCTAACGGACCGCTTGTAAATGAGGGCGTACGAGGCGGAAGCATAGATTTGGGAATTATGGCGGATTTGCCGGCTATTATCGCAAAATCCGTAGGATTGGATATCGTTGTGTTCGCTAACTTTGGCATAGGCGAAAAAGCGCTCGCTCTTATCGTCCCGACAGACTCTTCCATTAAAGAGGTCGCAGACATCAAAGGCAAAAAGATAGCTTACGGCAAAGGTACTTACGCGCAGCATTTGTTGGCGCTTTTACTAAACAATAACGGATTGAAGTTTAGCGATATTACGGAGATAAATCTTGCAGCGGGCGATATTCCCTCCGCACTTGAGCGCGGCGATATCGACGGCGCTGTCGTGTGGGAGCAGTATATCAGTCAATTGACGGTTCCCGGTAAAGCGCGAGTAGTGGCGGACGGTACCGGCATTAAACTTGGCAATAATATCTCGTACATCAAACGCGATTTTGCCAAAGCGAATCCAGAAAGCTTGGTAGCGTATATAAAAGCAGTGCAACGCGGAGCGGAGTATATCAACAACAATAATGAGGAAGCCTCAAAACTCTTATCGCCGACATTTAAGGTCTCGCCGCAAATTCTTCAATCGGTCTTTTCGCATTTTGAGTATTACGCGAAATTTTTGCCGCGCGATATTGCGGAGATAGAGAAGGTTAAAGATTATGTCTTGAAAGAGAAAATTATTCGTAAAGATATAGACATTAAAGAGTTTATCACTACCGAATATTTGGAAAAAGCGGGAATTTGATTCTATGATTAAACGTATCGCGGGTATAGGTTGGTATATCGCTTTACCCCTCTTAATCATAGCTATTTGGAAGGCGGCGGATATTTTGGGCTACATCGTCTCTTATACTATGCCGCCGCCCGAAGATATAGTTATCACGGCAGTTGAATTTTACAACGACGGAACGCTTTTGGAGCATATCAAAGCCAGCTTTATACGAGTGATTGAAGGGTTTGGCATAGCGCTTGTCTTGGCTTTGGTTTTGGGAGTGGTTATCGGACTTAGCCGCGGTTTTGAGAGGTTTACGGATTCGATATTGCAAATTATTAAACCTATTCCGCCGATTGCGTGGATACCTTTAGCGATACTGTGGTTTGGTATCGGCGAGGCGTCCAAAATTTATATCATCGCTGTAGGCGCGTTTTTCCCAATTCTCATTAATACCGTGGAAGGTATCAAAAACATAGATCCGCGTTATTTGGAGCTGGCGCGAGTGTATGAAGTGCGAAGAGGACGCGTAATTTGGCGCGTGATACTGCCCGGCGCGCTTCCATTTATTATGGTTGGTATACGCATAGGACTTGGTATGGGTTGGATATGCGTAGTAGCCGCAGAACTTATCGCGGCTAACAGCGGAATAGGTTACATGTTGATGGACGGACGCAGTTTGTCGCGTCCTGATATAGTAATTTTGGGAATGATAGTGATAGGAATTGCCGGCAAACTTATGGACGATATTTTGCGATTTATATCCAAAAGGATTATAAGATGGAACTGAAAAGAAATTCTCACATAATTGAGATATCGCATCTTTCAAAAACATTTCAAAGCGGAAAAAACAAAATAGAAGCGCTTTGCGATATAAATCTAAAAATCAATAAAGGAGAGTTTGTCTCAATCATAGGAGCGAGCGGTTGCGGTAAAAGCACGCTGCTTCGTATTATCGGCGGATTGGATAAAGAGTATAAAGGAAAGGCTCTTTTTGAAGGCAAGCCGATAGTTGCTCCTTCCAGACAAAGAGGATTTATATTTCAGGATATTCGCTTGCTTCCCTGGCTTACGGTAGAGGATAATATCAAATTCAGCTTGCCTTACAAAACGCCCGATATTGACGATATCGTTAGTAAAAAGCTTGAGATAGTAAATCTCAAAGGCTTTGAGAAAGCTTATCCCAAACAGCTCTCCGGCGGAATGGCGCAGCGTGTGGCGATAGCCAGAGCGTTGGCGAACCAACCAAAAGTTTTATTGCTGGACGAACCGTTCGGCGCGCTTGACGCCATCACAAAAATAAAATTGCAAGAGGAGATGCTGCGTATTTGGGAAAATGAGAAAATCACTATGATTTTGGTAACTCACGATATTGATGAAGCCGTTTATCTTGGCAATCGCGTGGTTGTTATGACAAATCGTCCCGGACGCATACAAAAGATACACGATATAACATTGGCAAATCCAAGAAGCAGGATAAGCTACGAATTTAATATTCAAAAAGAGACGATATATAAAGAGTTTTTTGGGGATGTTGAGGTACCGTTCGCTTACGCTATATAGTCAATTTATTATGAAGGTTGTAAGATGAAAGTTATAGATATGCGTTGTCGCCCGGCTTTTTTGCACGATTTTTTCGGCGCAAATAGAAATTCAAAAGCTTATGAAGCGGCAAAATGGCTAAATAAACGTGTTGGCACAAGAGGCGATTTGGAGCATTTTACCAACTCTTTGACGCAAGAGGGATTTTTGGCGGAAGTCAAAAGCGTGCCGCTTGAGCGCGCTGTAGTCGTGGGCAGACGCACGCCGAGTCAGCAGATAAGCAATGACTTTTTGTATGATATAACCAACCCGCACAAAGAGCTTTTGGGTATCGCAGGTATCGATCCTGCGCTTGACGGTATAGAGGAGAGTATCAAAGAGATAGATAGAAGTATAGATGAGTTGGGACTTGCTGGTATTAACATAGAGCCGGGATTTGCCGAGCCGCCAAGACACGCCGACGATGAGATATATTTTCCGATTTACGAACATTTGGCGTATAAAAAGATACCTCTTACGCTGATGTCCGGACCCACAACGCCAAATCCTCTGTTTAACGATCCCGCTCATTTAGCCCAAGTAGCGCGGACTTTTCCGACACTTCCCATCATCTGCTATCACGGATATTACCCAAATACCGCCGCGCTTGTTGGAGTCGCTTTTAAGTATGAAAATATCTTTCCTGTGCCCGATATGTATGGGTTTTTAGCCGGAAGCGAGATTTTTATCAAAGCCGGAAACAGCTTTTTGCAAGATCAATTGCTATTCGGTTCATCATATCCGTTTAGACCAATACGTCAATCTATAGACGATTTTATCGCATTTGGCTTTGACGATTGCATTTTGGAAAAACTGCTTTATAAAAATGCGGCGCGTATTTTTAAGACAGAGAAGTAATTTTTTCTATTTTATTTGTCGATTTACATAAAATTATATTTAAAATTAGAAATTTTTATGATAAAATCACAAGTGAATTGCTTTATTGCGTTCATAATACACAATCCTTCACTCGCAATGATGATACCCCCTCCGTAGTTGCGAGTGGAGCGATGAAGTAATCTGCTAAATCTTGTATATGATATTATTTAAACAAAAACCATACAATTTTTATTCATTTTGATATTTTTGTGATAAAATACCAAAGTTACTTAAAAATAAATACTTCTCAAGGGGATTGTTATGAATAGTATCGTTAAAGTTTTAACCGTTTTACTTTTCATCCTAACCCTGACAGGCTGCAGCAGCTCCAACAATAACTCAGACGATACCCAAACCGTAAAAAACCCTTACTCTTACGGATACTCATGTGAAGAAGAGATAACCGTAAACGGATATACTCTTCCCCCTTGTCCCGCCCCAAAGCTAAATGACTCCACACTTCTTGGTATTGACTCAAACAACAACGGTGTCAGAGACGACGTTGAAAGATGGCTTATCGTAAAATATAAAAACCATCACAGAATAGTAACAGAGATAGGGTTTCAGACTGCAAAGGCTGCTCAAGAAATCGTAAAAAGTAATCCTTC
>JAISGD010000031.1 GCA_031263195.1 Campylobacteraceae bacterium | reverse complement strand
CCATCTCCTCCGTAAATAATATCATTGCCGTTACCGCCGTATAGAATATCGTTATCATTCCCGCCATCAAGTATGTCGTTTCCATTTTCACCGCGAAGAGTATCATCGCCGTCATCACCATACAAAGTGTCGTTATCATTACCCCCGTATAGAGTATCGTTATTATTTCCACCATGCAATGTATCATTGCCGTTTTCACCGTAAATAATATCATTCCCGTCATCGCCATAAATAATATCGTCCCCACTTTGAGCATATATCGTATCGTTACCAGAAAGTGCGTGAAAATCATTATTTTCATCGCCAAGCGTAAAATTGTCATTATTTTCGGTAGCAGTTAAAAACTCATTCGAACTCAGCATCTCTCCATTGTCAAATAGTACTATTTCCACCCTATTTTGCTGTGATAAATACCAATCTTTAACTTTTATGACATCATTTAACTCCTCTATCGATTTGCCGTACTCTTTTATCCCTATCAACAAGTCGTTATTTTCCCGCCAATACACTACGTCACTTGAGGTTAATCCGCCTGTCATTTTGATTGTGTCAAGTCCCGAATTATCTACAACAGTATCATGCCCCATACCTTTTGAGAATATGTATGTATCGTTGCCCTGTTCTCCAAATAGCATATCCTGTCCTATACCGCCGTCTATGATATCATTACCGCTTCCGCCGTAAATAGTATCATTGCCGCTACCTCCGCTCAAAATATCGTCATAGTTATAACCTCTTATAACATCGTCTCCACCATAAGCATTTATAACATTCGGAGCATTATCAACACCTCTAATACTTTCTCCCGCGTCAGTTCCAATAGCTGATATGATATCCGAAGCAGATAGACTTGTACCGTCGCTAAACTCAATTTTTTCAACTCTTCCCGCACCATACCAGTCTTTGATTATAATTCTGTCTTCCAATTTAAAAAACGACTTAGATCCTTCTTTAATACCTATAACAAGATTATTATCATACACCTTAAACGCTATATCGTCTCTGCTTATCCCTTCATCAAAATACAGCACATCATTGCCTGCACTGTCTACAATGAAATCTCTACCGTCGCCTTTTGAATAGATATAAGTATCATTTCCTGCATCTCCTTTTAGATAATCATCACCCTTTCCACCAATTAATCTATCGTTACCCACACCGGTATCTATAATATCATCCCCATCTCCTCCATATACTATGTCATTACCGTTTTGAGTATATATGATATCTTCTCCACCTTCTGCTTTTACTATGTCGTCCAATGAAGTACCTTGCACATCGTCGTTATCATTTCCATATATGAAATAGCGGTTATTTGTCCATGTACTGTTATTAAAGTCAATGTATGGAAATGCGTTATTTTTATCTATTAAAAGGATTTCGCCGTCGCTAAAAATAATCTTCTCTACACCCCTGTTTTCATTTTTCCAATCTTTTATAACAACGGTGTCTCTTAACTGTTCATAACCTGTATTATCGTTTATTATGATTATAAGATTATCTCCATTAACGCCTATAGTTACATCTTCTTTAGTGATTTCAGTGCCAAACATCAAAGTATCGTTTCCTGCGCTTACATCAATCTCATTTTTAGAATAGAAATCATCTATCACTACAGTGAAATCGCCTCTGTTATATACATAAGTATCGTCTCCGAGACCTCCTCTTAGCACGGCTCCTTGCTCGCTAAAAATTGTATCTTTTATGCTTACATTCGCAAACAGCTTAGCTATATCATTATTTGTTATAGTCGTTCCGTCATCAAATATTATGGTTTCTATGCTATTTTGATACTTGAAGTAATTTACGATTTTTATACTATCGGCCAAATCGGCAAAATTTTTATCACCGTCTT
This sequence comes from Campylobacteraceae bacterium, assembly GCA_031263195.1. GTDB lineage: Bacteria > Campylobacterota > Campylobacteria > Campylobacterales > Campylobacteraceae > JAIRKW01. Next base: position 55,873 of record JAISGD010000031.1, on the reverse strand, counting down.
TAAGCGCTAACGTTAAATCGTAACCGGTCTGTTTAAATATAAGATCGTCTTTACTTATACCCTCTCCAAAAATAATCCTATCATTTTCACCTTCATCATTTATGGTATCATGACCATCGCCTATGTTGTATACATACGTATCGTCCCCAAGACCACCGTAGATAGTATCGTCACCCTGACCACCAAATAATACATCGTCTCCTGTACCGGAATTTATAATGTCATTTCCAGCTCCACCATATACAGTATCATTTCCTCCATTTGAATTGATAGTATCGTTACCGTCTCCGCCGTAGACAACATCTGCCTTAGAGCCTGTTACAACGGTATCGTTACCGCCTTTAGCATCAACAATACTTGCGGTATTATCATAAACCAAATAATCATTTGCGTCTGTTCCAAGCTCAATCTCATCAAGCTTCAAGATAGTGCCGTCATGGAGTTCTAAATTTTCAATGTAGCCCGATTTGAAAAAGTTTTTTATAGTTATACTGTTTGAAAGCTGGCTTATATCTTTACCATCTTCTTTTATATATAAGATAAGGTCATTATTGCTGGCTTTAGTTATAATATCATTCTTTGCGATACCTTCTCCGAACAATAGCGTATCGTTGCCGTAAGTGTCGTTGATAGTATCTTTGCCGTCCGCAAGATTGAAAATATAAGTATCGTCACCGCTTCCGCCGTTTAATATATCGCTACCCGCTCCTCCGATAAGCGTATCGTCTCCATCCTCACCATATATGATATCGTCTCCATTTTCGCCATATATAATATCGTTGCCGCTTCCCGCATACACCATATCATTCCCATTCCCTGCATAAATAAGGTCATTTCCTGCGTTTGAATTAACCGTATCATTTCCATCGCCCGCATGTATTTCGTCATCGCCCGCACCTGTTGTGACAGTATCGTCGCCTCCGAGAGTATGAACCATAGTATTCTCATCATCAAATATCAGATTATCATTGCCTTCCGTTCCATGTTGCAATTCGTCAAGCTTTACAATTGTATCGTCGCCAAGTTTTATTACTTCTATTCTGTTATTGGCATTGAAGTAATCCTTTATAGTGACAACATCTTTTAACTCGTTAAAACTTTTGCCTTCCTCTTTGATTCCTATAATAAGATCTTTGCCAATTATTTTGACCCATAAGTCATCTTTGTCTATATCGCCTTTAAACTCAAGAGTGTCTATTCCTGCGTTAAATTGCGTATATCCATAACCGCCATTGTCATATACGGTATCTTTGCCATAACCTCTTCCGAACATGTACGTATCGCCGCCAAGTCCGCCTTCAAGCAGATCGTTTCCTTTTCCGCCATCAAGTACGTCATTACCTCCATTTCCGTATAGTTTATCGTTACCATTGCTGCCGTAAATAGTATCGTTACCGCTACCTGTTATAACGATATCGTCTCCGTCAAGCGCGTCAACTGTAACTGCACTGTCCGAATAAACAAGATAATCATCATTTTGTGTAGGATACAAAATAGTCGTTGTATCAAGTCTGCTTCCGTCAAAAAATAGTATATTCTCAATCTTATAATATGAGGTAGTATAATTTTTGATAGTAATTTTATCGCTTAGACTGTTAAACTCTACGCCCTCTTCTTTTATTGCTATTATCAGATCATTACCGGAAAGTCTAACAATCAAATCATCTTTTGTGATATTTTCTCCAAAAGAGATAGTATCTGTTCCGTAACTATCCGTTATGATGTCTCTGCCGTCGCCTCTATTGAATATATAAGTATCGTCGTCGTAGCCTCCATTTAAAGTATCGTCACCTTTTCCGCCAATCAAAATATTGTTACCACTTCCCGCATTAATAGTATCGTTACCGCTTCCGCCATCAATAATATCGTTACCGTTACCCGAATTAATAGTATCCTCTCCATCTCCGCCGTATATGGTATCATTTCCATCTCCGGAATCGATAGTGTCTATACCTTTGCCACCGTAAATAGTGTCATTGCCGCTACCTGTGATAATGGTGTCATTTCCGCCAAGAGCGTCTATGATATATCCGCTATTTCCATACACAAGATAGTCGTTACCTTCCGTTACTTTTTGCAATTCATCAAGTTTTACTGATATTCCGTCACTCAAAAAGATATTTTCTATCAAACCTGAATTTACATAATTTTTGATAACTATCCTGTCTTTTGATTCATGATACTCTTTACCATCTTCTTTGATATATATAACCAAATCTTTGCCGTTTACGACTGAGAGTAAATCCTCTTTTGTTATGCCTTCGCCAAACTTTAATGTATCATTTCCATATGTATCCGAAATTGTATCTTTACCGTCCCCTTTATTGAAGATATACGTATCGTCTCCATATCCACCATAAAGAGTATCATCACCTGTTCCGCCTACCAAAATATCATTGCCATTATTGGCATAAATGATATCGTCTCCGCCAAGAGATTCTATAATATCGTCTGTGTCTCCACCCTCAAGCACATCATTGTTTTCAGTGGCAAACATACTTAGCACATTTGAGGAGCCCAGATCTATGATACTTCCGTCAAAAAATACAAGCTCTTCTATTCTGTTGTTAAGAGTTTTAAAATCAATTATGGTTATACTGCTTCCATCCTTTAAACTTATAATAAGATTTGAACCTTTTGTTTGAAGGTTTATATCGTCTTTTGCTATTCCTTTGCCAAAAAGTATTCTGTCTTTACCATCTATGTCGTATATAATGTCGTTTCCATTGCCAAGATTATATACATACGTATCGTTTGAGTTTTTAGAGATGATTTTATCATCTCCCATACCTGCAAAAACAGTATTATAACTGCCGTTTGAAGTGATATTTATCGTATCGTCTTTGCTGTTTCCAAAAACTGTAGAGTTTTGGTTCAAAGTAAAGTCCGCGCCATTTACAAAGTAAAAATCACTGTCTTTTGCGCTGCTCAGTATAACTTGTATATTATCTCTGATATTTTCATCTTCTATAAAACTTAAAGCATTGTCAAGATTAAAGTTTATATAGGAACAGTTAATGTTATTGAGTATTTTCGCGAGAAAATATTTATAGGAGTCGTTTACACTTTTATCATTCGCAAGATCCGCAAACAAAACATTGAACTTATCATTGTCATATACATGGAAACTTTTTGTGTCAAACGATATGCACTCTTTAAAATAATCCTTGTAGTATGTATCAAGAGCAAATATCGCTTGATATCTATTTACAAGACTCTTATACATCGCGTCTATATATTCGCCTTCATAAAAAGCTATTGACTTATAATTTCCATTTGTATTTTTCTTAAAAGCAGCTTCTGTAGAGTAAAGATTATCCGTCCTTCCCCAAAATCTCTCAAGTATCCAAACTTTAAAAACATTTATACTTTTAACGGCATCTTGTGAAAAATCCTCTTTTTTGATACCAAGTTTTTCAGCGGCTTTATATAGCCCAGACCATTCGGCCATAAACTCATCAAAATTATTCATAACTTTATTTATATCGTACTCATACTCTAACACGAGACGTTTAAAGTTTTCATTTGTATTATAAGCGATAAAACTTTGTTCGACAAATCCTCCACCTTGCATATTTACCATAGAGTAAGTCGAAAAGTCTATCTCATAGTTTGTATCTTCCGGCTCTTTTTGAGATAGATACTCCAAAAGCAAATCTCCCATAAGCTGTTCGTTCCCACTTTCGTCAATATACTTTGACGCGTCCGTTATCACAGCCCCGTCTATCTCTATCATAGTTTTTGTAGAATTAAGGTTTATGGACTTTATACCAGCTTCGCTTAAACTCTTTAACTCCCCTTCGTCTACTTTACCATTTTGATTTGAGTCAAACCACACTTGAAGTCTATTGTACAACGCATCTTTTTTATCTATTTTATTATCGTAATTACTATCAGCAGTTTCTCTTAACTCGTCAAATCCATTTTTATCTCTATTGCCGAATAGTTCGTTTATACTGTCTATCTTACCGTCTTGATTTCTGTCATATACCAAAAACGCTTCATTCGAATCTATCCATGACACCCTCTCTTTAAGTCCGTCTCCGTTTATATCAAAATATACTTCGGAGTTTGCAAGAGATACGGTTGATATCTTTTGGTCTTTATCCATATCAAGGACGATAGGATCTATGCGTATTTTTCTTGGAGGTTTGCAGCCATCTCCACATGAGCAGTTTTCTCCGCATTTACATACTTGTTTTACCTTTTCGTTTACGCTTCCGGTTTCTTCTTTATCGTTTTCGTTTATCTCCACAGTTATATTCGCGTCTTCCTCTTTTATCTCCGCATTTTTCAGTATGACGTTAAAGTCAAGCTTCTTTTTATCCTCTTCGCTTATCTCCTCTTTGCAGCCTATCTCTTTTGTATCGACCAAAGAGTCAAATTTTATTGTCGCTTCTTTTTCTCCGGCTTTTATCGTTACATGTCCGCCGTTCGTATTGATATAATGAACTCCCTGTTTAGCTCCTATATCTTTTGTGTCATACGATATCACAAGATCATACTCAAGAGCTTCCGAAATAACCGCTTTAAAAATTATAGAATCGTTGTCCGTTCCTTCATACTGCAAAGATACAAATGCGATATCTTTTAGCTTTATCCCCAGATATCCGTCTTCATTCTCTTTGTCAAAGTTTTCAATGGTGATGGTTTGACCAGCGAGTTTTACGGTTAGCGATTTTGTTTTCTCATCATAAGTATAAGTCTCGCCGTTTGAACCATCATATGTATTTGGTTTATCTTTAAGCTCTTCTCCGCCTTTTAATGTGATATATTCTGTCAGTCCCTTTTTTATTTGAACTTTACCTTCGCCTTTATCGTCATCCATGATGGTATCGCCGTCATTTGCGATGTATTTGTCATCGCCTGCGCCGCCTTCGAGTCTATCTGAGCCTTCACCACCATCCAAAGTATCTTTGCCTTCTTCACCTTTTAGAATATCCTCTCCTTTGCCGCCTAAAAGTATATCCTCATGTTCCGTTCCGCCGATCTTGTCATTTCCATTACCACCTACATAAGTTATACCATTGTCAACATTATTCTTATAATGATTTAGTATAAAATTCGCAAGCCAATCAGGCGCCCAATCCATCTCAATATTTGACAGAAAGTCAAAATTTTTAGCTTTTGTTCCGGAAATAGTATCTTCACCATTGCTTCCAAAAATAACCAACTTACCATTTTTGTCAAGATAATCAATAACCCCTGAAGCAAAAATATTCCCATATTCTGCATAGTATTTCTGTGCTTTTAATACATCATAAAAAATATTATTATATTCTTCAATGTTGTCTATTTCTAAATAGTCTTCTTTAGTGATTGAAGAGTTTCTTATGACTGCACCTTCTGCAATTTCAATTATTACTTTTTTTCCTATTCCGGACGGATCCATAACTTGATTTAATACTTTATTTATACTCTCGCTTCCATCCCCTCCGACAAAGTCAAAGTTGTCTTCTTTGATTTTAATATCAAAGTTTTCGATTCTAACAGGATTCAAATTTTTATCGAGTATATATCTAACATTGTCCGTATTTACAGACACGTCTACAGTTCCAAATACAAATGCCCTTTTAGCGTAACCTTCGTCATTTAAACCGCGATTGTAAAGGCTTATTGATCTGGACGGCACCTTTGCTTTATCATAATCTTTATGTCCTTCTCCGTAAAAAAGATTTGCAAAATCTTCTTGCGTTAGCTCATATTCGCCGTTTGAGTTTTGAGAAACGCTGCTAAGTATATTTGCATCAAGTTTATTTCCCAAAACCGTTTTACCGCTAAAAAATACTTCAGTTAATTTAAAGTCTTTGATATTAACATAAGGACTGACGGTATCCAAAAGAGATTGGGTATCAGCCCTTAACCTAATCTCTTCTTGTCTGCCTATCCACTTATCGTCTGCTATCTCATCTCTGCTCGGAGGAGTTCTTTGTCCCCATAGATAAAAAGATAAAACTTCTGAGGTATAGTGTGGATTTTCTAAATCAATATAATATGTTGCCATTGCCTTCTCCTTAAAATAACTATTGCGTTTGTCAGGTTTTTCAACCGCCTTTACCTATACTGCCTTTATTTTCATCAAATACTTTTTTTACATTAAAATCTATATTTCCGCAATTATCTATCGCTGTGCCTATATAACTTCTCTCTTTTAGTCTACGCTCGTAACTAGCTTCTTCATATTTAGGCATACGTATACTCCCATATACATATATATGATTAGTAGTCAATCCGGAATTGCCCTCAAACAAAATAAAGCTTTTATCTAAATATAAATAAAAAGGTCCATCATAATAACCGTGATACATAATTATCGGTTTGCTAAACCCTGCCGTTAAATTATCTTTGTCTATGATAAGATACTGTTTTGGGTCAACTTTCGTCGCGCTTAACTCATTGAAGAAAAAATTTCTATATCTCTTATTGCTGGCATCGAATGCACATTTTTCTTTTTTGCAAGCTTCGCTTAAAACTTCAAACCAGTTTGAAAGAGTAAGATTGTTGTTTAACTCATAATAACTTACAGCTTCAGGCGTAACATCAATCCCCTTTTTTATATCAAATGAATCATTAAATTTGCAATTTTTATCAAACACATTACACCACTCTATATAATATAACTTATAATACTCAAGGCTTTTATCCAATTCTTGTTCTAATGCTTTTCTGTATTTCTCTTCAAAAGAGAGTATTCTGTTTTCATTCAGGCAATATCCTTGTTGATACTTTTCATAATCTTCTTTTGAAACGATATCAAATCCTTTTTCGTTTGAGTAGTTTGGTACAGTTGTTAAGATTTTTTCTTTTATAAAAGTATATGAAAAGGTATAAATTTTTTCAGCATTAAAGGCTATTATGATAATAACAACTATCAAGCTTAAAAACAGTAAAATCTTTTTCATGGCTAACCTTTCAATAAACTTAAAAAAATCAAATAATGTTTCAAAAAAATATTTTTACATAATTAAACTTATGTAATAATTAAAAATTATTCTTTTCTAAGTTATTATGATAAATTCATAGTTCACTATTTTTTAATATTTTGATATACTGTTAGATATTGTCGTGTTATTATTTTCCTTTTGGTGTTTTTATGGCTATTTGCAAAAGTATCTCAGTATATTTTTGCTTTTTGTATATCAAAAAACGGCAATTAGATACACCATCAATCAAATGAAAGCCATTTATACCGAATAGATATAAGTTAATAAGCAGAAATGATTTTATCTATAATTTGCAATTAAGTTACAAGAATAAATTTAAGCGGTTATTTTGGTATATTTAACAACCGTCTCCTCGCTAAAAACCTATGTTTTAATCATCCTTTTGTCTACCTCTTAAGTTACAAAAGCAGATGAACTGTAAAAATTCCAATAGTCATAAAATGACTTAAAATACCTCTTTACATGCAGAGTAAAACTTGCGCAATATATAGCAGATATTTAAATAGCATGGACAAAACTTACGCAAAATCCTAATTCTATAGCTACAAAATTTACCTTATCTGCCCTACATGTAAGACGATAAAAATAGTGTGATATTTTAGGCAATGTTTTTATTATTTTGTCATTTTTATACTTTTAGCTATCTCCTCGGCTCTTTTTTTCGCGTTTTCCACTTTGTCTTGCACAAGAATAACAGCCATTCTGCGCCCTTTATGAGAGTTTGGCTTACCAAATATCCTAACAAACGAATTTTTAGAAAACGCGTTTTTCGGCACGTCAAAATGAGGATTTGCACTTTTTATATCCCCCCTATACGCTGCGCTTGCCCCTTCGGCAATAAATGAAAACTCTAAAGGAAGTCCTAAAATTGCCCTTACATGTAAGGCAAATTCGCTTTGAGATTGAGATATCATAGTAACCATACCGGTATCGTGAGGACGAGGACTTACTTCGCTAAAATATACTTCGTCTCCTTTGATAAAAAGCTCAACGCCAAATATTCCTCGTCCTCCAAGTCCGTCCGTTACTCTTTTTGCTATCTCTTGCGCTTTTTGTAAAATCTCTTTTTTCATAGGCATAGGCTGCCAGCTAAGTACATAATCCCCATCTTTTTGTATGTGCCCTATAGGTTTACAAAATATACTCTCATTTTCCGTGCGAACACTCAAGAGCGTAATCTCATAATCAAAGTCAATAAATCCTTCGACTATCAGTTCACTCGCGTCCCCTCTTGCCTCTTTCGCCTTCTCCCATGAAGTTTTTAAATCCATCTTGCTTTTAGCTATACTTTGTCCGTGACCGGACGAACTCATAACGGGTTTGATAACACAAGGAAATCCAAGTTTTACAGAAGCTTTTTCCAACTCCTCGTAAGAGCTTACAAATATGTATGGGCTTGTTTTTATGTTAAGCTCTTCAGCTACAAATTTTCGTATATTTTTGCGATTCATTGTCTTTTTAACGGCATTTGCGTTTGGTATAACGTTAAAGCCTTCAATCTCAGCTATCTCCAAAGCTTCTATATTTAAAGCTTCAATTTCAGGCACTATGTATGTAGGATTTTCCAGATATATGAGTTCCAGTAAAGCCTCTTTATTTTTCATATCTATAATATGAGCTTTGTTTGCCACAAGATGAGCAGGAGCATTCGGATAACTATCCACAGCGATTACTTCTACGCCAAGTCTTGACGCCTCTATGGCGACCTCTTTGCCAAGTTCGCCGCTTCCAAGCAACATAATTTTTATACTGTCGTGTTTCAATGGGGTTGTAAGTATCACGATAAATCCTTATAATTTAATGTATTTAATTACTATTTTGCTGCTTTCTAACAGCGCTTTTTGTGTAAAAATGAAATGTAACATATATGATAGCGAATTCAGAAAATGTTTGAACCAATTCATAAAGTAAAAATTTTACTGACAAAATATATGGGATGAAGTTAGTTTTGCCCAATTTAGTAAAGACAAAAAATGTTACTATGACAGAGATTATCAAAAGCACAATGGTAATGATCAAAGTAAAAAGCAGCTTTTCATTGTTTGAAGGCTCTCGTTTTTGCTGTTTTACAAACAATGCTGCAGTAGATATGGATGCTATGCCTGCGACAAGCAGATGCAGGTTATTGATAGCAATAACCCTGCCAATCACAAAAAATATAACTGCCAACATTACTATAATCAATAATGCAAACACAAAAAACATAAAAATATATTTAGCCATTTCAAATCCTTGAAAAACTCATAAATTATATTTTACTAACTCTTACAATTCACTTTAAACAAAGGAGTTTATTTTATTGTCATCACTTGTATATTTCGTTTATCCAAGCGTCCATGATCGTCTATCACTCTTATCTCAAACTTGCCGCTCTTTTTCGGCAACCAAATTAGAGATTCCGATTGTTTGCTGTTTCCTATATATTCATCACCTATAAACCAATAGAGCATTTTAACATCGGCATCCGTAACAGCTGAAAATACGATACGCTCCTTATCTTCTTTACTCTCTCTTATCGTGTATATAGTATTTTTCAAAGGTGAAGTTATGGATGGGTTTATGCCAACGTTTAAATCAAAATCTTGTTTACAATGTTCCATATTCGGAGGCTCGCGTTTAGGTAATCCGGCATGTTTGAAAATATCTAAAATATCCGACGAATAGTATTCGTAGACTTCTATTTTGCTATTGGCAGTTTTTTTATTGTCGCACACGGGAAGATTTGTCTTGTTATCTACAAGTACAGGTCTGTAAACCGTATCTACTCTTATGGGCGATACTCCCGGAATAAACCAGCTTTTACCTTTTCTTTTGCACCAAACAGTTACCAGATCCCCGCTTGACAGACATACGTCAACCATCTTAACGCCGCTTGGAATTATCTTATTTGTGTCATACAGCTTTTGCGTCGCCTGCAAACTGTTTACTATATTGAAAAATAACGGCGCCGCGCTATCAGCTCCGACAAAGGCAGGATTTCCGCTATTGTCAAAATTGCCAAGCCACACAACCAAAACATATTGTCCTACCAGACCTACGCTCCATGCGTCTCTAAATCCCCACGAAGTACCTGTTTTCCAATATATAGGCAATTTTTGCACTTCGGCGGCGGCACTGCCGGCTCTTGGCATATTGGAGAGCATATCAAGAATAATGAATGTTGTCTCTTTACTTAAAAGTTGAGTGTCATTACTCACAGGCTGTTCTTTTCGCATGCGTATGTTACGCATATTGCCGCCGTTTGCAAACATAGCGTAAAGCTTCGCCTCTTCTATCATTGTAACTTCACCCCCACCTAAAGCCAAAGCCAACCCATAATGACTCTCGCTCGCCATTTTACCAACTCCTGCCTTTTTTAAAAAACCATAAAAATTAGGGTTTTTGAGTTTATTGCTGAGATATACAGCTGGAATATTTCTGCTTCTGATAAGAGCTTGGGCAGCGCTCAATGGGCCTATAAAACGGTTGTCAAAATTTTCAGGCGAATACGAACTAAAACTTGTCGGTACATCTTTTAAAACGCTCTGGGGATGTATTATCCCCTGTTCTATTGCAAGCGCATATATAAACGGTTTTAGTGTGGAACCAGGAGAGCGTTTGATATTAAAGCCGTTTATTTGTCCTTCTATCTCATTGTTAAAATAGTCGGCTGAACCCACCGCCGCCACAACACTCATGTCTCTTGTATCAAGTAAAAGCGCAGCAGCATTTTTAAGACCTTTGTTGGAGTTGCGATTGATATATAAGTTGATTTGTGTTTCCAACAGCGTTTGAAATCTTAAATCTATAGTCGTATCAATCCTCGAATTTACTATACCAGCATTAAAATCCTCTCTTAAAAGCTGTTCCACAAAATGAGGCGCGCTAAACGGCAAAAACTCCGGCTGCCTTAATATAAAAGGAAGATTAAAAAGTACACTTGTAAGTTCGTCCGCACCATAAACTTCGCGCCATTTTTCAAAGAGCTTATTTCTGGCTTTGCTTAGCTTTTCGCCAACATATCCTGTATTTTTATCTACTCTAAAACTTGGCGATTGGGGTAGAACGCAAAGAGCAAGACTTTCCGGTAAGGTGAGAGATTTTGGTTCTTTGTTGAAGTATATGAGACTTGCCGCGCCTATACCCTCTATATTTCTGCCATATGGGGCGTAATTTAGATAAGCTTCCAAAATCTCATCTTTGGAGTAGAAAAACTCCAATTGAATCGAACGCAAAATCTGCGTTAATTTTCCGCCGATGGAACGAGTGTTGAGCTTCCAATACATTCTGGCTAGCTGCATAGTTATGGTTGAACCGCCTTGCATATCGCCTTTTTTTACATAACTTATCCAACCGCCTCTTATCAAACTTGCGGGATTAAACCCAAAATGCCAATAAAACCATTTATCCTCGTACAGTAAAATACCGTTAATCGTGTCATTTGATATCTCATTTATAGGCGTCCAGACACGATAACGTTCGTCTTTGGCAAGAGTAAGCCTCAAAAGAGCGCCGTTTTGGTCATAAACAGCAGTAGATAAAAAAAGATTATCGGAAAGTTTCTGGTGCGGCAACAGCCTTAGTCCGATAAGGACTAAAGCCGCTATAAAAGTCACCGCTATAAAATTGATTAAAAAGCGTTTTAACCTATACCGCCACATCTTTTATATTTATTCTGATGGCAATACGGTGATAGTACCGCTATCAGCTGAGAGAGCTTGTATCTCTCTATCATACATAGCTTCGGCAAAAATCGGCGGAAGTGCGTAAATACCTTCATTTGTCGATTTTATCTGATATTTAAAAGTCTTCATATCCTGATACGCCGTTCCGTATATGATAACTCTATCCTCTCTGACATCACTATAGTCGGCATTCCAAGTGCTGCCATAAGCCATTATCGGCGATATATAACCATCATCTTCATCATAATATTCATCATCGTCCTCATCATAATACTCTTCATCGTCATACTCCTCTTGATATTGAGATACGGCGAGCTGCTGTACAACTTCAAAGCCTCCGGGAAGCAAGTCAACTATAGCGACATTACCCACACCCTCTTTTGAGTTGGAACGAACTCTTATCGTTACATTTATTTTTTCGCCTAGTTTTGTCTGCGTAATTTTATTGCCGCTCTCATCCGTATACTCTCTGTAAACTTCCAAGCCTTTTTTTACAGCTTCTTTTGGAGCAGTTATATCATAACCCTCCTGTACCACAGAATACCATGCCGGAAGCTTCGCAGGATTGTTGAAAATGATTTGTGTGTCGGTTTTGTTAAAACCGGCTTTCGCCAACATATCTTTCATTTCGGCGACAACTCTTATTTTTGCCTTATCATCTTTAGCTTCTATAGAAAGCTCGTCATCTCCGGCAATAGCGCTTAATCCTTTAGAGTAGCTATCCAAAGCCAAAATAGTCATAGATGACGAAGTTGTTGTGTAACGCTCATTTCTAATCATCATCACCATATTTTCAAGTGCTTGGGGCGGTATCTGCTTAATCTTTTCAGGAAAGTGTTTTGAGATAAGATATATAGCCGCTGCATTTACAACAAGCGGGTCATAATAGCTTCTTGACCACCAAGCGCTGTCATATGCTTTACTCAAATCAGCCCACGGTTGTTTTAGCAGCAACTCAGCTTCTCTATCCATTTTTAACATTTTGTATGTGGCGGCAAGATAGAGAGCGGATATATCGTTTTGCCAACTCTTCTCATAATGAAGCTGCAATGATTTTTGCACAACACTTAAAAGATTTGTTGTAACTTCACCCTGTCTTGTCAAAAGATAAACAGCGTAAGCTCTAAGTCTCAAACCTTCCAAATTATCGATATCGTTATTATTTGCTAAATTAGCAAGATAAACATTTAATTTTTTAAGTATATTTGAAGAAGGCGTTTTACCTCTATCTTGTAAATCAACAAGATAGTGTGCCGCATAAACGCTTACAAACATATCTCCATAAGCGGTAGCTTGCCACAATCCTATAGCTCCGTTGGTGTTTTGGCGAGAGTTGAGTATAGATGCGATACTATTATAAGGTACACTTTTTGTTTTCGCTCTATTAAGTTCTGCATACTCCTCTTGTATCATAGCCGATATTGCCGCGCTTACCAATTGTTCTGAGCATTTATGAGGATAGTTATCCAGATAACTTGTAAGTCCATTAGCCAGAACAAGCGGGGAGAAAGCAGCAGTCGCTTCTCTCAAAGCAAATGCATCATACATATTGCGAAGCTTATCTATACTCTCTTTACTGCCTCCCATGCGTCCCATCACACTTTGTGTTCTAAACGGCGTAACCGGTCTTACCGATGTTGTGCCGACTCTTGAGGTTGAGTAGACTTTATTGCCGTTAGTATAAGCAGCTTTAAATCTTAACTCCGCACCGCCAAGCTCGGAAGTTGCTTTAACTTTAAACTTCACAAAACTTTCGCTGCCTTTAGTTAGATTGACATTGACTTTTTTTACACTCAAAACCTCAAGCTGTTTTGTTGTTTCAAGAGATACGTCTGCTAAAATAGCCATACCTTCTTCTAAATCTTCAACATTATTTGAGACGCCAAGTGTTGCTTCAAATACATCGCCCGGAGCTGCCATAAACGGCACATTCGGCGTCAGGACAAAATCGTCTCTTACTATTGTATCTGTTTGTGCAATACCGATTTTATCTTTGGAAACCGCTACTGCCATAACACGAAGTTTACCATTAAAATAGTCGGGAACTTTATATGTGAAACTTTTTTCTCCGTCAACCTCTACAATACCGGACCAAAACACAACAGGCTTATCTACCTTTCTTTTGAACGGATTTTGATGCCTGTTTGTTTGCTTTAAGTTCGCATCTGCTTCATCATCGCCGCCGGCAGCCGACGCTAACCTCTCAAATTTGCTAAATTCCGGTAGTATCAAATCAAGTATCTGATAACTTTTCACTGCAAGCTCGCGCTTAGCAAAGAAATAATTTAAAGGATTATTCAGACGATAATTCGCCACTTGTAAAATACCTTCATCTACCGCAAACACGATAACTTTTTGCTTTTCATCGGTTTTGACATTGATGGTAACGTCTTGATTTGGTTTTAAAAGTTTGGTTGACTCTAACTCTATCTTCGAGCTTTGTTGACTTTGCGAGATTTTGAATGGAACAACACCATAACTTAGAGGACTCATAAAGATATCCTCGGAGTTAAAATCACGCACAAACTGCACGTTAATATACCCATTGCCTTTCAAATTGCCTGGTACAACTACCTTTTGAGTGGAGCTTGCTGTAGTTGTTTTGAACCATTTAACAGCATAAACCTTATCTTTTTCTATTGTGATAAGTCCGCTTCCGATATACGGCGTATTGATAGCTATTTCTATCTCTTCACCATTTTTATACTCGCCTTTTGAGAGTTTAAGCTCAAGCTCAGCATTTTTTTCCAACGAACGGTCTATATTTGCATCTCCGGTAACGGAGTAGTAAGTTTTATAGAGCGTGCCGCCTTTTTCATTTTTAACAAGTAGTTTGTAATTGCCCGGTTTTTTTGTATCAATCACATAATCAATCCCGTTAGCACCGATAGAAAACGTGCTTTCATCTAAACTTACCTCTTTTAATTTTGACTGATATTTATATACGCCCGAATTTTGCAGCGTCAAAACAGAGACATATTTTTGCTCCAATATCTCAACGCTTAAATTGTCTGCCGCTATTTTTGTGAGATTTTGATCTATAGCGATAAAATTTAACTTTCTATCACTATTTTTTTTGATATATCCGATATCGCCGTCAGCTTGTGCGCCTATCAAATAATCATTCGGCGAAATAAATGCCGAAGCAGTCGCGGTAACGCTTCTGCCTGCTCCCGCCTCAAAAACTTCGGCAAAAACAGCCATTTTATAAGTCGCCTTGTCATATTCTTCCAACAAAAGATTTAATTTCGCCGCACCGCTCTCATCGGTTTTGCTATCTTCAAGTTCTATATCAAACAAATCATTGGAATAGTAACTGTCATAGAAATAGTATCCCTGATACTCTTTAAATGAAAACGCAGTCGGGGATAAGATAAGTGAAGATGCCACACGTCTGTCTTGCGCAGGTGTGCCGAAAAGATTTTCAGCTTTCAAAACCGCGCTTAGTTCATTTGGTTTAATCCATCCTTTGACTCTGCTTGGCGTAAGTTTGAGTTCAACCTTCATCCTGTCCGGCTCAAACTCTTTGATTGAGACAGATGTGGAACCTATCAATATACCGGCTTTTTCTTTATCTTTATAATCTTTAGCGATATTTAAATAGACAATCCAGCTTCCCGTAGGAGAATCTGCCATAGTGGAAAATGAAAACTCATTAAACCCGCTCTCATCAATCGTAAAATCCTTACTGATGAATAGCTGCCCTCTTGCATCGTAAACTGAAGCTTTTACCGGGATACCGTTTACCGGAATATCCCAATTTTCGGCTCTTACGATAGAGCCTATATTGACACTGTCGCCCGGTCTGTACAAACCTCTGTCGGAAAATATATATGCGCTGAGTTTACCCTGTTCCACGACGTTTTGCACACCGCCTACGTCAAATCTTGAAAACTCAAGCCGTCTGTTATATGCATATTCGTCAAAAGGCAAAAATGACAAATCGTCATCTTTTTGGACTATATATACTGTGGGCAGTTGCGAGGTTGGTGCTTTGTAGTCATTCGGAAACGATTTGAAATGCGCGTGTCCATTCTCATCCGTTGTATCACTTGCGATAGCTACGCCATTTCTGCCCAATACAGATACTTTCGCACCTTCAACAGCTTTTCCGTTTTTTATGGATTGCACAAAAACATCGTGAGAATTATCTGCCGAACGTTTTGCTATAATACCCAAATCCGTAACGACTATAAGTCTTGAACCGCCTGCTTCGTAATTTATCGTATAGCGCTCTTTCGGATCCCATGTAGAAAGAGTAACTAAAAATATCCCTTTTGCACTTGTCAGATATTCGCTCAAATCCACACCCTCATAAGCGACTTTACCGCTATTTGTCACAGGCATAGTCTTATTATATGTGAACTTTTCCGTAAAGTACGATTTATCCGTGTACCCAAATGAAGATTGACTAAACTGCCAGTGTTCGTTAAAATTTACCAAATGCTGTATCTGTGAAGGGATAACGCGGTTTATCTCAAGCTGAAATCCGGGGATATTTCGCGCAAAAATCGGCACCTTTTTCTCACCTTTCAGAGAGAGCAGTACACCGTCGTTGGCAAACTTCAAAACCTGCGGAAACTGCGGCACATCCAATACTGTCCATATATCATTTTTAGACTTGTAACCGCCGATTGTTTCGATATTTTTACCGCCTATGATGTAAATATAATCATCAGGACTGCTTTTATATTTGAAACTTGCGATTTTTTGGAACTCATCTTCAAAAGCATCCAGTTTCAGCTCAAGCGGTTTTGACAAAGCTAACACTTCAGGGCCAATATCGTCACGATTTGTCCAGTGATAATTTTTTATGGCATTACTGCCTCTGACAGACGGCTTATCTTTAGGCAAAATAACTGCCTTAAACTGTTTGTGCAAATCGCTAATATTAACTTTATCTATAAGTTTTATAACTAAAATCTGCTCTTGTTCATTATTGTCATTTTCAGCGATAGTCAAAAAGATATTATCAATCACATTTGTATATACGCTTAAAACTTTTTGAGAAGCTACCAAGTCACTATTTGTTGCCGCGCCTCCGATAGAAGATTTAACACCTTTTTTAATATTTAAAACCATTTCACTGTCTATTTCCGGAAGTTTGACAAATTCCGACCTTATCCACGCTCTCATTTTTTTATCGTCATATTTTACGGCAAATTTATATGGTTTAGGAGCAATTTTATACTTTTCCGGGGCTTGAAGCTGCATGGAAATTTGTTTTTCAAAGCTCACTACATCCACGGGATACGCAAAACTTACTTCGAATATCACATTTTTTTCACTTGGCTTTTCAGGGTTTTGATACAACTCTTTGCTGACAGTACTTATCATAAAAGGTTCCATATTAAACTCATACTCGGTTTTTTTTATCCTTGCCTGTTCATTCAGCAATGTTTTTGGGTCAAATTTAATACTGTACTGTTCGCCGATACGCCAATCCTCACTTGGTTTAAATACAAGCGAATACTCATTGTCCCACATCCAAGTTCCATTTATCTCAGGGGTAAGTTTGGCACCCTTAATCGTATTATTGCTGCCGATATTTTCAATAGGTGCAGCAGTTTCGCTGAAATGTATAACCAGATCATTAAAAATTATTTTATCATTATTATAGTTTGTTTTAAAAGGAGCATACACAGTCGCGTAAACTTCTGTATAATCAATAGGCGCTACATCTATCGGTTTTGGCTTATTCTGTTGCCAAACATAAACGCAATAGCCAATCACCGATAATAAAATAACAGTTATAACACCAATAGCAGTTATCTTTTTATGTTTCAGAAGAAAAGAAGCTAAAAATTTAAAAAATTTAGCGGTATATTTTATCCATAACGGAGTTTGCCACTCAATTTTACCAACGATAAGGCTTAAGACAAAAAGTGCCCATTTTAGCACCAAAGAAAAAACACTTACGATGAATAACGAGATTTTTTTAAAAAAACGTAACACGTTGCATCCCCTGTTTTGACATTTGAAATAGAGGGCATTATATCTACTATTAATTTAAAAAATCATCAATTTAAGCGTTATTCCATCTCAAGACGCATTAAAAGCATATCCTCGCCGTCTATGACCTCAACATTGTTATCGCCGCAATGCTTACATGTAAACTCATTGTTTGTTATTGTGTTCTCATTGCCGCAAGAGCGGCATTTTGCTATCACCTCTTGTATATTCACAACAAGTTCCGAATCCTCGCAGATAGTTTTTTCTTTAAAAGTATCGAAAGTGAGTTTCAAAAAATGCGGTTCTATGCCGCTTAATTTGCCGATTTTTACTTCAACTTTTACGACTTTTTTAGCGTTATTTATTTTAGCGTTTTTCTCGCAAAGTTCTATAAGCGAATTTACAACAGAGAGTTCGTGCATTTAGCAAATCCTCGGCAACAGTTCGCCTTTTGGCAACTCTAAAAAACGGCTTGTTCCCCACAGCGATTTTAATATCACATGTCCTTTGTGAGAGTTTGAAACTTCGCCTATCGCGTTAGCTTTTTTGCACTCGTCAAACTTCCTTAAAATTTTCAACGTCTCGTTTGCGTCCTCTTTTCTCACACAAAGCGCCATCGTGCCCTCATTTGCCAACTCATAAGGTTCAAATCCAAATATTTCGCAAAGTCCTTTAACTTCGTTTGAGACCAAAATATCGCTCTCGTTTATCTCAATGCCTACATGCGAAGCCAAAGCCCATTCGTTTAAAACAGCGCTCAGCCCCCCTCTTGTCGCGTCCCTTAACGCTTTTGGTCTGATACCGTGTTCAAAAAGCGCAAAAATAGGCGCAAATAATGAAGCGCAATCGCTTTTCAAATCCCCGTCCACTTTCAACTCTTCTCTGTTGGCTAATATGCAAGCGCCGTGATTT
Source organism: Campylobacteraceae bacterium (assembly GCA_031263195.1). Classification (GTDB taxonomy): domain Bacteria; phylum Campylobacterota; class Campylobacteria; order Campylobacterales; family Campylobacteraceae; genus JAIRKW01. Next base: position 37,401 of record JAISGD010000031.1, on the reverse strand, counting down.
CCGACTTCATTTGAGACTATTATCGCGTCGCCTTCCTCTAAATTGTGCGAGGAGATGTTTTCGCAAACTATCTCTCCTATACCGCTTGTGTTGATAAAAATACCGTCCGCTTTACCTTTTGGGACAACTTTTGTGTCGCCCGCCACGATTTTAGCGCCGCTTTTTTCTAACTCTTTTTTCATAGATATAACAATGCGTTCCAAATCATCATACAAAAATCCCTCCTCTATAATAAACCCGCAGCTTATGTACAAAGGTTTCGCACCAACACTTACCAAATCGTTTACTGTTCCCGCGATCGCTATTTTTCCTATATCTCCTCCGTTAAAAAAAAACGGCGTTACCGTAAAAGAGTCCGTTGTAAAAGCAATTTTATTCTTTACATGTAAAGTCGCGCTGTCTTCGGTTTTATTTAATATCTCATTGTTAAAATGGCTGAAAAAAAGATTACTTATTAAAGATTGCATCTCTTCTCCGCCGCCGCCGTGACTTAATAAAATCTTTTTACTCACTCTTGTTCCTTAAAAATTGTCCGTATTTAAAATATGCAGCGCACGCTCCCTCGCTTGACACCATACAAGAACCTATCGGGGTTTTAGGAGTACACGCTTTGGCGAAAACTTTGCAATCAAACGGTTTTGCCCTGCCCTTTAAAATATCGGCGCAAATACAAAGCTTGTGGTCGTTTATGGGTTTTTTTGAAAGTTTTGACGCGAATACCGTCTCAGCGTCCAAATCCGAAAAATTTGACTTTAGTTTCAAAGCGCTTTTTGGTATGTCGCCAAGACCGCGCCAACGAAAACTATCTCTTATATCAAAATATGTCTCTATCAATCTTTGCGCTTTCGTGTTACCCTCTTTGCTAACCGCTCTTGAATACTCATTCTCAACTTCGCAACGTCCCTCGTTAAACTCTCTTACAATGCGTAAAACGCTCTCCATTACATCGCTTGGCTCAAAGCCTGAAACCACGACGGGAGTTTTATATTTTCTCGTTATTGGAGCAAAAATATCGTATCCTGTTATAACGCTTACATGTGAAGGTCCTAAAAACGCGTTTATGTTGGCTCCTTCGCTCATAATAGCGTGAATTGGCGGCGGAACCAGAACGTGATTTATATGAAAAAGGATATTTTTTATACGCTCTTTTATGACTTTTTCCACTAATACGGCGCTCATTGGTGTTGTAGTCTCAAAGCCGATGGCAAAAAATATAACCGTTTTGTCGGGATTTTCTTTCGCGATTTTAAGCGTGTCAAGCGGCGAATACAAAGCTCTTATGTCATACCCATCCGCTCTTAAATCCTGCAAAGATGTTTTACTTCCGGGTACTCTTATCATATCGCCAAGCGTCGCTAATATAGTATTTGGCTGTTTTGCTAACTCTATGGCTTCGTCTATGCGCTCTTTTGGCATAACGCAAATAGGACAGCCAGGACCATGAACAAACTCAATTTGCGAAGGCAGAAGCTGCGTTAATCCGTATTTCATAATAGTATGAGTATGTCCCCCGCAAATCTCCATAATACTCAATTTTTCTTTTGCCTCTTTTTTTATCTGAAGACTTAAAGCTTTTATGTGTTCTGGGTTTTTGAAAGAGTTAATTAAGTCTATCGGCAAATCCCATATCCCCTTCTGATTCGTCTATCGTCCCATCTTGCATTTTACTAGCTATCTCCTCATAGATAGCTAAACTCTCTTTCGCCTCTTTTTCATCTATTTTGCTCATCGCGAAGCCTACATGTATAAGCACATATTCTCCTTCATGCACCTCTTCGTCTATCAAATCAAGCGAAACTTTTCTCAAAACCCCTAAAGTCTCAACGGTGGCGTTATTATTCTCATCTATCTCTACAACGCGCGAGGGTATGGAAAGACACATGTATTAACCTCTTAACGATTTTTTCATTTTAAGATATTGTATCCATTTGTCAATACCTTTTTTGGATTTGCTGTCGCACTCTATAATATCGACTTTGGGATTTAATTTTCTAGCCTCTTTTACGGCTTTTTCAACGCTAAAATCAAAATGAGGCAAAAGTTCCGTTTTGGTTATGAGCAAAATATCAGCCGCGCGAAACATCACGGGATATTTAGCAGGCTTATCATCGCCTTCGGGAACTGATAAAAGCACAACATTTAAATGCGCTCCGACATCATAACTTGCCGGGCAAACAAGATTTCCGACATTTTCTATAAATACAAAATCAAGCTCTTCAAGCGGCAAATGATGCAATCCCTCGTGCACCATAAAAGCGTCCAAATGACACGCTTGTCCTGTTGTTATCTGGAAAGCAGGCGCTCCTTTTTTGATTATCCTGTCGGCATCTTGATTTGTTTCCAAATCCCCCTCTATCACGCCTATTTTAAAATCGCTCTCTTCTATCGTAGCTTCAAGCAAGGTTGTTTTACCGGCACCTGGACTGCTCATAAGATTAATGGCAAAAACATTATGCTCTTCAAAATGAGCGCGATTTAAAGCCGCTTCTTTATCGTTCGTATCTAAAATTTTGGTTATAACCTCAATCGTCTTAGTCTCGCTTAATTGCGGATTTGCGTTGTTATGTTCCGCATTGTGACTATGGTTATGTTCATCACTATGCGTATGTTCGTGAGTATGAACGGTACCGTCCGCGTGAGTATGGCTGTGAGCGTGGGAACCCGCGATAGAACAGCCGCAATCTTTACACATAATAATCTCCTGTTTTTTATAAAGTTGGAGATTATACCAAGAAAGGATACAAAAAACAATTAATAAAACCGATATAAATTAATACGAAAATTTTTTTAAGTTTCCATATCAATAAACATAAAAAGATACAAATAATTAATAAATCTAACTGCAAGTCGTAATCATCAAATATAAAAATACAAAATTTTTATATTTTGCGACACAAAAAGCTTTACACTTTACATATTTAAAACTTAATAATGATAGAAAAAATACTGAGTAAAAACCCTGTTATTTTAAAATTGGTTATTTTTTATACATAAATAGAATTAAAATATCATCATAATATCGCTACTATTTTAATCTCACTTATAACAAATTTTCATAGGAGGCGACTTTGAAACTCAAAAAAGGTACGGCGTTGGTATTGCTTGCGACTACCGCGCTTTTGGCTAAATCCTCTTCAATACAAGAGGCGTTGATAGAGGGCAAATGGGGCGGCGACGCTTACATGTATAATCGCTATACAGACTGTTATAATGACGACGGCTATTGCAACTATGTTAATCGCGACAATAAAGCGTCGGGTTATGGACAAGGATCTTTTAATCTATACTACTCCAGCGACCAGTTTTACGGTTTCAATTTTTCGCTTGGCGCGCGATTTAATTATCAAATATGGGAAAAGACCAAAAATGACTTTCATCAAAATACCGATATTTTACTGCATACGGCAAATATCGGCTATGGAAGCGAATATTTTGACGCGATGGTTGGATTTCAAGAAGCCGATTTTGAATGGGTTAGCGATTATCATCAAGCGGCGGTAGCAGTTGTCAAACCATTGTCAAGTTTTGCGGTAACTTTAGCGTATGTTAGAGAAAAAGGCGAAGCCGCTGGCGATGATCCGCTTGTGAAGTTTCACAAATTTAACGGCGATAAAGGCGGCTTTATTATAGACGCTAAATATGCGAGCGATTTTGGCTTGGATATCAATCCGTTCTATTATGATGTTCCCGATATCACGAGTTGGTACGGAGCGAGAGTGGCATATGAGACGAAAATAAATGATAAAACTTTCGTAGGCGGCAACGTTGTATACACAGCAAGCAGTGAAGATACAAACAATAAAAACGGAGCGATAGGTTTTGCCGAATTGCAAGGCGGTTATGAAGGATTTGATATGCGGCTTGGACTTATCAAAATAGACAAAAACGGTATCGGGTCCATAAACATGTTAGGAGATAGCATAGACCCGTTTTGGAACGGCGATATTGTCTATGAACCCGATGTAAGCACCGTATATTTAAAAGGCGCTTACGCATTTGACGCGTGGAGTATTAGCGCGCTGATTGGCAAAAGCAAAGGAGACGGGTTACCCGACGTACAGGAATTTAACTTGATAGGCGGATATAAATTTGACAATGTATTTAACAGCATAGACGATTCGCTTAAAATCAGTCTTGTGTTCGTAAACAGCAATGTAGATAATGAAACTCCGTATATCAGAGACCATAGCAAATATGCTTGCTATTTTATTTATAGCTTCAAAAATAGATAAATTCAAAAGCGTTTGGTCTTTGCGCTAAACGCTCTTTGTAATATTTAGTAAAAAATAACTTTTAAATATCTTTACATGTAAGCTCAAAAAGTAACAAATGTTTTACTACTTACATGTAGGCTTTTCAAATAAAGTATAAAAATCTTAAAAATATACTAAAAAGACGCTAAAATATCATATGAATTATGTACATGTAATACGCTGGAGACTTTAAAAGAAGGAAAAAAATTGATAAACAAGTTAATTAAGATGAAAAAGTAAAAGGCGTAATTTATTTTGATATTCGCGATATGTTGAAGTTATTTAAAGAAAATTTAAAATAAAAGGAAAAAGATGAAAAAAATGGCGGGAGGATTAATTGTTATGTTTTCAATTTTTGGATTGTTTGGATATTCTTGGGCTAACAACAGCTGGCTGAAAATAGAACTCAAGGACATATTCAATAAAGAAACAGATAGCGGGCTTTCGGAAATATTCAAGCAAAATGTAAGCGACAGCGATATCTATGACAGCGCGGTAATACATTACGAAAAGAACGAATATGAAGAGGCGCTTGCGCAGTTCAATAAAATAATAACTCTCGACACAAGTTCAAGCGATGTTTTTTATTACCGTGCGCTTACCTATCAAAAACTGAGCGAATACGACAACGCTATTAGTGATTTCGATAAAGCCGTTAAGCTGGACGAATACAACGGCAAATACTACGCCGCCTATGCTCTGGCTTGCAAAGACAGAGGTAATGAGGATGAGTAAAAGAGTGATATACGCGCTAATTGCGCTTGTTTTTACACTATTTAGTTTGTCCGGCTGTACTGATAAAAAACGACCTGATATAGTTACCGGTGTATTGCTCGTCGCAACGACTGTCCCCACTATTGTAGAAGATTATGCAAAAAAGAAATCAAGTGCGAGCCAATTTTATAACACCGGAGTTGCTCATTACAAAAACGGCAGATACGGAGAAGCTGTAGAGAGTTTTAAAAAGGCAATAGAAATAGACGGTCATAACGCCGAATATTACGTTCAGCTCACCTTAACTTACAAGGAGTGGGGACACAGCGAAAGAGCGCTTAATAGCGCAATGAAGGCTTGCGAACTTGGCAAATGCAAAATGTTGGAAGAATTGGCAGGTTCAAAAGCTTTTGAACTTGGCGAAAAAGCCGTCCACTACGATGATAAGATTCAATATTATACCGTCGCCATCAAAGAAAACCCGAAAAACGCGCAAGCTTACTATAAACGCGGACTTGCTAAAGTTGGAATATATTATAAAGAAAGCGCCATAATTCAGGATTTTACGCAAGCGATAAAACTTGAGCCAAACTTCGTCAACGCTTATCTTATGAGAGCAAAAACTTATGTCAAAACAAAAGAGTATGAAAAAGCGCTTGCGGATTTTACCGAGGCTATCAAAATAAAACCAAACGAAGCGCGCTTTTATTACGAACGGGCGAATTTTTACGACGAGACAGGTGAACATGGCAAAGCCAACGAGGATTTTGTCCAAGCGGTAAAACTTGAACCGGGCACGGCGGAAGCTTACTATAACCGCGCGCTTTTATATATAAGTCGCGACTCACACTATTCGCGAAATGATATAAGAGCGATTGAGATATGTAACGAAATGGTGAAGTTATATCCGAATGACCCAAAGGTTTATTACTATCGCGGAGTTCTTTACAGCAGTATGGGCAATTACTATGATTATTACGACAAAGCGCTCGCGGACTTCACGCAGACTGTTAAACTTGACCCGACTTATGCGGAAGCTTACTACCGCCGCGCTTGGATTGTCGATGAAAAAAATGAGCCGCCGTGCATGGTTGGCGGTGCGGATAGCAAAGCAGGATGCCAACAATTAATCGCGGATTACACTCAAGCGATTAAGTTCAATCCGAATCTAACAGAAGCTTATATTAGACGCGCAGAGGTTTATGAGACGATGGATGATTATGAAAGCGCTGCTAAAGATTACACAGAGGCTATCAGGATAGAACCGAACAACGCAGAACACTACCTTGCGCGCGCTAAAGTCTATTGGCGGATAAACAATCTTAACGATGAACTTGAAGACGTTTTAAAGAGAGAAAATGAGATAAACGACATCATGACAGCTTGCAAGTTAGGAGAGTGCGAAGAGCTTAGGAATATGGAACGCCACGGCACATTGGACGCATTTATGAAAGCCAAAGCTAAAGAAAAATGAGAAAGATAATGTTCGCACCGCTCGTCTTGACGGCAGGATTTGCATTTGCGATATTCTTTGTATTAAAAGAGGGCGCGTATGAACGGGATTTGACGGAGCATAAAAATGATAGCAAAGTAGAAAATACGACGGAAGAAACGTTTGAAAAAGAAGAGGAAATATATGAAAAGCTCCATTATAAAGAGGCGATAGAGGAGTATTCCACGGCTATCAAAGAAAATCCGACCGATATCGATATTTACATTATGCGCGCAAACGCTTATTCTAATCTTGGAGAATACGAAAAGGCGATTAGGGATTATGACAGGATAGTCAATCTTAACCCAAACGACATTTTATCTCTCGACCGCACGTTAGCTTATGAGGTCTACGACTCACGCGCCCTTGCTTACGAGAGTATCGGTAAATACGATAAAGCTATAGAGGATTACAGTCGGATAATAGCGATTGATCCGGACGATTCGATAACTTACAATAACCGCGCGAATACCTATCAAAAAGCGGGCGAATACAAAAAAGCGATAGAAGATTACGATGAAGCGATAAGACTTGACCGAAACTTCGCTTTGGCTTATTATAATCGCGGACTTGTTCATTACAAATGCTCCATCGCACATAAAGGGTGCGGCGGTTACGGACAGGCGATTAGAGATTATGGCGAAGCGATAAAACTTGACCCGAACTACGCCGATACTCACCACAATCGCGCGCTTGTCTATTACAAGTTGGGCAATTACTATTTAGCTCTTAGCGGCTATGGTAAAGCGATTGAGATAGACCCTGATCACGCCCTGGCTTACAATAACCGCGCGTTAGTTTATATGGCGTTAAAAAATTATAAAAAAGCGGCAAAAGACGCAAATAAAGCTTGCGAACTTGGCGAATGCGCCGCGTTGGAAGTATTGGAAAAAAGATGACATATGAGCGATGTCATGATTTTTAAAACAATAGTAAATGCAACAAAAATTGTCAACAAGTTTGACGGCTAATTTCGCATATAAAGCGGGCGATGTTTATAAAAGCTGTGATACTATGCGAATTATCGTCGGCAAACCATAACAATGTTTCAGATAAACTTGATTTTCCATATGGTTGATAACCACGCCGTTATGAATGCAAAATGCTCTATAATAAGCATTGATAATATCAACAGGAGTCATTATGAACGATAAAGCTATTTTAGTATGTCTAAATCCTACGAATGCATTTTGGCAACTTGGAACGTTATCGCAAACTAAAGGTGAAGTTATACTGCTCGGCTGGAAACAATCAAGCGATTTGATTGACAGTGGTATACCAAAAGAGGTCGGAGTCGTACTTGCCAACGCTTTGGCTTCAGTCGCTAAAGTTAGCTTTCCCGTTTCCGAAATACCTGCCGATACTTTGGAATATCAAGCGCATTTTCTACATGTAAATAGCTTGTTTGAACGTATCGCGACAATACGCGTGCCCTCAACTATTTCGCTCCTGTCGACATATTGCCCAAAAACAGTTTTAAAGTCTTTTGATGATCCTTTTTATTCATGGGGTTCGCAAGGACAGGTTATATTGCTTTCAAAACCTGACGCGCCGCCTCTTGAACGTAAAACATTACTTTCGCTTATCGGTGATAATTGGCTGAAACAAGCCTCCAATTTGGATAAGATCGGCGTTGAGGGCATATTACGTCCGGGCGTTGACGGCGATGTTATCGGGATTTTATTTTTGTCGGACAATTTGAAGCGAATACTGCTTGAGGCGCTGGAATATCAGGCAGGACTCGCGGAGTTTGACTGGCTTTTGTTGGATGAACGCGATTTTATTAATCAGGAAAATATTGAAAGCGATTACTCAAAAGTAACAATCGCTTCAGCGTCTACGGCAAACGGCATATCTAAACTTACGATATTATGGTTTTTGTATTAATTTGTTGAATACGATAAGTTTCTCTTTTAAAGAGATTTTTTCTACTTGATATCCAAATTGAGCCGCCTCTTTTTTGTAATTTAAAAAAGAGTGGTCTATATCAAATCCAATGATATTTTTGATTTGTTCAAAAGTGAGCGTCAGCGTATCGCTTCCATCAGCTTGAAGAACTTTCCAAAGCGGTTCGTATTTGCTCATTTACGATACCGGTATCGCGGCTTTGACAAGTCTTGCGAATTTCACGCCTTTAAGACCTGAAATCTTTTGTGAAAAACTTACGATATCATCAGCCATACCCTTTAACATTACCGTCTCAAGACAATTTTCGTGATTTACATGTACATGTGTGTTGCACATTATATGAACATTCGCGTCATGTTGAATATCGGTAATCTTTTGAACCAAATCGTTTTGATGATGCGTGTACACAATAGTCAAAACGCCGATAACTTCGTCATATCCGCCTTCCCATTCGTCTTTTATCATCTTTTCTCTTATCAAATCCCTGATAAATTCGCTTCTTGAAACATAACCTTGTCCCATAACTTTTTTATCAAGCTCGTCTAAAAGTGGTTCGGGAAGTGAAATCGTAAATCGTATTATTTTATCCATAATCTGTATACCTAAATGAATATTTATCGTATAGTAATATTAAAATACTTATTTGCCGATAAAACGGATATAAAAATAAAAGTCACAACAACTGGCGGCGGAACTTCTTCGCCGCCGTTCTTTACATGTAATACCTGTTTAATCCTGCCAATAAAAATATGGTAAGCCGTTGTTTTTATTGCTGTCTATTTTCCAAGGAGCTGTGTCGTTATCTCCAAATTTCCAGCCAAGACCTGTTTCATATGTATTTCGTGTTTTTAACTCTTCTATGCTTCTACCTATCCCGTGATATCTTATATCGCCGCTATATGAAAAACTGTTCGCTAAACCGTTGTAATTTTCTCCGCCTACCATAATATCTAACGCGAAATTGTTTGAAACAATGCCTGAGTATATATAACCGACGACGCGATTTACCGGGCCGCTTCCGCGTCCGATAACCGGACTATTGATAGCAACGCTATTTGAGATGTTGGAGCTACTCACAATATCCCCTGCTATACCGCCGATATAATAATAGTTGCCGTTGATATTTCCTGTCGAGTAAACGTTGATTATATTACTATATTGAGCTTCTCCCACAATACCACCTATATACCTGTTGCCGTTGATATTTACCTTTGAGTAAGAGTTAGCCATATTGGTATCAGAAACTTCTCCCGCGATACCGCCGATATACCATTCGCCGTTGATATTGCCGGTTGAGTAAGAGTTAGCCATATTGGTATAGTCAGCATTTCCAACGATACCGCCGACATAATCATTGCCATTGATATTTCCCTTTGAATAAGAGTTGATTATATTGACATTAGAAGCATATCCCACGATACCGCCAACATGAGAATAGCCGCTTATGCTTTTCCCCTCTGCTATCTCAACACCGAGATTTTTTATTTGGGCATTGTTGGCAAAGCCAAAAAGTCCGATATGATAATCAGACTGCCTGTTTATCCAAAGGTTTGTTATTTTATGTCCATTGCCGTTGAAGATACCCGTGAACCTGTATAGGTTATTTCCTATCGGTATCCAACCCAATGTATCCTCAAATCCGGCTCCGTTTTCATTTAGGGGTATATCATTTAGCAAAATATATTTGCCCTCGAGAGTAGCGCTGTTATTTTTAATAAAAGCTAACTCGTCTTGAGAGGTTATCTCAACTATATTTGCCACAGCGTAAAGAGCCGTATCACTGTTTAAATTAAGAGTTGCCAAAGGAGTATTTTCACTCGCTTTGTACCATACGCCCAATTTGATATCTGCGATATCGATATTACCCTGTTCTACAGGTATAGCTTCTATCAAGTCTAAATTTTCATCGTAAAAACTTACCGAATAAGTTATGTCTGGAGAGTTGTTTGAACTTGACGAATCACCTCCGCCTCCGCAGCCGATTAATGAAAAACTAAGAAAGAAAGCAATTACGAGAGAGAACGCTTTAAACTTAAACAAAAATAAAGCTTTGGATTTAGTCATTGAAGACAACATTGCTACCCCTTTGATTTAAAATTTATTCACGAAAAGTGAATTTGGCGTATTATATCAGAAATTTAATATAAAAGTAATATTCTTATTATAACGGTTTATTTTAAGGCGTTGTTTGGTTTTTAAAGATAGTCCGCTTTCGTCTGTTTTTACCATTTCGTTGCAATTTTTAAATTAAAGAGCTTTAAATATTTGTCGCTATAAAATATAAATTTGCAACAAGAGTACATGTAAAGGCAGGATTGAATTTGTAAGTTTATAGATTATTTAGCGCGTAGGTTATTTGTCCAAGAGCGATTGAGCTATCGTTTGGCGATATGGTTTGCGGCAAAAATAGCTCTACATGTTCTTTTTCCAACAGTTCCATTGTTTTTTCCACAAGCGTCCTATTTTGGAAAACGCCTCCGCCAAGCACAACTTTTTTTTCATACTTTCGCACTATGTGCGCTATCAATGCCGAGAGAGTATTTATAAATTTTGAAGCGGCAATTTTGGGCTCGTCTTGAAGCATTTCTAAAAACCAATGAGCATACTCTATCTCATTATTTTCATTAATAATGATGTCATATCTATCTTGAATATCTTTATCGTACAAAGCTTCAAGAGACAGTCCGCTTTCGCCGTCGTAAGTTACCGTTTTTTGTTTTAAAATTATAGCCGCGGCGGCGTCAAAAAGGCGTCCGACAGAGCTGCAAAGCGGCGCGTTTATATCTTTTTCATAAGCTTGCTCCAAAAGATATCGTTCCTCTTTTGAAAAACTGTTCAAATACGCCGCGACAATAGGGTTTTGTTTATAGAGATATAGGATTGAAAAAGCAACTCTATCGATATTTTTGACGCTTTTGTCGCCGCCCAATAGTTTAAACGGCTTAAATGAACAGACTCTTTTATAAGTTTTTAAATTGCATAAAAAAAACTCCCCGCCCCAAATACTTTTATCGTCTCCAAATCCAGTCCCATCCCATGCTATGCCCAAAACTTCATCGCTTATATTATGTTCAAACATAACCGCCAAAATATGCGCATAATGGTGTTGTACAAAGATTATAGGAATATTTTGCTTTTTTGCCCAAAGCGTAGAAGCGTAACCGGGATGTTTATCGCAAACCAAAAGCGAAGGGGTAAAATCGTAAAATCTTTTAAACGTATCTATACTTCGCTCAAACGCTTCAATGCTTTTCACATTTTCCAAATCCCCTATATATGGACTCATTGTGATATTTTGGTCGTTAAAGATAGCGATAGCGCTTTTTTGATGCGCCCCAAGAGCCAATATTTTTTCTTTACACATGTAAGACGTTTTAAAAGATTTTGGCGCGATACCTCTTGAAAGTCTCAAAAAAATGGTATTTTTCCCTATAAGCTGCAAAACGCTATCGTCGCTAAAGTTCACTATATCTCTGTCAAAATCAACGTACGCTTCTATGACATTTTTTAGTTTTTGCTCTATCTCGTATCTATTCGTTATTATAGGCTCGCCGCTTATATTTGCGCTTGTGGCTATAATAGGTTTTTTAAGCATTTTCAAAAGCATTACATGCAAGGGCGTATAAGGCAAAAAAACGCCGAGCCTGTCTATATTTGGAGCAATACTATCAGGCAATACGCACAGTTTTTTCTTTTTGACAAGCACTATTGGGCGAACTTGACTTAAAAGCGCCTCTTCCTCATATTCTGTCGTATCGCAATACTCTTTTATCATCTCAAGCGAATCAAAAAGCACGGCGAAAGGCTTTGTTTTACGTCTTTTTCTATCCCTTAAATTGAGAACGGCTTGTTCGTTCAAAGCGTCGCAAATGATGTGAAAACCGCCCATACCTTTGAGGGCTACTATCTTGCCTTCATTTATGGCTAAAGCTAATCGTTGAAGCGGATTATCTTCTGTGCTAAAACCGTTTAAATCATAAAATTTTATAGCAGGACCGCAATTTGTACAACTTATCGGTTGAGCGTGATAACGACGATTTAACGGATTATTATATTCGGCTTCGCATTCGGGACACATTTTAAATTTGTTCATTGAAGTATTCGCCCTATCGTAAGGAACGGTATAAACAATAGAGTATCTTGGACCACAATTTGTACAATTTATCAGTGGATAGCCAAAGCGTCTGTTGTTTGCGTCGGATAACTCTTTTAAACATTCCGGACATAAAGACATATCGGGAGAAATCGGCGTATTTTTGGAGTGTGAAACTTCGCTTTTTAGTATTTTAAAATCTGTAAAATTCTTTAAAAGCGCGTTATCCGCGACAATTTTATCTATTCTGGAAAGTGGAGGCGCATAGTTTTTAAGTTCAAACTCAAACTCTTTTATATTGCTTTTATCGCCTTCAATTTCAGCGTAAACTCCGTTAGAATTATTATATACAAAACCGTTTAGATTGAATTTTCGCGCGAGGGCAAAGACAAACGGGCGAAATCCCACCCCTTGCACTCTGCCCTCAATTTCATAAGTTTTGCAAATTTTCATAACTCTATGGGCAACTCTTTGTTGAAATGAACTTTGTGATTTACGCCAAGATGTTTAACGCAAAGATTTGATATGGTTTTGTTGCCAAATAAAGAACCCATAAGCAGTACGTTTTTTATCTGAAAATCACTCTTTAACCCATCCATAAAATCACTTAAAAAATATACCAAACTCTCAGCTATACCGTATGACAAAAGCCCATCGTCTACATCAGCTAGACGAAAACTCATTACACTTTTTATAAACTTATGGGCATTGATAGTTGTTTTCGCGCTATTTTCATCTATAAGTTTATAGTCAACTCTGGGGCCCTTTTGCCCTCCGAATGTTGAGATATTTTCAAGCAATTTGTCCCGCGCCTCTTCCAAACTGCCGTCAAGCCCCATTAAAAAAGCAGCAATACTCCAAAGATTGGCAATATTTTTCGCTTTTTGTTTAAGAGAAATCTTTTTGGCTTTCTCAACAATCAAAGGAAATTTTTCAGTGTAATTTTCTATGAGCCTTATGCCTGTCGCATCCTCTTTGGCTATACTCTCCAACATCTCTTGCAGCGAATCTTCATAAGTGATATTTACCATATCAAGAACGCCCGTTTGAGCGCTGTAAAACATAATCATATCATCATTTTTCAAACTCAAATAAACACCGCAATTTGCATCCTCAAATAAATCAAGCTCATGCATAGCCAGCGCAAACTGCATATGGCATGGATTTTTGACTCGCTTGATGGATTTTAAAAGCTGCGGTGACGTGGAAGATGTTCCTTTTAGTATGATATTTTGCCCGTTATCAAGAGTACAAACTTGAAGTCTCTCTTCCTGCTTTATCTCATTTTCAAAATATAAAGACGCATCAGGCGCACTTTGTTTCGCCTCCAGCACAACAAACTCGATACCCATCTCAAACAGAGCAACTCCCAATAAGTATAAAAACAGATCATTTGCTAATGCAATATCAAAAAAACGTGGAAAATTGGGATAGTTTGAAGCGAAAATTAAATTTGAATGCGTTTTGATAAGCGGTTTTTCAAGTGAAGCAAGAGCTGATATTTCGGCACTTTTCAAAACAGCTATCTTAGAAGTTGCACTTAAATCCGTAAGCATAACATTAAAATTCTCATATTTTTTATCTTGCAATTTCGACACGCAAACATAACCGTTTTTACTTTTGATATTTAAATACCCACCATCAACGATAATCTTAGCTGCTTTCAAAAAAGCCTCTTTGAAGCCATCGTCATATTTTTTACGAGTATTTTTATCCTCAAATATAAGCGGTGGATAAATGTCGGGGTTTATTCCGATCTCATTTTTAACAAAAGGATTGAATTCTGCTTTTGCTTTTGAAAGAGCTTTTTGTGTAAATGGAAGAGCGATCTCGCATTTGGGCATCTTTATAGCTTTTAAACTATCCCATTGTGTAACCATACGCACGCTTACATCTTTTAAAAAAAGCGAAAACGGAAGAGTTTTAGAGAGTATATCGGAGAATGATTTTAGTTCTTCTTCACTGCCTTGCACACATAAAGAGACTTTATCGCCGTCTTTTGTTAAGTAGTGTTTAGTAGATTTGGCAATATCTTCTAAAAGATTCTCCAAAACGCCGTTATTAGCTCGATAGATAAAGTCATAAATTAATATCATCAATCCTCAATATGTTCCGAATTTATAAGCAACCTCTTGAATATCAAGTTCATTATTAGCCGTAAAAATCTCAAATCCAAGCTCCTTTAAATGTTTTAAAAGAACGCTTTCCATCACTTTCGCACCGTCTTTTACAGGTTTTGTTAATTCCAATGTAGTATCAGCCACAATCTGAGGAATGATACCTACTATCTTTGTTTTGGGTCTGTCGCCTACTATATCCATCATAGTTAAAGTTTGCAGCATTTCAACTTCATGAGCACTTCCCTGCCAAGAAATATGTTTTGGAATATCGTCAAAATCAAAAAAGTAGACGTCGCCGAACTCTCCGCCATCAGCGCTTATACAGTCCAGTATAATGACATAATCATACCCAATTATTATCGGTATAAGCCTCTCCGCCAATGTGCCGCCATCAATAAAATCAAGAGTATGAACTTCGGAGTGAAAATGGTATTTTTGTTCCATATATCGACATAAATGAACTCCGATACCCTCATCGGAGAACATTATATTGCCGATACCAAGGAGTGCTATTTTCATATAACAATCAGTGGTGTTTGCGTTTAAATTTCAAACCGCTTACAACAGCGTCCAAAGCGCCTTCTTTACCTTTTAATGAGTTAAAAATAACCATATAAACATGTACCGGAACAAATATCAAAACAACCCACATAGCTATATGGTGTATCGCTCTGACATTAGCCAAACCGCCCATTAACGTCTCAAACCAGCGCATTAAAGAATATAGCGTACCGCCAAGACCATCATGGTAGATATGCACATATAGTATAAGTCCGGTTAAACCAAGAAGTGCGACCATAAGATAAAGCATCACATATGCGGCAAATTGCAGAGGATTATAAACCCCTTTTAGTTGTGGATGCTCACCCAAAAATAGATAATACTTTATCTGCGCTATCCATATTTTAGGATTTACCACATCTTTAGCCGAAACAATCTCAAGCTTCTCTACTTTACTTTTATCAAAGAAAAATATATAAGTTTTATATATTGTGATAGCTATCAGCAAAAAGCCGAATATCTCATGCACCATTCTCATTTTCGCATTTAAAAACAGAGTCGGCTCACTTGAAATTTCAGGCGCCACAAAAACATAAGCTATATAAAATCCTGTTATCGTAAGTACTATAATGGAAAAAAAACGTATCCAATGCACCCACCTCGTAGAAGAGGTGTATTCTACTTCCGCTTCTCTAACGAGCAATTCTTTAGACATTCTTCACTCCTTAGCAGACTATATTATCTTGAGAAACTTTATGTAAACCCAATTCGTTACCTTTTGTGTCCATAACGTGCACAGCACACGCAATGCAGGGGTCATATGAATGGATAACTCTTACTATTTCCAAAGGTTTTGACAAATCGGCTATTTTAAGACCTATCAAGCACTCTTCATACGGACCTCTTACACCGTTAGCGTCTTTTGGAGAAGCATTCCATGTAGACGGTACAACAGCCTGATAGTTTTCAATAAGCCCATTTTTAATCTTTACCCAATGACTTAACGTTCCTCGAGGAACATGTCCGATATATCTTCCTTGATACTCTATGTTTTTGTCTATCGTATAGGTAGCGCATGTTTCTTGATCTACTTTTAGATTGTTTATCAAGTTATAGAACGCCTCGAGTCCGTTATCGGCTATAACTTTGGCTTCTATCATACGGCATGCTGTCCGTCCTAAGGTTGAAAAAACAGCACTTACGGGAAGTCCTGTGTCGCTTAAAAATTTTTCCACTACTTTTGCGACTCTCTCATTTCCCTTAGCATAATTTACGACTATATTTGCCAAAGGCCCGACTTGCATAGGCTTGCCGTCATATCGCGGAGCTTTTATCCAAGAATATTTGCCCTGTTCGTCAAGAACTTTGGTATTGGCTAATTTATCATTGCCGTCAACTGTCTGTCCATCCTTAAAACCTGTGTATTTAGGATTTGTCTTGCCGTTATACGGATGTAAAGGCTCATCATCTTCATACCAAGCTCGCGTAGCCTCTTCGGTAATCTTGTCTTCATCAATTTCATATACTTTATTAATATCGCCATTAAGTATGATACCGCTGTCAAATAACCAATCATTCGAGCTATACTGAAACTCTTTAAATGTAAAGAGATTAGCTACGCCCATGTCACCGGTCACACTCTTTTCGCCGGCATATGCCTTACCTGCCATAACAAGGTCGGGATAGTAAGCGCGATTAACAAAATCGGCAATCTCTTGAAATTTAGTCAAATATTCACCGAGCCGAGCCGGATCCAATAAATCCATAATACATGTAACGCCGCCAACAGTTAAACTTTGAGGATGCGGCTGTTTTGCGCCAAAAATAGCCATCATTTGAGCAACTGTTCTTTGGATCTTTAAACACTCAAGATAGTGTGAAAGCGCGATTAGATTTTGTTCAGGTGTTAAACGGTAAGTTTTATGTCCCCAATATGCGTTAGCAAATGGCCCCAAATGTCCTTTACCTGCAAATGCCGCAACTTTATCTTTAACCGCTTTTAAGTGGTCGGCGCCAGTCGCTATAGGAGTAGAGGTATATTTAAACGCTTCATCGCTTGCTTTTTTTGGATCCGCGCTAAGAGCCGATACGATATCCACCCAATCAAGTCCATGAAGATTGTAAAAATGAATAGGGTGATCGTGCAAAAACAGCGCCGCATTCATCAGCGTTCTTGTAAGTACGGCATTTAATGGAGGCGTGATATTTAAAGCATCCTCAACCGCCATAATACCAGCTTTGTAGTGTGAAAATGTACATACACCGCAGATTCTTTGGACAAAAAATCCCGCATCTCTTGGGTCGCGCCCTTTGACGATATGTTCTATACCTCTCCAAAGCGTAGCAGAAGAGTAAGCCTCTGTTACAACATTATTATCATCAACAACCACTTCTACTCTTAAATGTCCCTCTATTCTTGTGATGGGATCTACTACTATTCTTTTGCTCATAATTCGCCTTCTTAATGTTTATCTTTTTTGATTGCGCCGATAGTCGCATGCGCCGCTATACCAATCGCAGTTACGGTTAAAAGTGCGATACCGACTTTATCTGCCGTACTGTCCGCAGAAATTGAGCTGTACAATTTATCCGCAAGAGGCTCTTCAAATGTACCCATATTATCCCAAAAATCAGGCTCGGAACAGCCTATGCAACCATGCCCTGCTTGAACAGGCCAAGAAGTGTGTTGATTAAATCTCTCACGCGAACAGTTATTAAAAGTATAAGGCCCTTTGCACCCGACTTTATATAAACAGTAACCTCTTTTAGCGCCTTCGTCACCAAATTGCTGTACAAATTCACCCGCGTCAAAATGACCGCGTCTTTCACAAAGGTCATGGATTCTGATACCATAAGCCCATTTAGGACGATTGTATACATCAAGCGCGGGAAGCGTACCGAAAAGTATATAATGAAGCACATTTCCTACAATATTTTTTTCACTCGGAGGACAGCCCGGAACATTTATAACCGGTTTATTTGTAATTTTACTAAGGGGTTTGGCATTGGTAGGATTTGGCTTTGCCGCTTGTACGCCGCCAAAGCTTGAACAGGTTCCGATAGCAAAAATCGCCGCCGCACTTGCAGCCGCATCTCTGGCATGTTCAGCTCCTTTTTTGCCGTGAGGTCCCACGGTTAAATAAAACTCGCTGCTTCCGGCAGGAATTCCGCCTTCAACCATAAGAATATATTTGCCTTTATATTTTTTGATGGCATCTTCCAGATTATGCTCTGCCTGCCAGCCAGCCGCAGCCATAATCGTTTCATGATATTCCAATGAGATATGATCAAATATTAGATTGTCGATTGTAGGTGCATCGGTTCTTAGCAAGCTTTCACTGCAACCCGTACACTCCGCCATATGCAACCAAATAACGGGTAATCTGTCGGTAAGCTCCGCAGCTTGAGCCATTAACGGCGTGAATGTTGCAGGCAGAGAAAACATAGCCGTCATACCGGCAGCCCACTTCATAAAGTCACGCCTGCTGATACCGCTCTCTTCCAAAAGCGCGCTTACCGGTTTCTCCTCTTTTATTTTCGGAAATTCAGCCAAAACGTCAAGCCTTTTGGTTATCTTATCGTAGAGTTCTTGATGCTCCATTTATTTACTCCTAATCTTTTGCTTTAAGAAGCTGGATTTTAATATTTTTTTATCTTAATATATTATCTTATCGTAGGGTATTAAAGGCTGCCATATTTAAGTCTTATAAGCTGTGATATGTGTAAATATGCAACACTTAAACAAGATAAATTTTGTTTGAGTTTAGTAAAAAATATTTTACTAAAAAAGTTTTTATTTTGTCACTTTATATATAATAAAAGCCTATATTGCGACTTGACAGTTTTATAAAATTTAGTAAAAAATATTTTACTTTTAAGACAAAATTCCCATATTTTTAAAAAAATTTGTGATATTTTTTAATGAAAATTCTTTGTCATACATATATAACTCCTGCCATGTTTTACCCTTAAGTCCTTCATCGCAATTTAAATGTTCATTATTAAAAAGTCTCAAGTTAAAATCCAGCGCGGCGCGCATCAAAACATAGTATTGAAAAACACTCAAACTATCCGCCAAAAGTATACTGTTTAAATATCCGTTATTAACATCTTCACCCTCTTTCCAAATTCGTTTGGCAAACTCGTGCTGAAATTCAACTGACTTTTTAGGGTAAAGTAAAAACTCTTTCAAGTTTTTCTTAAACTCTTGCTTTTTAGGTACGCTTTTTGTGCATGTAAGAAAAAGATAGACACATATCAAAAAAAGTTCTTCGGGGAGTATAGCTTTCTCGCGTAACTCTCTTTTCGTTTCATTTTCGGCGTCAATCTGTTCTCTTAAATACTCAATATGTTTCGCGCGCCAATTTTTCTCATCGCTTATAGGTTGCTTTTGCCACTCAATCAAAGTTGGTCTTGGGATATGAAAGCGCTCACAAAGAGGCTTATAACTCACTCGTTTCATAGGCTTTCCTAAAATTCAGATTGTAAATTTTAGCAAAATTTAGTTAATGCGGATTTTTATGAAAAATTAATCAAGTAAACTTTTAAGAAATTGGCGACAGTTTTAAGTACAAATTACCAAGCTGACTTGAACATTAAACCATAAATGATGCAACTTAGACAAATAAAATCCAGTTAATTTTGACAAAGACAACTAATGTAAAACGATATCAATATAGCCGCCCAACATAAGCAAGAGACGGCAAAACATGGTAGATTTTACAAATTATATCCAAAACTTTTTCAAAAAATCCTCGTCAAATTCAACCAATCTTCGTTTTCTTAAATTCTCCAATACGTTTTTATCACAATTTACCACACGAGGCCATTCGCGTTCGTATCCGTCGGATTTACCTTTTACGGTAGCGTCAATACCAAAAAATTCATCTTCCAAAAAGATATCTCGCTTGGCATCTATATTGTTCGTCACTTTCCATATAAGCATATAAAGGTTGTCTATATCGTCACTCTCGGCATCTACAAAAACAAGCAGTTTTGTATATCGTTTGACAGGTCTTAAAAGTCTGAATACTTCTCGCACAAGCCGCTCTTTTTTCAAAGCCACAAAAGTTACAGGCGTTTTTGTGTCGGTCATAAATTGTCTAACATCTTTTATTTCGCGGCACAAAAGTGACATTTTATCCAAAAGTTCGGCGTCATTTATAATCTCTCTTGACTCGCCTTCTATCTCACTGCCGGTACAATCAATACCCAATTTGCCGCCATAGCAAGCATTCGGCGAAGCATGGTCGAGCGCGTCGCAAATACCTTCGCTTATAATGACATTATCTTTACTGGTTCTATTTAATATAAAGCGACTTATAGCTTCATAATCTTTTAAATCCGGTGCATCATCACCCACAAATACGGCATGCTTGACAAAACTCATCTGTCCTACGCCCCAAAACGCATGCATAAACTGTTTGGCATGTCCAACATATCTTGTTTTCATTTTTGCCAATATCAGATTGTGAAAAACGCCGTTTTCAGGCATATTATAATCTGTAAGCTCGGGCGTTGTAGTCTTCAAAAACGGTAAAAATATCGTTGCCGTCGCTTGTCCCATATATTTATCTTCAATCGGCGGTTTGCCTACAACAGTAGCATGATATACAGGTTCTAATTTGCTTGTTATACAACTAACCTCCATCACAGGATAAAGCTCTTTGGGCGTATAGTATCCGGTATGATCTCCAAAAGGTCCTTCAAGCGCCAAATTTTGCGGATCTATCCATCCTTCCAAAACAAAATCAACATCGTCTGGAATATGTATCGGATTTGTTATGGATTTAATGAGTTTCGCCTTCTTATTGCGTATAAACCCATAAAGCAGCAATTCAAAAAAACCGTACGGCATCGGAGCTTGAGCGCACCATATATAAAGAGGATCTCCGCCTATAGCTACAGAGATCGGCATTTTTTTGCCCTCTTTTTTATATTCGTTAAAAAAATGCATGCCGTCCTTATGTATCTGCCAATGCACTCCAAGATGATTTTTGTCATATACTTGTAAACGATACATGCCAAGATTACGCATATTTCCATCAAGACTTTGTGTATAAACCTGCCCCATAGTGATAAAAGCACCGCCATCTTCAGGCCATGTAGTGAGTATCGGGATATTAAAAAGGTTTACTTTATCGCCTTGTTTTACAAACTCTTGACACAGTCCTTTTCCTTTGATATTTTTGGGCGGGATATTTTTTAAAGAGAGAAGTCTGTTGAAAAGTTCGGCTTTGCCTTTAAAGCCCGCTTGCACGCGCAATCTCATCAACTCCTCTATATCTTTTGAGATATCCGAAACATCTTTACCGAAAATAAGATTTAAAGCTTTTGAAGAGCCGAAAATATTCATCAATACAGGAATATTAAACTCCTTGTTAAGTCGTTTACTTACCGGATTTAAGAAAAGCAATGCCTTGGAATCAGGCTTTTTGACTTCTAAAAAAGCTATATGACCCATCTCGATATCTATATCAACTTTCTCCTCTATAACCTTTAAAAGGTCATGTTTTTTAAGTATTCCTATAATATCTTCCAATCTCTCTCCTTAACTCAAAATCGTCTCAAAAGCCATTTTCTCAGCTCTTCTCAAAATCTCTTTAGCCCCTTTTTTGATTATTATATCCGCCAACTCCGAACCTGCCGTTTTATATGCATTTTTTGCAGTTTCAATCTTGACGTACAACAGTTCCTTGCCGTCAGGAAGCCCGACTACTCCATTTATACTCAAGCTATCGCCGCTCAATTTAGCATTCACTCCTATAGGTACTTGACAGCCGCCGTTCAACTTTTCCACAAAATCTCTCTCAATTTTTGTTTCTATAATCGCATTCTCATCATTTAAAAAACATATTGTCTCTAAAATTTCTAACTTATCTATTGCTTCTACACCAAGCGCGGCTTGACCCATAGCCGGAATCATAAAATCGGTATCTATAAGTGAAAAATATTTGACTTCATTTTCAAGCTCAAGTCTTTTTACGCCTGCAGCGGCTAAAATGATAGCATCAAATTCACCGTTTTTCAACTTGTCTATGCGCGTATTGATATTGCCACGCAAATTTTTTATGATTAAATCGCAACGCGCGTGCAAAAGCTGCATTCTGCGTCTTAAACTTGTAGTACCGACAACCGCACCTTTTGGCAATGCATTTATACTATCATATTTTTCAGATAATAAAGCGTCTCTTACATCTTCTCTTTTTGTTATCGCGCCAAGTTTCAGACCATCAGGAAAAACAACCGGCACATCTTTGAGGCTATGTACTGCGATATGCGCTTCGCCTCTTAACATTGCATCCTCAAGTTCTTTTGTAAATAGACCTTTGCCGCCGATTTTAGCCAACGGAGTATCCAGTATTTTGTCGCCTTTGGTCTTTATAATATTTAATCTAACGTTGATATCCGGATATTTTTCTTCTAATTTCGCTTTTATATGCATGGACTGCCAAAGAGCTAATTTACTTCCTCTGGTGGCTATTATCAATTCTCTCATTTTTTATCCTCAACAACTTCAACATCTATAACATCTTCTGCTTTATCACTATGCACCTTATCGCCAACTAATAAAATCACCGACCAAATCAACAGTATAATAGCGGTGGTGTCACCCAAAAACCCAGGCAATATCAGCAAAAACGCCGCAAATATTCTAACAATAACAGCAAGCGGCAAAACGCCGGCAGAAAGCCTGTTTTGAGTAATTTTATCAAAACTGTCTTTTATAGTAAAAGGGGTGTTAAAAAGTATCACTATTCCGAAAACTGCGCTTAAAAGTATCTCCAAAAATGTATAAAACACGCCTAAAGCCCAAGCTATAGGAAGCGTTATGGTTACCTCAGCGAAAAGATATAACAAAAAGAGAATCATCCTCATTTAAAAAACCTCTCTTAGTTTCTCATTCAGCTTATCTATCTCTATAAACTCTTTTGTATTTGAATTTCTCGAAACAAGTTCCACTTTATCTTCGTCCAAATCTCGTCCCACAATAAGCGCGTAAGGAAATCCGATAAGTTCAAAATCATTCATTTTAAAACCAAATCTCTCGTTCCTGTCATCCAAAATAACATCTCTTTTTTCACTTTTCAACTTATCGTAAAGCTCTGTGGCAAATTTTACTTGAGCCTCATTTTTTACATTTGAGATGATAATGTCTAATATGTAAGGAGCACTCTGTTTATTCCAAATACATCCTTTATCGTCATGATTTGCCTCAATCATGACAGCCATAAGACGACTTACGCCTATACCGTAACAACCCATAAAAAACGGCTGAGATTTACCATTTTGATCTAAAAACACAGCATTCATAACCGATGAATATTTTTGCCCAAGCTGAAATATATGTCCTACTTCTATACCTTTTGTCAGTGAGAGTCTGCCGCCGCAACAAGGACATAAATCGCCATCTTCTACCTCAACCAAATCAGCATATCTCTCATTTTTAAAATTAAACATTGAAACACCAACATAGTGGTAATCCCGTTCGTTCGCACCGCAGATAAGATTTTTCTCTTCTCTTAATTCATTGTCTATGAAAAATTTGACATTCTCAAGTCCCACAGGACCGCAAAATCCGGCAATTAACCCGGCACTCTCTATTTCTTCTTCGCTCACTTCAATAAGCTCCAAAGCTTTAGCGGCATTTTGTGCTTTTATCTGCTGTAAAGCATCGCAACCTCGCACAAAAAAGACGACTATTTCACTTTTATTCTCTTTATAAATAGCCTTTCTTATTACTGCCTTTACAGTATAAAAAGAATCTATCCTAAAAAATTTGCAAATGTTTTCTATAGAAGCTAAAATCGGTGTGTGAAATTTAGAAAAATCAGCTTTTGGAGGCACAATATCTGTTCTTTTTTTCTCTCTCTTTGCCGCTTCAGTATTCGCGGCGTATTCGCATTTGTCGCATACCAGTATATCATCTTCACCGTTTTTACTTAAAACCATAAACTCTTTACTGCCGCTGCCGCCTATCGCTCCGCTATCTGCCGCTACTGCACGAAAATTAAGTCCCAAGCGTGTAAAAATTTGTGTGTAAGTCTTCTCCATCAAATCAAATTCACGTTTCAAATCATCTATAGACGAATGAAAACTATACCCATCCTTCATAATAAATTCACGACCTCTCAAAAGACCAAATCTCGGACGCGCCTCGTCTCTAAATTTTGTTGTGATTTGATATAGATGCAAAGGCAACTGCTTATAACTGTTCACGCGATTTCGTACTATATCCGTAACAACCTCTTCATGTGTCGGACCTAAGACAAACTCATTGTCTTTTCTGTCTTTAATGCGCAAAAGCTCTTTGCCATATACTTCATACCTGCCGCTTTGCCTCCAAAGTTCCGAAGGATTTACGACGCCCATACTTATCTCTTGCGCGCCCGCTTTATCCATTTCGTCTTTTATTATATCTTTTATCTTATCAAGCACTATCTTGCCAAGCGGTAAAAAATTGTAAAGTCCGCTTCCTGTCTGACTAATAAAACCACCTCTTATAAGAAAAATATGACTTGGAAGCAAAGCGTCTTTAGGTGCTTCTTTTGTCGTTGGCGCGAAAAGTTTGGAAAATCTCATTCATCTCTCTCCGAATTTTCAATTTTAGTTATCAGCACATCTTTCAGCCGTTCATCGTCAATATCAAAAAAGTATTGAAGCGACTGTATGATTTTATCGGACTCTGCAAGCTCTAAAACATTTTTTAAATTTATCGTTGGTTTATGTAAAAAGGCGTTAAATGCTTGATGTATTATCTTTTCTATACTTTCTCTCATTTCGCTCTGCATATAACCTTTTTTAACGGCTTTTTCTATCTCATTCAGCGCGCTTTGTCTGGCTCTGTTTCTAATCTCTTTTATAATCGGATCAACGGATAACGCTTGAAGCCATTTGAAAAAGTCCGTAGTCATCTGCCCGACAATTGAGTAAGCGACTTTAGCCTGTTCTTCGCGAAGAGCTAAATTTTTCGCGACTATCTCTTCTAAATCGTCTACTGCGTATATATGTACATTTTCAAAGCGACAAGTCTCTATATCGCGCGGCACGGCTATATCAAACCAATATCTCTCAAAAACTTTTCCTTCAACCATATCGTTTGTGATAATCGCGTGCGGCGCGCCTGTAGCGCTGAAAACCAAAGGATATTTATTTATAGCCTCGCGTAAATTTGAAAATGGTTGCGCGGAACAGTTTTTGCCCAATTTTTTAGCTAAAGCCAAAGCATTTTCATAGCTTCTGTTAATGATTATTACATTGGCGTTTGAAGAGAGCAGATGTTTAGCCGCAAGTTCACTCATCTCTCCCGCACCTACGACTACAGCATTTACTCCGTCAAGGCTTTTTAATAACTCTTTCGCTTTTGTTACCGCTACGGAAGAGACTGAAACTGGATTTTTAGATATATCGGTACTGCTTCTAACAGCTGCTGCGCATTTAAAGCATTGCTGCATCGCACGTCTTAACTTTGGTCCGCAAAATCCGTTTTTTAACGAAAAATTGAAAGCCGTTTTTAGCTGTCCGGATATTTGCGTCTCGCCGACAACAAGACTGTCAAGCGACGAGCACACCGCGAAAAGATGGTGTATCGCACCGACATTCTCATACATATCGGCTCTATTTTCAAGCTCCTCTTTATTTATGCCCGATATATGAGATAAAACGCTTAATATAAACGATAAACTCTCCTTGCACTCTTTGACGCTTGCTATCACTTCCATGCGATTACAGGTGGAAAGCAATATCGCTTCATTTATACTCCCATGGCTTACTATCATTTTAAGTGCGGCTAAGAGTTTGTCGGAAGAGTTAAAAGAGAGTTTTTCTCTTGTCGTAATATCTGTATTTTTATGCGTAAAACTAAGAGTCATATACTGCATTAAAAATCTCTCTCGATCATCTGCGTAATGATCTCTCTCAAACCCTCTATTTCATACTTTTCTATCGCTCTCAACGCTTCATATCCAAGCTCTTTAGCCTTTTTTATGGAGTGTTCTATAGCGCCGTACTCACTCATTTTCTCTTTTAGCAAAAGTATATTTTGAGCGCTTAACTCTTTTTTATAAAGCAGTTTAAGCCATTCACGCTCTTTGTCGGAGCATTTTTCGTACAAATAGAGATACGGCAATGTTACTTTTCCCTCTTTAAAATCGTGAAGAGCCGGTTTTCCAAGTGTTTTCTCATCTGAAGTTATATCCAAAACATCGTCTATTATCTGAAATGCGAGTCCCAGATTTTTACCGTACAGGGCAAAATCTTCACCTTCAAATCCTTCCAATATCGCAGCACCTTTAGCCGAAGCCTCTATAAGCGAAGCTGTCTTATGATAAATCATATCCATATATCTGTTTTTGTCGGTATTAAAAAACTCGGATAATTTGACGTCTATAAGCTCTCCGGAAGATAAAAGCGCAACAGCGTTTGAAATACACATTGCTACACTGTTTGGAAGTTCCGCCAATTTTGAAAAAGCAACAGAGTAGAGAATATCACCCATCATAATGGCTGTTTTATCGCCGAACTTCGCGTTAAAAGACTCTTTGCCGCGCCTCATACTCGCATCATCTATAACATCATCATGCAATAGGCTGGCAGCGTGTATCATTTCAACGATAGCCGCAAGATTTAAGGCTTTAGGCGAAGTTTTAGCGATTTTTAATATTAGTTTTGCTCTAAGCCCTTTTCCTTTTGGTACGCTCTCATAAAGCCGAAATATCTCATCGCTGTCTAAAGCAGCGACAAACGAACTCATAATCTTAGTTATCCGTTCCATACCGCTTTCACTCATGCATTGACAAAATTTCGCCGACTATTTTAATAAAAAGATCATTTTTGCCCTCTTCTATAGCGTCTTGGTTTTTATATGGCAATTCTCGTATCATCTTTTCAGCACCATCTCCAAAACACTCTTTTAAGATATGTTCCATCGCGGCATAACGCTCCAGATTTTGTTCTAAAATATCCTCTACAAGGTTTCTGTTGGCGTTAAAAATGGTATCGAAAAACTTGGAACGCGGGCTTCCTGTCAGTATATCGTCTTCATCTATCTCAAGCATTTACATCTCACTTTTTAAAAATTTTGATTATATCACAAGCAATCTTAGTTTTATAATATCCGCTTTAAAAAACTCAGCGTATATGCAAAAATCATGAATTTACATCAAAAATTATAGTTATTTGATAAATATACTTGACATTGGAATATTTTTTTAGTTATACTTTGCATAAAAAATTTTACCAAAAAGGATAGCTATGAATAAAAAAACTTTAGCGATTCATGCAGGTTACGACAAAGACAAGCACGGCACAATGGCTGTGCCTATATACCAAACTACCGCTTATGATTTTGGTTCTGCCGAAACGGCAGCAAATCGTTTCGCGTTAGCGGAATTGGGACCAATTTACACAAGACTTAATAATCCGACAACGGATATTTTGGAAGCGAGAATAACGGCTTTAGAGGAAGGAGACGGGGCGGTCGCGGTAGCAAGCGGTCAAGCGGCTTCATTTTACTCTGTTGCAAATTTAGCGAGATCCGGCGAAAATATTTTGGTCGCCGAAAAGATTTACGGCGGTTCCATAACTCTTTTAACGCATACAATAAAACAATTTGGCATTGAGGCTAGAGTTTTTGACAGCGACAATGCGGACGATTTGGAAAGTTTGATAGACGATAAAACAAAAGCTATCTATTTTGAAACTCTCTCAAATCCGCAAATCGCTATCCCAAATATTGAAAAAATAGTTCAAATTGCTAAAAAATACAATATAGTCACTATAGCCGACAACACAGTAGCCACTCCTATATTGTTAAATCCGTTGAAATTGGGAGTAGACGTTGTGGTTCACTCAGCCAGCAAATATATATCCGGCAATGGAACCGCTATCGGCGGATTAATTGTAGAAAGAAAAGATTTGAGCGCATTTTTAAAAGACAATCCACGCTATCCGCAATTTAACGAGCCGGACGAGAGTTATCACGGACTTATTTACGCGTCGCTGCCTTTTCCCATATATACGTTAAGAATACGCCTTGCTTTTATAAGAGATATAGGAGCGACTATCTCGCCTTTTAATAGCTGGCTTTTGATTCAAGGGCTGGAGACTTTGAGTTTAAGGATAAAAGAGCACTCTTTAAGCGCGCTTAAAATAGCTAAATTTTTAAAATCTCACCCAAAAGTAAAATCCGTTTCATATCCCGGGCTTGAAGGCGACAAAGGTTATGAAAAAGCACAAAAATATCTCAAAGACGGTCTATCGTCAGGACTTTTAAGTTTTGACGTAGGAAGTTTTGAAAAAGCAAAGCAGATATTAAACAGTACAAAAATCTTTAGCGTAGTCGTAAATATAGGCGATTCAAAATCTATCATCACTCATTCTGCCAGCACAACGCATCAGCAGGTTTCAAAAGAGGATTTGGATAAATCGTTCGTAACCGAAGGACTTGTGAGACTTAGTATTGGGCTTGAGGACGCGGACGATTTGATAGCTGATTTGAAACAAGCATTAGATAAGGAGCAGATATGAAAAAGGACACATCGTGTCGTTCATAACGACAAAAGGCGTTTACGGACTAAACGCAATGTATGAACTCACGCAAGGCGATGGAGTAACCCCAATGCAGATAAAAAATATCGCGCAAAAAGCGGGTATTCCGTTTAACTATCTTGAGCAACTCTTAAATCAACTAAGAAGAGCGGGGCTAATAAACAGCGTGCGCGGCGCGAAAGGCGGATATTTATTGGCTCGCTCGCCTGATAGAATATTGATTTACGATATTTTAGTCGCGCTTGAGGGCGAGTTGATATTTGCCGAATACACGCTTGATAATAAAATCTTGGAAATGTTTTTCAAAGATATGCAAAGTGGGATTGAGGAGCTTTTGAAGGTTCCGTTATCGGAATTTCAAAAATATGAAAGCATACTATTGGACGGTTTAACGTACTCTATTTAAAGGAGATTAATATGGGTTATGCAAAAAATGTTACCGAACTTATCGGGAATACGCCTCTTATAAAATTAAACAAAATTTCAGAAGAGAGCGGTGCTTTGGTGTTGGGAAAATGCGAATTTTTAAATCCAAGCCATTCTGTTAAAGATCGCATCAGTTACGCGATGATAAAAGACGCGCTTGACAAAAAGCTTATTGATAAAAATTCCGTTATCATAGAGCCTACCAGCGGAAATACAGGTATTGGTCTTGCGACTGTCGCCGCGAGTTTTGGACTAAAACTCATCCTTACGATGCCAAGCTCTATGAGTATTGAGCGAAGAAAACTCTTAGCGGCGCTTGGAGCAGAGCTTGTATTGACTCCTCCGGAGCTTGGTATGAAAGGCGCTGTAAATAAAGCTATCGAACTTGGAAGCGAGATAAAAAACTCTTTTATCCCTCAGCAGTTTGCGAACGCGGCAAATCCGGAAGTTCACAGAAAAACAACGGCGGAAGAGATATTAAAAGATCTTGAAGGCAAAGTAGATATATTTATAGCGGCTGTTGGAACAGGCGGTACACTAACTGGCGTTGGAGAAGTATTGAAAGCGAAAAATCCTCAAGTTAAGATAATAGCGGTAGAGCCGGATACTTCGCCTGTTCTTAGCGGCGGCAAACCAGCACCTCATAAAATTCAAGGCATAGGAGCGGGATTCGTACCCGATGTGCTCAATACCAAGATATATGATGAGATTTTGACCGTAAGCTATGAAAACGCTTCGCAAACTTCAAGAGCTTTAGCCAGGCAAGAGGGACTTTTGGTCGGTATATCTTCCGGAGCTAACGCATATGCTGCGAAGGTTATCGCGAACCGTCCTGAAAACAAAGGCAAAACGATAGTAACAATCTTTTGTGATACGGGTGAGAGATACCTAAGCACAACGCTTTATGAAGACTAATAACTAATGATTTTTTAAGAGGCGATTTGCCTCTTGAGAAATTCTCATGTTTTTACTTCCCCAGTATATTTTAATCTAGCTTCTTACAAACTCATGCAAAAAAAGTATACAAAATAGTGTTTTTGCGAAATACGCAAAATTTCATCCTAAGTCATATTTAAAATTGAATTTTTTTAAGTTTCACTTCAACATTATATAGCTAAAATTTCTTTTTAATCTATTGTTAATGAAAAGGATATCCTTATGAAACACATTATGTTTATCTTAAGATTTTTGACTTTTTTGCTTATTCCGCTTATTTTACTCTCCTGTGGCGGCAGTAATAACGATGATGGCGATACTTCAGATAAAGATATCTCATATATACAAATCTCTCCTAACTTCATAAATTTAAGAATAAACGATGAAAAAAAGATTGAAATTCAAGAAGTATTTAAAGATAATTCCCATAAACAAATAGATAACTCAAAATTAACGTTTGAACTTGAAAACAGCGATATAGCTTCTATAGACTCTTTGGGAAACATAAAGGGTTTAACCGTTGGAAATACAACCATTAGCATAAAGTATTCAAACTTAAATCCAATACATGTAAAAGTCGTTGTCTCAAACGAGCTTAATACTTCAAATATAAACAAAGCTTACTTTGGAAACTTATATTTAGACACTATACCAAAAGACTCTTCATTGGAACAATATGACGAGAGACTATTTTCCATGATAACGGGCAAGGTATTTGACGAGCAAGGAAAACCTCTTAAAGACGTTATCGTAAGTATTCACAAGTTTAATGAATTCGGCACGACAAAAACAGACGAGAACGGCACTTACGCAATTCCTGCGGAGGGAGCTAAAACGCTTATTGTTCGATATGTAAAACCCGGATTTACGACTATAGACAGAGACGTATACGCTAAGATCCAAGATTGGACGATAGTACCAGACGTTACAATGCTTACTAAAGATACAAAAGTCTCAACCATTAAGATGTCAGACTCCAATCCTCGCATTCATACTTCAAGTAAAGTAACCGATGAAAGAGGAGAGAGACAAGCGACTATAGTGTTTGAAGGAATAAACAGGGCAAAAGCCGTAGATAAAGATGGAAATGAAAGAGAACTTGGTACTATAAATATCAGAGCCACAGAATTTAAAACACCGCCGTCTATGCCTTCAAACTTGCCTGAAGAGACGGCATACACTTATTGTGTAGATATAACGGTTGATGGGATAAGAGATGATGAGAGCGTAGTGTTTGACGAACCTATAGCTATGTATGTGGATAACTTCTTAGGATTTAACGTAGGCGAGATAGTGCCTGTGGGATATTACGACAAAAACTTAGGTGAATGGGTAGGCTCTGATAACGGAATAGTGGTAAGACTGCTTGATACAAACGGCAATGGCAAGATAGACGCTTTGGACGCTGATGGAGACGGACAACCTGATGATTTAAACGGCAACGCAGACTTTAGCGATGAAGTAATAGGTATACAGGATAATCTTGAATATCAAGTCGGAAAAACATACTGGAGAGCTGTCATAACTCACTTTACTCCTTGGGATTTAAATTGGGGCATAGCTCCTCCTCTTAACGCGGAGTCTCCCGGTAACCCGAGTGTTGAGAGCGGAAATCCTCCGTCTGGTTGCAATGTAAATACAAACTCGTACATCACTTCAAAAACACAAGTGTTGCATGAGGATATAGGCGTAACCGGAACCGACATAAAACTTCACTACTCGTCTAAAGCCGCAAACGGTCATAAACATATTATATCAGCTGCAGTGGATACTACAAATATGCCGTCATCTGCATTTGAGGCTGACGTTATCTTACAAATAGCCGGCAAGAGATATGAAAAAACATTAAATAGAGGCGAGATTAATCAAGTAGAGTTTGAGTGGGATGGAAAAGATGCCATAGGCAATCAATTATCGGGAATTATAGACGGAACCTTTACTGTAAGGTATAAATACACAATGCTATATTACGGTATTTCAAAAGATTACGATATAGCTTGGGCACAAATAGGCACAAACCCTACAGGCATACCCGGCATTGATAATATAGCTTATCAATCCATACAAGATATTACCATAGATACAAGAGATGCAAGCTCAAGCATAGATTATGCAAACTCTATCGCTAACGGCTGGAGCATAGAAGACGATTTATATATGAACCTCCATATGAAAGGAACTTTGAGTAACGCTAAAACACAAAAATATATAGAAGTAAAAAATGGGATACTATTTGCTGTGGATGAAGAGCCGGAAAACAGATTTACAGTGCCTGTATATTACGCTTTATTCCCAATATTTCCGGTTGAAAATTTAGGACATGGGAGCAATATTCTCAGTCTTGTAAATTTTCATATCGTAAATAAAACGATGTATGAAATTGAAAAAATACCATTAGGCAGGTTCAGCGAATTTAATTTTGTAAAAAATTATGAAGATCCTCCCAAAATAGGATATGATAACTACGCTTATTATAGAGGTACCGCGTTTGAGGGCGCAATCCAATTATATCTTGGAGCATCTTTTAGTTCATTAGAATTAAAACAAAAATTAAGAAATATGATAGACAATAACGAATCTTTTGTATTTCCCACAAACGATGGAAATGGAAATTTAAATCTTTATGGTAACTATTGGGTATTTTTAAAGCCGACCGAATATCTGTATCAAAAAGTAAGTAATATTGTTGGACATAACTATGATAAATCTTTTTATGATGATTTTGATTTAGCTCTTACCAAAAACGACATCGTCATCTTTAACGATAACTTAGGCTACGTATACGACACAACTACAGGAACTCTCTCAAAGATATTCGACAATACCCAAAAACGAATAATTAGAACATATGAGCACGACAGCAACAATAGACTAATCTTAATTCAAGACCAATTCAATAATAAAATAAAGATATCAAGAGATTATAACGGTAACCCCGTATCCATTACTGCTCCAAACGGACAGATAACAAGACTGCAGGTAAACTACAAAGGAGATTTGAGTGAAATATCTTACGAGGATAACTCCGCTTACATGTTTGATTATAACGAAGGCTCTCTTTTAACTTCAAAAAGAACTCCTCTTGGTTACTACTCGTCATACTTTTATGACGACAAAGGCAGAGTGGAAAGACAGATAGACACAAACGACGGAGAATGGAGATTTTTTAAAACAAAGAGGGATAAAGCCACAGAGTATAACGTCGTAAAACCAGAAGGCGATAAGATAACGTATATAGACACAAAAGATAACGATAAAGCGCTTTCATCTTTAATAAAATTTCCAAGCGGATATTCGTACAACACTTTAACAAGTTCGGATAAAACTGTCTCAAATACTCTAAAGAACAATGTCCAAACAAGAGTTGAGAGCGCAAAAGACCCGATAACTCTAAACACGATACTAAAGTCTCAAGCTATTACAATGCCCAGTGGACTTACAAAAACAGTAACCAATTCCGTATCTTACGCGGGAGACATTAAAAACCCTCAAGCAAAAATACAAACTATTACCATTAACTCAAAAACGACAACCTTAACCGACAATTACCAAGAAGGAACATTAACTCTCATCTCCCCAAACAACATAAAAGAGGTATTAACATATGATAAGACAACTTCCCTTCTTACCTCTTACCGTCACTCCAACCTTGAACCGATAAATTACGAATACGACAACAAAGGAAGAGTAACCAAGCAATCCCAAACAACAAACGTCATTTCTTACATGTACGACCAAAGAGGAAACATACAAACTGTTAAAGACGCCAAAGGACAAATAACCTCTTACGAATATGATTCAATGGATAGACCTTTATCCATAACTTATCCCAACAATATAAAAGAACACTACTCTTACGATAAAGAGGGAAATATATTAAGATACATTACTCCAAACGACACAAACTTTCATTTTACGTATAACTCACTAAAGCAAAGATTATCCCTCTCATCTCCTCTGAACAAACAAACTCTGTATTACTACAACAAAAACAGAGATATAACTTCCATAATAACCCCAAGCGGCAAAGAAGTTAAGTATAACTACGATAACTCTTTACTCAAAAGTATTAAAACTTCAGACAATGATATATATAACTATACATACTCATTTCAAGATAAGATAGAAAGCATTACAAGAGACAATAACCAAAAAACCTCTTACATGTACGATGGAGAACTGTTAACAAGAATAAGTTACGAAGGAGCATTAAACCAAGACATAAGCTTCGCTTACAACAATGACTTTCTTCCAACTTCCATAACTTACTCGAATAAACAAGATATATATTCATACAATAACGACAATCAATTGATGAAAGCGGGTAACTTTAATATCGAAAGGAACTCGATAAACTCTCTTATCACTAAAATATCTGACAATAAATACGAAAAAGCGTACTCTTACGACACACAAGGCTATATATCAAACATTAAAGACAACTATTATGAAGAGAACATACTCTCCCGTTACGAGAATACAAACATTAAAACCATACAAGAAAGAACAAACGACAAAGTATTAACGTATGAGTACATGTACGACACTCTTAATAGACTGATTAGAGTAACAAAGAATAACCAAATAACAGAAGAGTACTCATATGACAATCAGGGAAACAGATTAAGCTCAACAATCAACGGACAAACGACAACAGCCTCTTACAACAGTGAAGATCAACTCTTAACATATGGGGATAATATATACTCTTACGATAACGACGGCAGATTAATGAAATATCAAAACGATAAAGGAGTAACTTCATACAAATACGATGCGTTTGGAAATCTAAAAGAGGTAATACTGCCAAACAGTGATAAAATAACATACATGTATAACGCTAATAACCAAAGAGTAACGAAACTAATAAACAACCAAATAGAAGAGAAGTATCTTTGGTTAGACAGGATAACGCTTTTAGCCGTATACGATAAAGACAATAATATAAAGTATAGATTTACATACACTAATGAAAGAACTCCTATATCATATACGGATAAAGAGAGTAACGTATACTATCTAAGTTACAACCATCAAGGAAGCTTAAAAGCCATCACTAACCAAAACAACCAAATAGTAAAATCCATAGATTACGACAGTTTCGGGAATATAGTGGAAGAGGTGTATTATGATGAGGGTGGAAACATAATACAGGAGACAAAGTATGATAGTAATGGGAATGTTATAACGGGAAATCAAAATATAAATGCAAACTCTTACAATGCAAACATAAATTCTTACAATGGAAATTATAATACGAACGAAAATACTGTATCAGGCAATGCGAACGCACAAAGTGCGAGTTATAGTGCAAATTCAAATCAAGATACGAATAGCAATATTGTTCAAAGAAACGTTGCGGCAAATCAGAATAAGAATGCAAACTCTTATAATGCGAATGACATAACAAGCAATTACAATGCAAACATAAATTCTTACAATTCGAATATTGCAACAAACTCAAATCCAAGTGCAAACTCCATATCGGCAAACCCAACTCTTGATATACCGTTTGGCTTCGCGGGAGGATTATACGATCAGGATACTAAGTTAATCAAATTCGGATACAGAGAATACGATAGCAATACAGGCAGATGGACAAGCAAAGACCCTATTGACTTTGGAGGAGGAAGTTCAAATCTTTATGGGTATGTGGTTAATGATCCGGTGAATTTGGTGGATCCGACGGGGGAATTTGTGCCTATTGCAATTATTGGTAAAGCTTTATTTGGAGCCACAATTGGTGCAATTGTGGAGATAGGTGTTCAGGCGTTAAATAATTATCTAAACGATTGCGATGTTTTTGATGGAAATAATTATAATTGGGGCGATGTTGCAATTTCTGCTGGTATTGGCGCTATTGGACCTGGCTTTGTTAGTTCTATTCAGAAAATTAAATATTCTGCTGGCGCTATTAAAACTTTGGGCGGACAAGCAACCAATACCGTAAATCGCGCCAATAAAATTAAAGACCGTATTGGTAATCATTGGGGCGTTATTGGAACACAGGTCGGTTGGCAAGCTGGAAAATACGCCTCAAAAGAAGGTTTACAAGAAAATAATAAATGTTCATGCAAAAAATAAAAAATATAATAAAACGTACAATATATAGATTTCAATTTGCCATGATAGTGTTATGGTCTCTTGCTTTTTTAAACGAGTGGCTTAAGAGAACCATAGATAATATATGGATTTTACTTGTAATTGTGGTGCTGTATTTGTTGATATGTCAATTTATTGCCAAAAAAGTTTGGGGGGATAACGAATGAGCAATATATTTTTGATAATAGTTTGCTCTATTGTATTTATTATAGCTGGCATTATGTTTTTTATGTTGTTTTTTGCATATAGCACGATAAAAATGCTTGTGTTTAGATTGGCATTCATAATTTTATGTATTTTTTTAGCAGGACAAATTAAATTGCTAATAGAAGGTAGTTACGGTTGGCTATGGTATATATCACTCGTTGTAGGTATTCTTTTACCAAACCTAAAATATCCTCCAAGCAAACAAAAAAGTAAAAAATAGCAATGACCTCTCAATCTCTTAATACAAACATTAAAACCATACAGGAAAGAACAAACGATAAAGTATTAACATATGAGTACATGTACGACACTCTTAATAGACTGATTAGAGTAACAAAGAATAACCAAATAACAGAAGAGTACTCATATGACAATCAAGGAAACAGATTAAGCTCAACAATCAACGGACAAACGACAACAGCCTCTTACAACAGCGAAGATCAACTCTTAACATATGGGAACAATATATACTCTTACGATAACGACGGCAGATTAATGAAAAAGCAAAACAACGAGGGAATAACTTCATACAAATACGATGCGTTTGGAAATCTAAAAGAGGTAATACTGCCAAACAGTGATAAAATAACATACATGTATAACGCGAATAACCAAAGAACAGTAAAACTAATAAACAACCAAACAGAAGAGAAGTATCTTTGGTTAGACCAAATAACTCTTTTAGCCGTATACGATAAAGACAATAATATAAAGTATAGATTTACATACACTAATGAAAGAACTCCTATATCATATACGGATAAAGAGAGTAACGTATACTATCTAAGTTATAATCATCAAGGAAGCTTAAAAGCCATAACAAACCAAAGCAATCAAATAGTAAAATCGATAGATTATGATAGCTTTGGGAATATATTGGAAGAAGTATATTATGATGGGAATGGGAATGTGATACAAAACAATCCAACTCTTGACATTCCAATAGGATTTGCGGGAGGATTATACGATAAGGACACAAAGTTAATCAAATTCGGATATAGAGAATATGATAGCAATACAGGAAGATGGACAAGCAAGGATCCTATTGACTTTGGAGGAGGAAGTTCAAATCTTTATGGGTATGTGTTGGGTGATCCGGTG
>JAISGD010000016.1 GCA_031263195.1 Campylobacteraceae bacterium | reverse complement strand
TAAAGAGAATCCGTGGAAGATAAGTCCGACTAAAAACAACGGCTTGCCATATCTTTATTGGCAGGAGCTGTAACCATTTGAGGCGGTAACACCGCCTCTTCTGTTTTTTGGATTGCCGTACTGTTTTCAATGGTTTGCAATAGTGAAGCTTGTGGAGTTTCGCTTTGCTCACAATGATACGAAAGGAATAGATTGTTACATTGTTAACACTTCTTGCAAGAACAAAAAGCTTGTCCATTGTCCGAACGAAACGCTTTTACTGAAGTGGACATAGACGTGACTTACAATGATGGAGTAGATTTGTCTTTTGCATGCTGTCATGAATTTTTCTAAGTATGAGTACATTTATCGTTTTGCTTTATATGTTTGTTCAAATTTCGTCTGATGAGTATGACAATCCAAAAGTATGAGACTTTTACAGTAAAGACATATCGCTTCATTTTGTTCTCAATGACAAAAAACCTGCATGTAAGATTTGGAGCCGATATCACATCAACTCCAAACCGATACAATACAATCTTGCTTACAAGTTTAGTTATATTATAATTTTTGCCAATAAAGATATGGCAAGCCGTTGTTTTTAGCACCGTCTATTTTCCATGGAGCTGTGTCATTATCTCCGAAGTTCCAGCCAAGACCGCCTAAACCGTCGCCGTTTACCGCATCACTGTAAGTCTCTTTTGTTTTTAACTGTTCTATGGTTTTGTCTATTCCATGATAAGTTGCATTGCCGACGTCTGTAAAAGTACTTGTTGTGTCATCATATTTTATTCCTCTTATCATACTGTCTAACGCGAAATTGTTTAACGCTGTAACATTGCCATTGGTAATACGATTTGTAGAGCCATCACCATAAACAAACGAATTAATTGCAGCATTATTCCGAATAAGCCCGTTATCATAGTAGCTTTCGCCGACTATACCACCAATAGCAATCATACCGTTAATATTTCCGGTTGAATAACTATTGGTTATAGAACCCCCATCAAGACGCCCCGCTATACCGCCGATAAAACTACCGTTACCGTTAACATTTTCAGTACCGTTAATATCTCCCGTTGAGTAAACATTTGTTATAGTGCTATTGACGGTATGTCCTATTATACCTCCAATATAAAAATTGTTGCTACTGATATTTACAGTTGAGTAAACGTTAGTTATAGTGCTATTGACGGTATGTCCTATTATACCTCCAACACAACATGTGCCAGTGCTATCGATAGTTCCCGTCGAATAAACGTTGGATATATTGCCATTGATAATCCACCCCGCTATACTGCCGATATAATCGTAACCATTAATGCTTTTCCCTTTTGCTATCTCAATGCCAAGATTGCTTATACTGGCGTTTTCAGCAGCACTAAAAAATCCAACAAGCGTGATATGTTCTCTATTTATCCATAGATTTGTTATCTTATGATAGTTACCGTTAAAGATACCGGTAAATTCATTTATTTCATCTCCTATCGGCAGCCATCCGTTACCATCAAAGCCTGCGCCGTTTTCGTCCAGCGCGATATCGTTTAGCAGAATATATTTACCGGTAAGATTGGTTTCGATAGCAATCAAATCATCTTGGGTAGCTATCTCTGTAATATCTGATGAAGCATAAAAGTTTACGCTTTTATCTGTTATAGTGTAAGAGTCTACGGCTGTGTTATTACTTGCAAAATACCAATCGGTAATGTTGTATGCCGTCTTGTTTGAGTTAAGTTCTACTTCGTGACCTGAATATAGATTGTCATATTTGGCTAACAGATTCAAGTTTTCATCATAAAAACTTACCGAAAGAGTATCAACTGTGAT
Source organism: Campylobacteraceae bacterium (assembly GCA_031263195.1). Lineage (GTDB taxonomy): Bacteria > Campylobacterota > Campylobacteria > Campylobacterales > Campylobacteraceae > JAIRKW01. The sequence continues at coordinate 75,409 of JAISGD010000016.1, read as the reverse complement.
GGAAACCACATCGCTTACAACAAAAGCCTTTTTTTCTTTCTTGGCATTATCGTTTGTATTTGTAACAACCGCATAATAGTAAGTCGTTCCTGCAACTGAAGTTGGAGGAGTATAACTTGAGCTTGTCTCTCCCGATATAATGCTTCCATTCTCGTTAGAATTTATCCCATTACTATACCATTGATAAGTTATAACTCCTCCGTCATCAACACTAACTATTATCTCAAGAGGAATAGCCGTATCTCCTTGAACATAAACGGCGTTTGCGGGTTGAATTTCGATAACAGGCATTGAGGCATTTATTGCAGTAGAGTTACCTATGCCAAATGAATTCCCATGTCCGCAACCTGTTAGAAAAACAATACCTAAAACATACGCTAATAGTTTTAAGCTTGATAAAATCACCCCAGTCTTCATTGTGTGCTCCTTTTATAGAATTTTTATGCGGGAGCATCATACAAAAATTAGCGTATTAAAGAGATTATTTTTTTATATCTTATTATATATATAAGTCTATTTTAATGTTTTTATATTTTAAAATCATAAAACTAAGAACAATAGATCCTCCTTATAATCGTAAACTACTAAAGACAAACCTCGCTTTATCATGTGCTATATAAACTTTGGTTTTTCTTAGTAAGTGAAATATAGCAATTTGAAACGTAAAACATTTTATGCAAGATTTGGAGCCGACATTACGCCAACTCCAAACCTATAAAATACAACTCCGCTTACAAATTCAGTTAAATTACAACTCTTGCCAATATAGATACGGATAGCCGTTATTTTTAGTCCCGTCTATTTTCCATGGAGCTGTGTCGTTATCTCCGAAGTTCCAGCCAAGACCGCCCAAACCATCGTCATTTATCACATCACTGTAAGTCTCTTTTGTTTTTAACTGTTCCGCGGTTTTATCTATTCCATGATGTTCTGCATCATCACTGTTTGAAAAAGTACCCGCTATGCTATCTAATGCGAAATTTTTTGAAATAGTGCTTGAATTGATATCGATATAACCGATAATACGATTCGCGCGACCACCGTTCACCAAATGATTAATCGCGGCATTATTTGAAATATTAGACTCTACATGTTCCCATCCTTCTACATTATTACTGTGTCCTAATATACCGCCGATATTTTCATTACCGCTAACATTTGCCGTTGAGTAAGAGTTGATTATTCTGTTACCATTTTCGCTGTAACCTAATATACCGCCGATATTTTCATTACCGTTGACAATTCCGGCTGAGTAAGAGTTGATTATATGAGCATACAAAATATTTCCTGCTATGCCGCCGACTTTATTATCGCCGCTAACATTTGCCGTTGAGTAAGAGTTGGTTATACCGCTATTATAAAGATCTCCTGCTATGCCGCCGACATGCTCGTCGCCACTGATAATTCCGGATGAGTAAGTGTTAGTTATAATAGTGTTACTCCTGGTAGTTCCTGCGATAGCTCCAACATATTTTCTCCCTCTTATCTCTTTGCCGTTAGCTATCTCAATTTTGAGATTGCTTATTATGCTGCCTGTAACGTCAGCAAAAAATCCGACAGAATCCTTGTTAGGTCTATTTATCCATAGATTTGCTATTTTGTGATTGTTACCGTTAAAATCGCCGTTGAAGAAGCCCCCATCTTTTATAGGTCTCCATCCATCACTATCAAAACCTGCACCGTTTTCATCCAAATATATATCGTTTAAAAGGATGTAGTAACCACCAAAATAGCTTCTCGTAAAGTTCAATTCATTTTGATCGGTTATCTCTACAACATCATCTCTCGCGTAAAAGTTTATATTTTTATTAGTTAGCGTATAAGAGTTTACCGGTGAACGTTCTCCTGCAAGATACCAGTTTCCAACATTGTACGCTGTCTTGTTTGAGTCAAGTGCTACTTCGTGACCTAATGGCAGATTGTCATATTTGGCTAACAAATCTAAATTTCTATCGTAAAAACTCACTGAAAAAATATTAATGTCAACAGAAGCAGCATTGCTCGTAACAGAAGCCGTATTTTCTCCATCAACATCATCGTTTGTATTTGTAACAACTACATAGTAGTAAGTTGTTCCGTTATCTAAAGTTGAAGGCGTATAGTTTGAATTTGTCTCTCCGATTATAATATCTCCGTCTTCGTTAGAGTTTACAGAGTTTTTATACCATTGATAAGAGATAACTCCTCCGTCATCAACACTAACTATTATCTTAAGAGGAATAGCCGTATCGCCTTGAGAGTAAGCGGCGCTTATAGGTTGAATGTTAATAATCGGAATTGAAGCGTTTGTTACGGCAGTAGCAGGATTATCCCCGCCAAACGAATCTATTCTGCTTTCGCAACCCGTTAGAAAAACAATACCTAAAACAGATATAAATAATACTTTTAAACCTGATAACATTACCCTAACCTTCATTGTACACTCCTTAAAAATGAATTAAGAGTATCATACAAAAACTAGTGTGTCAAAAAGATTATTTTTTTATATCTTATTATATATATAAGTTTATTTTAATATTTTTGTATTTTAAAATCATAAACCTAAAAACAATAAACTCTCCTTTATGTCATAGATATTGAAGCTAAAATCTATTTTATTACATATAATATAAGCTTTATTTTTTCTTGATAATTGGAATTGACAAAGCTAATATGGCATTAGACATTATAAAGCATAAAGTTTTAACACTTTTATAGATTGATTTATCGTTACATTTTCTAGAGTAATAGAGCATGATTAATGGCGTGCTGACAATTAATTTTTATACGATAATACACTTTTTAATAAAATTGGAGTATAATAAAATGTGGTTTTTAAAATGTTAAATAAAGTTTTGGTTTGTGTCAAATTGGCATGCGCCAAAAACAGGAGGCATTTAATGAAAAAGGTAGTTGCAATTCTTTCTATTCTTTCTGCTGTATTGCTATCTCAGTTATCAGCAGTCGACAATTTACAAATTGTCGCTAAAGATGATTTTTTTGATAATGGTAATTGTCCTAATGAACTTATATGCAAAGGTTGGAGCAGTGGAAATGCTAATACAATTGATACCGCAAGCACGGCAGGTTCATATAGCTTAAGAATTGCGCGCAATGAAATTGCTACAAAGACATTTTTCTTTCCGACTCTCAAAGCGGGACAGAATGTAACAGTCAAATTTGTACTTGGTAAAAGTTCTAATAATACCGCTACTAACGCATACACTCTTACTACAAAACTAAATAATGGAAATCATACTTACGGTTTTAGCTCTCTATCCGGTGCAGTTGGTACCGGCGCAAGCAGTGCGCAATACTTCAGAGAGATTACATATACTGCCAATCTTGACATGAATAAAAAGTTACAGATCGATTTTGTCGTCAATGGTGCTTCAGGAACAGGTTACGGCTATGTTAATTCCGTTACTATTATAGCGGAGGGCGTTGTATGGATAGACGACGCTCAGATGGAACAAAATTTTGACTCTGATAAATATATGCATTTTGTTGTTCATAATCCAAGTGCGCTTCCTGCATTCATAGAGTATGAAACAGTATCTATTAATGCGCAAGAAGGCGTAGACTATGAAGCCGCTGTAGGTATTCTTGAATTTGAAAGCGGAGATACTTCAAAAAATATATCTGTCAAGATACTTCAGCACAGCGCTTTATTGGAAGCTGATAGACGGTTTGCAGTTTCTATCGCAAGCGACGATGTACATATCATAGACATTGAAGCGATAGGTACTATCAAGGCACATAAGGGAACTATTAGCATAGAAGATGCAGGTTTTATTTATGCCGGCAATAGCAGCTCGAACTCTACTGCAACATTTATGCTTAAAAATAGCTATACTATACCTGTGAGCGTTAATTATCAAACGCTTGATATCTCCGCTGAGTCAGGCATAAACTATGTCGCGCAGAGCGGAACGGTAACATTTGCGGCGAATGAAAAGACAAAACACATAGTTGTTCCGGTTATAGGTAACGATACATTGACAGCTCAAAAAGAGTTCAAAGTGGTGCTTACAGGCGTACATTTGACGAGAAAAAGTGCCATAGCTGTACTATACGGTGATAATAATTCGCAAAAATCTACGGGTACAAACCTCTGCAGTGCACCGGAGATGATAAGCTTTTTAAACAATTCCGCTGTTCCCGTATCGGGAGTGATAAAAGGTTCTATGACAACGACAGGATACGCGCGGGCAGACAGCAGCTTATATAGAAAAGGACGCTTTTATGAATTTACAGCGGGTATGGACGCGAGAGTAGAAATAACGATAAAAGCTCTTGGCAGAACGCTTGAATTTATACAAGCTACAAGAGTTGGTCCATGCACTACTGAATTTACACAATTTAGTGAAGATACCGCTAGCAATACGCATTATGTGCTAAAAGGAAATCAAGAGTTTGATTTTGCAACCAATACCCTTCTTCCGGCCAACTCGCTTATCTCTTGGTGGATGAATCCGGAAGGAGAGATAAAAAATAATGATTTGGACCCTAGAAAAGTAGAACACAGTGTCATGCATGTAAAAAAAGGAGAAAAGGGATACTTGTATGTAGGGGCGTCCAACACTGCCAACACTCAAGTAACGACCAATTACGAGATAGAGATAAAATACCTGCCAGAAGTTACCGTTATACGGGGGCTTTCAAATAACGGCATAAGCAATTATAATGCAGTCAATCCTCTACCTACGCGCAATCTCTACGGTAATATAAAACTTATAGGTAACAGTTTTTTATGTATAACGGATTATGGTGATGGTACTGGCGGTTTTAGAGATTTAATAAACGCAGGTCTTTTAACAAAGCCTTCAGGCGATGTGTGTACTAAAAAACCTACTGAAACAGCAAATTATCAACAGATGCCTTATCTTGATATGGATAGTGATCCTTCCACTTATAACTCCGTCATGGCAAGACTATCTACTCCTGCAGGTTCAAAAGTCGTATGGGCTGGACTCTTTTGGACAGGTATGGTAGATCGTAATAGTCCGAAATGGTTTAAGAGACATCAAGCACCATATAGATCGTATACAGACAAAAATACTTATGAAGATAACAGCTTTGGCGTTGAGAAAATTTTGCTAAAAATACCTGGAAGTGGTAGTTATCAGGATGTGTATGCGCAAGAACTCATATATGTAAATGGAGATGGTGCCGCGATGTTTGGAGCATATAAAGATATCACCAGTGTGATAAACGCCCAATCGGCTGACGGAGAGTATTGGGTCGCAAACTTTAGAGGAAGCGCAGGACTCAATGAAATTGGAAATTATGGTGGATGGAGCATGGTAATCATATATGAGGAGGATCCTGAGAATCCAGATATAGAGGGGATATTTAGAAATCTTAGTGTATTTAACGGTTTCGGGCGTGTTGATAGCAACAACAAGATATTTTTAGATGGATTTTTGACGCCGAAAAATGGGAATGTGGACGCGTTTTTGCATATATTTGCAGGTGAAGGAGAAGGAGCATCAGGTACATCACATACAGGAGACTATATTACGCTTACTCCCAGTAAAATGGGCAGTAGCGGTAACAACAACAAAGTAAAGGATAGTTCAAAGTATCCTGCTGACTTTATCGCTACGCATCCTTCTACGCTGACAGAAACGGAGAAGAGATCGCTTATAGGTAAGCAGCTTTCGCATCAGGGCAGCAGCTCTAATAATAATATTTTTACAGGTACGATAGGTAAAGCAGATAGGTATCCTATAACTCTTAATGGCAATGGTATAGACTTAAAGAGTATAGATATTGGTGAACATATGAATAATGCTCAAAGCAGTCTCACTATTTCTTTAAATGCAGGCGGCGATTATTTTTATCCCTCCATGGTGGCGACTAGTGTACAACTTTATGATCCTGATATCTGCTACGAAGAAAATGTAACATATAACGGTATGCCTATACAAGCGGGCAACCTTCCGCCAAAAAACGGTATAGTAGAGTACCTGCTGACGCTTAAACACAAAGAGCATGAGGCTGCTGAAAAAGTTACGGTACATAAAACTTTTATAGAGGACTATGGTTTGGAGTATGTGCCGGAGTCTATGCAGGTAAAAAACAGCTTTGATTATCCATCGGTATTTAGCGCCAAAACAGACGCTTTAGGAGATGATACGGCGCAGTATAGCAATGAAACTATACGCTTAAATATCGGACGCGGAGCAAGCGCAACTCAAGGCGGTATGCTGCAAACTGTCGGAAATGTATCAGACATGGTGGAGATAAAATATAAAGCAAAACTTATTACCAATGAAACTATAAAAGAGAATGTTTATATCATTGACTATAGCAATGCAGAACTTGGACTTGACTTTAAAAATCGTCCTATAAAAAAATGCTATGATTTTTCTGTCACATACGATCCGGGACAACCGCCGGTAGGTGCGTATAGGATGGTAAATCAAGAGGTTTCCAAGAGTGCGGGTAGCGATATTTCCACTAATGCAAGTCACAGTGACAATGCTTTATATACGCAAGTAGCAGGTCAACCATTCAATGCCAAACTTATATTTGCAAACATAGCAAACAAGGTAGACGATCCGACCCTTGGCGGCGCGGATAATAAGTCGGTAAATATAAACTTGATAGAGTATCCGAACTATTTGGCAGGCGATAGCATAGAGGTTAAAAACTTAAAGTGTGAAAGTGCTGCGGTTCTTCAGGATTACGGCGTACGTAACGTAACTGGTGCTGTTACCGAGATAAATGATATCGTCGTCGATAACGCGTATAGAAATGTGACATTTCAGATACATGCTATAGAAGATGATGTCACCATGTGCTCGCCTGATTTATTTGCGGTGCGTCCGGCATATTTTCTTCTAAATAATGGCGGCAAACTTATAGGTGGCTCCACAAATGAGGTTAATCTTACAGCTATGAGTATAGATAATAATATAACTAACAATTACGATCAAAGAGCAAATGTTTTGTCGCTTGGTAATACTAAGCTTGTCCTGCCCGGTACTTGTGCACCTGCCGATATAGACAGCGATGTAAACAGTACAAATTTTGATATTTTAAACTATGCTTTTACAGGCGGTGTAGCAGCTATAACGGCACAGTATGATAATGTTGGCATTATAGAAGCGCGGTTTGCCGATAACGAGTGGACGTCAAAAGACAGAAACGGCATAATAAAAACGGATTGTTATGAAAATAATGCTTCAAACTCTCATGTAAATGGTAAAGTTGGTTGTGATACGGCAGTTAACGGTACGGATATAGAGTTTATCCCCAGCTATTTTAATGCCGATGTGACTATCAGCGGACCGGGAGGCGGCAACTTCGCATATCTGTCGAATGACAAAAATATGATGGCAGAAGTCGCGACAGTGTTAGAAGTAAGACTTGGCAATGATAATATTGCTACCAACTATCATCAAGGTTGTTATGCAAAGGATACTGACTATACTTTTTCGCTTGTGAATGATAATCCTGAAGATTGGAATGGCAGAGCAGGTGATAATGCGGCAGAGAGGATCATGTTCTTTGAAGATAATGTCGCAAGTCTTATCGGAAATAATTTAGCCCGCGACGGTCTTGGAGAATTTAGAATAGAACAGGCGCAGTTTATAAATGGCAAAATAGCTAATGTGGTATTTGGCTTTAACTTCGGACGAAGTATAACTCAGGCTGAGCAGCCGTTCAGATTTGAAACAGATTTGGATTTTGATATCGCTAATAACGGCATATCCAATGTTGATACCAGCGTAACTATCGCTACGATAGCCAATAACCATTTAAATTTCTTTTACGGCAGAGCTTTTATAGATGATCAGGAGGGAGGGAGTCCAATACCGGCATCGGCGATATACGAACTATTTTGTCAAGGTTGCAATGGAGCGATGAGGTTGACGTACGGCATTGAACTAAGCGATATGAGCCAACGAAACCCTGCGTGGTATACTAATAAACTGCATGATGGTATTGATTACGGAAAAGTTTTTCGCTATGATCCTGTCGGAAATACAAATGTTGTAGCAGCATTTGTGCCGTTAAACGGTTTTGATGCTATAACTCTTAGAAATATACCCAATAATACGCCTTATACCGATATCATTCACGCTTTTCCGGACCCATGGTTGATATATGATCAGTTCAACGATTTAGCGGATCATATAGACTTTACGGTGACATTTACGGGCAATCCTGGCGGTTGGGCTGGCAAAGGACAAGTACGTGTCGATGATAGAAGAGGCGGTGTTATAGAAACAATACCGGACAATAAAGAAAAATCTAAGGTGAGTTGGTAATGAGAGCTTTTACATTGATAGAGCTTGTAATAACGATAGTTATCGTAGGTATAGTGTCGCTTAGTTTTCCGTTGATAATGACGCAAACAGGTAACAATATTGTAGTCGCAACACAGCAAGAGGCTGTTTTAGCGGCTAAGACGTATATAGGTACGATCCTCTCATATCCGTGGGATGGAAATACTTACGCTGTCGGAGGCGGTTTTGTCGGAGGGATGATACTTGAGACCAATAGTGCTCTTGCCAGTATGGCATCTGATAGCGAATTTGACAGAATACTGGGTACTAACTTACGACCAGGCAATATATACGGTAACGACAGAAGAAGACTTATGGACAGCATCGATGTTAACAGGTTCCCTACGCCCGCGACCGCTTTTGGTATTATTGGTGATCCTGGCGATATAGACGATTTTAACGGTAGAATACAAAATCTGAATATAAACGCTGCAGATATGGACTATATCTTTCAGTTAAGCCTTACCCCGACTATACTTTATGTGGACGATGAGACAGATTATACCGATACAGATGTGGATTTCGAGTTCGACACAGGTGATGCCGGCGGTATAACAAACATCAAAATGATAAGTATGAATGTTATAGGTGCTGCAGATGCTCCGGATATCGATATTACTCTTAGAGCATACTCTTCCAATATAGGCGAGATTGAATTGTTAAAAAGAACTCGAGGAAGCTGGTAATGAAAAAAAGAGCTTTTACAATGGTGGAACTTATACTTGTCATCGTAATTTTTGGTATCATCGCCTCTATCGGCGCCAGTATGATAGCGACTATGTATCAAAACTATATATACGCCAGAACTGTAAATTATCTGCAGGCTCAAAGCGACATTACGCTCCAGCAGATAGCAAAAAGACTTCAGTATCGCATAAAAGATACGACTGTCGCGCTCAGGACGGACAATGGTGATATTCTGCAGTTGGCCGATGCGAATGTTAATGAAGATTATGACGTGATACAGTGGATAGGATATAGCAATGAAGCGATGTTAAATGCAGGTGGAAATCCCGGATGGAGCGGTTTTATAGACTTGGACTCCGCAGGTACCAGCAGCATAGGATCTACGCTCTCAACTCCCGGAAGTGATCTTGATTTTGCAGATAGGATTATCAGTGCGCTTACAAATAATGATGTTAATATGGGCAATGGGAGAGTTGCTTTAATTTTTAAGGGCATTCCGGAGACAATCGTATTAAACAAAGTCGAAGGATATAATTGGGATAGTACCGGAATAAAGAGTGACTATACGGTGCTGGTATCCAGCAATGGTGCTGATATGTTTAATATGGTTGACGTTAACCTCCCTAGTAGCATTTATGAGCAGTACTATCTCGCACATACGGCTTATGCGATAGTACCCAGTAACCTCAGAAGCGGCAGTGATATTGATTTGGATTTGGAGTTAAGATATAATTTTCAGCCATGGAGAATAGGCAGTACATATGTAACTGCTTCAAGCGCTTTATTGGCGACCAATGTGAACCTCTTCAGAGTTCGTCAGACGGGTTCTACGATTCGTCTCAAACTCTGCTTGCATGATAACATGAGAAGTGGGACGGGGGATTATATCGTTACTTGTAAAGAGGAGGTTGTGCTATGAGAAAAGGATTTGGGCTCATCATGGCTATAGCGTTTATCGTCCTGGTGGCTACTATAGGTGCTTTAGCTCTTAGTTTTTCAACGCAAACAAGTAAGCAAACAGGCGATATTTATCTTAGGACACAAGCCGAACTTTTAGCTATAAGCGGTGCGGAGTATGCGATTTTGGCTCTTACGGCTCACAATATTGTGCCTGGTACCGGCAACTGTATTAATAATATAAATATAGAGCATAATAATATGTTTGATATAGCCATAACTTTGCAATATATCGGTAGTGGTTTACCCGATCCAGGGTGTAATATTCTTGATAATTTTATAAACACGATTGATTCTAGTGTGACGGTTTTAATGGACGTTATCGTAACTAGCAGAACGGAACCTATACGCATACACAGGCGCACACTCCAAAAACTGTAAAATCTTAAAGCTTGATATGTTATAATCCTCCTAAAATTTTATGCGGAGGATTAATATGAATTTAAGTATTGCAGGCAAACAACTTGTCTTGACCGACCCTATCAAAAATTATATCGAAGAAGCAGTCGATACGCTCAACAAATACAATCTAGACACCATTTCCATAAGAGTTATCGTAAGTGCAGATAGCGGTAAAAAAGGATTTAATGTTGAATTCGTGATAAATTTGGCAAAAAAAGAGACTATCGTAATACGGCAAAAAGATAAGGATTTGTATGCGGCAATCGACCTTGCTATAGAGCGAGCGAAAAAGGTGTTTCGTCGCACTCACGATAAGTTAACAACTCAAAAAGGCAAAGCTAAAGATGACGAAGCGGAAAATGTCGTCATAGATGGTACGGACGAGATAGTGCCAATGGAGCTTGAGTTATATAAACCGCTTGAGATCGAAGAGGCGTTGCAAAAACTCAAAGATACCTCTTTGCAATTTTATGTATTTAATGATATGGACGCTAAGATGCGCGTCATTTATAAAAGAACTGACGGGAAGTTCGGACTTTATTAACTGCTTCAGTCGCAGTTTTTGCGGCTGAAATCTTTCAACTTCACACTGCTTTTTATTTGCAAGTCAACAGTCACAAGTATTTTTATAAAAAGAACGATTGGAATTTATTATGATCGGAGTGATAAAGCAAAGTGGTGCGTAAATACGCACGCACCTTATAGTAATTCAAACGGATTTGAGACTATGTTTTTAGTATCAACGATATATGGGATAAGCGCTGTATGTCTCGCGCGTTTGATAGCAACTTCTACCATCTCTTGATGTTTTTTGCAGTTGCCGGTTAAGCGTCGGGGCATAATCTTGTAGCGCTCTGAGAGCGAGTGTTTTAATAATTTGGTATCTTTATAATCCACAAACTCGATCTTTTGCTCGCAGTATTTGCAATATTTACGTGAATATTTTCTCTTTTCGGCCATTGTTTTATCCTTAAATTTTTAGTTAAAATGGTATCTCGTCTTCATTTATGTCAATTTCCGGGATGTTCTGTTTCGGCGTATTTTGCGCCACACTTGGTGTAGGTTGGCGGTACTCTTCGTCAAAATTTCCGCCCTCACTTCTATCCTGACCTTTTTGGTCCATCATCTTCAAACTATCCACCGTTATAGTGTGTTTGGAGCGTTTTTGTCCGTTTTGGTCATTCCATGTATCAAGTTTCAATCGCCCTTCAATAAGCACTTTACTTCCCTTTTTGAGGTACTGGTTTGCTATCTCGGCGTTTCTGCCGAAAAGTGTGATATCTACAAACATCACCTCTTCACTTTGACTTCCGTCTTGCTTTTTGAAGCGATGGTTTGTAGCTATACCTGTCGTGCAGATAGCCATTCCGCTTGGCGTATAGCGAAGCTCAATGTCGCGGGTTAAGTTTCCGACTAAAATTACGCGGTTAAACATACGAAATCCTTAAATTTTGATGACGATTTACGCCTCTTCAGACACTTCTTCTACTTTAGTATCAGTCTCTGGTTTAGCCTCTTTTTCGGCTTTGCCGGTAGCTTTGGCAACGCTTTTTTCCCAATGAACAATCTCTGATTTGTTTTCAAATTTTACTGTTAAAAACTTGATAATTTCTTCATTAATACGAATAATTCTTTCGATTTCGCCGATAGCGGATGCCGGAGCTTGAAAATAGAATACGGTATAGTGTCCGCGCTTGAATTTTCGCACGGTATAGGCAAGTTTTCTTGTGCCCATATTAAGTTGTGCAGCTACTTTCGCACCATTTTTTTCTAAAACTTCTTTGATAAAGTCAACTTTAGCTTTTGTCTCTTCTTCCGTCAGCGTCGGACGCAAGACAAATAGCAGTTCATAATGTCGCATATGTTTTCTCCTTATGGATTTTAAACTCTTTAATAAGAGTAAGGATTTATTCTAAAACAGAATAGGACGCGATTTTACTACAAGTAACTTTGAAGTTTTATTAATTTTTGTGATTATGGTGCAATAACTCTCTTCTATATGTGGTTTTTTGATTATAAAAGCTTTAAACATATGCGGTAAAACTACTTTTAAACGCTTATATTACCGATAAAATGGGATGTAAAAATTTGGATAAAATTTAGCGTTCTATTGGCTGTAAACAAAGATAAATTTACTGGACTTTTGATAGCGTTTGAAAATCGCTATATTTAGAGAGTGATAAACATCCATGAGTTTGTCAAAAGCGTTAAAACGGACAAAATGCTCCGACATAATCAAACTTACACATATATGTTTGGTTGGATGGAGGCTTAAAACGGATTTGAAGTAATCGCTTCTTTCTTGGCAAATTGGTGAAGTCTGAAAAGAACTGTAGCATAAAGTTCGGAGTTCTTATTTCTTTACGGCAAAATCGATTATCAGCCTTTTAAGCACTCTTGTATCTCTAGAAGAGTCGCTATCACAAAAGCCTCTTTATCTAAATTTGAATTGGTTTTTAAAGCATACTCTGCATTTATGAGAAGCTGTGATAGCTTTGTGAAATGCATTGTTTTGAGGCGTATACCGGCAGCGGCTTTTTGTGTGATAATGTTTGGCGGAAGAGGGTGTCCCAATATCTCCATAGCGTCCGCTCTGCCGTTCATCTTGATATAAGCGTGAAACAGGAAAAGCACAAAGATATGTTTTTGTATCGCGTTGATGAAGTTCACTTCGCTCATTGTTCCGTCTTGGCTTACAGTTTTATACAGTTGAATGATATTTTCACCGTTTAAAAGTTTAGAGATAAATGTTTCCATATCCACATTGCCCATGCCAAATACCAGACTGTTCACATCCGCATAGGATATCTCTTTATTTAAAAGTGATAGTTTTACCAGTTCGCTGACCGCCAAAGAGAGGTTTTCGTTTTGTATTTGATAGAGGTATTGCAAGGCTGAAGTTTGAATGTTTAGCCCTGTTTTTTTAGCTTCTTGAGATAAAAAAGTCGTTGCTTCATTAATATTGGGCTTAAATACGCGTACAAAATTTTTACCGAATGACTGCAAAACGTCTTTGAAAGTTTGTGTATTTTCACCATAATAGATAAACAAAAGACGATTGATATCCTGCTTTTTGCAAAGATCTACCAATTCGTTCATCTCTTTTTTCGGCGGGCATTTTTCAAGTTTGAGCAAAAGGATATTTATATCGCCGAAAAGTGATGCTTGACTTAAGTGGGCACGGGCTAATTTAAAATCATATTCGTCAAAATAGAGTTTTAATGCTTCGCCTTGCCACAGCCACAAAGCGCTCTCTTCCAAATGTGATAGCTGATAATCGCATGCACCGTAAAACATAATAGCGCGCGGTATATTTTTACTTGCCAGCATAGCGTCAAACTCTTTTTTATACATCAATCAAACCTTTTTACGATTTTACCTGTTATTTTAGCGGAAGCTATGTCACTCTGGATAATCTGTACGCTTATTTTTTCAAACAACCAAACGTTATCGTCTGTTAAAAATATCCTCGCCCCCTTTAGTTTGTCATCGAGTGCAGCTATTGGAGTTTTGCCAAGTTCGGTTACTTTGCATATAAAGCATTTACCTATATTTTGCGCAGCATATCGCGCGAATTTTCTATCCATAAAATCCCATGCGACTTTGTCCGCTTCCCGTTCAAGCTCGCTCAAACTTTCGCATTCATTCGCGATATTTTCCAACTGAAATTTTGACAGTTTCTCTTCATTTTTAATTTGTGCTTTTAAAAGACGGTGGAGTATAAGGTCGCTGTAACGGCGTATCGGTGAAGTGAAGTGGCTGTATATGTCAAATCCCAGTCCGAAATGTCCTCTGTTGTCAGGTGTATAGCAAGCCTGTTTTTGACTTTTGATGATGATTTTGTCTACTTCAGCCGACAAGCCTATCTCATTTGATTGCGCTTGAATAGTACGGATAAGAGCAGGAATATCGGGATTGAATTTTGCCTTTATACCGATAAGCGATAAATCGTTTAAAAGCTTCTCTATTTTTTCAAATGAAGGCGGTTCGTGCGTGCGGAAAATGCCGTATCGTATCCTTTTTGCGGCGGCTTTATTGGCCAATAGCATACAGTCTTCTATAAGGGTATGGGATGGCGTTTCCTCTTCAACAGTTGTCGAGATGATATTTTGCTCTTTATCCAAATTCATTCTTATCTCATTGGAATGAAAATTAAAAGCGTGTGTTAATCTTTTGGCTTTTAGCTTGGACGTGAGCTCAAAAAGCGGCAAGAGCCATGATAATATCTCTTTGTCTATGCTGTCTTGGGCTTTCAAATCACCGCTTATAAATTTATCGACAAATTCATAAGTGTATCTTTTTTTCGAATGGATAATCCCTTCAAAAAGCTCTTCCGATTTCGGCTCCAAAGTTGTTTTGTCCAAAACTATTTTAAAGCCGAAAACAAGCCTGTCTTCATTTGGCTTAAGAGAGCAGATATTTTCGCTTAAAATTCTTGGCAGCATGGGGATTGATTTGTGCGGAAAATAGATGGAAAATCCTCTGTTTTTTGCCTCTTTGTCTATATAACCAAAAGGATATACATATTCGCTCACATCGGCGATTGCCACATAAACGGCATAATTTCTCTCATCAAAATATATCGCATCGTCAAAATCCTTCGCGTCATTTGGGTCGATTGTGCAAAACGGCAAATGCGTCAAATCAAGTCTGTTTTGATAAAAGGTTTTATCTACGCTGTTGCCGTGGCTTTTGGCTTCGTTTTCAACTTGAATGCTAAATAACTCATCTTTATTATAAAGCGATAAAGATATTTTTTCGTCTACTGCCGCATCACTTAAAACGCCCAATACCTCTTTTATAGAGCCGGTGGTGGAGTCGATTTTTAAAAGTGTGTCGGGCGGGAGCTGCCTGAGAGATTTTTGCGATGCGGCAACGGTGATAGCGGCGGTTGTTTTAATGTTCTGGACAACTGCCATGCCGTTTATAGTTTTGCAGACTCCCACATAACTTGAAAAGCCTTTTTGAACTATAAAAACAATTTTGGCTTTTACTCTGCTGTTTTTGGAGAAAAGTCTTTTGGCTATGACGATATCGCCTTTTGCCGCGCTGCCCAAATCTTTCGGTTCAATAATAAGGTCTTTTTTATCTTCGTGTCCGAAAGTTTCAAGGTAACCCGTACCGTTCAGCGCTATATCAAGCTTGCCTGCACGATAATCAGGATTGAGTTTATAACTGTTTTTGTGTTGTTTTATGATATTTTTGCGCGCCATTTCGTCCAAAAGAGTTACATGTATTTCATCAATTTTATCAGTCTCTAATCCCTGGATCAGTGACAATAGAAGCGATTTCGCATTTCTCAAAAACATACCTTTTTACTCAAAATAAGATGCATTGTACCTGCAAAACCTTTACGGATTGCTTTTTCAAAGTATCAACTAAGTCAAATACGATAAAATATTCCCTAAAATTTAATGAAGGGGATTTTGAAATGGCAGTTACCGTTTATTACGATAAAGATTGTGATTTGAGTATTATTAAAAAGAAAAAAGTTGCCATGATTGGCTTTGGAAGTCAAGGACATGCACATGCGGAAAACTTAAGAGACAGCGGCGTTGATGTTGTGGTCGGATTAAGAAAAGGCGGCGGTTCATGGAAGAAAGCCGAAGAGAAAGGCTTTAAAGTACTGAGCGTAGCGGATGCCGTAAAGATAGCCGATATTGTTATGATATTGCTCCCAGACGAACTTCAAGCCGATGTGTATAAAGATGAGATTGAGCCAAATCTGAAAGATGGTGCGGCTATTGCGTTCGGACACGGGTTTAATATACATTTCAAGCAGATTTTACCGAAAAAAAATATAGACGTCATTATGATAGCCCCAAAAGCTCCAGGGCATACGGTACGAAATGAGTTTAAAAACGGCGGCGGTATACCTGATCTCATCGCGGTTGAACAGGATGCGAGCGGTAACGCCAAAGCTATAGCTTTAAGCTATGCGTCCGCTATCGGCGGCGGTAGAACCGGCATTATAGAGACGACATTTAAAGATGAGACCGAGACTGACCTTTTCGGCGAACAAGCTGTACTTTGCGGCGGTGTAACGTCTTTAGTACAGGCAGGGTTTGAAACTTTAGTAGAGGCCGGATATGAACCGGAGATGGCATACTTTGAATGTTTGCACGAGTTGAAGCTGATCGTTGATTTAATGTATCAAGGCGGAATCGGAGATATGAGATATTCTATCTCAAATACGGCGGAATACGGAGATTATGTCAGTGGACAGCGCGTTGTCGGATGCGAAGCTAAAAAAGCAATGAAGCAAATTCTTTCCGAGATTCAAAATGGGCAGTTCGCTAAAGATTTTATATTGGAGAGAAAATCGGGCTATCCGAGAATGAACGCCGAACGTTCCAAATGCGACAGGTCTCTTCTTGAAAACACAGGCAGAAAACTACGCTCTATGATGCCTTGGATAAGTGCCGGTAAAATCATCAATAGAGATAAAAACTAATATATTTTTAGATAAACTCGCGTATTTTGGCTGCGAGTTTATCTCTAAGGACATTTTTGATACAAACTCCAAAAAAAAGCGCTCCAAAACGCAAAAGAAGAACTAAAAAATCCAAAA
Organism: Campylobacteraceae bacterium; assembly: GCA_031263195.1. Lineage (GTDB taxonomy): Bacteria > Campylobacterota > Campylobacteria > Campylobacterales > Campylobacteraceae > JAIRKW01. The sequence goes on along the minus strand of JAISGD010000016.1, from coordinate 58,513 downwards.
TACCAAAATTCTACATTATAGTCTCTATAGCAGTAATTTTGTTATCGATAGTGAGTATTGCTACGGCGATGATATATGCGGCGCGAAATCCGCTTGCGTTGCCGTCGAACAATGTAAGTCTTCAAAACAATCAAACAACGCATCCAACGCTCCCACCGGTGTCAACAATCATAACGGATGCAAATAAAACGCCGCCGTCCATCGCTCCTCTTATAAATACAAAACCAAAGCTCGCGATTATCATAGACGATGTTACATTTCCAAAACAGGTGAAAAAGATTTTGTCTATCCCGCTTCATATTACGCCGTCATTTTTGCCGCCAAAACCGGAAACGCTGTTTTCGGAAGAGTTGGCGAAAAAATGTGAATTTTATATGGTGCATTTGCCATTAGAAGCTATGAAATTTGAACGCCCCGAAGCGGTTACTATTTTGGTAAACGACAGCTATGATGAGATTCTTGAGAAACTTTCTCGTTTTAAACAGCAGTTTCCGCGCGCTGTTTATTATAATAATCACACTGGCAGTAAATTCACAGCGGATTTGGCTGCTATGAGAAGATTGATTGATGCTATGGACGAGTTGGATTTGATATTTGTGGACAGTAGAACTATAGCGCGGACAAAAGCACCGGAAATATTTGCCGAGCAAGGCAGAAAATTACTTCAAAGAGATGTCTTTTTGGATAATGAGATAGAAGAGAGTGCTATAAAAGCCCAACTTCTAATCGCTATAAACAAAGCCAAAGAGAGAGGTTTTGCCATCGCTATAGGTCATCCGCATGACAAAACGCTTGATGTGATAATGAATTCATTGGAAGACTTGAGAGAAGTAGAAGTTGTTTATTTAAAAGACTTATGATGAAAATAGCGATACCAGAGAAACTCTTAAAGCTGAGAGAGCCCGTAAAAGAGCTTTATGCTATGGGTGATTTGAGGCTTTTGGAGCGTACTTGCGTCGCTATTGTAGGCAGCAGAAGAGCTCTTTTATATACTAAAAATATAACTGAAAAATTAAGTTCCATGTTAAGTAGTGCCGGTGTTGTTGTGGTAAGCGGTGGTGCAGTAGGAGTAGACGCGGCAGCTCATGTCGGCGCTATGCCTAATACAATAGCCGTATTGCCTACGCCGCTTGATATATTTTATCCCAAAATCAATAATGCGCTTTTGAAAAAGATTTCTAATTGCGGTCTGCTCTTAAGCGAATATGCTCAAGGCGCGCCTATATCAAAATATAATTTTGTATTAAGAAACCGCATTGTGACAGCTCTCTCAAATGCCCTTATCATAGCGCAGGCTGATTTGAACAGCGGTTCGTTGAGAAGTGCGGAGTATGCCTTAAAATACGGTATACCGATATATGTTTTTCCGCATAGGATAGGGGAGAGCGAAGGTACGGAACGGCTTGTGAAGAACGGACAGGCTAAAACCATAGAGGATTTTGGCGAATTTGTGAAAATGTTTGCGCCACTGGCTGAGGAAACGCCTAAAGACGAATTGCTTATATTTTGCACTAAAAATGCTGATCTGAACGAGTGCTTGAAAAGATTTGGAGATAAGATTTACGAGTATGAGATTGATGGTAAAATAGCGATAAGCGGCATGAGAGTGAAGGTATTATGAGTATTGCCGCTATTGACGTGGGTTTGAAGCGTATCGGTATTGCGATTTGTTTGAGAGATAACGTTATCGTACCGCTTGATGCCATTTTGCGCCGCAATAGAGAACAAGCCGCACACGATATGGACGAATTTTTGCATGAGTATAAAGTTAAGGCTTTAGCAGTTGGGCTGCCGACAAACGATGAGATGAGGCGGCGCATTAGACATTTTGCATCGCTGTTGAAATTCGAGGGTGAGATTGTTTTTGTAGACGAGGATTTTTCATCATATGAGGCAAAAGAGCGAATGAGGGGCGTTATAAAACAAAAACGTGACGGACGAGCAGATTCGCTCTCTGCAGTTATTATTTTGGAGAGATTTAAAGAGAGCAGAAGATGAAGCGAGTCGTCTTTTTGACAGGAGCCGGTATGAGTGCAGAGAGTGGCATAAGTACTTTTAGAGACAGCGGCGGTTTATGGGAAAAGTATGATGTGATGGAAGTAGCAAGTATTGACGGATGGCATAAAAATCCGAATCTGATGACAAAATTTTACAATGAACGCCGTGCCCAGCTCGATAAAGTCATGCCAAACGATGGTCACAAACTAATAGCGCGGCTTGAGAGCAGTTTTCAAGTTACCGTCATTACTCAAAATATAGACAATCTCCATGAACGCGCCGGCAGTTCGGACGTTATCCATTTACACGGCGAATTAACAAAAGTCTGTAACGAAAGTAAAAGCGAAGTTTATGATATAGGTACAAAAGCGATTGAAATTGGTGAAAAAGCAAGTGACGGTTCAAAAATTCGTCCTTTTATCGTTTGGTTCGGCGAAGCCGTACCGCTTATAGAAAAAGCTGCTAATGTTGTATCAAATGCCGATATTATCGTGATTATCGGCACTTCAATGCAAGTTTATCCCGCTGCAGGACTGATACATTACGCTAAACGAAATGCCGAGATTTTTCTCATAGACCCAAATGATGTAAACACACCTTTTGCGTCTGTTAATATCATTAAAGAGAAAGCAAGCGTTGGAATGCGAATATTGACGGAAAAACTAAACGACTACAATATCAGCATGCAATCGCCGTAAGAAAAGAAACGATATTTTTTATCTACAGCTATTTTATATATCCGCAAAGTCTCCTCAAGCCCAATGAAACCCGCGACTAACATTATAAGTGTAGAACGGGGCAGATGAAAATTTGTCAACAGATAGTCGATGCGTTCGGGGGGATTCAACGGGTTTAAAAAAAGGTCGCAAAAACCTTGCTGTTTTTTTGTTCTTATAAAATATTCAACTGTTCTTGTCACTGTTGTGCCAACGCTAAGAAGTGGTTTATGGCTTTGTATGAGGCGTTTTGCTCCGTTTGAGATAGAAAAATACTCAGAATGCATTATATGATTGTCTAACTTTTCACTGTCTACACTTTTGAATGTACCGGCTCCTATGTGCAGTGTCAAAAACTCCACCTCAAATCTCTTTTGAAGTTCCTCAAACATCTTTTCGCTAAAGTGCAGTGATGCTGTCGGCGCAGCGACAGCTCCCTCGTTTTTAGCGAAAAGCGTCTGATAATCGCTCTCATCTTCTTTTGTGTCGTCTCTTTTGATGTATGGCGGCAGCGGTATATGTCCTATTTTGTCTAAAAGCTCGAAAAGCGCTGATGTATCAAGCACTTTTTCATTGTGAAAAAATTTTACGACTCTTGTGCCGTCATCACTTAAAGCGACGACTTGGGCATGCAGATTTTGGTCGAAAAGCAACTTTGCACCGACTTTGACTCTACCCTTGATATATACTTTAAAGTTACTGTTTTCAAGCGGAGAGTTAAATAGTAGTTCTATCGCTCCACTGCTTGACTTGACGCCAAAAATTCGCGCTTTTATGACTTTTGTATCATTTAGAAGAACAGTTGTGTTTTTCGGCAAAAATGAGAAAATTTCTCCGAAATTTGCATGTGTTATCTGCTTTGAAGCTCTCTCGTAGACGAGTAGTTTCGCGCTCTCTTTTGGATTTATCGGATGAGAAGCTATAAGGGATTTTGGCAGATAGTAGTCGTAACTTGCACAAAGATTTACGTCAAGCGGGTTCAATCTTTCATTTCCTCTTTATACGGATTGACCAAGCGAACTATCAGTATGGAAAGAGCGTATAAAAGCAGCAGAGGCAGAGCCATTAAGATTTGTGAGATGGCATCCGGCGGCGTAATAATGGCCGCGAAAATAAATATCAAAACCACAGCGTATCTAAAGAAGTTTTTCAGCGTTTTATCAGTTATGAAGTTGATTTTCGCTAAAAAAAGACTGATGACAGGAAGCTCGAAAGAGAGACTGAAAGCAAGTGTGAATTTCAAGAAAAAGTCTATATATTCGGCAGTTTTAGGAAGATATACAAATATGCCTTCACCGAAATGTATAGCGAAATTGAGACTCATCGGAAGTACAATATAGTAGCAAAAGAAAAATCCCACTGTAAACATTAAAGTAGCGAAAAAGACAAACGGTATAACATATTTTTTTTCATTGTCATATAAACCCGGTGCTATAAAAAGCCATAATTGCCAAAAGATAATAGGTATGGCCGCGACAAGTCCGGCAAAAAAAGAGATTTTAAAAGCTGTGAAAAGTCCCTCTATTACATTAGTAGTGATAAGTGTACCAGTGCCATTGCCGCAAAGTTTAGACGCGTCAAACTCTCTCAAGTCTACATTAGCGGCACAAACGGCTGAAGAGAGCGGTTCTACTATCCATAGTAAAATATATTCCCAAAAAGCAAATGCTACCAAAAGCCCGACTACAATTGCCGCAACGGCTATCATAATTCGCTTTTTGAGCTCAACGAGGTGCGGTTTTAACTCTTCAAACACTTTTTTGCTCCTCGTCTTCTTTGTCGGTTTTTATCTCCTGCGTTGTTTGATTTTTCAATTCGTCAATCGCAGAATTTACTTCCTCCGCACTCTCTTTAAGCTCTTTCAATTCGTCAAGGGAGATGCTTTTTATCGTCTCTTTCACATCTTTTTCCAAAAGCGCGCGGTATTTTCTGGACTCCTCTTTTAATTCCTCAATATTTATCTCTTCTTCTATCGCGCTTTTAGCTTCATTGATGGTTTTGCTGAGAGCTTTAAATGTTTTGACGACTTTTATGATGGTTTCAGGCAGTTTATCAGGACCTAAAAATATGATAATTACAACCGCTATGACAATGAATTCAAAAAAACCAATACCAAACACTAAAGACCTTTTTAAGTAAGTTTAAGCTTTGTAAATAGCGGAAATTATTCTAGCCAAATTTGCCTAAAAATTTGTGCAAATAATAGCGTTTTGTAAAAAAGAGTGCCGGATAATATAGACCGACTATAAAAACAGTAAAAAATAGAACACTTTGCAGTTTGAGAAAATGTGGCAATTGACGAAATTTATCATATTAAAACTAAAGTAAGAAAAGCGGTGTTTTAAATGGGCAATAAAAAAATTTCGGAAGTTTTTAGTGCGTAAGCCTCCAAAAACTCCCTTGCCAATACTATTTATCGCGGATGCTTAACTCTTTGATAACTTCTTGGTATTTGGCGTAATTTTTGCTTTTAAGATACTTTAGCAGGCGTTTTCTCTGTCCTACAAGTTTCAAAAGTCCTAAACGGGACGAATGGTCTTTGACATTGATCTTTAAATGTTCCGTCAAATATACAATACGACCTGTTAAAAGCGCTATTTGCACTTCCGGAGAGCCTGTGTCACCCTCTTTTCTTGCAAATTTTTGAATAATCTCTTTACGAGCTGCCGAATCCAAAGCCATTGCTGACCTCCTGACTGGTAAAAATTTCCCTATATGGGGAGCGAATTATAGCATTAAAACCAAAAAAATAACTAAAATAAAAAAATCGAATTATAAAAGATTAAAAAAGTCCTAATTAACTATCGTAATTAAACCCAAAAATAGGAAACTTTTAGTAAAATCACGCGTTTAGATAAAAATTTTAACGATAGGAAAAGATTATGCTGTTGACTAAAGCCAGTGAGTATGCCTTGCTTTCATTGATCATCATAGCGCAAAGAAACGCTCCACAAGATGTTGACACTCTTTCAACACAGCTTGGCATCTCAAAAAGCTTTTTGGCAAAAGTCCTTCAATGCCTCGCCAGAACAGATGTTTTAAAGTCGTTTAAGGGAGCCAAGGGAGGGTTTATACTTGCTCGTGATCCACAAAAATTGACGATTAAAGAGATAGTAGAGTGTGCTGAAAAAAAACCCACGATTGTTTTTGAGTGTGCTACATCCATATCCGACTGCCCGAATAATCGTGCCGAATATTGCAAAATCTGGCCTTTTTTCAATCGATTTCAAGGTAAGGTAGATGATTTTTTAGGTACGATAACACTTCAAGATATTATAAAAGAGTAATTTTAAATCACAGTTAGGAACATTATGCAATATGCTGTTTTTCATTTGTCACACACAGATCTTGACGGTTACGGCTGTCAATTTATAACAAAGCATTATTTTAAAAATATAAAATTTTACAATTCAAATTATGGCAGAGAGATAGATGAAAAATATGCTCAAATCTTACGCGATATAGAGGTTGGAGCAGCACAGATAAATATCATACTCATAACCGACTTAAATCTCACGATTGAACAGGCAAAAGCTTTTGAAGAGAGGCTCAAAAGCATCCAAAGTTCTACTAAACTGATGCTTTTAGATCATCATCAAAGCGGTAATGAGTGTGCTAACAAATATACATGGTATTTTCTTGATACTTCAAGGAGTGCAGCTAAAATTACTTATGACTTTTTCTCTAAGATTTACGGTGAAGATGAACGACTTAAAAAATTAGCAGAAGTTATCAACGCTGTGGATATCTGGATAGACGACAGTCTTGATTTTGAACTTGGCAAAGTATGTTTAAATCTTATCGCAAATGCCAAAGAGTTAAATCGCATTATGTTTGATGAGGCTAATACCGAGTTTATGTTTTGGTTGCTGCAAAATAGCATGGAGTACACCGATAAAAAAAAGGCCCATATACTACTTGAAGACAGTATTCACACGATCAAGAAGAGCTTTTTTCAAAACGGTAAAGAAGATACTTTGGGCAATCTTGTGTCGAAGTACAATGTAGGACAGCTAAATAAATTTAAAGATAAAATGAGTATCGTTTACAAAGGTAAAAAAGGTATCCTTACGTTTAATATCGGCGCCGTTTCGATTATAGGCAATGATTTTTTAACGCAAAATCCAGACTATGACTTTTTCATGGACGTAACTTCAAGAAGAACGGTGAGTTTTAGAGCTAATGGTAAAGTTGATGTAAGTAAAATAGCTTGTGAGTTGGCAAACGGCGGCGGACATCCAAACGCGAGCGGTGGCGCATTGGTAGGATTTCGCGACAGTTTTTTGTATGAAAATATTAAAAATCAGATAGTTGATTTGATAAAATCAAAAGAGGAATTGAAATGAATCACGAAGAGACAGAAGAGTATCAAAACGAGATTAAAGAATTGTCATTGCAACTTGCCGACATGTTGGAGGCGGCTTTGTACTTCGCCGGAGTGAAAAAAGCACGGCTTGAAGAGACGATAGACGCATATTTGGACGGAATGGATGAGGTATTAGGCGGTGATGAGGATGCGCCTATGGGCTTTGATGAGATAGTAAAAGTCATAAAGCATTTAAAAAATACAAGGAAAGATTTATTCGTGTAAAATACAGTAACAGAAATTATCCTTAATATGTACGAACATTTATCGTTGTAATTATATTAAAATCTAAACTTCTCTAACCATTCTTCTGCATTTAGCTAATTTAAAAATAAAATTTTCTTGGAAAGATCATGCCTTAGGTGAAAGGCAATCTATGCGATGCACGGTAAAAAGTAAGCCTCCATTGTAATAAAAAGCCAATAACACTCAAGTTTCAAAGGTGTGAAAGTTTACGTTTACAGTATTTTGTGATTGACTGCACACAAGCAAATGAAACAAATACTTACAGAAAAAATGATGTTAAGTTCTTGGTTTGTACATTATGTGAATGATACATATAAAACGGATAATGGTAAAGTTATAATTATTGGAGGAAATTAGATTTACGTTTTTACAGCTAAAAATGTTGCAAAATTAGCGTATTTAAATACGCTGATGACTTCATCAAAACCAGATGTTTTCATCATATCTATATTTTCTTTTTCTGTGTACGGCACAAGGACATTTTCAAGTGATTCTCTCTTTTGTGCTATTTCAAAGTCACTATAGCCTTGTTGTTTTTTGAACGCAAGATATAAATCAATCATTTTTTTATTTAAAGTTTTATTTTCATAAATAATTTTTTCGCTGAATATACAAACACCGCTTTTGTCCAAGCCGCGATATATCTTACGGGCTAATTCCGCTCTTTTGGGTGGGCGGACAAATTGAAACATATAATTGGCGATGATGACGGAGTTTACGCCAAAATCCTGCCTCATGATATCGCCGTTTATAATCTCTATATTTGCGCCGTACGCTTTTATCTTTTGGTGCGCCCTTTCGCACATGGCTTCAGAGTTGTCAATCCCTTTTAGATGCAGTGGAAATTTAGCCGATTTGGCTATAGATAACAACGTATTTGCCGTAGAGCATCCAAGGTCTGTTATTGTTGAGTTTTCATTTGCGTATTTCAGGCTTAATTCGCATACAAGATTCAAAACATCTGCATAAAACGGAATAGAACGGCTTAACATATCGTCAAATACGCTCGCTACCGTTTCGTCAAATTCAAACTGTTTATCAATAGGTTTAGCAAATACTCTATCTTTCATCTTGTCACTCTTATCAGTTGGTCAGGATATATTTTGCATGACTTTAAAGATTCTCTTGCATTTTTTATATCTTTGGTTATTTGTGCTTTTAAATCGTCGAGTTTAGAAAATTTTCTATTTTGTCTGATAAAATCGACGAAAAAGAGTTCGCATTTTTCATTATCTTTTATATCTATTTTTTTATCCAAAATATGTGTTTCAAGTGAAAAATTTCCGTCTGTACTAAGCCGCTGACCTATAAATATGACGCTATCAAATATACTCTCTTTTATTCTTATTCTACCGGCATAAACGCCAAACCCCGGCACCAAATACTCGTCAACTCTCAAATTTATCGTTGGATATAACTCTTTACTGCCAAGTCCTTGTCCTTTTTGAACAAAGCCTATGAGAGCATATTCGCGCCCAAGCAGTCTATTCGCTTGAAATATCTCGCATGCCTGTAAAAAAGCTCTGATTTTTGTTGTATGCACTGCAATACCATCATAGCAAAACTCCGGTACTATCACGACTTTGCCATCAAAAAGTCTGCCCAATTCTTCTATGTCGCCCGCTCTATTTTTGCCGAAACGAAAGTCATAACCGACAACTATTTTATCGACATTTGGAAAATCTTGCTTTAAAAGTGCGATGAACTCTTCGCTGCTCAAATCTTTAATATTAGAAAAATTATAATAAAAGCATTGATTCGGCACAAATTCATCACGTCTTCTCTTTGGTGTGACATCGGCTCTGTTTTTATCTATAATGACCATCGCTCCGTACGCGCCGAGCTGTTCTATCAGTTTTCTGTGTGCCCTGTGAATACCGTCAAACTCACCTAACGCCAATGCATTTATCTCATTTTTATCTAACTTATGCGAAAACATCTGTTTTTAAGTCACTCTCTTGTAAAAACTGTTTAAATTCGTATTCATTCATTAAGGAAATACCCAAACTCAAAGCTTTATCATATTTACTGCCGGCTTCCTCTCCATAAATGACAAAATCCGTTTTGGATGAGACTGAAGAACTTATTTTGGCGCCGACGCTCTCCAAAAACTCTTTTATGCTGTCTCTTGATACGCTTAACGCTCCTGTTAAGACGATATTTTTGCCTTTTAGTGGATTTGGCGCGATATCCTGTTTGTCTGTAAGCGGTTCTATTAAAAGCAGCAGTTTATCTATCAATTTTTTATTTACACGTGCAAACTCCATAAATGATTTGACCATTTGCACGCCAAATCCATCAAGAGCGACTATCTCTTCTTCACTTACATTCATAAAATCAAGCCCGAAACTACGCGCTATCTTTTTGCTTGCCGCTTCGCCTATATGTTCTATGCCAAGCGCATTGATAACGCGCCAGAGCTCGCTTTTTTTGGTATTGGTGATGGCTTTTAATATATTTCGAGCTTTCTTTTCTCTAAATCCTTCAAGCGTTAGCAGTTGTTCTATTTTAAGCGAAAAGATATCTGTGATATTTCTGATAAATCCCGCATTATACAGTGTTTTGATGATCTCTTTCCCAAGTCCGTCGATATTTAGCGCCTGTTTTGAGGCAAAAAATATAAGCGATGCCTGCGCTCTCGCATCGCATTTTAGATTTTGACACTTTATAAGCGCTCCTTCATCCAACAGTTCGCTGTTGCATACAGGGCAATTTATAGGGCGTGTTGGTGTCTGTTCACTGCCATTTCGTTTCGTTTTTTGCACTTGTATAATCTTTGGTATCACATCGCCACTTCGTATAATAGTTACAAAATCGCCCGTTCTTATATCTTTTCTGTCTATTTCGTCAAAATTGTGCAGCGTTGCTCGCTCAACTGTAACGCCATCTATATCTATAGGCTTCAAATTTGCTACAGGCGTTACTACGCCCGTGCGTCCGACTTGCAAGGAAATACTAAGCACTTGTGTATTTCTTTCTAATGGCGGGAATTTAAATGCGACCATCCAGCGAGGGTATTTAGCGGTATATCCTAACTCCTCTTGAAGCGCTGTCTCGTCTATCTTAACGACCATTCCGTCCATCATCATCGGGATTTCATCGCGTTTCTGGATAAATGTATTGTAAAGTTTGTGTACATCGGCAACATTTTTGCATACAAGTCTCAATGGCGGCTGGAGAAATCCAAGCGAATAAATAAATTCCATCTTTTGGCTTAAAGTATTAAACTCAAAGCTGTTTTGCCCAATACCCCACGGATAAAATATAAGTCTTCTTGAAGCGGTAACGGTAGGATCAAGCTGTCTTAAGCTGCCAGCCGCCGCGTTTCGCGGATTTGCAAAAAGCGGTTCGTTGTTTTTTTCGCGTTCTTTATTTAAAGTGTCAAAATCACTCTTTTTTATTAAAACTTCACCGCGCACCTCGAAAGTATTTTGGTAATCTACGACAAGCGGGATAGAACGTATAGTTTTGATATTATTTGTAACGTCTTCGCCTTGTACGCCGTCGCCTCTTGTTATAGCTTGACGCAATAGACCGTTTTCATATATAAGATTTAGGCTCGCGCCGTCAAATTTGGGCTCGCAATAAAACGTAAAATCTCTCTTTATTTTGTAAACTCTATTTATCCAATCGTCTAAATTTTGTTCGTCAAATACATCTTCCATACTCCACATGCGGCTTAAATGCGCTGCTTTTGTAAAGCTCTCCAATACTGTCGCGCCAACTCTTTTTGTAGGCGATGAGGCGTCTATGAGAGTGGGGTTTTCATTTTCATAATCCAAAACGGCATGATATAATTTGTCATATTCCTCGTCCGTAACTAACGGGGCGTCCAAAACATAGTAGGCGTATGCCCAAGAATTTAACTGCGTAAGTGCGGTTTTATACTCTTGATAATTCATGTTTTAGCCTCGTTTTTATATGTACTGTTTTTAATACGCTTTTGTATCTCAAATCTGACCATCCTCAAAAGATAATTTCTATCTCCGCCTATAACTCTGCCTTTTTCTATTTCACCGCATTGTCGGCATATCAAAAAAGTGGTTTTATTGGTGAGCATTATGGTGGAACGGCAATATTCGTCATCGCATATCAATTCGCTGCCACATTCGGGACAGTAGCACCAAAGGTATATGATATTACTTTTTTTATATCTCCATTTCCAAATAACATTGTATAAAGAGATAGAGTTGAATTTTTTATACTCTTCGCCTCTGTTTAAAATAAATATTATCGTTATGATAAAAGTTAGGGCTATAAAAAGAAAAAGCCATAGCATCCACAATTCGTAATATCCAAAAATATTTATAAAAAAGAGTTTTATATAACTCATCATTTTATCGCCTCGAATACCCTTAGCGCTTGCAAATGCTCTTTTACATCGTGGCATCTTACTATTGACGCGCCGTTTCTGACTGCTTCCGCATGAATGATAAGAGTAGCCGGGAGTCTGTCTTTGACTTCACATGGTATTATTTTGTCTATCATTGATTTTCGACTGGCTCCTATAAGCAGCGGATATCCGAAATGCAAAAAATCTCTGTGGCACTTTATAAGTTCTATATTATGCTGTAATCCTTTGCCAAATCCTATACCTACATCAAGTATAATATCATTTATACCAAAACTTTTTGCCTTGTCTATTCTTTCTTGAAAAAAATCTCCGACTTCTTTGACAACATCGCTGTATTCTGGGTTTGCTTGCATATTTTTAGGCTCTCCTTTCATATGCATAATGCAAACTGTGGCATTGTGTTTTTTGGCTGTCAAGCAGACGTCATCGTTTGCCAGTCCCGTTATATCATTGATTATCTTAAAGCCACAATTCAGCGCATAATCAAGTGTTAGCGGCGAATAACTATCAAGGCTGAACAGCGTCTTTTCATAAAATCTATTTTTTTTGACTATATCTAAAACGCCGCGCACTCTTTTTAATTCGTCCTCTTCACTTATCATCTCGCTGCCGGGTCTTGAAGAGAGCGCACCTATATCTATCATATCTGCGCCATCATTTATCATTTGTATAATTTTTCGTTCCGCTTCATTTATTGTGGTTCTGCTGCCTTCAAAAAAGCTATCAAAGTTTATATTTAAAATACCCATTATTTTTGTTTTCATCTATTTTTCCTGTTGTAAATCGTAAGAAGAGCGCATAAAAGAAGATTTGAGCTTGAAGAGTTTAATTCCGCCAAGTGGAGCAGTTTTTCAAAAAAGCTAAGTTCATACGCGCTAAGCTTGATATCCTGCTCGCAAATCTCCTCTATAATACCTTGTATAAGTGATTTTAACTCATCTTTTTCTATATATTTTTTCTGTTTTACAAATGAGTATATCTCGCTTATTCCCATCTTTTTAAAATCAAGCCCGCTCTTTTGCAGCTTTACGTCGGCTTCAAGCGTTTTTATCGTCAGCCGCGAACGCACAGTCGGCAAAAATATCATTCTTGAGGGTGCGCACATTATAAAAGTGATGTTTCTCGGAGGTTCTTCCAAAATCTTCAAAAGCGAATTTTGCGCAATGAGATTGAAACTTTTGGAAACCATCACTATGACTTTTTGCTTACTTTCAGCGATATATGCTTCTCTTATGACTTCCTTGGCATTTTCAAGCAAAAAATCATCAGGCGCAAAAATCTTAAGATTTGTATTTTGGTAATTATCCATTATATATGTTTTTATCTTATCCAAGTCCCTGCAAACAAGGATATAACTCTCATCAATCCTCAAATGAAACCTCACCGCCAAGTACTGCGTCAATACTGCGATTTAAAAGTTTGAAAAGCTCCAATAACTTCATGTCCAGCCTCTCATCAGTCGAATCCAGATAAAAACTGTTTTGCACTTGCTCGCCTATTATCCACAAAAAACTGTCATATTTTCTTTTGGCTATGCGATATTTGATATCGTTGCTTTTACCGACATAAAAAAACGTATAAGCATCTTGAAACATCAAAGAAAGCATATCTTCTAAGATCTCAAAATCCTCATTGCTTTTTAAAAGATCGATATTGGGAAAAATACTTTTGATATTAACAAAAGGAACGAATGGGCGATCTTTTGTCGGTCTGTTGATAGAGAGCAGCATATACTCACAGAACCACTCATAATCTTTATCGTTCATAATGATAAATGTGTATCCGTCAAGCATCTTTTTTAATGTAGAAGCCAATAATGGCGTCCATTCAAGTCTTTTCTCTTCCAGCCAACTTAAGCGCGCACCCTCTTTTCTTATCGCTTCAAGCGTCCATTGTTGAAACTTTTCTTGCATATTATTTATCTAAACGATATGCTTTATGTAGCGCTCTGACGGCAAGTTCGGCATATTTAGCATTAATAATCATGGAGATTTTTATCTCACTTGTACTTATCATCTCTATATTTATATTTTCATTTGCCAAAGCATTGAACGCTAAAGCCGCAACACCGCTATGAGACTTCATACCCACGCCGACGATTGAAACTTTGACTATATCATTGTCGTACTCAAGTTTTTCGGAAGATTGTAACTCCTCCATAATCTTTTTGGCAAATTCCAATTCATTTTGCGGGACGGTAAAACCAAGATTGGTCGTACCGTCAACGCCGACATTTTGTATGATCATATCAACGTTTATATTGCTATCGGCCAATTTTTTGAAAATACTCGCGGCAATACCCGGTTTATCGACAACACCTCTTAGTGTGATTCTTGCTTGATTTTTATCAAGCGCTATTCCGCTTACAATAGCTTGCTCCATAATATTTTCTTCCTTTGTGATTAAAGTTCCTTCATTTTTATTGAAACTACTTCTTGTTATGATATTTACATTTAATTTTTTGGCAAGCTCTACAGAGCGGTTTTGCAACACTTTTGCACCCAAACTTGCCAACTCCAGCATTTCGTCATAACTAATTTTATCAAGCTTTTTAGCTTTAGGCTCTATCCTTGGGTCGGTAGTGTAGACACCGTCCACATCAGTAAATATTTCGCATAAATCAGCTTCTAAAGCGCCGGCAATAGCCACAGCCGACAAATCGCTTCCGCCGCGTCCCAAAGTCGTTACTCTACCATCTTTTGTGGTGCCTTGAAAGCCTGCTACAACGACTATCTTACCATTATCAAGAGCTTCTCGTATAAAAGCAGTGTCTATATGGTCTATACGCGCTTTTGTATGGAAACTGTCGGTTATAATTCCTGCCTGCCTGCCGCTCATAGCTACGGACGGGTATCCGAGCTCATTTAAAGCTATCGCCAAAAGCGCGCTTGTTACTCTCTCACCTGCGGATAAAAGCATATCCATTTCGGCTTGCGAGGGCGTTTTACTGAAAAATTCGGCATACTCGATAAGTTTGTTTGTTTCTCCGCTCATCGCCGAAACTACAACGACCAAATCATTCCCGCTCTCTTTTGACTCTACTACTCTGTCGGCTACCGTACGGATACGCTCCAAAGTTCCTACGCTTGTGCCACCGTACTTTTGAACTATCAACATTATAAATATCCTTCTTTTTTAAAATATTCCAACACTTTTTTATATACAGATTTTTTAAAATGGGTGATATGCTCTAAAACCTCCTGCGCGTCTACAAATTTATAATCTATAAATTCAGGGTGTTTTGTTTTAATATTAAGTTTAGCGTTCTTTTGTAGCCGAACAAGAAAATATTTCTGTTTTTGCCCATCGTAAGGATACATTTTTTTGGCTATTTTATTTGGGAAATCGTATGAGAGCCAATTGGGATATTCGGCTATAATTTCTATTTTTTTTGTACCTATTTCCTCTTTAAGTTCTCGTAAAAGCGCTTCGTTTGGACTCTCCCCCTCGTCTATACCGCCTTGAGGGAATTGCCATGCGTTTTTTACATCGCTTCTTTGCGCTATGAAAATTTTACATTTAAATGGATACTCTGATGAAACGACAACCGCAGCAACATTAGGACGATATTTTTTATCGCCCTCAATTAATATTTTTGACATTTATCAGCCTCAAATTTTTGTTATAATGGTAGCTAAGATGTGATTAAAATTGTGTAAATTTTTAAGCGTTGAAGTGTGAAATAGATTTTTAGAAGAGTTTGGAATTGATTTTATATCTGCATATCCCATTTTGTGAAAGTAAGTGCCCGTATTGTGCATTTGTATCTTATACGAATAAAAATACTCTTAAAGAGGAGTATGCTAAAGCTATCGTAAAGCAGCTTGAGTTTGAGCTGGAGAGATTTTGTCCGAAAAATATAGCATCTGTTTTTGTCGGCGGAGGTACGCCATCAGCATTTCCATCCGAACTTTTAAAACCGTTTATGGACAAACTCGCGCCTTTTTTAGACGAGAAAGCGGAAATAACTACAGAGGCGAACCCAAACTCCGCTTCATTTGAATGGCTTTCAAAAATGAGGAGGCTTGGTTTTAATCGTGTGAGTTTTGGCGTTCAAAGTTTTAATGATAAAAAGTTAAGATTTTTAGGCAGAATCCATAGCCAAAAAGAAGCGAAAGAAGCTGTCTTAAACGCGTGGAAAGTCGGATTTAATAATATCTCCGTTGATATTATATATGATACGAAGATGGATACAAAAAAACTATTGGAAAACGATATTAAAACAGCTTCATTGCTTCCTGTAAACCATTTGAGCGCATATTCGCTGACACTTGAAAAGAAAACCCCGTTTTTTAAAATGCCAAATGTCAAAAAAGAGTCTTTGCATTTGGCAAAATCTCTTGTAAAAATTCTAAAAAACGAGGGATTTTCACAGTATGAAGTGTCAAATTTTTCAAGAGGCTATGAGTGCTTTCACAATAAACAGTATTGGCAGCATGAAAGCTATATAGGTATAGGGTGTTCGGCTGTAGGATTTGTTAATGGGAAACGTTTTTATTCTGATAAAAATTTGAAAGAATATATCAAATCGCCGCTTACTCAAAGAGTGGAAAATTTGAGTGAAAAAGAGTTGAGATTGGAGAGGCTTTTTTTGGCGATGCGCTCAAATATAGGTATAAGTTTGGAATTTTTTTCAAAACAAAAAAGAAGTAAAATTGATATGCTGATAGACGGTAAAAAGGCGTATATCAAAGATGATAGGCTATATAACAGTAATTATTTTCTAGCCGACGAAATTACTCTTTTCTTGAGTTAAAGCAGTGCATTAAAATATGAGTGATATGGACTAAAGTTTCTTTATAGCAATTAACTTATCTTAAGACTTGACAAGAGTACACTCAATGTTGTATAATTACAAGCAATTAACTCAAAAGAGTGCTAAAAATGAAGGCGACATTTAAACAAGATTTAATTTTAGAAGCTATCATTAAGGCGTATTTGGAAGATAATCTGCCTATTGGTTCGGCGGAGCTTCAGACAAAAATGCCTATAGAGATATCGGCGTCTACCATAAGAGCCTACTTTAATAAGCTTTGCAATGAAGGTATTTTGATGCAGCTTCATATAAGCGGCGGCAGAATACCCACAGTGAGCGCTTTAAAAAAGTATTGGATAGAAAAGTTAAAAACCGATACGACTATCGTGCTTGGAAGCTTGAGTAATATAAAAAACGCCCTTAAAGAGTATGAACTTTATTGCGCTTTGGAGTTTTATGACAATGAAGAGTTAAAAGAGGTCATTAAAGTCCAGAACCGTTTTTTGCTTTTGATTTTTACAAATAGCGAAGTTACTATATCTTACAGCGATGAGGCGGCGAGATTTTTAAATGAGCTTTTGGGTTTTAACGTTTATGATTTGCGCGCTATCTCGACAAAAGTCGGATTTAGCGAGTTGTGTACAAAATTAGACCAAATGCTTGTGGGAAAAGTGCTTTTTCAAGAGGGCGAAAACGTCTTGTACGAGATGACAAGAGAAAATGACAATAGATTTTTATACGACTCTTTTAAAAATGTAAGAGCTGTTTTGGAACTTAAAGACGGAATATATTTTGAAGAGGTAGTTCCAATCGGTTATATGGCTGTAAAGCAAAGAGCTAAAATCGGAGGCAATAACGCTAAAATGTTCTGTTTAGGCAGAGTAAACACCGATTTTGAGAGTTTTTTTAATAAAGCTAAGGAGATATAATGAAAGATAAAAAAAGCGAACATGTAAAGGCAGAAAAAGAAGAGTTGGCGGAAAATATTTTAAGCGCCGATGAAACGGTAGAGCAAGACGAAGTTTTGCCAACCGCGGACGAAAACGTAAAAGAGCTTGAGGAGAAATTAAAATCTTGCGAAGAGAGGTATATAAGAGCTCACGCTGATTTTGAAAATATCAAAAAACGTTACGAAAAAGAAAAATATCAAGCGATAAATTATGCCAATGAGCAGTTTGCGAGAGATTTGCTACCTGTGATAGACGCGCTTGAGATAGCTTATAAAACGGCGGATGAGGCAGTTGACGAAGTTTCAAAAAAGATAAAAGACGGTATTGGTTTGACGCTTGAACAGTTTAAAAAAGTATTTGAAAAACACGGCATAAAAGAGATAGAAGACAACGGTAAATTTGATCCTAATTTTCATAACGCCGTGCTTCAAGTAGAGAGCGATGGTAAAAATAGCGGGGATATAGTCCAGACCTTTCAAAAAGGTTATACTATTAAAGATAGAGTGTTAAGAGCCGCGATGGTTAGTATCGCTCGTTAGATTGTTTTTTTTATCAACTTTATAGGATATTTTTGTTACATGTAAGTCAAAGATTTTCTGTATTTTGTGTGAAAATGCGTTAAATTGGATTTAAGTTGCCGCTTCTTAGCGGATTTGGTTGAGAAAATTTATTTAAAAGGATAAAAAATGGGAAAAGTAATCGGAATAGATTTGGGAACGACAAACTCTTGCGTAGCTGTATACGAAAGAGGCGAGGCGAAAGTCATACCAAACAAAGAGGGTAAAAATACGACGCCTTCCGTTGTGGCGTATACGGATAAAGGCGAAGTTTTAGTTGGAGATGCGGCAAAAAGACAAGCCGTTACAAATCCGCAAAAAACTATCTACTCAATAAAAAGAATTATGGGTCTTATGAGCAATGAGGAGAAAGCCGCGGAAGCTAAAAAACGACTTCCTTATAAAATCGTGGATAGAAACGGCGCATGCGCAATAGAGATAGCAGGCAAAGTTTATACTCCTCAAGAGATAAGCGCGAAAGTTTTGATGAAATTAAAAGAAGATGCCGAAAGCTTTTTGGGAGAGAGCGTAACCGACGCTGTTATCACGGTGCCCGCATATTTTAACGACGCGCAAAGAAAGGCGACGAAAGAGGCTGGAACTATCGCCGGTTTAAATGTACTTCGTATCATAAACGAACCGACTTCTGCCGCTCTTGCTTACGGATTAGAGAAAAAAGAAGCCGAAAAAATTATGGTATATGATTTGGGCGGCGGCACATTTGACGTAACCGTACTGGAAACCGGCGACAATGTGGTGGAAGTTTTAGCGACAGGCGGAAATGCGTTTTTGGGCGGAGACGACTTTGACAATCGTTTAATAGACTGGTTAGTTAGCGAATTTAAAAATGAAAGCGGCATTGATTTGAAAAATGACGTTATGGCGCTTCAAAGATTGAAAGAGGCTGCTGAGAATGCCAAAAAAGAGTTATCCTCAGCCAATGAGACGGAGATAAATCTGCCTTTTATCACGGCAGACGCTACAGGTCCTAAGCATTTGGTCAAAAAACTCACAAGAGCGAAATTTGAATCTATGATAGAAGATTTGGTAAACGAAACGGTAGATAAAATAAAAGAGGTTATAAAAGATTCTGGCGTATCAAAAACAGATATTAAAGAGATAGTTATGGTCGGCGGTTCTACAAGAGTACCGCTTGTACAAGAAAAAGTCAAAGCGTTTTTCGGCAAAGAGTTAAATAAATCCGTAAATCCAGATGAAGTCGTTGCAATTGGCGCAGCAATTCAAGGCGGAGTTATCAAAGGCGACGTTAAAGACGTACTTCTTTTGGACGTTACGCCTCTTAGCCTTGGCATAGAAACGCTTGGCGGAGTTATGACGAGACTAATAGATAAAGGCACTACGATTCCTGCTAAAAAAGCTCAAGTTTTTTCAACGGCGGATGATAATCAACCGGCAGTTACCATACATGTATTGCAAGGCGAGAGAGATTTTGCTAAAGATAACAAATCTTTGGGTCAATTTAATCTTGAAGGCATTCCTGCCGCTCCGCGTGGAATTCCGCAAATAGAAGTTACGTTTGATATAGACGCTAACGGAATTTTGACGGTTTCCGCAAAAGATAAAGCGAGCGGAAAAGCGCAAGAGATTAAAATCACGGGAAGTTCCGGACTTGATGAAAAAGAGATAGAAAAAATGGTAAAAGACGCCGAACTTCACAAAGAAGAAGACAAGAAAAGAAAAGAGGTGGTAGATGTGCGAAATAACGCCGAAGCCCTAATCCACCAAACAGAAAAATCACTCAAAGACTTGGGTGAAAATATATCGGCTGACGATAAAGCTAATATAGAAAAGGCTTTAAGCGACTTAAAAGAGACTTTGAAAAATGAAAACGCGAGTAAAGATGAGATTGACGCTAAAGTAAAAGCTCTAACGGACGTAAGTCATAAATTGGCTGAAGAGATATATAAAAAAGAGCAGGGTGCTAACGGCGGTGCCAGCGAAAATAAAAACGACGCTTCGCCGAAAAAAGACGACGACGTTATAGACGCTGAAGTAGAGTAAAATTTTTGGTTTGTTTTGGAGATTTTCCAAGACAAACCGTTTTGTTTGTTATAAAGCTTTTGTGTAAAATAAACACTCTTTCCGTTTTCTATATTTATTTGTGATTATTAAGAAACTCTAGATTTTATTCATTATTATCGGTAAGACCGCTATCTTTATATTGATTTTTGATATAATAAACACTATTCATTTTTCATGAATAAATTTCAAATTAAAGGGGTCTGCATGTTGTCTTTCACGACCCATTTTAAAGCTTTATATATATTTAAGATTAAAGCGTTCTCTCTCTCTCTCTCTCTTATTAGCTTTCTTTTTTAGTTTTTCATTGGTCGGCTGTAGTGGCGGAGGTTCATCAAGTGCGAATAACGCTCCTGGCGCAACTAATTCGGTAAGTTTTTATGATGAAAACTTAAATCTGTTAGCTAAATACGATAATTTGCCATCAGGTCATAGGGTAGCGCTTAATTCAAACAAAACGGCGTACGGTATTAGTGATTGGTATCTCGCAGATAGCAGTTCATCCGTAACCTCTTATACTCTAATGAGTAAAAGTGTAAACTTTTATGCTCTGTCAAACGTTAAAGAGATAATCTCTCAAGATGCTTTAGCCTCTATCAATGCTAACCTTGCCGGCAAATACATTCTCTTAAACGATATAGCGTTAGATGAAAGCGGGGTTGGTTTTGACAGCAACGGGTGGATATCGTAGGAAGTTACTCATCTAGCTCTACAGGTGCCTTTGCAGGTATTTTTAATGGTAACGGACACAAGATAACAAATCTCTGGATAAACAGAACATCTGCTAATTATGCAATCGGATTTTTCGGTAATGCCGAATATGCTCAGATAAAAAATCTCGGAGTTGAGATGGCGGATGGGAAAAGTATCAGCGGTTACAGTTATGTCGGCGGTATCGTGGGAAATGCTTACATGACCAATATAACCAACGTTTACTCAACTGGAAATATCAGTGGCTACTATAAAGTTGGCGGTATCGTAGGAGATTCTTATATTATCAATATAACAAACTCTTACTCCACGGGAAGTATCACCGGTAACATGACAAATGCTCGTGGTCTCGGTGGCATAGCGGGATGGATTAGTGATTATTCCAACGTCTTAAACAACGTCGCTATCAATGGTTTGATTAAAAGATACTATGAAGTAAATCGTGTTATTGGTGTTAACAATGACTATACAGGTCAAACCTTTATTTCAAACAATTTCGCATTAAATAGTATGACAGGTGAAGTATCAATTCAAGATTATTTAACAAAAAACGGTTTTTCAAATGGTGGCAATGTAATTTATCATGGAATAGACAAAACCATAGGAGAGTTAAAAACACGGAGTACATATGAAACGGGTCTTGGCTGGCAATTCGGAGATAATGACACTGCTCCTTGGAAAATAGACAGCGATAAAAACAACGGCTATCCCTATTTTTATTGGCAAGAGTTATAAAATATAACATGTTTACTGATTTGGAGTTGATGTAAGTCAACTTCAAATCATATATGCGGGTTTTTTCGTCATTGTGAGAAATTAAATGACAAAACAATACATAATGATTAAGATAAATTACTCTGTTTTTAAAATCTCACATATTGACATGCAGGTACTTCTCTAATGTTTGTTATTTTTTTATTGAGCGTTTACCGTTTTAACCGAATACTTGTGCTATTTCAAAGAGAATTAGAGTTTAATGGATTTTGTATTTTAAGAAACTGTATTTTGATATTTTTTTGCTATAATTTTCGGATAATTATTTGTATTTGATAAAAATAATCGATTGAATATAAAGGAGTAATCTTGCAAAATTTTTCAAAAAATCAACTTACAATGTCTATCTTAATGACGCCAAGTATGGCAAATTTCAGCGGAAATGTTCATGGAGGGGATTTGTTAAAGCTTTTAGACCAGGTAGCTTATGCACTTTCTGCCAGATACAGTGGAAAAGATGTGGTGACGCTTTCTGTTGACAGGGTGCTTTTTAAAAATCCCATACCAATTGGAACATTGGTTACATTTTTGGCAAGCGTGAATTATACCGGTAAAACATCTATGGAGATAGGCATAAAAGTCATTTCAGAAGATATACAAAAACATACCGTCACGCATACGAACAGTTGTTTCTTTACAATGGTTGCCGTGGATGATAATGGTAAGCCGACGCTTGTTGAACCGTTTATCCCGCAAAGCAATGACGAACAACGTCGATGGGAAAAAGCGAAAAAAAGAAGAGAAGACAGTTTGAAAATAAGAAAATATAATTAAGACTTCTTTTTTTCTTGCCATACGGACAATATTAACGCACATAAGATAAAAAAGATCGATACGACAAATGTAACATGCATACCGAACATAAACAGCTCTTCTTCGCCTTTAACATATGTTGAGATGTGTTGTCCCGCCTTAAAACTCATAGCGGCAAATAGTATCGTTGTGGCAAATGTAACGCCTACGATATTTCCGATATTTCTAGCAAGCGCGTTAAGACTTCCCAAAATTCCAAGATATTTTTTATCGACAGAACTCATTATAATTGTATTGTTAGGCGATTGGAAAATAGCGTTGCCAAGTCCGACAAGCCCTACGAGCATTATAAAATAGGCGATATTCATATCTATTTTTATAAATATGAACAAAAAATTCACAAACGCGATAATACTAAGCCCCAATATCGTTAGCTTACCGGCTCCTAATTTATACGCGAGACTTCCTGCGATGGGCGCTGCTATAACCATAACTATCGGAAAAGCCATCATGATAAATCCTGCCGCGCTTGGAGCGTAACCTCTTGCCGTTTGCAGATAAAAAGGCATTAATATAGCAAAAAAGAAGTTCGCGCCGAATACTATCAAAGCGCATATAAGTCCCACCGTCACAGATTTGTTTTTAAATATCGCGAACTCTATCAGCGGCGAAGTTTTACCGTATTCGTATTTGATGAAAAGTATCGCGAACAGTAATGAAAGTGCAAGCGATATTTGTATCGCGGTATTGTTAAATCCAATTTCTTGTCCTGTGAACATAGAACCAAAGAAAAGAACAATAACTGCGGCGTATATAAAAAAGCCAGCAAAATCAATACTGCCTTTTGTTTTTGACACATCTTTTGGCAAATATCTGACGCCAAGAAGAAGCGTTAAAAGACCAAAAGGAACGTTGAGCCAAAAGATGTATGACCATGGAAGATAGTGTACGATTATACCGCCAATGCTAGGACCTGTGATACTGCCTAAAGAGACGACTGAACCTATGAAGCCTAACGCTTTTCCTCGTTCTTGTGGCTTAAATATCTCGGTTATAATGCCAAGATTTGTTGACATCGTCATACTCGCACCGCAAGCTTGCACTATACGCGCGGCGATAAGCGTATCCAAGGAATTTGCAAGACCTGATAAAAATGTGCCGCCGATAAATACAAGCGTGCCTATACGAAAAATTTTTATTTTGCCTACTATATCGCTTATTTTGCCAAATAGTATCAAAAATATGCAGATAGTCATCATATAAACGGCGACTATCCATATGGATTTATTCATCGGTATATTAAGGCTCTCGGCAATTGTCGGAAGCGCTATATTTACAATGCTGCCGTCAAGCGTCGCCATAAAAGTGAATAAAGAGACGCTGATAAATATCTTCCAGCGATTTTTTTGCACTTCGGGCATATCTTGAAAATTCGCCGTTTGCTCTTTTTGGTTTGTCATGCTCTTATATACTCTCCGCCTTTGCAGTTTATATATAAAAACTGTATATTTTTTATCTGTCGAAGTTTAGTTAATTGCTCACATGTCAATTTATCATCTCTTAGTGTAAAGTGAAAGGGCACTTTTCGTTTCTCAAGGCAATTTTCAAAAAAGTTTGATTCAAAAAGCAGTTTATACTCTTCAAAAGTTGTTCCAATAATATCAAAATCATAAAATATATTTGTATAATCAAGCGCGAGGAGATTTTTTAAATTGTCCGAATTTGCGAGGTTTGTTATAAAATTTTGCGTATCGTATCCTGCTTGTATCGTTAATTTTTTTAAATTTAAATTTTTGAGTTTGAAAAAATCTTCATTTGGCGCGGAAGGCACTTGCAAAATTTCAAGTTTTGGCATCATTGACGCTAAAGCTGCTATTTGTCCATTTTCATCATAACCGCTTGCTATAACGCTTTGATTATGGTCGCCTAAATCTGTAAGACGCACTTTAAAATGTACGAGATTTTCAAAAATTACTTTACTGTTTATAAGTCTCGTAAAATCCCAATTTTTAGTTCCGTTAGCTCCTTCGTCAGGTCCTGCAAATATAAGAGATTTGATTTTTGAAGAGTTTTTTAAAAGCAACTCAATTAATGAAGCGAATGCGAAATTATCGCAATTTTGCGGAATATCATTCGGATTATCGTCATATCCGTCGCCAAAATAGACAATTTCATAAAGTTCGCCTATTTTTGAAAAGCTTACTCTTGAAGAGTACATGTCATATTCGCTCCACTTTTTACATTCATATTTGTAAATATCCTCTTGAAGTTTGAGCAGGTCGTTTATCACAAGTTATCCTAAAAACTTAAAAACTCTTTTTGACAAAAGCTGTTTATCTGCACCTTTTCAAACGCACCTTTTAGCGATACAAATAGATTGGGGTGTGCTTTTTCAAGATTTGCCAAAAGCTCTTTTGTCTCATATCTGGCATGCGGCATTTTCACATCAAACCTCATGGCAGGACACGCTTCGTCGCCTATTGTTGGGAGATTATTCAAAAGAGCGTTATCTCTAAGCTGTCTCTCTCTTGCATGTATCAAAGGACGAATTACAATAATACCGTTATTGGCTTTATATATTGGAGGCATTGAGCGCAAAGTTCCGTTATTCATAAAATTCATAAAAAAACTCTCCGCCGCGTCGTCTAAATGATGCGCTAAAGCAAGTTTATTAAAGCCGTTTTCCAAAGCGTACGTATATAAAGCGCCTCGTCTCATTCGTGAAAAGAAACTACAAAATGAGGAATTTTTTCTTATTTTATCTTTAGCGAGATCAAAGATTGCGGTATCTATGATAGTATGTTTTATCTCGTGTTCCTCGCAATGCTTGTGCAAAATATTTAAATCCTCTCCCATACCGTAAGTTACGGTAGCCGCTTCATAAACAAAGTCAAAGGGCGCGACTTTTTGCGTATGTTTAAGCGCGTGTGCTAAAGAGAGCGAATCTTTACCGCCGCTAAGCCCTAAAAGTACTTTGTCTCCTTCTTGTATCAAGCCGTATTTCGCGTTTGCGCGTCCGAGCGAACGCAGTATTGATTTGCTTGTATTCATAGCTTATTTCTCCAATCTATCCAGCATAGATACGATAAAATCCGCGCTTATTTTTGAACTGCTTCGCAAAAATTCGTCAAAATCAAATCCGGCTTTAGCGTCAGCCGCGTCGCTTATCGCGCGAAGTATAAAAAACGGCACATTCAAAGCGTCGCATACAAATGCGACGCTTGCTCCTTCCATCTCAATGGCATTCGCGTTGAAAGTATTTTTTATCCACTCTTTTTTATTCGCGTCGCATATAAATTGGTCGCCTGTGGCTATTATGCCCGATTTTAACGTGAGATTTAACGCTTTTGCCGTATTTTTGGCTATTTTCAAAAGTTCTTCGTCCGATTTAATTAGAATTTTACTCTCCGGAACAAAACCATGCGGATGTCCAAAAGCCGTAATATCAAGGTCGTGTTGCACAAGTCCTTCGGCGGCTATTAAGTCCCCTATATGCAAATTTTCATCGACAGCTCCCGCTACGCCTGAAAACAGCAGTTTTTGAGCGCCAAATATATTTATTAAAACGGATGCCGTAAGAGCCGCGTTTACTTTGCCGATTTTGCTGTAAGCTATAGTTACGTCAATGTTTTTATATTTTAAGGTATAAAACTTATTATTAGCAAATTCTACAACTTTATATTCTTTAAATTTTTCCAAAAGAGGCGTTATCTCCTCGACCATCGCTCCCATTATAGCTATTTTCATTTTATTCCTAAATATTTAAAAGTTTTATCAGTCATTTTTTTAAATTATATCGGTAAAAAACCAATTACCGAATAATTTTCAGCGTCTCTTCAAGGGTCGCCATATCCGTTATACTGTAAGTCGGAGCTTCATTTAAACGCTTATTTAATCCTTTAAGCACAGAACCGCCAAACTCTATAAAGGCGTCTACTTTTTGTCCGCTTATTGATTGTTTGTATAAAACGGGCGATATAAGCTGTTTTTCAAGCAAATCCACAGCCTCTTTTTTGCTTTCATACGGTTTTGCGTCCGCGTTTGAGATAACGGGCGCTGTAAATTTGTCTTTTATAAAAATTTCTAATTTTTCTTTCAAAGGATTTTGCGCGCTTTTTAAAAGCGGACAATGGCTTGCCACCGACATTGCTAAAAGCATAGCTCTTTTAGCTCCGGCTTCTTTAAATTTATCGGCACATTCGTTCAAATCGTCTTTAATGCCGGCTATCACTATTTGTCCGTCGCTGTTGTAGTTCGCAGCCCATATCTGCTTGCCATCTTCTCTCGCTTCTTTGCATATATTTTCGGTTTTTTCATCGTCGAGTCCGATAATTACCATCATTCCGGCGTTTTTACCTTCGCACGCTTTTCTCATTAAAAGTCCGCGCTCCCTTACAAGCTCCAGCGCGTCATACATGTCAAGCGCGCCCACGCTAATCAGCGAGGTTATCTCTCCAAGAGAGTGTCCGAGCACGAATTTCGGCGTGATTTGCACATTTTCTTGAAAAAGTTTAAACGCGACAGCGCTTACTAACAATATGGCAGGCTGTGCAAATTCGGTTTCATTTAAATTTGTATTCTCTTCAAACATCAAAGATTGCATGTCAATGCCAAGTCTTTCGGAAGCTTTTTTGAAAATATCTTTAGCTATCGGACTTTTTTCGTAAAAATCTTTTCCCATTCCAATGATTTGAGAACCTTGCCCCGGAAAAATAAACGCTATCTCTTTTGACATTTTTTATCCTAATTTTTAAATTTTATATTTGTTATTTTTTGAAAAAATTGCGCAATTCCGATATCTTTTTACGCAAAGTGTTTCTATTTAAACCGAAATTTTTAGATATCGCGAGTTGCGAATGAAATTTTGTAAATCCAGCCCTAAGAAGCGGTACGTCAAATATATAAAGCAATTTTCGATAATCGTCGCCGCTGCCAAGCTTTTGCGCCAAAAACTTTTCCAAAATATTTAAAATATCATCTTCGCCAAATTGTGCCGTGATAAAAGCGATATAAACAGAACGTCTCAAAGAATAAGCGTTTTGACTCAAATCCATATTTATATTTGTCAAATCTGCATCTGCATCATTATCTTCTTGCATAAAAAGTTCTTTGGCTTCTTGTAGAAATTTTTTTACCAAATCCTGCACATCTTCAGGTCTCTCGCTAAGCGGCGGTATGGATATTTTAAGCCCGAAAAACGTATCTGTTATATTCTCATCAATCTTTTTTAAAGCTGTCGCGATAATACGCGTTGGCTCTTTTGAGAGAGCCTCTTTTAAAATAAAATAGTTGTTTATCTTATGAAAATTGCGGATAATCAATACGGAATTTGAACTAATTGCATTTAAAACCGCATTTAGATCAGAACCGTCCACGATATTTGCGTCCACTATGTTTGACGCCAATGTCAATTTACCAACCCCTCTTTCACCAATAATGAGGGCGTTTAGATTAAGATTTTTCAAAAGATTCGCGAGCCTTCCGGCCTCTTTTGAAGCGCGGGAGTTCGCTATAAAATTAGTGTTTACCACAACATTCGCCGTGTTCATGATGATGTCCACCACAGCATTCATCATCTTCGTCATCATGCCCGCCGCATGAGCAACTATGCGAACCTTCCACGCATCCGTTTAAAAGTTCGTCTTCTGTGGCGTCTCTTATCTCGGCTATTTCTATATCAAAATAGAGATCTTTCCCCGCCAACGGGTGATTAAAATCTATAGTCACATCTTTGTCGTTAAACTCTTTAACTATAACTTGGACAGTATTGCCGTCCTCGCCTTGACCGTAAAGCGTCATTCCATTTGTAAGCTCAAGTCCAGCGAATTGTTCAATAGGAACTATTTGAATAGCGTTTTTGTCGTATTCGCCGTAAGCGTCAATTGCTTTTATCGCTACATGTGAGGTATCGCCTTGATTCATATTGGCTATTTCGCGTTCAAGTCCTGCAATAATTTGATTTTTACCCATGATAAATGAAAGAGGCGTACTATCCATATTTGAGTCAAGTAGATTTCCATCCGTGTCTTTTAATTTGTAAAACATTGATACTACTTGATTTTCTGCAGCTGTCATTAAATCTCCTAAATTTTTAATATAAACGATAAATTTTATCATAAATATTATTTAGAATAGTTGAGTTTCCATATGTACGGGTTTTAAATCAAATTTTTAGCCTCAAAACGGTATAATACGCTATTTTGATTATGAGGATTGTAGCTTGACATTCGGAAAAATTGACTATATAAATATGCTTCCATTTCATATATTTTTAAAAAAATCATCGCTTCCAAACTCCTTCAAACAGTCGATAGCCTATAAAAAAAATTATCCTGCCAAGCTAAATGAGGGATTAAAAAAACGTAGAATCGACGCGGCTTATATCTCAAGTATTGCAAGTGTAAATAGATCTCTTCGCACTATAAATTCAGGTATCGTGGCAAAAAAAGCGGTCAAAAGCGTTATCGTTAAAAAAGGCGCCTATGTTAAAGATCCGCACTCCGCCACATCAAATATTCTTGCTAAAACGCTTGGTATAAATGGTCAAGTTACTATAGGTGATAATGCGCTGAAACTATATCTTGAAAATCCGAACGTTTATATAGATATGGGTGCGGCGTGGTATCAAAAAGAGCGGTTGCCGTTTGTATTCGCGAGACTTAGCGTTAATAAGCATTATCTATTTTTTAAAGCAATTGCCGATAAATTTAAAAAACAAAAAATTTTTATACCACAATATATTTTAAAAGATTATGCACGAAAACGGGCTATTTCAAGAGACAATATAAGAGAATATTTAAAGTTTATTACTTACAATATAGACGTAAAAGCGCAAGCGGGGTTAGATAGATTTTTAAGAGCGGCAAGGCTCTTAAAGCTATGAATCCAATCAATTTTTTTTAAGATCTTTATCTACAATCAAATATATAATACCTTTAATATTTCTATAAAAAAACCATATGCCTACTATGACCGACAAAAGAATTTCAGTACAATGTATATATGAATCAAGTGTATGTCTGTCAATAAAAATTGAAGCTAAACGTAAGATAAGTGTAGAAAATATAATTGGCGCCAGGATATAAATCAATAATGAGTTGGTTTGATACGTGAAATGTTTTTTCAGATACTCGTCTTTACAAATACTCTGAATTACAGAGACAGTCATACATAATGCAATGGCTATTAAAAAAATTAAGAAAAAATAGATACCTTTATTGAAATAGTTTTTTTCTGAAAAGCTGTTTTTAAGCGCATTCAATGCCAAAATCAAATCTGATATATAAATAAAAAAAGCCATAAATCTCATATCACTACCTAAATATATCGATTAATAATAAATATTATAGCCAAATTTCCTGTTTTTATTTGATGAGTACTTAAAAATCATAAGATAGATTTAAAATTGTACTAAATAGCATGTTTTTTATTTAAGTCTTTCCGGCGCTGGAAAGATAGATAAAAACAAAATATCTATTGTGGACATTTGATTCAAAAAATTTGCCGCATCTATGATAGCTTCTCCGGCAGCAAATATATATTAGATTATGACGGTTTTTTTATAGCTATTTAGCAGTTTGGCGTAATAAAATCCAGGCTCAAACATCTACTAATTTTGTCAAAATCCCAAAAATCTCACCTCATATTCGAAATTATTTCTAAAAAACACTCTTAACGTGCTAAGCGCAACACATAAAATCGGACAGTTCATAACGCTGCAAGTAAGTCGTTTGGCTTTAAAAGTCATCAAATATAAACTGAAAACCTATCGTATGGCGCAGATAGTTTACGCTCTGCCAGCTGGTGAGCTATTACACACATATTTTTTTATACAAAGGGGTCTTTTTTGCTCGACTTAGCGTACTTCAGCGATAAAATTTTATATAAGTGAAATTTTTTTAACAACAGAATTTATTTTTTGCGTTTATCATGCAAAAAGTAATAATGCAGCTATAGATGTTTTATCATGATCCTTATAAAAAGGATCATGATAGTATTTGCATTGATGAGTAAATATACATTCAAATCTTACTTTAAAAGCCTTGCACATGGAAGCGCAAAGAGATTATTTAATCTTCTCTTCCAAACTCTTTATATAAGCTTTGATATCAAAATCTCTGACTCTGGCTACACCTTCGTCAACCGCTGCTTTTGCTACCGCTGCCGCGACACTGACAAGCGCTCTTTTGTCAAATGGTTTTGGTATCACGTAATCTTTACCAAATGAAAATTCTCTGCCGTTATACGCGTTTTTAATGTAGTCAGGTACAGGTTCTTTTGCGAGTTTGGCTAAAGCCAATGCCGCTGCCATTTTCATATTTTCCGTTATTTTTTTTGCACGAATATCCAAAGCCCCTCTAAAGATGAACGGGAATCCAAGAACATTGTTTACTTGATTTGGATAATCGCTTCTGCCGGTACCCATGATAACATCGTCTCTAATTTCTGCTACCTCTTCGGGCAGTATTTCCGGCGTTGGGTTTGCAAGTGCGAAAATGATAGGGTTTTTATTCATTGATTTGACCATATCCTGCGTGAGCAGTTTGGCGCGCGAAAGCCCCAAAAACATATCAGCGCCTCTCATGGCGTCTGCTATATTCCTGTCTTTTGTATCTATCGCAAAACGGTTTTTATGTGCGTTAAACTCTTCTCTGCCTTTATATATGACGCCTTTTGAATCCACCATAACGATATTTTTCGCACCTAAAGCTCTGTACATTTTAGCACATGCTATACCAGCTGCGCCCGCTCCTAAAACTACTATCTTTATGTCTGCGATGTTTTTACCGCTAATCTCAAGCGCGTTTATAAGTCCGGCGCTTGTTATAATCGCTGTACCGTGCTGGTCATCGTGCATAACGGGGATATCCACAGCATCTTGCAGTTTTGTCTCTATCTCAAAACATTCCGGAGCTTTTATGTCTTCAAGATTGATACCGCCGAATGTCGGCGAGATAGCGCGGACAATCTCCACAAATGCATCCGTATTATTGGTATCTATCTCAATGTCGTAAGAGTCTATATCTGCGAATTTTTTAAATAAAACCGCTTTGCCTTCCATAACCGGCTTTCCTGCTACGGGACTTATTTTGCCGAGCCCTAAAATAGATGTGGAGTTTGTAACAACTGCTACCAAATTTGACTTATTGGTATATGTATAAGCCAATTCATTATCTCTTTCTATTTCAAGACAGGGGATAGCTACACCTGGCGTATAAGCCATACTCAAATCTCTGGAACTTTCGCATTTAGCTTTAATAGTAACCTCTATTTTTCCGCCTATATGATAATCCAAAACCTCTTGTTCCGTTATTTTACTCACTTTTCATACCTTTCTTTTCTAAAAAATCTAAAAATCTCTTAAGCCGTAATAAAACGGCCTGTAATCCTATAACATCCATAATTTCAAATATAGATGGACTGACAGACGAACCTGTAAGAGCTATGCGAATGAGTTGAGCGATATCTTTTAATTTAAGAGCATTCTTTTCTAAAAACTCATTTGTCGCACTCTCAAAATCACCGCCATACTCTTCTAAAAATGTGATATAGCTTTTCAAATATACCGCACTTGAAGTTGTTACAAACTTTTCTACGGCTTGCGCATCATATGATAAAGGTTCGTTTATGATATTGTTTGTCATTTGTACGAATTGAACCATTGTTTTTGCGCGTTCTCTTAGCATATCCGCCAAAGCTTTAGCGTTTTTATCTTCACTTAAATCCACGCCAAATAAAGCAGCTTCACTCCAAAGCTTTGAAGTTGGAGCATTTTTGATATAGTAAGCGTTGAGCCACTCAAGCTTTTGCTGATTGTATGAAGAAGCGGAAGCATTTATATTATGAGGATCAAAAAACTCTATCATCTCTTTGAGCGAAAATATCTCCTGATCGCCGTGGCTCCAACCAAGACGTACAAGAAAATTTAAAAGTGCCTCACTTAGATAGCCCAAATTTTTATATTCCATTACATCCATCGCGCCGTCTCTTTTCGAGAGTTTTTTTCCTTGAGGATTGTTTATCATCGGAACATGAAAAAACTTTGGTATTTTAAAGCCTAAAGCTTCGTAAAGAACTATCTGTTTTGGTGTATTTGAAAGATGATCGTCTCCCCGTATAACATCTGTTACGCCCATAAGTGCGTCATCAATCACGACCGTAAAATTATATGTAGGTGTACCGTCGCTTCTTGCGATGATAAAATCGTCCAGAATATCTTCTGCCTTAAAACTAATGAACCCTTTTACGCCGTCTTCAAATGTTATCTCGCCGTTTAGGGGCGCTTTTATGCGCACTACAGGTTCTATTCCTAAAGGCGGTACTCCTTTGAAATCCCTGTATTTGCCGTTATAGCGCGGGCGCTCTTTTTTAGCTGTCTGCTCTTCGCGCAAAGTGTCTAACTCCTCTTTGCTCATATAGCAGAGGTAAGCTTTTTTTTCTTTCAAAAGTTTTTGGATATACTTTTTATATAAATCAAATCTTTGAGATTGATAAACTACTTCGCCATCATATGAAAGCCCCGTCCATTTGAAAGCCTCTTCTATTGCTTGTGCCGCTTCAAGCGAATTTCTTTTAAGGTCCGTATCCTCAATACGAAGCAGAAATTTTCCGTTGTTGCGTCTTGCCCATAGATAGTTATAAAGCGCTGTTCTAAGTCCTCCGATATGCAAATATCCTGTCGGAGAGGGAGCAAATCTTGTAATAACCATAATAAATCCTATCCATATCATCAAATAATACCGGTGATGTTCCGTTTTAATTTGATTGATTACCAAAAAAATGCTAATATTGCAATTTTTAAGTGCGGTATTATATTGATTTTTACTTAATAAAGGATTATGACAATGCTCAAAAAAAGTTTCTTAGCTGCTATTTTCGGACTTTTTCTAAGTGTGAGCGCGAATGCGGCTTTAGTAGATGCTATATCGGTTGTCGTTGATGACGAACCTATAACGATGTATGAAATATACAGACTTTCAAAACAGTTTGATATTCCAACCAGAGAGGCTTTGGAAGTTTTGATCAGAGAAAAGCTGGAACTGTCGCAGATAAAACAGATGAATATCCAAGTGGATGATTTTGTACTAAACCAACAGATAGAAGCTATAGCGGCGAAAAATAATATGAGTGTACAGAGTTTTTACGGTGCGCTTTTTAGAGAAGGCGTCTTGGCGGATACTTACAGATCGGAGTTAAAACAAAAGCTGCAGCGCGACAGACTCTATCAATATATTTTGAGCAGTAAATATGAGAACATAGACGAGGATAAATTGCTTGTTTATTACAACAATAATCTGATAGAGTTTACGAGATTCGAGAGTTTTGATGTTGTGAAGATTGAAGGGGCGAATGCAGATGATATTGCTGCTGTTTTTTATGATGATAAAGCGGATAAAAATCCGACCGATGCTGCCGCTAAAATCGGTGATGAAAATTTGACAAATGAAACTGGCGTTCAAATAGATCCAGCCAAAGAGCAAAATGTAACGCGCTCTTATGTGCAGATTTTAAGCATAGACGAAGATCCGAAAGTGATTGCTTTACTGTCCAAATCGGAAGTAGGAGAACGCATGCCTATTATGCAAACAAGCGACGGATTTGTGACATATATAATAGTTTCCAAAAACGGCAAAAGCGTTATCCCGTTTGAACAGGCAAAAAATGCTATTATGACAAAACTCTCCTCTATTCAAGAAAGTACGATTATAAAAGAGCATTTTGAAACGCTAAAGGCAAGAGCAAGTATCACAATAATAAGATTGCCGTAAAAATTCAAAAAGTTTTATTGCCTGAAAGTGCGGCGCGCATTTAAGCGCGCCTGTTTTAATGGTTTGACAAATAATTAGTATCGTAATCGTTGTTTATAAAGTCAGGGTTTTCCATCATTTTTTGATGAAATGCTTTAGTGCAGCTGATACCGTCAATCGTAAGTTCACTTAATGCCTGCTTCATTTTTGCTATTGCTCTTTGCCTGTCTTCCGCCCATACAATGAGCTTTCCTATCATAGAATCATAATAAGACGGTACGACATAACCTTGGTAAGCATGAGAATCCATTCGTACATTTCTGCCGCCAGGAACTATATATTTGCTGATTTTGCCCGGACTTGGTATAAATCTTACGGGATCTTCGGCTGTTATCCTGCATTCTATGGAGTGCCCTTGTAGTTTGATACTCTCTTGAGACGGAAGTTTTTCGCCTTCAGCCACTCTTATCATCCACTCAATTATATCAAGACCGCTTACCATTTCACTCACGCAATGTTCAACTTGAAGTCTTGTGTTCATCTCCATAAAATAGAAGTTTTTATTTTCATCTACCAAAAATTCAAACGTTCCGGCTCCTTCATATCCAATAGCTTGTGTAGCGCGAATAGCTGTTTCATGGAGTTTTTGTCTTGTATTGTCATCTAAAAGTATCGCAGGAGATTCTTCTATAAGTTTTTGGTGTCGGCGTTGCATGGAGCAGTCGCGCTCTCCTATGTGTATAGCGTTTCTATATTTGTCGCCCATTACTTGTACTTCTATATGGCGTGGTTTTTTAATAAATTTCTCCATATAAAGCGTGCCGTCCCCAAAAGCTGTTATCGCTTCACTCTCGGCAGCTAAATAGAGTTTTTCCAAATCCTCTTTTTTTTCTACTACTCTCATACCGCGTCCGCCGCCGCCGGCTGCTGCTTTAATAATGACGGGATAGCCTATCTCGTCTGCATTTTTATACGCGTCATGCAAATCTATAAGCGCACCGTCAGATCCGGGAATAACTGGAACACCTGCTTTTTTCATAACATCTTTGGCTTTTGATTTGTCGCTCATCATTATCATTGCGTCTGCGCTGGGTCCTATAAATTTTATTTTATGATGTTCGCAAATTTCCACAAAATTTTGATTTTCGCTAAGGAAACCGTAGCCAGGAAATATAGCATCGCACTCGCTTATCTCTGCGGCGGAGATAATTGATGGAATACTAAGATAACTTTGGGAAGATTTTTCGCCGCCTATGCATATAGAGGCATCGGCAAGTTGTAGATACAAAGCGTCTTTATCGGCTGTAGAGTAGACCGCAATGGCTTGTTTTCCCATCTCCTTTATAGTACGTATGGCCCTTAGAGCAATTTCGCCGCGATTGGCAATCAGTATTCTTTTGATTTTACTCATTATAGTTTCTCCACGCTAAACAGAGGCATATCAAAC
Organism: Campylobacteraceae bacterium; assembly: GCA_031263195.1. Taxonomy (GTDB): domain Bacteria; phylum Campylobacterota; class Campylobacteria; order Campylobacterales; family Campylobacteraceae; genus JAIRKW01. The sequence goes on along the minus strand of JAISGD010000016.1, from coordinate 23,098 downwards.
TCAACAGGTTGACCGTCTTCAACTAAAATATCCACTATTCTGCAATCAAATTCGGCGTCTATTTCATTCATAATTTTCATGGCTTCTACGATAGCTACAGGCTGTCCCTTTCTAACTACACTGCCTATTTTTACAAATGATTCCGCGCCAGGTGACGGCGCTTTATAAAATGTGCCTACCATTGGTGATTTGAAAGTAGGAAGAGAATTTTTAGGCGATTCCACACTCTCCTCTTTTGGTTTTAGTTGGATAGCCGTTGTCGGAGCTATTGCAATAGATTGCGTACTTTCAGTCGTGAGTGGTTGTAAAGAGGCATCCTTTCGCATATCTATACAAAAATCCCCCTCTGTTATTTTGAGTTTTGTCATACCGCTTTTATCAAAGATGCGTATTAATTCTTTGATATTTAAATCCTGTTTATTCATACTTTTTGTCTCCTGTTGTTTTTACCGCGAAAAAAGAAATGTACGGTAATGTTGTGTTATAATACCATACTTCATTATAACTTGTTCTTAAGGATAGATATGGGATTAAAAGCTGATAGTTGGATAAGAGAGAAGTCTTTAAAAGATAGAATGATAGAGCCGTTTGAGAATGGACAAGTCGGTTCAAATGTCGTAAGTTACGGTGTTAGTAGCTATGGATACGATATAAGAGTAGGCAGAGAATTTAAGATATTTACCAATGTAAACTCGACTGTGGTCGATCCTAAAAATTTTGAGAATAAAAATATTATAGATTATGAAGGCGATGTTTGCATCGTACCGCCAAACTCTTTCGCTTTGGCAAGAACGATAGAGTATTTTAGAATCCCCAAAAACGTACTTGCTATATGTCTTGGCAAAAGTACATATGCAAGGTGTGGCATTATAGTCAATGTAACGCCTTTTGAACCGGAATTTGAGGGGCATATCACAATAGAGATTTCAAATACTACGCCACTGCCTGCTAAGATTTATGCCAATGAAGGTATTGCTCAAGTGCTGTTTTTTGAGGGCGATATGCCATGCGAAGTTACATATAAAGATAAAGCGGGCAAATATCAGGGGCAAAGAGGTATAACTTTGCCAAGGATTTTGAAGTAGGGCAGTTTATTTACCCAACTTATCCAGTAGTATCTTTTTGCCTATTTCAACGCCAGGCTGATTATAAGTATTAATTTCAAGCAGCAATCCGCACAAAGAGGTTAAAAGCTCAAAGTAATAGATAAGATAGCCTGCGTGAAAAGCATCGGCTTTTTCAAGTATTATATCGTCGGTGACAATACCCTCACTTATGATGCTTTTCATTGTAGCGAGCGCTTGCTCGTTTAAGAGTGTAGCTGCGCTGATACCTTTTTTAATGTCGGCTTTTTCTATATATTTCAGTGAAATATCCGGAATCAGTATATTGTCTGCCATATTCTCTACTCTTATAAATGTTACACTTTTATCTTTTGGGCCATCTACTATAAGTTGCAAAAATGAGTGCTGATCTATTGCGCCTATCAGTCCTATCGGCGTTAAACCTACGCGTTCATTGCCCCTTTTTTTACCTAAAGATTCCGCCCACAGTTGCGTATACCATGCGTTAAATTCACAAAATATATCTGAATATGAGAATAATACATTGATATTTTGTTCGCTTTTAATAGTATAAGCTATAGCTTTTTTTAAAAGTACGGTTGATTTTCCTATGAAAAACTCCTCTTTGCACTCCGCCGCGCCTGACAAAAGGTTTGTTGTATCTATTCCACAAAGTGTTAGCGGCACAATACCAACCGCGCTTAACACTGAAAATCGTCCGCCTACGTTTTTGGGTACGAAAAAACTTTTCAGACCGTATTCATTCGCGAATTTATTAAGAGCTGAACCATTATCGGTAATAACAGCAAAGTGTTTGCCGAAATATCTATTATTCGGGAAAATTCCAAAATGCACCATGACAATTTTAGCGATAGATATAGTATCAAGAGTAGTTCCGGATTTTGACACAAGAAAAAAGAGACTTTCTTCAAATTTGATGTTTTGTAGAGTTTTTTTGATAGTGATAGGGTCAATATTTTCCAAAAAACAGAGATTGGGTGTATTTGCTTTTTTCTCATGATGGAGCATGGAGTAGATAGCTTTTGTTCCCAAGGAGCTTCCGCCAACACCGATAACAATGATATTTTGTATATTTCGTATTTTACTGCTCCATATGTCTATATCGGAAAGCAAATTCTCATTCTCAATCGGCAAATTGTAATATCCTGTTTGATTTGAATTGTATTCGGTTAATATTTTACTTCGAAGCTCTTCTGTTTTTTGTGTATCCGATATGTCAAAAAAAAGTCTATTTGTGAACAATTTACTTCTCCCCTAATATTTTAAGATAAAGTCTATTATTGTATATAATTTTAACTTTATTTTGCAAATTTTTTAGGTGCTTTTTGTTAAAATTCACTAATGCAGACACTAAATGATATAAATTTTTGCCGATATGAGATCAAAAAGTCAATCTTTATCGCTTATGCTGCGCCAATCAGCGAATTTGACGCTTTGCGCGCGAAACTTAAAGTCCAACACCCCAAAGCAGCGCATATCGTTTGGGCATATAGAGGATTAAACGAATATAGCCAAATAGTAGAAAACGGCAGTGACGACGGTGAACCGAAAGGTACATCAGCTCAATCCATACTTAATGTCTTGCGAGGTGCGGAATTTGTAAATATCTGCGTTTTGGTAGTGCGTTATTTCGGCGGTGTGAAGCTTGGCACCGGAGGACTAGTGAGGGCTTACGGAACGGCGGCAAAGATAGTTTTAGACGAGGCAAAAACGTATTTCTACGAGCAAAAGGAGGAGTTTATATTTGCTTGCAAATACGCCTTTGTACCTCGCGCTGAGCATTTTTTGCAAAAGCTTGGCGTAGAGTTTGAAAATAGAACATTCGGTTTTGATGAAGTCGTTTGGCATCTTCAATTAACGGCACGTCAAAAAGAGGAGCTGGCGGATTTTTTGGCACAGTTTTAATTGTTGTTATGAAGTTGGTAGAATTATAGAGATTGAATGTGGTTGCAGCAATACATTCTAAATATAGGCAGTTTTGGTAATATCTAAATTACTATTGATAGTTATAACTGCCTTATCACTTGTGGTATCGGTATTTTCAGCGATTGCCTGAAAACCAATAATATAAAACAGTGAAATTCAATATATCTGCTTTGATATCGTTTTTGTGTATAATTTGATTGATAGGCACAAACTCTTTTACAAGTTAAATTTATAATTTTCGTTTCGCTTTTTATCGTATTAATCTTTACTTGTGCAAGCATATTTCATATCTATTGTTGAAGTAAAAAATGAGATAGTTTTACCGCCTTTAAAAATTGTAACTTTGCACTATATCAAATTGTCTTATAAGATTCCATAATGCTGCACTGACAATACCGGCAAAAATTCCGGCTGCAACGTCATCGCCGACAACGCCAAGACCACCTTTGATTTTATGGTCTATATATCCTACGACAGATGGTTTGGCTATATCAAAAAGCCTGAAAAATATAATAATTATAAAGAGTTGCACTATGCCTATTTGTGAGCCTGTGGGAGCTAAAAAGTCCGCTGAAATGCACATAGCCAGCCAAACTCCGATAACTTCGTCTATAACTATTTGACTGTTATCATGCGTACTTGAGGCAGTTTCGTAACTGTTTATGACGCCTATAGCGATAACGCTTACTAAAATAGTCAGTAAAAACAGTGTGCTTACAGGCAGGATTTTTAATATCAGCCAGCCCAAAATAGCTCCTGCTATTGTTCCGGCTGTGCCAGGAGCCTTCGGAAAAAGACCGGAATAAAAAAATGTCAAAAAAATTTTTTGCAAAATCTCTCCTTTAAGTTAAGGATGTTGTCTGATAAAGCTTCATCAGTTCCATGTAAAAATCTTCATCGCTATGCATTTCTATTAATCCTGTACCAGGGAAAAGGTCATTATAGATTTGTGCTATATTTTTAAAGCGATTCGGATAAATAGCACTTAAGATTATAGCCGATATATCTTTGCGCATCAATACCGCCGGCGGCAAAATGCCATCTTTTAAAAGTGCCATAAGAGATGAGGAATTGTATTTAATATGATGGTGTGTACCGTGAGGGCAGGTTTTGACGCTAACTAATGTATTGCATTCGTTGCAAAATACAAAGCGAGATATAACTTCTATAATTGCAGATTCATCATACTCGTCAAGCGATGTTTTAAGATGGTTGTCGTCGTAATAAAAGCCAATACCTTTGTGATATTCTCCGACAACTAATGTATCGCACCCAAGATGCTTGGCGACAATACCGTGAGTAGCAGTGTTGAAACAATTATTATCAAAAGCGTCATTATTAAGCGGTATTACCAAAACGCGATTTTTGTGCAGATAATTATCCACAAAATATTGAAGTGTTTTTTGGCGTAAAGCAAATGGTAAGAGTTCTCTGAGTTCTTGTGACTCAAGCAAAAAAATGACAACCAAGTCACTCTTTTCAAGCGTTATCCTCACAAGTCTTTCGTGTGCTCTGTGAAATGGATTGGCAACCATTATGATAGCCGATACTTTCACGGCTGATAATTTTATTTTTGCCTCTTCAATCTGCTGCCCAATACTCCTTATATGATTTGAGTTTTCCAGTTTTTTTAGGCACTGTGTAATCTCCTCATTTTTTTCTAATACCATATCGCTTTCTCCTTTCCCATAAGCTTTTTCTTGATATGCCAAGCTTTTTCGCTAATTCCGTGTCCGGTAATTTATCCTGAAAATGCATTAAAACGCTTTTTATGTAATCGTCAATTGTTAAAATATTTATCTTTTCAAAAAAGTTATCGTTTGAGCTTATGCGGATAGTCTCATACGGCGCTTCCTCATTTGTATTTGTAGAGGAGATGATGACCTTTTTATGCTCTATGATATTAAAGATTTTACTCTTTTCGCTGTTTTTAATCTCTTGCAGATTGACTATATACATTAACGCTCCGGGGTCGTTTTTGGCTATTTTGTCAAGCGCGCTGTCTGATGAGAGCGATATAAAATTAAATTGTTCCCCAAACTCTTTGGAGTAATTAAACACAAGAGCGTCCGCATAAGTCTGTAAAGAGCTTGTGACAAGCAATGGAGAGGTAATCTTTTTTGTAATACTCTCTTTAGGTTTTCTGCTCAAAAAGAGATTGTCTGTATAGTCGCTAAACGTTTTATTTTCATTTAAAAGTTTTTTATGAAGCTGTAAGTGCTGCAATTTTCGCAGCAACTCCTCTATCATAAAAGGTTTTTGGATATAGTCACTTGCGCCCGCTTTGATGGGATTGAGTATTGTATCAGAGCTTATATATGAGATAAGCAGGATGATGATAGAGTTTTTATGTTTCTCAATAATGGGATAAAAATTCTGACCGGATATATTTGTGGATAGCAATACGGCGTCATATTTCTCATTTTTCAGAGCATCTTTGATATTTGTAACTATTTCGCAAGTGTATCCCGCCTCTAATAATTTGGTTGAAATACTTTGCGCTAAATAGACTTCATTTTCAACAATTAATATTTTCATCTGTAGTCCAATCATAATATCTTAGAGTAGCCGCAGCTTGTACGGCGATACCCTCTTCGCGTCCTGTAAAACCCATATTTTCTGTTGTTGTAGCTTTTATGTTAATGTGAATAGGCGATATACCCAAAATGTGTGCCAATTTTTTTGACATAGCCTGTTTAAACGGTGAGATTTTTGGTTTTTGCGCGATAACCGTAATATCGCAATGAACAATCTCAAATCCCACTCGCGTCAAAAACAGTACAATACTTTCAAGCAGTTTAGTTGAATCCATATCTTTATATTTCATATCGGTATCGGGAAACCACTCCCCTATATCTCCAGCTCCAGCTGCTCCCAGCAGTGCGTCTATCAAAGCGTGTATCAGAGCATCTCCGTCGGAGTGAGCTTTAAAACCGTAGTTATCTTCTATTTTTACGCCTCCAAGATACATTGTTTTACCTTCTTCGTATGCGTGCGCATCAAAGCCAATCCCCGTAAATACTGCGGATGCAGGCGGTGAAAGCAGCGAAAGAGGGTTGTTTTTAGAATGCACCAGCGTTAATTTTTCAGCTCTTATATCACCCAATATATATTTAACGCTGCCGCCATATGCGTTTATTGCGCTGCTCTCATCAGTAAATTCACTCTCTTTTGAAAGTGCGGCTTTTAAAACCTGTGTTTTTGATAATTGCGGTGTTTGGATAAGCTTAACTTTGTCGCGATTGATAGTGTTATTTTCATATGTTACAGTGTCGGTTACCGGCAGATACGGTACTATAATATCCGCGCTCTTGGCTTCTTCCAACAATCTTAGAGTGAGGGATCCAGGCACGGTGCATCTTGCTGCGTCGCTTACCAAAACATATTCGCTTTGTATATATTGAAGCGCGTTTGCGAGTGAGTTTTGTCTTGTTGTACCGCCTTTGATGATTTTATAATCACAAAATTTGTACATATATGCCAACTCTTCCGCACTTCCTGCTACTATCACGTCTTTGAATGCATAGCATGAGGCGAGTGAATTTGTTATGTTAAGCCATAACGGATTGTTACCGGAACGTAACCACTGTTTCTTGGTTTTTGCTTTGAAACGGCTGGATTCGCCCGCGCTTAGCACTATTAACGATATATCAAGCAATTTTAATGTCCTTAGTAAAGTGTTACGATATTATACATTTCAAAAGCTTTTTTTTATCTTTTTTGTGTTACATTTTGTCAATTAAAGGTTAGCCAATTTTGGCTGTTTTTGCCTTTTTTGACAATTTATTATGGATTTTTAGTACAATAAGTGTGAAAAACCGATACATTTTTTAAAGAGAGGAATATGTGTTGAACGAAGATGAAGTGAAAAAGCTGCTAAGTTTTGTTACTTATCCTGACTTTCAAAAGGATATCGCAACATTTGGCTTTGTAAAAAAGATTGAGATAAAAGAGGATAAAGCTTTTGTATTGATAGAGATACCATCCGCCAATCCGCAAGTTGCTTCAAAAATTAAAATTGATGCGATGGAAATTTTACATAACAATGGAATAGAAAGTGAAATAACGGTACTCCAACCAAAACAGTCTGAAATCAAAAGTAATTCGCAATCCGGCAAAAATATAGTCCCAAATATCAAAAATTTTGTCATGATCAGTTCCGGCAAGGGCGGTGTTGGTAAATCTACTACTGCGGTCAATCTGGCTTTGGCTCTCGTAGAGCAGGGTAAAAGCGTTGGAATTTTGGACGCTGATATTTATGGCCCGAATATTCCGCGAATGTTAGGACTTGCAGATCAAAAGCCCGAAGTTAACGGCAATAAAATAAAACCTTTGAGAGTTTACGGACTTGAGATGATGAGTATGGGTGTTTTGATGAGCGAAGGACAGTCTTTGATTTGGCGCGGTGCGATGATTATGAAGACTATCGAGCAGCTTTTGAGCGATATTTTGTGGAGCGATTTGGATGTGCTTTTTATAGATATGCCGCCCGGAACCGGCGACGCGCAATTGACCTTAGCTCAAAATGTGCCTGTTACTTGCGGAATTTGCGTTACTACGCCTCAAACTGTCGCGCTTGATGATGCTAAAAGAAGCCTCGATATGTTTGAAAAACTGCATATTGCAGTGGCAGGCATTGTTGAAAATATGAGCGGATTTATCTGTTCGGAGTGCGGTAAAGAGTATGACATATTCGGACAAAAAACAGGAAATGATCTTGCCAAAAGATATAATACTTCGGTTTTGGCTGAAATTCCTTTAGAACCGAAAATAAGGCAAGGCGGAGATAGCGGAGAGCCTGTTGTGATATTTCACTCGGATACGATAAGCGCAAAGCGTTATAAAGAGGCAGCTTCATCTTTATGGCAAAAGATAGAGGGCTTTAGCGGCGACAATAGCACTATTCAACCTGTGTCTTCCAAAGCGGCATGCGAGATAAATTAACTTGAGGGAGTATTTATGAAACCGATAGAGAGCGAAAAGAAGTTTAAAGAGTATATAGCCAAAATAAAAAAAACAGATGGTTACCGCGAACCCATCGGCTTTGGCATAGCCAGAGTAGATAGAGGACAATTGCATAATGAGAAGATTTTACAGGCGACTTTTCCTGTAGTGAATTGGAGAGAAAATTATGCTTCTGCCGCAGCATTTATAGGCGCTTTGATAGAGAGCGAAGTTGAGGTGGATTTTAGCGGGAGCGAATTTACTTATGATGTGAAAAAAAAATTTGTAAAAAACGCGATAAGTATCTTGAATATCTATTTAAAAGAGGCATATAGTGATGCGCATATAAATACGCAAGTGATAAAAACACTATATAGAATATCGCAAAACGAAGGTCTGGAAAATAATTTCAGGATAGTTTTTCTATTTGAGGATACCAAATGCGAATCCATAGAAAGTGTTTATCTTAAACTCTACGCTCTTTCTCTTGGTAAAGCACCGCTTCGTTCACTAAATCTTAACGGCATATTCGGACTTTTGGAAAATGTTGCTTGGTGCGTTAATGTGCCTATAGAGATTGATTGGCTCAAAGCAAACGAGATAGAGTTAAAATTGGAAGGTTCATATCCTTTTATTAATGCTGTTGATAAATTTCCTCGATTTTTACAGCATATTATACCGGAAGAGAATGTGCGCATAATGGATGCATCAAAAGTGAGAATGGGGGCATATTTAGCAAAAGGTACAGCTTTGATGCCCGGAGCCAGCTATATTAATTTCAATGCCGGAACAACAGGTGCCGTAATGGTTGAAGGGCGCATAAGTTCATCTGTGGTAGTTGGCGATGGAAGCGATATCGGAGGAGGAGCCAGTGTACTCGGAGTGCTCAGCGGCACAAACGGTAACCCCGTATCTATCGGCAAAAATACTCTTCTTGGCGCAAACTCCGTTACCGGTGTGCCGCTTGGCGATGGTTGTATCGTAGATGCTGGTGTAGCTGTGCTTGAAGGTACGAAAGTATTTATATCAAAAGAGCAGATAAAACTTATACTTGAGATAAATCCGAAATTTAAATTTAAACAGCAGGAGAATAATGGCGGTTATATCTTTAAAGCTATAGAATTATCAAATTTAAATGGACTGCACTTTAGAAGAGATAGCCAAACAGGCATGATGACGGTAAGCAGGTCAAATAGAAAAGTGGTTTTGAACGCTGACTTGCATTGATTTAAAGCATGCGGTAAAAATCTTTTTTGCAGGCTTTTAAAGAAAATTAGAAAAAAGGGCGGCAGTTTGGCAAAATATGTGAATTTTGCCGATATGACAACAATTTAAAAATAAGCACCAAAATAGCCGCCGATAAACTGCTCGATTTTTTTGTAGAGCCTTAGTCGCAGTAGATTTTATCTTCACTAATGTTTTTGAGTTACTTTTTTTCTAACGCTATGACTCCGTTTGTAGCTGTTTGTATCACTTGGTCGCCTGTTTTAAATAAATCGCCGTTGATTTTAAATATATCTTTTTTGGATTTATTCGGATAGTCTATTTGACTTAAAAGGTGGCGTATAGTGTTAAGACGAGCCTTTTTTTTATTGTCCGAATAGACTATCGCCCAAGGACATTCTTTTGTATGAGACGCCAAGAACATAGAGTATTCGGCTAAAGTGTACTGATCCCACAATTCTTGAGCTTTTTCGTCTATCGATGAAAGTTTAAAGTGTTTTAAAGGGTCTCGTTTGCGCTCCTCAAATCGCTTTTTCTGCTCCTCTTTTGTAACGGAAAAGTAGAATTTAAATATCTTTATGCCCGATCTTGCGATAAGTGACTCAAATTTCGGTACCTCTATCAAAAATTCTTGATACTCTTCTTTAGCGCAAAATCCCATTACAGGTTCAACCCCTGCGCGGTTATACCACGAACGGTCAAAAAAGACTATTTCTCCGGCTGAAGGCAAATGCTCTACATAGCGCTGAAAATACCACTGCGTGCGCTCTTTATCGGATGGTTTTTCAAGAGCCACGACGCGTGCACCTCTGGGATTGATATGTCCAGTCATTGTTTTTATCGTGCCGCCTTTACCTGCTGCGTCGCGTCCTTCAAAGATGATGAGTATCCTAAGTCCGCTCTCTTTTACATATTTTTGAAGTTTTAAAAGCTCTATTTGTAACTCTCGTAACTTTTTTTCATAATCAAGTTTGCTTTTTTTGACCCATACCTGCACCAAATCCTCTTTATCTTTTGGATTTTCTTGTTTGCCGTTTTCCAAAATAGCAGCTTCTTCTGCGGACTTTTTACCCATACAATTCCCCTTTTAATATTTTGCTTAATCATAACCTATAAAGGCTTAATGTCCAGTTTATCAACATTGGATAGAATTATCAAATAAATTTTTAGGGTTTTTAAATGTTCAAAAAAATTGCTACGATTCTACTTTTATTATGCGCTTCGCTTTTTGCGCAAGAGATAAAGATACTTTCGCCGGAAGAGGCTTTTAATGTGAATTTTGAGGAGAAAAACGGATATATTATTATCAAAATAGATATGGCTGAAGGCATTTACATACTAGCGGATAAGCTTTTGGTAGAGGTTACATCGCCTAAAAGATTAAATCTCACATCGACTCTTTCATCGCAAAAACCTGAAGTTTTTAAAGAACAGAATGTCTATTTTAATTTTTATGAAACAGTTGTATCAAAGGAGTATTTGCGCTCTAACGGCATAAAAGGCAAGACTGTTTTGCAAGTGAATTATCAAGGCTGTGCAGGAGCGGGTATTATCTGTTATCCGCCGATGAATTCCGTATACAGGACTGATATTGTAAGTTCTTCGGAACAAAGTAGTATCACCGATATGCTGCGCGATAGCAATTTTGTAATTTCGCTTGTGAGTTTTTTTGGGTTTGGATTGCTGCTCTCTTTGACGCCTTGCACATTCCCTATGATACCGATACTCTCATCTATCATCGCTAAACAGTCAAAACATAGTATGACTCTAAAAAAAGGTTTTTGGCTCTCGTTTGTGTATGTTTTTTTTATGTCGTTGGCGTATATGATAGCCGGTATTTTAGCCGGTATTTTCGGCTCAAATCTGCAAATGTACCTTCAAAATACTTGGGTGATAGCGGCATTTAGTGCAATATTTGTGCTATTATCACTCTCAATGTTTGGGCTTTATAGATTTCAGCTGCCGCTGTCTTGGCAGGCAAAACTCTCAAAATTCAGCGGTGAAAAAAACGGCATACTCGGAGTAGCATTGATGGGCTTTATCTCATCTTTGATGGTCGGTCCTTGCGTAGCAGCGCCTTTGGCCGGAGCTTTGATATACATAGGTCAAAGCGGAGACGCGTTGCTTGGCGGAACGGCTCTGTTTGTGATGAGTATGGGTATGGGCGTACCGTTGTTAATAGTTGGGGCAAGTGCGGGTAAATTTTTACCAAAGCCCGGATTTTGGATGGATGTCGTGGGGCAGATATTCGGGTTTATTATGCTCTGCGTTGCAGTGTATATGCTCTCACGCGTGATACCGGCGAATATTACTTCAATATTATGGGTATCTTTGACATTTGTTTTTAGCGTATATCTCTTTATTGTAGGTTCAAGATTTAAAATCAAAAAAATATTGAAAACCGCCGCTGTTTTGATATTTATCTATAGCGTGGTTCTTTTGGCGGGAATTATTTTTAATGACTCAAATTCGCTCCAAAATACTCCAACATCATCACTTAACTTCAAAGATATAAAAAATATAAGCGAACTTGATGATGCATTAAAGAGCCAAAAACTCACAATGCTTGAGTTTACTGCTGCGTGGTGCATTGCGTGCGCGGAGTTTGAAGAGAAGACTCTAAACAAAAAAAGCGTTCAGGAAGCATTGAAAATATTTACGCTTTTAAAGGTAGATGTAACGAAAAATAGTAGTCAAGACCAAGAATTAATGAGGCGTTTTTCACTTTTTGGGCCGCCTGCAATTATCTTTTTTAAAAATGGCGTAGAATTGGACCGTATAATAGGCTTTAAAGATGAGATGGAGTTTCTGGAGTATCTAAAGAGACTTGAAGAGTGAGCGAAGTTTTAGTGGTACTGGATGTAAAAGAAACGATAAATAAAGCATTGTTTGAGGAGTACATTCTAAAAGAAGGGTTCGAATGTGCGGAAAATGAGCAATTCGCTTATACAGGCATAAGTACTACGCCTGTTTTTAATACTATAGCTTATATATTTGAAGTTTTCTCGAAAGCTTTTGATATGGCAGGCATAGAGGAGTGCAGGCTTATCTGCCAAATAGACTCCAATCCGCCTGTGGCTTATCTTTATAAAAAGGATGAGTTTTTCACCGCGCTAAAATAAGCATAAATTTTTAAATGATATTAACGTTCTCACCGTTTAAGATTTTATTCATATTTCGCATTGAACAAAACTCGCCGCACATACTGCAAGTATCTTCGTGTTCCGGTTTAGATTCTTCTCTGTAGCGTTTTGCTTTTTCGGGATCAATCGCAATACTAAACATACTCTTCCAGTCAACTTTTTGACGTGCTTCACTCATTTGGTTATCCCATTGAATAACATTTGGGACACCTTTGGCTATATCGGCGGCGTGAGCGGCTATTTTTGAAGCAATGATGCCGTCTTTCATATCTTCGGCGTTTGGCAGTCTCAAATGTTCGGCCGGTGTTACATAACATAAAAACGCCGCTCCATGCCATGCAGCTAATGCTCCGCCGATAGCGGAAGTTATATGATCATATCCCGGAGCAATATCGGTTACCAACGGTCCTAGTACGTAAAAAGGCGCGCCATGGCAGAGAGACTTTTGTATTTTCATATTTGTCTCTATCTGATTTAAAGGCATATGACCAGGTCCTTCTACTATCACCTGTACATCTTTTGCCCATGCTCTTTTTGTAAGTTCGCCAAGTGTGATAAGTTCTTCTATTTGGCAAGCGTCGCTGGCGTCATTGATAGAACCTGGGCGACAAGCGTCTCCAAGACTTAACGTTACGTCATATTCGCGGCAGATTTCCAATAATTCGTCAAAATACTCAAAAAACGGATTTTCATTACCTGTCATCTCCATCCATGCAAATATCAAAGAGCCGCCGCGCGAAACGATATTTGTTATTCTGTTTTTATTATTTTTGAATCTTTGAACTGTTTGACGGTTTAGCCCGGCATGGATAGTGATAAAATCTATACCGTCTTGTGCATGCATTTTAACTACATCAAGCCACTCTTTAGCATTGATATCTTTGAGCGATTTTTTGTAAAATACCAACGCGTCATATATCGGCACGGAACCTAATAATGCGGTTGTGTCTACCAAAGCTTTGCGAAAAGCTCTTGTGTTACCCGAAGTACTCAAATCCATAATAGCGTCTGCACCAAGCTCTATGGCTAAATGTGCTTTTTTAAGTTCCTCGTTTTGATTGCTGCTGTCTTTTGAGATACCGATATTGACATTTATCTTTGTCTTCAGTTTCTCTCCTATAGCTTTCGGGAGTAAGTTTTTATGGTTTTTATTCGCCGGTATAACGGCGTTGCCGCATGCTACCATATCCATTAAGATCTTAGCATCTATACCTTCATATTGGGCAGCCTCTCTCATTTGCCGGGTTATGAAACCGTTTTTAGCGGCCTCTTGTTGTGTGTGATAAAGCATTTTTGTCCTTTTGGTAATAAAACAGGAAAAACGCATTTTTAGGAATTAAGATACGGAAGTAAATCCCTACGACAGCATTACCTGTACAGGTTCAAAGGGTATAATCTCAGCCGAAAAAATCAGCACCCCGATTAACATAAAGATTATATTTGTTTTTTCATAAAGCGAAGATAAAATCATTTTATGTTATGATTTTACCTCATTTTATATAGGCAAAATCAAAAAATGCGAGAGCGATTTAAAACAAAACAGATAAGCGTAGGCGGTGTGCTTGTCGGCGGTGATGCGCCCATAAGCGTGCAGTCTATGACATTTTCCAAAACGTATGATGTAAAAGCAACTGTAGAGCAGATAAAAAGACTTGAAAGAGCAGGATGCGATATCGTACGCGTAGCTGTTCCGAATTATGAAGATGCATACGCCTTAAAAGAGATAAAATCGCAAGTTTCCATACCACTTGTAGCGGATATCCATTTTAATTATCGTTTGGCTTTGATAGCGGCTGAAGTTGTGGATTGTATCAGAATAAATCCTGGCAATATTGGTGAAAAATCACGCGTTAAAGAGGTTGTAAAAGTTTGCAAAGAGCGCAATATTCCTATCCGCATCGGCGTGAACGGCGGAAGTTTGGAAAAAGAGTTTGAAAATAGATACGGCAATACACAAAAAGGCATGGTAGAATCTGCTATTTATAATATAAAATATCTTGAGGATTTGGACTTTACAAATATAAAGATCTCTTTAAAGGCAAGCGACGCTATACGCACGGTAGAAGCTTATAGAACATTGCGTCCCTTGACGGAGTATCCGTTTCATTTGGGCGTTACGGAAGCCGGTACGCTGTTCCATTCAACTATAAAATCATCCATAGCATTAGGCTCTCTTTTGCTTGATGGTATAGGAGATACTGTAAGGGTGTCCATCACGGGCGAACTTGAAAAAGAGATAGAAGTTGCGCGCGCCATACTCAAAGACAGCGGCAGGACTAAAGAGGGTGTTAATATTATATCTTGTCCGACTTGCGGGCGTATACAGGCAAATCTTGTAACAGCTGTCAAAGAGATAGAAGAAAAAACGGCGCATATAAAGATGCCTTTAAATATCTCTGTCATGGGTTGCGCCGTTAATGCGATAGGCGAAGCTAAAGAGGCTGATGTGGCGATAGCGTTCGGCAACAAAAGCGGACTTATTATAAAAAAAGGCGAAGTTATCGCCAAAATAAGTGAGAAGGATTTGATAAAGAGATTTTTAGAGGAGGTGGAGATGGAAGCTTCAAAGGAGAGATTTAATGGTTAATCTGCACAATATTAATATAGAGCGTTCGATCCTGAGCTCCATTATATTTAATCCGATGCTTTTTGAGGATGTATCGGCAAGACTGAAACCAACCGATTTTTATCTGCCCGCTCATAAGAATATATTTACAGCTATGATAACTTGCGAGAGAGAAGAGCTGCCTATAGATGAAGAGTTTTTGAAAAAAATTTTAAGTCGCGAGAGAAGTTTTGATGAAAGCGCGATGCTGGATATACTGTCTACAAATCCTTTAACCACTGTCAAAGCTTATACCGAAGAGATAAAAGATAAGGCTATCAAAAGGGAACTTATCGCATTAACCGGAATGATAAACGACAATGCCGTAGAGAAGGATTTACCGGCGCGGGAAGCTGTAGACGTGGTTCAGCAGGAGTTATACAAAATCACTCAGGAGTCCGGTGAAAAAGAGTTTAGAGAAGCTCCTGAGATGACGCATGCTACGATTGAGCATATTAAACAGATGAAAGCCAAAGGCAACACTATGATAACGGGACTTGATGTGGGATTTTATAATCTCAACAAGTTTACGACAGGGTTTAATAATGGTGATTTCGTAGTTATCGCAGCGCGTCCGTCTATGGGGAAAACGGCGTTTTGCTTAAATATCGCCGGACACTGCCTTGATAACAATAAAGGAGTTGCGATATTCTCTTTAGAGATGCCGGCTGAGCAGTTAATGCTAAGAATGTTAAGCGCGAAAACGTCTATACCGCTTCAAAACCTTAAAATAGGAAATCTTGGAGATGACGAGTGGACAAGACTGTCCGACGCTATAGATGAGTTTTCGAGGAAAAAGTTTTTTGTGAATGATCAAGGCAATATCAATATACATCAAGTTCGCGCTCAACTTAGAAAACTAAAGATGAAGCATCCGGAAATCTCGCTTTGTGTTATAGATTATCTACAACTTATGACAGGGGTTAGCGGTGGTAAAGAACGGCATTTGGAAGTAAGCGAAATCAGTCGAGGACTAAAGCTTTTGGCACGCGAACTCGATATCCCTATAGTTGCGCTCTCGCAGCTTAATAGAAGCCTTGAGAGCAGGGATGATAAAAGACCTTTATTAAGCGACCTTAGAGAGTCCGGCGCGATTGAACAGGATGCGGATATTATACTTTTCGTATATAGAGGTGAGATTTACAAAGAGCGCGAAGAGAAGGAGCGCGAAGAGAAGGCGAAAAGGGATGGCAAAGAGTACAAAACCACCTTTGTAAAACGCCCGATAGAGGATGTGGAAATCATTATTGGTAAAAATAGAAACGGTCCTATCGGTACGGTGGAAGTTGCGTTTCATAAAGCTTATACTAAGTTTGCCGACAAGATGGCGGCAGAGCAATCCTACACAGTGAGTCGAATGGATACAGGCGGCTTACCGGAGTAAATCGTGAAGCCATATCTGCCGCTATTTCAGAGAAAATTTGAGATGGCGGTTGTTTTGGTAGTTTTAGCTGCCATACTTCTAATCAATATTATTGTTAAATACGTTGATTTTTTAGAGTTTAAGAGTTATAACTGGGCAACATTCAGAGGTGATTTAATCAATATTATTCCTCTTGTTGCGAAAGATGGCAGAGGATATAGACGGCTTTATATCAAAAATGAGAGCGGTATTACTCTAACGGTGGCGTATTTTGCTAAAGATGAGTTGAGGGAAAATATGCGCGTAGGGTTTCGCGTCAAAACGGATGAAGTTGATTTTCTCTCTTTTATAAAGCGCAGATTTTATGCAACAGGTATTTTAGTTTGGGCGAATGATGGTACAGGACCAAAATTAAGAGATAAAATTTACGCTCTTATAGCATCTCAGCATCAAGAAACTATTATGCAAGAGTTATTCGGCGCGCTATTTTTAGCTCTTCCTATATCAAAGGAACTAAGAGATGCAGTGCAACTTTTGGGTTCAGCGCATGTAATCGCTATAAGCGGTTTTCATTTGGGTATTATATTTGGTCTTTTATATGCGTGTTTAAAGTTTCCTTATCGCTTTTTTCAAAATAGATATTTTCCCTACCGAAACGCGCGTTGGGATATTTCGCTTATTGTATTTTTATTGCTTGGCGGTTATTTATGGCTGATTGATATGACGCCTTCGTTTTTGCGCTCTTATGTTATGGGAGTTTTGGGATTTTTGACCCTTTGGCGCGGGGTTAATATTATCAATTTTGAACTGCTCTTTTTGTGCGCCGCACTTTTGATAGCGTTTTTTCCTCATTTGGCTTTCAACGTCGGATTTATTCTGTCTTGCTTCGGTGTTTTTTATATATTTGTATATGCGCGCCATTTCGGAGATAAATTTAAAGTCTGGCAAAGCGCGGTTATTATTAACTTCTGGCTCTTTTTGGCTATGGTACCCATAAGTCACTATTGGTTTGGCATATTAAGCATAACACAATTTGCCTGCATACCGTTAAGCATGCTGTTCGTTCTTTTTTATCCGATAGAGACTGTTTTGCATTTAATAGGACAAGGCGGAATACTGGATAGTTTTATTATCGATCTTTTGAGTTTTAAAGCATATAGTGTAGATGTGAAAATTCCTTTATGGCTGTTGATTATCTATATCATTATTTCGCTTCAATCGGCGCGGCGAAAGATTTTTATGCTCCCTTTGATGATTTTGGGCGGCGGTTTCTTTCTTTTTCTCCGAACATAACAGATAGCATACCCTAGCGCCATATAAAAATATAACCCATGAGATATATACCCACACAAATAAAAACAACACTACGCTAAATGGTCCGTATATTGTTTGATAGATTTGATTGTGAGTGGCGTAGAGTACAAAAAAAGTTTTGGATATATACCATATCAGCGATGCTAAAAATGATGATATCATACCGGCTTTTAACGTAACCTTTGCATTTGAGGATATCATATAGATAGTAAAAAACAGTGTCCAAACGACGAGATATGGAAATATGGTCAAAATATTTATATGGCTGCCGTACCCTTCCAAAAAGCTTTGTATGATTTTGGATAGATAGAATGATACGCCAAGCAATATAGGCGCCAATGTTATAAGTGTCCAGTATGATGAGAGCGAATGCCAAAATGAACGTGGATTTGTATGCATAATTTTATTGAAAATACCCTCATAATCTCTAAAAAAAAGTACGGAGACGATAAGCATAGTTATAAAACCAAATATACCTATTTGTGTTGTATTGCCTAAAAATTTGTCTATATATTCGGAGATAATCTCAGGATTTGACGGCGAAAGAGAGTTGAATATAAAGCCTTTTATTACGTTGTAATGCTCGTCAAAGCTCGGCAGTTTGGTAATGATAGAGAAAGTCAAAAGCAGTACGGGGATAGTTGAGAGCATTGTGTGAAAACTAAGACTTGAGGCGTATGTCATCAAGTCCTTGTCGTTTAGTCTGTTTAATAACGCATAAAATTCTCTGATTTTTTGCAAAAATTTCATCATCTATCCGGCATCATATACCCATCTTGTATGGATTTAAGATATTATTTGGGTCAAATGTTTTTTTTATGGCTCGAAAAAGTCCCATTTCAGCTTCGTTAAACGCCAAATGCATAAACGGCGCTTTTGAGATACCGATACCATGTTCTCCGCTTAGTGTGCCGCCAAGGTCGATCGCTATTTTGAAAATCTCTTCAATCGCTTTATGCCCTATATCCAACTGCTCTTTATTGCTGCCATCCACCATAACGTTTGTGTGCACGTTTCCATCTCCGGTATGCCCGAAACAAGGGATTAAAACATCATATTTTTTAGCTATTTGTTCTATCTCTTCAAGCAACTGTGGCAATTTACTACGCGGCACGGTAATATCTTCATTGAGTTTTTTACTTCCGTATATAGTGATACTTTGAGAACAGTTTCGCCTTGCAAACCACAAATCTTTAGCTTCATCCTCATTTTTAGCTGTTTTAAAGTCATTACAACCGTTTTCTTTAAAAACTTCACTTATTTTCAGTATCTGCTCGTCAAGCAGAGTCGGCTCATCTCCGTCTACATCGGCTATTAAAATAGCACCGGCGTCTTTTGGTAAACCTTTATGAAATCTCTCTTCTACTGCACGAATGCTGAGATTGTCCAAAAATTCCATAGCTACGGGCGTAATACCTTTGGCAAATGTCTTATAAACCGCACTCATAGCGTGGCGTACGCTTGGAAAAACGCCTAAAGCAGTTTTTGTAAATTTCGGTTTGGCGATAAGCTTGAGAGTTATTTCCGTGATGGCGGCAAGCGTACCTTCGCTGGCTATTAAGATGCCTGCGATGTTATATCCGGCGACATCTTTGATTGTGCGTTTTCCGGCTCTTATGATATCTCCGTTGGGCAATACCGCGCGCAAAGCCATCACATAATCTTTTGTGATACCGTATTTCGCTGCTCTCATACCGCCGGCATTCTCGCTGACGTTACCACCGATGGTAGAGTGTTCTTCGCTTGCCGGATCAGGCGGATAGAAAAGGCCTCTCATTTCCGCCGCTTTTTGCAATTCCATATTGATAACACCGGGTTGCACTACAGCGACCATATTATCCATATCAATCTCAAGGATTTTATTCATGTGTTTTTCAAATGCGAGTATAATACCGCCTTTGATACTTAAGCTTCCGCCGGTAAATCCGCTTCCAGCACCTCTTGGTACAATGATAATGCCGTTTTTATCGCAATATCGTAAAATTTCGCTTACATCTTTTTCATCGCGCGGAAACAAAACGGCATCCGGTTCAAATCTATTTCTTGTAGCGTCATAAGAGTATGCGATGAGGTGGGCTTTGTCGGTATAGATATTTTCAACCCCAACTATCTCAGTTAAAGCTTTGATATGCGGAGTATCTATCATTTTACTCCTAATAGATGCTTATAGTATTCGTTATAATCCGTAATCTCTTTTGTGCCTAAATTAATAGGATAAGTTCCGATATGTTCTGATATGCGGCTATAAAACGGTAAGATTGTTTTGTCACTTTCAATGGGTATTTTGAAAGCCTTTATGACTTTAAATGAGACACAATCTACAAAATACCCCATATTATTCATGTTAAAGGCTATGAGTCCTGTCATATTGATGCTGCACATTTCGCGAAAACGCTTTCTGTCCGGATTTGGGATATATCTTTTAGCCAGAAATGCCGCTGTTATATCGGGATGTATCCACTCTATATCTATAAAAAAGTCTGTTATCTTTTTGAATGACTCATAGTTTGGAGTTACTATCAGCGAACGTCCATAAAGGTAGTTTAATATGATAATATCGTCGGTTTTTGGTTCTATAGACATTTTTGGAAAATTATTTTGCGTAAGCGAGTCAAACGGGATAATCTCCAAAGCGGCATTTTTGCCGTCTTTACTTATAACCATCGCTCTGGCTATTATCATACTCTCTTGATTTTCAAATGTATGCAGTATAATACCGCTTGAACCTACCATTATCAATGGGGAGTCGTCAATAACAGCGCGGGTTTTATCTACTGTTTTGAGTGTGGTTTTATATTCTTCAAAAAGCGGTTTGTCATACGCGCCCAAGAGAAATGTTATAGTTAAAGATAAAAATACAATCACTCTTTTTAACAAAACGCGCCTTTTCTTGAAAAAATTTATGCGAGATTATACTCTAATTGCTTTTAAAAAAGATTAACAGCTTGACCTGTAACATAAAAATATAAGAAAAAATAGGCTAAAATCCTTGTTTTTATTTAGAATTTTAAAATAAAAGGCGACAGATTATGATACGCATTATCCTTTTTATTACTCTCGTGATGAGTTTGGCTTTTGGCTCAAGAGCAGAGGAGTACTATTGGGAAAAAGGTGAAACATTTCTGATGTTCTTGGAGAAAAATTCACTGCCGTTTTCACTCTATTATTCGCTTGATATGGAAGATAAAGAGATGGCGGCGGAGATATACGCCGGCACAAAATATTACCTTTTGCGCGGCAATGAAGGCGATATAAGGCAGATACTGATCCCTGTCGGCGGCGGTGAGCTGCAGCTTCATATATATAAAGAAAAAGACGATAGTTATACAGTCCAATTTACTCCGGCAGCGTATCAGGAAAACGAAAGAGAACTTGTGTTTAATCTGCAACTTTCGCCTTATCAGGATATTATCGCGCTTACAAACAATACGCTTTTAGCAAATGAATTTGTCAATTCGTTTCAAGGCAGCGTGGATTTTAAAAGACTAAGAGCTGGAACTGATTTTGTCATTTTGTATAAAGAAAAAACCAGACTTGGTTCGCAATTTGCGCACCCTTTGATAAAAGCCGCTATGGTTGATATAAGCGGTAAAAAAGAGTATGTATTTTACTATGAGCCCAAAGGAAGATACTACAACAACGACGGTAAAGAGATAGAAGGCTTTTTTTTGATGACGCCTCTTAAATACACAAGAATCTCGTCGCCTTTTACTTTAAAACGATGGCATCCGATACTGAAAAAATACCGCGCACATTTCGGTATAGACTATGCTGCGCCTATGAATACTCCCGTTAAAACGGCAGGGGATGGCAAAGTAACTTTTGCGGGTACTATGAATGGATATGGTAAAGTCGTAAAGATTGCTCATGAAGGCGGATATACTACTCTTTATGCTCATTTAAACGGTTTTGCTAAATCTCTCAAAAACGGCAAATATGTAAAAAAAGGCGAGCTTGTAGCTTATGTAGGAAATACAGGTGTTAGTACCGGACCGCATCTGCATTTTGGGCTTTATAAAAATAATCAACCGATAAATCCCTCAAGCGTTATCAAGATAGCTAAGAGTGCGCTTGCAGGTAAAGAGAAGACAGATTTTAACGAGTACATCGAGAGTATGAGAGGCGAGATAGAGACAGCGCGTTCCAATGGGAACTCACCGGTGGCACATGGCAATTTTGTCTATATAGTTGATATATTGCGCGAAGAGGGATGAGCTATGAAGCGCGAGATAAAGATAGTAAAGATAGAGGAGAACACAGTATCCCAATATGTGAAACCGTTCAGTGTTTTTTACGAAGAGAATGGCAAACAAAAAAGATGGGATTGTATCAAAACGCATGACAGCGTCGCCTGTATACTTTATCATATTGAAAAAAAGGCACTTATTTTAGTCAAACAGTTTCGTCCGGCAGTTTATATGAATGACCCGCAAAGCAGCGGTTTTACTTATGAAATGTGCGCAGGTATACTTGATAAAAATGAGAGCGAAGAGCAGACTATGCGTGAAGAGATACTTGAGGAGTGCGGCTATGATGTGTCTCTGTCATCACTTGAGCGAATATTTACTTTTTGTACGGGTGTTGGTTTTTCAGGCTCAAAGCAAACACTGTTTTTCGCTCAAATAGATGAGAGTATGCGAAAAAATAGCGGCGGAGGTATACACGACGAGCAGATAGAGATATTTTATCTGCCTGTATCGCAGGCAAAAGAGTTTATGTATGACGATAGTAAACCCAAAACAGGTGTTACGATGTTTGCGATAATGTGGCTTTTTGAGAGATATAAGTTTTAGATAGAGAGTTTAAATCTATATAGGAAAAAAGTGTATAGATATAAAATTTATATTTACTATGTAAAATATAATGGAAGCTTATGCGTTCTATAACAAAACAAATTGATTGCCGCGCTGACGCTCGCAATGGCGAAATTACTCTTTTACATGTAACGCACCATCTGTTATTGCGAGCCGATTTTATCGGCGAAGCAATCCATCTTCTTGTCATTGCATAAAACAAATAATTACAAAACCACAACAGTATAATTTATCTAATAAAAAACTCTTATTTTTTTAATTTTATATATTCTTTATGATATAATAACCAAAACTTATCTAAATGGTCAAGGAATTTGTAAATGAAAAGGGTAGTTATTCTCTCAACGGTTTTAGCTTTGGCTTTAGTTGGCTGCAGTGTGGAGGTGGAGGAAAGTCAAATAATTCAAACGGCGGCAATACGGGCAGTGATACAGGATCTAAATACGTCTGCACGGGCGGAGGAGAGATAAAACACGGATATCAACTTCCACCCTGCCCCGACCCAAAAATAAACGATTCCACTCTTTTAGGTATTGATACAAACAACAACGGTGTAAGAGACGACGTTGAGATATGGATATATAATACTTACGATACTTATATTCCTTGTGTAGAACAAGAGGTAAATGTTACGGTTGATAACGGCGATATAGTACGAGCATTTAAGGATGTATGCGAAA
>JAISGD010000015.1 GCA_031263195.1 Campylobacteraceae bacterium | reverse complement strand
GAGTTGAACTGATACAAGGGTTGTATTGAAATTCTTGAATAATATTCACTATGTCGTTAAGTGAATAAGGTTGAACTGATACAAGGGTTGTATTGAAATGTGGAAAATGGGTGGAGTATGAGGTTCTGATTAGTGTTGAACTGATACAAGGGTTGTATTGAAATCTACATTATTCAAACGGAAGAATATTGGAAAGAAGGTTGAACTGATACAAGGGTTGTATTGAAATTATTATAACATAAGGATAAAGAAATGAACACAGAAAGTTGAACTGATACAAGGGTTGTATTGAAATTCAAGCATGCAATCTCTAAAATCCGCCTGGTTGGCGTTGAACTGATACAAGGGTTGTATTGAAATCAACGCCGGTCGCGCTAAGCCTTTCCGCTTCGCTTTGTGTTGAACTGATACAAGGGTTGTATTGAAATGAGTATCCGTAAGGGGGCGGACTTTATCTGCGTTTAGTTGAACTGATACAAGGGTTGTATTGAAATATATCAACGTTTGCTATAATATTTACCTCTTCTCGCGTTGAACTGATACAAGGGTTGTATTGAAATCAAAATGTTTTGTAATAGCTTCCATTTTAAGCCTCCGTTGAACTGATACAAGGGTTGTATTGAAATAATGATATGAAAAGCTAATCCAATCGTTATATTAGGTTGAACTGATACAAGGGTTGTATTGAAATGTTTTGCGCTTGTAGATATCCTTCAAAGCCCCGAGCGTTGAACTGATACAAGGGTTGTATTGAAATGCGTTTTATCGCCGGCAATGAACGCTGCAACTGCAGAGTTGAACTGATACAAGGGTTGTATTGAAATACGCCTTGCTGTTTAAGTTCTAACACCTCTCTTTGCGTTGAACTGATACAAGGGTTGTATTGAAATATTAATGCCCAAAGATCGTTATTGTCGCTGCCTTCCGTTGAACTGATACAAGGGTTGTATTGAAATGCACGAAGTGTTTATGTCGGAGGTCGCAAGAAAAATGTTGAACTGATACAAGGGTTGTATTAAAATAAATGTGCATCAAGCATTCAAGGAATTTTATAGGCTCGTTGAACTGATACAAGGGTTGTATTGAAATAAGGTTTTCCATTAAATAGATTAACGTCTTTACTGCGTTGAACTGATACAAGGGTTGTATTGAAATCATCTCACGCCCAAAGCGTCCCTGCCAATACCGATATGTTGAACTGATACAAGGGTTGTATTGAAATGTTACTATGCGGCACCCGCGCAAGCCGGACCCGCGGGTTGAACTGATACAAGGGTTGTATTGAAATCAAACGCTAAAGCTTCGCCAGATTGGAACTTGGCAAACGTTGAACTGATACAAGGGTTGTATTGAAATTTACTTTACTTTAACCTTTAAAAGAGAGCGAAAATAGTTGAACTGATACAAGGGTTGTATTGAAATTTTACGGCGTCTCCTTTTGCAGTTCTATAAACTCTAGTTGAACTGATACAAGGGTTGTATTGAAATGATTAAAATAGATATAAGAAACTATTATGTGGTCTAGTTGAACTGATACAAGGGTTGTATTGAAATCTCAATGCTGCTATTTTTTCTGTTATTTCTCTAAAGTTGAACTGATACAAGGGTTGTATTGAAATGTCAATTTTTAAGGCGATTTGTCTTAAAAGGTCGCTTTGTTGAACTGATACAAGGGTTGTATTGAAATGTCAATTTTTAAGGCGATTTGTCTTAAAAGGTCGCTTTGTTGAACTGATACAAGGGTTGTATTGAAATGATGTATTAGCAAACCAAATCGAAAACTGGTTTGACGTTGAACTGATACAAGGGTTGTATTGAAATTCCGTCTGATGAGGGAACTAGGTATATGATATTAGTGTTGAACTGATACAAGGGTTGTATTGAAATTCTTAGGCTTAGGTGCAAAGATAAACGCCGCCGCCAGTTGAACTGATACAAGGGTTGTATTGAAATACTAAGATTAGTTACAACGCTTATATCTAGGGTTGGTTGAACTGATACAAGGGTTGTATTGAAATGCAGAGCTGGCTAAAACAGCTATCTTCTCCGTAACCGTTGAACTGATACAAGGGTTGTATTGAAATACAAGTCGTTACAAAGACGAAGAGTGATAAATGAATAAATTGAACTGATACAAGGGTTGTATTGAAATCTCCAAATCCAGCCTAACGCCCTCAACTACAACAATGTTGAACTGATACAAGGGTTGTATTGAAATTTAAAAACTGTTAAGCAGTAGTTAAAGGTCCAGGAAGTTGAACTGATACAAGGGTTGTATTGAAATTTTTAATCCTTTTCTATCTCAAGAGTACGAAATACGGTTGAACTGATACAAGGGTTGTATTGAAATAAATTTCTATAGACTATGATTGTCGTATCAACTTTGTTGAATCGAAACTTAAAGGAGATATAATTGCTACAAAATTAAAAGAGAAAAAATGAAAAAAGAAAACACTCTAACGTATAAAAGATTTTAGTACTAAGCTAAGTAAATTACACCTCACAAAGCAAGAGTTTGCAAAAAACAAAAGTAAATTGTGTGGTTTTAAACTGAGAGACAAAAATCTATATTTGTTTGAGAGAGAGCTGGCTTGAGAATCGCGAAACGATGTTCAAGTATTACATTTTAAAAGACACTATTAAGTAAAAATATCTCTAAAGATATATAAACTCTCAAAAATTATTGGCTAATCTTAGAAAAAGATGTAGTTACCGTATGTAAAGAGGCAAAATATCATTTAAGGATTCTTTTAATCTTTACAAATCTAATTCGAAAGGAGATGATAAAAATGACGCGAAGCAAGTTTAGGGAGCTTGTTTTTCTCTTAGTAAAAGAGAACAAGATTACAACTTTGCAGGAGTTTGCTGACATGTTCCATCTTGCAAACAAACTCCCACGTAAACCAATAGTTAAAGGTTAAAACCTTCTAAACTATATGGGTTGGAGCGCAAACTCCAACCCATATTATACCATATTGTTAATAGTGATAAAAAGGTTAGCATGTCTTGTTTTAAGCTTTATTTAATAAAGATAAAGTGTACTAATTTTTACAGTTCTGCAACATCTTTGCGCATAAATGAGTTGTACTTCTCATTGCTTAAAAGTATGAGATTTGTCCCTATTTTTCTACAAATACAAAGATTAAATTCATAAAAAATTATACTAGATAGTAAAATGATATAGTGATTTTTACTTTTTATAATAGCAGAGATGAAAACCCCACGCTTCCATCAAATTCGAAATGTGGGGTGAAATTTAAAATGAATATCTAATATTTGCGTAGTAGCTTCTTCCCTCTTGAGGGTATGCGATATCATAGTAGTAGTATTTATCAAAAACATTTTTAACTCCGGCGCTTATTTCCAAATCTTCTATCGGATGGTAAACGACTCTTATGTCGGCGATGACAAAGCCTTCATTTTTTTCATTTGTACCAAAAGACGAATATCTTTCGCTCTCATATCTTACAACGGGAAGAATATCTACTTTATCCAAAACGGTAAGCTTGGCTGAGGCGTAGAGATTGTGTTTTGGCACATCTGTTACATAAGGCTTGATTAGGTCACCGTTGTTGGTTATTTTAGTATCTATGTATGTATACGATACTATAGTGGAAAACATATCGTTCCAATAAGAGCTGAACGAAGCCTCAAAGCCTTTATGCTCTTCTTCGCCTGCATTTTTATACTGCACAATATATCCAAGGGGAGGTCTTGGCGGAGTACCGGTCGGATCACCATAATCATATCCGTTTTCCAACACTATAAACTTTTCTGTTTGCGCGTAAAAAATAGCCGCTTTAACTATATGAGAGTTGTTGTAAACATATTCTGCGCCTATTTCATAATTTAGCGCCGATTCCGCTTCTAAGTCAGGATTTGGGACTACTTGCCAATTTTCTGGAGAGTATCTTTGTCTTATTGACGGTATATTGTTTTTCTTTGAAACCGAACCATACACCAACAGGTCGTTATTTGGCTGAAAGTACAAAATAGTTTGAGGGCTGAAAGCCGAAATCTCTTTTAGCTCGCTATCATTGATGTCTGGCCAGTTAGTCCAAGGTAAAGGGATATTGGATTCTAGTTTGGTAATTTTATTTTTATCATAAGCTCCGCCGACAACCCAAGTAAACTGTTCGTTAAATTTCCAAGCGTGTTCAATTCCTACAGAGAGTGTATATCCGTTTACCCGCTCTTTGCCGGTATAAGGGTTATAGGATTCAAAATTCTCTACGCTGTATTTATGTATATCAAATTTTTTAGAAAATGATATTTTAAGTGTTTTATCATCTGAAAGTCTGAAATCACCCTCCGCAATACCGCCGTAGGAACTGTCGTCATACTCATGCGTTTGCTGCTTGTCGGAATAGTTATAGCTCTCTTGACCGTAATCATTTATGAAATTGTAAAATCTATCATAATACCAGCGTGAATTTATAGCAAACCCATCAAAATCAGTTTTTGTAAGTACGTAGTAACTTGTCCTGTCAAGGTCTTTCCAATACCATTTGTCTACATTTGATGCAACAATATCATTAGCTGATAATGGCTGTCCTTTTTCTCCGTCTTGCCTGATGTAATTTATAGAGTATTCGTCTGTATCATTGGGAGTGAGTCCAACTTTAAAATTTAACTGCAAATCTTTATTTTCAGCATTTTCTCTTTTGCGACCGTAATCCTTTTGATTGCCATCCGGTATATAATCATGCGGAAGATCATAATATTCCCTTTGAGTATTTAAAACCGATAAAGCCATATAATATGTATCTTGTCCGGTACCTATACTTAGGGACTCTTCATACCCTTTGCCGCTCGTGATACCTGCACCTACGCTTCCTTCAATCTTTTCCGATGGTCTTTTGGAGATAATATTGATAGCGCCGCCAAGAGAATTTGAACCAAGCAACGATGATGTATAACCTTTTGAGACGACAATCTCACTGATATCAAAAGTATTGATTCTTGCGACATCTACGCTTTTATCGTATGGTGAGTAGACAGGGATACCATCCATAAATACAGGAACTCTTGTGCCGCTAAAGCCTCTTACATTGACGCCGCCTTTAGTGCCTCCGTCCTCGCCATATGTGTTAACTATACCCGGTACTTGCTGCAAAGCTTCGCCAACGCTTTTAGCTCCAATTTCTCTTGTAAAATCTTCGTCAACCGTATCTGAAACTCTGGAGCTTTGCTCTATCTCTGTGGCTTCTATGACCTCAATTGTCTCAATCGTATCAATAGAGTCATCTTCGGCTGCATACAAACCGTTTAGGCATAAAGCCGCCGCAATGGCGCTTATATAAAATTTTCTCTCCATTGCCACTCCCAATTTTGATATCAAATTTTAAAATTTACTATAATATAATATTTTTTATAAGTATTAGCTTTAACGGATATAAAAAAATCAACATCAATACAATGCTTATCGTATTAAAAACAAATAATATAATGAAACAGTAACTGTATAAAGCTATATTTAAATACTATTAAATTATCTGAGGTACATACTATGCGAATACATTATAAAAGATATAGTGTAAATTAGACTTGTCAAAACAGATTTAAGCCTTGTACATTTATCTATTTTTTTGATAGAATTTCACATTAAAAAATGAAGAGGTCTGTTTTGAAATCACTAATCATAGTAGAATCGCCCGCAAAAGCAAAAACTATTAAGAATTTTTTAGGAAATGAGTATTTGGTTTTAGCTTCCAAAGGGCATATAAGAGATTTGCCTAAAAATAGTTTCGGGATAAAGATTGAGCAATCAGTTTTTACACCGGAATATAAAATAGAAAAAGAGCACGCCGCAATTGTCAAAGAGATAAAAGCTGCCGCTGAAAAAAGCGAAGAAGTGTATATCGCGACCGATGAGGATAGAGAGGGCGAGGCTATAGGTTATCATATAGCGGTTGCTATTGGCAGGGAACCCGAAAAACTTCCCAGAATTGCATTTCACGAGATAACAAAAAGTGCGATTGTAGACTCTTTGAAAAATCCAAGACATATAGATACGGATAGTGTAAATGCGCAGCAGGCAAGAAGACTTTTGGATAGGATAGTTGGGTACAAGCTCTCTCCGCTTTTGGCTTCTAAAATCCAAAAAGGCTTAAGTGCGGGCAGAGTTCAATCCTCTGCACTCAAAATAGTAGTGGATAAAGAGCGTGATATAAGAGCTTTCCAAAAAGAGGAGTATTGGAGCATAGACGCTCTGTTTACACCTAATATAGAAGCTATTTTGATAGAGTTTGAAAATAGCAAAATAGAAAAGATGAGCATAAAAGATGAGAATACAGCTCTTAGAATAAAAGAAGCGACACAAGACAAGTCTTATATTGTGGAAACTATAGAAAAAAAGACCAGAGTCTCCTCTCCTCAGCCGCCGTTCATGACTTCAACAATGCAGCAAAGTGCTTCTTCGCTGCTCGGGTTTTCACCAAAGCGGACTATGAGTATAGCGCAAAAACTATATGAGGGAGTCAAGACGCAAAACGGCATAAGCGGTATCATTACTTATATGAGAACCGATTCTTTAAATATCGCCAAAGAAGCTGTAAACGCCGCACGAGAAGAGATAGCCGCAAGTTATGGCACTGAGTATTTGAGTAAAAAGCCAAGAGTTTACACGACAAAATCAAAAAGTGCGCAGGAAGCTCATGAGGCGATACGGCCTACCATGATAAATTTTACGCCGCAAATCGCCAAAAGCTATCTTGAAGCAGAGGATTTGAAACTCTATACGCTCATATATAATCGCTTTTTGGCTTCGCAGATGGCAGATGCGCGTTTTGAGTCTCAAAGCGTTATATTCGCTTCTTCCAATGCCAAATTTAAAGCCAATGGCAGAAAGCTTTTATTTGACGGTTTTTATAAAGTTTATGGCGGGGGCGATAAAGATATGTTGCTACCCGATTTGAAAGAAAAAGAGCAGATAATTGCAAAGCAGATTGAAGCTAACTGCCACTTCACCGAGCCTCCCGCGAGATATTCCGAAGCTAGTCTCATAAGCAAGCTTGAGAGTTTGGGCATAGGACGCCCTTCAACTTATGCGCCTACGATTTCCATATTAAATGCGCGCGACTATATCAATATAGAAAAAAAGCAGATTGTACCTACTGAAATAGCTTTTACAGTTACCGAATTGCTTGAGAAACATTTCCCAAAAATTGTGGACAGTGGCTTTACATCATCTATGGAGGATACATTAGATCTTATTGCAGCAGGTAAGAAAGACTGGCAGATTGTATTGGGCGAATTTTACACGCCATTTGACGAGCAGATAACCAAGGGTAAAAAAGAGATAAAAAGCGTCAAAGTTGCCATGCCGATAGGCGAGAAATGTCCTGAATGCGGCAGTGAGCTGCTTTTAAGAAAAGGTAGATATGGCGAATTTGTGGCGTGCAGTAACTACCCTAAATGCAAATATACAAAAAATATCAATCAAACTCCAAAAAAGGTGCCTCTTAAACTTTTTGTCAAATGTCCCGAATGCGGCGGAAATATCATAGAACGCGTTTCAAAGCGCGGTAAATTTTTTGGTTGCTCTAACTACCCACAGTGCAAATTTATTTCAAATAATGAGCCGACAGATGAAAGATGTCCTGAATGCGGCGGCGTTATGGTAAAAAAATCACTTAAAAAAGGTGATTTTTTAGAGTGTATGAAATGTAAATATAAAACGGACAAGTAGAAAAAGAGCACATAAAAAATATTTACATTACTACAAGTAACATATTGATAAAGATAATGTGTAATATAGTTACATCTAAAAAGAAACTGCCTTCTTAATAATTATAATTTGCTTATAATAAAGTAAATTATGAGGAGTTAAAGTATGAGTACAAAAAATAGTGTTACTATGACAGATAATCGTACCGGAAAAAGTTTTGAATACAATATCATAGATCCGACTTTGGGCGCATCCGTAGTAGATATCGCAACATTTTACAAAGATACGGGACTTTTTATGCTGGATAGAGGTTTCACATCAACAGCATCGTGTAAGTCAAAAATAACATATATAGACGGCACAAAAGGTAAGTTGATGTATCGGGGTTATGATATCTCTTATCTTGCGACGCAAAAAAGTTTTGTGGATACGGCACATCTGCTGCTCTACAAAAAGCTTCCTTCGAATAGCGAAAGAGATGCATTTCGGCTTGAGTTGAAAAAACGTTCTTTTATACATGAAGGTATGAAAAAACTATTTGACGCGTTTCCGGATAATGCCCATCCCATGGCTATTTTATCAGCGGCAGTGTCGGCTCTTTCTACCTTTTATTTTGATCATTTGGATATAGACTCGCCTGAAGAATATATGGAGATGGCAAAAAGAATAATCGCCAAAATCCCTACTATAGCCGCGTTTTCGTACAGATATAGCCGCGGACTTCCCATTATCTATCCGAATCTTGACAATGGATTTACGGAAAATATACTATATATGCTAAGAGCTTATCCGCATGATCATATAGATTTGAAACCTATAGAGGTAAAAGCTCTTGATACTATTTTTACGCTTCACGCCGATCATGAACAAAATGCTTCCACAACTACGGTTAGAACAGTAGCCTCTACACATGCACACCCATATGCGGCGATAAGTGCCGGTATATGCGCTCTTTGGGGCAGGTCACACGGCGGTGCGAACGAATCCGTAATAAGCCAGCTTGAGATGATAGGCGATGTGAAAAACGTTGAAAAATATATTGCTAAAGCCAAAGATAAAAATGATCCGTTTAGGCTTATGGGATTTGGGCATAGAGTTTACAAAAACTTTGACCCGAGAGCGACCATACTAAAAGATATCCGCGAACAATTGATGAAAGAGCGTGAGATAGACAGCAAACTTGTAGAAGTTGCAAACAAGATCGAAGAGATTGCATTACACGATGAGTACTTTATAGAGCGCGGTTTGTATCCGAATATAGATTTTTATTCCGGACTTATACTGCGTGCCTTGGGCATACCAAAAGAGATGTATGCGGTTATATTTGTCATAGGAAGAGTTCCGGGCTGGATAGCGCAATGGATAGAGTTTAAAGAGCAGCCTGACGGCAAAATCGCAAGACCAAGACAACTCTATTTGGGACCAACAAAGATAAAACCGGAATAGATTTTAAATCTTAAAATCCGCCCGCGTTAAAAACGGGCTTTTATTTGATATTTTTTCAGGTAATTTAAATATTATTTAGTGTCATTTTTATATAGTAAATCTTTTTACTATACAATGTGCCCTGCCAAAATTATAAAAAGGCACCACTGCTTATAATTTTGAGTAGTTCTCATAATGCACGGCAAAAAGCTTACCACACCCTACCTAACTCCTTTAGCTAATTGCCGTGCTTATAAGTTTAAAAATTACGAAAAAAACAAAAGCTAAATTGCTTGATTTTTATAGTTTTTGGCATAATACCCAAAGCCAAAAAACATATACGCCGGTCAGAATACAAATAGTTATAAAATAACAAGCGTAATCAAAAAAATATTACTTGAATTCTTCCATAAAATTGAATTTGTATTATACTATGATATCTATCTTAAATATTTAAATAAATAAAGTTATATATAAAAGAAAGTTTATAATAAGAATTATGATTGACTACTGTCTTATATCAGGATCCAGTTGTTGTAATTCGAAAAGCTCTTTTTGAAGTCTAGCATTTTCATTTTTCAATTCTTTCATTCGCTGTTCAAGGCGCGCTTTATCGGTTTTGAGACTAAGCAGCACTTCCAAAGACGAGTTACCGAAAAGCATATTTCCAAAATATATGCCAAGTATAATAACAACAAAACCAACCGCTGTTTTTTTAGTATAAGAGAGAATTTTTTCGTGGTCGGTTTTATTGAAGAGGTTTTGCTTTAAACTCTCAACTATTTTCATTTGTTAAAGAGTGTTTCTCCCGGATACTCACCGTTTGAAAGTTCCCTTTCTATCTCCAGAAGGCGATTATATTTGGCAGTTCTTTCACTTCTTGCTGTCGCACCTGTTTTTATCTGTCCCGAATTTACGGCAACAGCGAAATCAGCTATGAATGTATCCTCGCTTTCACCGCTTCTATGGCTCACTACGCAAGTGTAATTGTTTTTATGGGCTAAGCGGATAGTTTCTAATGTCTGCGTTACCGTGCCGATTTGGTTTAATTTGATAAGTATGGAATTTGCTGCGCATTTTTGAATGCCCTGTGCTAAAATAGCTGCGTTTGTTACAAAAAGGTCGTCACCTACAAGCTGTATTTTATCGCCGACTTTTTTAGTAAGCAACTCCCATCCTTCCCAATCATCTTCGCTAAGTCCATCTTCGATGGAGACTATCGGGTATTTCTCACAAAGTTTGGCGTAATAATCTACCATTTGAATACTGTTTAGAACTCTGCCTTCACCCTTTAAATCATAAACATTTTCATTATAAAATTCACTGCTTGCTGCGTCAAGCGCGATAGCTATGTCTTTTCCCGCTTTATATCCGGCGTGTTTAATAGCTTCCACTAAAATTTTAATTGGCTCCTCGTTGTTTTTAAGATTCGGGGCAAATCCGCCTTCGTCACCCAAAGATACAGAATGTCCGCTCTTTTGCAAAATCTCTTTTAAGCTATGATAGCACTCTGTAACGGCGCGCAAGGCATCACTGAAGCTGCTGAAATTTAAAGGCATAAGCATATACTCTTGAAAGTCCACATTATTATCAGCATGTTTGCCGCCGTTGATGACATTAAACATCGGTACTGGCAGTACAGAGGCGTTAACTCCGCCGATATAACGATATAATGGGATACCAAGACTCTTTGCTGCTGCGCGCGCTATCGCCATAGATACGCCAAGAGACGCGTTAGCCCCAAGATTTGAGTAATTATTTGTGCCGTCGATTTCCCGTAAGAGTTTATCTATATACGCTTGATTGAAAGGTTCTAAGCCTATCAGCTCATTGCCGATTGTACTTATATTATTGCAAGCTTTTAAAACGCCTTTGCCTTTAAAACGCTTGGGGTTTTTATCTCTTAACTCTATCGCTTCTTTACTTCCTGTGCTTGCACCGCTTGGAACGATAGCGCTTGATTTTGTACCGTCGCTCAAAATGACGGTTGCTTTTACGGTAGGATTGCCGCGGCTGTCTAAAACTTCAATACCATACACATCGTCAATGTATATCATCACTCGCCTCCCGTCGTTTCTTTTTC
Source organism: Campylobacteraceae bacterium (assembly GCA_031263195.1). Taxonomy (GTDB): domain Bacteria; phylum Campylobacterota; class Campylobacteria; order Campylobacterales; family Campylobacteraceae; genus JAIRKW01. The sequence continues at coordinate 97,124 of JAISGD010000015.1, read as the reverse complement.
TTCGTCGCTTATAGTTATCAGAGAGGAGTTTATGCCGATATTTGTTTTTATCTCATCTTCAATCTGTTGAGCCGTTTGCGGGTTTTCTTTCAAAAAGGCTTTGACATTCTCTCTGCCTTGTCCGATTTTTATCTCTTTGTAACTAAACCATGCGCCGGATTTGTCTATAATTTCGAGTTTTACACCATAATCTACAAGTTCGCCCTCTTTACTGATGCCTTCCCCAAACATAATGTCAAATTCAGCTTGTCTAAATGGCGGTGCGACTTTGTTTTTGACAATTTTAGCTTTGACGCGGTTACCTATCTGTTCCTCAGCTTGTTTTAGCGTGGCAATTTTTCTCACATCAATTCTAACGGAAGCATAAAATTTAAGTGCGTTGCCACCTGTTGTGGTTTCCGGACTGCCGTAACCTATAACGCCGATTTTCATACGGATTTGATTTATAAAGATAACAGTTGTTTGCATTTTGTGCAAAACGCCTGTCAATTTTCTAAGCGCTTGGCTCATAAGTCTTGCTTGAAGTCCCATATGTTGATCGCCCATATCGCCGTCAATCTCATTTTTGGGCGTAAGTGCAGCAACGGAATCTATAACTATAACATCTACCGCACCACTTCTGGCTACAGTCTCCACAATATCAAGCGCCTGTTCGCCAAAATCAGGTTGCGAAACAAGCAGATTGTCTACATCAACACCAAGATTTTTAGCATATTTGACATCTAAAGCATGTTCGGCATCTATAAAAGCGCAGATACCGCCTTGTTTTTGAGATTGTGCGATAATTTGAAGTGCGAGAGTTGTTTTGCCCGAACTTTCAGGTCCGTAAATCTCAATCACTCTGCCTTTTGGAACGCCGCCTATACCAAGAGCGATATCAAGTCCCAATGAGCCCGTACTTATAGCGTCGATAGGTTCAAACTCTTTATCTCCAAGACGCACCATCGCGCCTTTACCAAAAGCCTTATCTATCTGTTTTAAAGTAAGCTCCAAAGCCTTTTTTTTGTTCTCGTCAATTGCCGCCATCAAAAAATCCTTAAAAAAAGTTTTTTATTTTACCATTTTGCTTTTAAAAAAGACCTTGAATCCATTTGCTGCATCTATAAAATTCCGCAAAATAAGACGATAGAGCACTGAAGCAAATGGTACAGCAACGAAAACTTTTTATGTGAAATAGAATAGAGAGATTGTCCAAATATATTTTAAATAACATAAGTAGACACTTTACCTTAATACGACAAGTCGAACACAGTGTTAATTTGCTGCTAATATTTGAATGGTTTAAATATTAGCAGCAATTTTGGCAACAGTATTATCGCACCAAAAAAGACCATTATCATTACCGCAACGGTAAGTACTCCAAAATAGATTGTCGGCATAAAGTTTGAAAAGACCAATACGCCAAATCCCAAAGCGGTTGCTATCGTTGTATAATACATTGCATAGCCGATACTATTGTGCGAATTGTACATCGCTTTTGTATAGTCTCCACCACTTAACCGAAGTTCCTCTTTAAAACGATGTATGTAGTGGATAACATCGTCTACGCCTATACCGATACTAATAGCCGCGATTGTGATAGTCATCATATCCAAAGGAATCCCGACAAATCCCATAAAACCAAATACTGCACCCATAGGTATAAGATTTGAAGCGATTGCTATCAGTGAAGCTTTAAGAGAACCGAATAACGGTATAAATATCACTAAAAAAAGTACTGCTACCGTGCCAAGCGTCAAAATTTGTGATTTGAAAAGGGATTGGAGCATATTATTATATAAAACCATTGCACCCGAGAGGCGATATGTACCAATGTCCGGAGTTATTATATCTTTTAACTCTTCATTAGCTTTTTGTATCAACTCATTTCGGTTTAGATTTGGGTCGGAGTCAATAAGACGCATAGTGAAGCGAAGCTCATTATGTTCGATATTGATATATGGCGACAAAATCATATTTTTATAACTTTCCGGAAGATTTGTGTATATCAAAGCCAATTCAAAACTATCAAGCTCTTTACCATTATTAAGTCGTTCGCCGACTTTGAGTAGAGTTCCTAAAGATTGCACTTTTCCGATAAATTCGTTATTTTCAAAATAGTCGTGTACCCTAAGCGCAGTATTTGTAACTTTTGGAGTGAACCAGTATTTGGGGTCGTTTTTATCTTCCGTAAACTCTTTTTCAAAATCATCTTCCTCTTCATTCACACTTGCGTCGGTTTTAAACTCTACAACCAAATCCATAGGCGTTGTACCGCCAAGATTTTGGTCTATATTTTTCATTCCTTGATATATTTGAGTTGAGGATTTAAAATAGTTAATAAAGCTGTTTTCAACGCGCAATTTTTGTATGCCAACAATAGCGAAAATAACCATACATATTGCTGCAAAGATGATAAAAAAGCCGTGTTTATCTACTATTTTGGCACAATACGAAGAGAAAGCAAACTCTTTCTCAAATTTTACGTAAAGCTTTTTTTTGGGTAATATGACAAGGATAGCCGGAAATGCCGTGAAAGCTATCACCAAAGACATTGTAATGCCGCTCGCCATCATCCAGCCAAGATTTATAATAGGCTTGATATTTGCCAGCATAAGTGATAAAAAGCCGATAATTGTTGTGAAAACTGCGAAAAATGAGGGGTTGATTTTTGATAGCATAACCAGCAAAACAAGCTCTTTTTGCGCTACTTTCGGATATTTCGAAGCAAGTTCGCGATATCTTACAATAAGGTGTAAAACTATAGAAATAGTTAAAATAAGCTGCAACGCTACAAAATTAGACGAAATAACCGTAACTTCCCAGCCGAAAAATCCTAAAATTCCTGCTGTTGAAATAATGCTGATGGTGCAGATTAGTAACGGCAGTATAACATAACGTATTTGGCGGAATATAACCCAAAGCGTCAATGCCAGCAGCACAAACAGTATCGCACCAAAATAAACAAGATCCGATTTAACAAAAGTTATCATATCCACGGCTATCATATTTACGCCGCCTAAAAAGAGTGCGCCTTCATTCTCGTATGACTTTAAAATCGTCCTTATATCATCTATCGTTTGACGTTCTTTGATCCTTAATTCATCGCGGTAATTTTTGAACTCCTCCGAAGCCAACCTAAACTCTTGCTTTGCCGCCGTATCAGTAACCGCTTTTTCCCGCGCGCTGTTTCGTTTATCAAGAAGTCGCGCATAGGTTTCGTCTGCTTTCAGCATTACTATAATTGCAGTAGTTTTTAAATCTTTACTTACAATGTTTTCACTGTAAATAGGGCTTGTCAAAAGTTCTTCCCTTGCTTTTTGGAGATTTACGTATGGCGAACGCAGAGTAGTTACATCATTTACCAATTCTTTTATTGCGCTGCTGCCATTTTCCAAAAGCGGAACATCAAGTATATTTGTAACCGAATCTACGCGCTCAACTTTTTTCAACTCTTGCGAGATTTCATCTAAAAAACGCAATGTTTCAGGCGCGAAAAGGTCATTTTTGGGAGCAAATGAGATAATAAGCATATCGAGACTTGAAGGATAGCGTGTAGATACTTCTCTCATAAAAAGTAAATCCGTGTCGTCTTCCAATAATAGCGTTTCAGATGAAGCATCTACCTCAAGTTTCAAGGCTTGAACGGATAAAATACCTACTATTACAAAAAGTACCGCTAAAACAGCTATCGGAAATCTTAATATCAATCTTTCGTAAAGTTTTTTGAGCATTATTTTTGTACTTCTAAATCAATAACATCAATCTTTTGCATCAAATCCTCAAATGAACCGTTTTTTAGTACGCCGTCAAATTGGCTTCTATACGTCTGAACAATACTCACTCCTATGATATCGACATCATAGATAAGCCAACCGCGCGAATCTTTTGTATCGTAAAATTTATACAAAATTTCATAAGTTTGTCCATCTTTTGCGGTCAAAATCATTGGTACCTGAATACGAGTCGCGCTCTTTTTCTCGTTCTTTTGGATAGTGATTTTTTCATCTGTATAAAGTTTCAATTTTTCTATATAAGACTCTTTGAGGCGTTCTACAAATTTTGTTATAAACTCATCTTGCTGTTCGCTGCTTAGCGTTTTCCATTGCGCCTTTCCAAGGCAAATCTCCGCCATTTGCTTAAAATCAAAAAATGAGTCGAATATAGTAAAAATCTTTTGCGATTTTTCACCATCGTTGATATTCTTATCTTGCAAAATAGCTGTTGCTTTAGCGATATCGCTATTCATAACAGCATCTATTCTGCTCTCCTCAAGTGCATTTAAAAACGCGCAGGCAAAAAGCGCCACTAAAAAAAACTTCAATCTCATAACTCACTCCTTTATAAGCTTGTCTCTTCTTTGTTCGTACATATTTTTTAAAAGCGGATATAAATCTATCGCGTCTTTTGTTATCGTCTCATACATCGGCATGAAATCAGACATACTGTTTAATGTATTCAATGCGTTTGCACCCATTGTACTTCGCCAATCGTTGTCAAATATATCCATCTCTGTATTTTGTTTGACCAGAAAACTGACTACTTCGCCTCCAAGATCGCGTAGATTTGACGGTCCCAAAATCGGCAGTACGATATGAGGACCTGGCGGCACACCCCAAACGCCTAAAGTTTGTCCGAAGTCTTCACTATGCTTTTGCATGCCGTATAACTCGTCGGCTACATTTGCAAAGCCCAAGAAACCGACAGTTGTATTGACGATAAATCGTTTTGTTTCATCAAATGCATTTAGGATTTTGCCTTGCAGTAGATTATTTGCAAAGCGCATAGGAAAGATTAAATTGTCAAAAAAATTGTTTATAGAGATTCGCGCACCCTTTGGAACTACTTTTCTATAACCATTAGCAGTTGGGATAATTACGTTGCGGTACGCTATATCGTTAAATTTAGTCATAACCCTATTGTATCCGCTTAAAGGGTCAAAATCTTCCGCGTTGCCAAACTCCGACTCAAAATCATCTTCATCAATATCAGATATATTTACCTTACTTTTTTCCGCACATCCGCAAAAAAAGAGTAAAAAAATTGCGATTGCAACAAATCTCATAATTGCTCCAAATTTTTTCACATTAAACCGGTCATTTTATCATATTTATGATTTACATTCTATACAAATGGTATTGGAGAGAATATCGTGCAAACACCTTTTGTCATCTCTGAAAAAGGCTGGTAGAAATCCGATAAATATCGCGCCGAAAATTACAAAACACAAAAATCTCCACATTGCCCTGAAAAATCCGGGCTTTTTTTGAATCTGTATATTTATAAGCCGTATACCATAAGCTTTGTATCCCGGACTTTGTCCTGCAATGGCGAAAAAAATGGAGAGTATGACACCAAAAACCAGTGTGCAAATAAGTATAGCCGGTTGATTATTTAAAAACTCATCGCGCCCGCCCAAAATGATATAAGCTGTGAAATATAAAATGGGCATATTTATCATAAACATATCGACAATAAAGGCTTTCACGCGTTTAAAAACAGATGCGCTTTGTTGTAAAGTGGATATGGCTTGGGTTTGTTTTCCGGCTTTGCCGACCATTTTAATTACCGCGGCTTCCGGGTTTGAGGGCTTGGCTTCCAAGTTTACACATAGGGCAGTTATCGGGAGAAAATATCTCGAATTCAAAGTCCGCCAATGCAAAAAAAGGTATATCATACGGTAATTTGCAGTTTGGTTTTGTTTTTTTGTTGCTATTGGTTCGCGCGCAGAACCCTCTATTGGCAAGCGCTGCAAATGCTACGATTTTTCCGCCCATCAGCGCTATAGTTTTGGCTGCTTCTAAAGCCGACCCGCCTGTGGTAATAATATCTTCGCAAATGATGAATTTTTCACCATGTTTGACTTCAAATCCACGCCTTAGCGTCATCTTGCCATCAACTCTTTCGGTAAAAACAGAACGTATATTAAGCGCACGTGCCAATTCATATCCGGCTAAAATACCGCCAAGTGCCGGAGCACATACGCAATCTGCTTTAATATCGGCAAGCTTGAACTGTTTAGCTAACTCTACAGCGAGCTCACCTGCTATACGCGGATTTTCAAGTACTTTCGCGCTTTGCAGATAGTAGCGAGAGTGGTTGCCTGATGAAAGCAGAAAATGCCCTTCAAGGTAAGCATTAGCTTTTTTATAAATCGACTCTATGTCCATGCTTATACCTTTAAAAGTTCACTCTCTTTTTGTTTAACAAGTTCGTCAACTGTTTTTATAAACTCATCGGTGATTTTTTGTACTTCATTTTCACCTTTTTTAATAACATCTTCACTAAATGCGCCCTCTTTTTCGAGCTTTTTGATTTTGTCATTTGCTTCTTTGCGAATATTTCTAATTGCTACTCTTGCTTTTTCGCCAAACGCTCTTGCGTGTTTGGCACTCTCTTGGCGCTGTTCCGCGGTCATAGGCGGAAAATATAGTTTTACGCCATCGCCATCACTGTTAGGATTGACGCCGATATTCGCTTCGGCTATTGCTCTTTCTATGTCTCTGACAAGTTTTTTCTCCCATGGCGCTATACTTATTGTGACAGCGTCTATAGCCATTATGGATGCTACTTGATTTAGCGGAGTAGGCGAGCCGTAATAGTCTATATGGATGTTATCTAAAATAGATATATTTACTTTGCCGCTTCTAAGCGTTTGAAAATCACGCTTGAGAGCTTCTATGCTTTTACTCATATGCTCTTTTTCAAATTTGTAAACTTCATCCAGCATACTAATCCTTTACTAAAATTTTTGTTGAAATTTTATTATCAGCTTGCAATATTACCCGCACTCTTGATTTTTGCAGTTTTTCATTGAAGTCGTAACTTATAAGTCCTTCTTTAACTTCTACATCGCGCCAACCCAAATCAGTGATATAAAGCTTTATCTTTACGATATCGGTGCTAACACGCGCTTCTACTTTTGTGATATTGCCGTTTGAAGGATAATCTTTAGGCTCTATCCATTCAACTTCCAGAGTTTTGTATTTCAAAAAAGGTTTGATATCCGCATCTCCGGTTAGCGCAAAACGACTTAAGTCATATGCACTACTCATATCCGAAACAACACCCATATTTTGGTTTAATATTGCGCTAAATCCGAATTCTTCGGCGATATTTTTTACTTCGTCGTCAAATTCGCCGTAAGGATAAGAGTAAAAATTACTTTTAGAACCGACTCTTTTTTCATAAAGTGTTAATCCTTTTTCAAAGTCAGCTCTTAACTTTTCCGCACTCTGTCTTGTCTGATGCGAGTGTGAATATGAGTGAAAAGCAAGTGTACCACCTTTTTTTTCAAGTTCTTTCAACTCTTCCCATCTTAAAAAATCGGGATACTTTTTCTCCGTTGCCTCAACATATACAAACATTGTAAACGGATAGCCAAACTCCTCAAATATCGGCAAGGCATTTAAAAAACTTCTATATCCGTCGTCTATCGTTAAAGCGACCCATTTTTCAGGTACAGTTTCATTTTGATTTAGTTTGTCAACGATAGATTGCAGAGGTACAACAGTGTAGTTATTCTCTTCTAAAAATTCAAAATGCTTACGCAATACGCTATTTTGCGTGTCGGTAGACGGATATCTTTCATCGTTAAAACGATGATATAAAAATATGTGCGCATCAGCAAAAAGATAAAAACCAAACGCACACAGTAAGAAAAAGCAGCGCATTATTCAACCGATGGAGCTTCGGGAGCAGACGGTGCAAGCGGTGTACTTCCAGTTGACGGAGCTATTGGAGTGGAAGTTTCTATATCGTCAATCAAAGATTCATTACTTTGCTGGTTATATAAATATGTAAGACATATCGTATTTGCGACAAATAAAAGCCCGACAACAAGCGTAAATTTGGCCAAAAATCCGCCTGGACCTTTTGCGCCGAATATGGACTCATTGCTGCCACTATAAGCACCAAGCCCAATAGAAGAGCTTTTTTGAAGTAAAACAGCGATAGTTATGATAATTGCTAAAATAAACTCAAGTACGAAAAAAAATTCGGTCATTCTGTATCCTTAAACTCAAACAAAAATATCCCCAAACTTTTTTAATTAAAGCGTTTTTATGAGGAGCATCATTTTATCAAAACGATATTAAAAAAATGTTGAAATCGTTTTGATAGAGCGGTTTTTTTCGGACTTGTATACGTGCTAAGCTTTGGTTTTGAGAAAATATGTTAATATTTTGAGATTTTTTAAGAGGATTAATTTATGGCGACAATCATAACGATATTAGTATGTATTTTGGCTCTGGTGATGATATTTTATGTTGCCGGTTATCGATACTATGATTTGAATAGCTGGAGTGGCGTTCTTATGAAATGGGCTGATAATAACGGCGTGAGCCGCAAAAGAATGCCAAGATATGATGAAAAAACACTTTTAGATATTGACGAACTTGACCTCTCTTTGTTGGAATTACAATCGTTGCCTGAAGAGATTTGCAATCTTGTGAAATTGCAAAAGCTAAATCTATCCGACAACAACTTAAAATCGTTGCCGGAAAAAATAGTTACTCTGAAATTAAAACAACTTGATTTGCGCGGCAACGGTGATTTAAAGCTCAGCAAAAAACAAAAAGAATGGGTAAAAGAGATAAAAGAGTTTTACCTTGATGATTGAAAAAGTAAAATCACTCAAAAGCGAAAAATCCGAAAAATACACTGAGATTTAATAATCTGGCGATTGGAATTTTTCGTACAGGCTGCATGTTGATTATCTAAACAATGCGGAAAACCAACCCTTCTTTTCGTGCACAATTTTATTTTTTAGTTGCTTTGAGCTTTTATATTCAAGCATTTTTTTTACACACTCTTTATAATCATTATCGTCGTAGGCAATATGGTGTGTGAGCCAAATCTGAATCTCTGCCATCAATTGTCCCGTGATATTGTATCCTTCTTCAAAACTTGACTTATATCTTTGTATAATTGCTACAAATAAGTCGTGTGTCTTTTTGTGATGTTCTGCCATTTCATAGCCTGCCTCTTCCATTAATTTCTCTTCAAACGCGAAATGTGAAATCGTATAATTTGTCATACCTATAAGTACCTTATAGATCTGTTCCCTGTTTCGTGTAGTAAGTGCGGCTTGAAGTTCATTAATATATCGAACAAGCTCCTTGTGTTGATCATCTATCGTATTAATTCCTAATTCATATGATGAATCCCATTTCCAATATGCCATGTTTATCTCCTTCTATTTAAAAAAGTTTACTAAATTTATAATACAAAGTTATAAGTATCTTCTAACACTATACTAAAAATCAAATAAAATCATTTTTTTAATTATCTTTTTGATACAATATTGGTTGAGACAAAGAGCGTTTTTAAATTGAGAAAAGGAGCAGCCTTGAAAAGATTGCAGCTTGCCCATTCGCCTGACGCGGATGATATTTTTATGTATTATGCTATCAAGTTTGGCTGGGTAGACGGAAAGGTAAGATTTGAGAATCACGCGCTTGATATACAGACACTAAACGATGAAGCCATAAAAGGCATTTACGATATAAGCGCGATAAGCTTTGCTCTTTATCCGCTTATACGAAATGATTACGCGCTTTTACAGACTGCTGTGAGTTTTGGCGAAGGATATGGTCCCAAACTCATCAAAAAAAGAGGCGCAAAATTGAAACGCAATTTCAAGGTCGCTCTTAGCGGTGCGCATACGACAAATGCACTGCTGTTTCGCGCCGCATACCCTGAAGCTCGTATTATCTATAAGAATTTTCTGGATATAGAAAGTGCGGTTTTAAGCGGTGAAGCAGATGCCGGCGTATTGATACATGAGAGTATTTTAAGCTTTGATGAAACTCTTGATGTGGAGCGGGAGATTTGGGATATATGGACCTATTTTACTAACAGTGATTTACCGCTGCCGCTTGGCGGCATGGCATTGCGGCGTTCAATGCCGCTTTTGCGTGCGTGTGAATGCGAGGAGATTTTGACTAAAGCAGTCTGGGTGGCCACTAAATGCAAAAAGCAGCTCTCAAACATGCTTTTAGAGCGAAGTTTGGTGCGAGTAGATGAGGTAAAGCTTGAAAAATATCTTAATCTTTACGCGAATAATCAGTCTGTCAGCATGAATGAAAAGCAATTGGATGCTGTGGATAAGCTTTTTGAGATAGGTTTTAATGCGGGTTTTTATGATGAGCAAATACGCTGCAGAGATTACTTAATACCGCTTGAATATAAAAATGCGAGGTACTCTTGAGAGAGATTGATTTTTCCAAATTTTCAAGTATTAAAATAGGTCCGAAAGTTGAAGTTCGGGAGATAGACGAAATAGGCGAGATACCAAATGATCTTTTTTTAATTGGCGGTTCGAATAATCTCCTGATTTCGCCAAATCCACCCCCCCTTGCCATTCTTTCCAAGAAATTTGACTATATAGTTGAAGATGAAGATAGTGTACGTGTTGGTGCAGCTACAAGCAGCGGAAAAGTTTTAAGCTATGCCAAAAAGTATAATCTAAGAGGGTTTGAATTGCTGCAAAAACTGCCCGGTACAATAGGCGGTATCGTCAAAATGAATGCGGGTTTAAAAGAGTTTTGTATATCGGATAATCTTATGAATGTATTGGTAAATAATACAAGGATAGCAAAAAAAGATATAAATTTTTGCTATAGAAAAAGCAGTATAGAGGGCGCAATATTTGAGGCGGTTTTTGCGAAAAAAGAAGGATTTGATTACGCATTATTGGAGATATTCAAAAATATGAGGAATAATCAACCAAAATTGCCAAGTGCCGGAAGTTGTTTTAAAAATCCACTAAATGATTTCGCGGGACGGCTGTTGGAGGTAACCGGATTTAAAGGCAAACGTATTGGAAATATGGCGTTTAGCGATGTGCATGCAAATTTTTTGATAAATCTTGGTGGCGGTATCTATAAAGAAGCTGTAACTCTTATAGATGAAGCAAAAAGAGCTGTTTTTGAGAGATTCGGTATTAAGTTGGAGTTGGAGATAGAGATAGTGTGAAAAGTTTTTTTATTACATTATTTGGATGCTAAAATTTTAAAAAAATATAGTGAAATATTATTGATAACAAACACTAAACTTGCTTACTTTATTGATTAAGACATACAATGGTTGTATTGAAATACGGAAGTTAGTTTCTCGCTTTTATTCCTATTTCGGTTTAACGGTCACTTTTCTTAAATACGATAAATTTCTGCCATATTTCAATACAACAATTTGGATAAATGGATGGATAGAAATTTTGACACTACACTCACGAAGCAGCAGCTGTTTTTACTAAAGTTTTACTGCCGCATTTGAATTAATCTTACTTCATAATAATAAGATAAATACCAAAATTCAAGTGTTTTTTCTTGTTGTTCATCTACTAAAATAAGTTATGCACACCATGTAATCAAAGTGTTTGGCATGATACAGCCTGTCATCCAAAGCCTGATAAAAAACAGACTCAAAGTTACTTTTTTCTCATGATCATAAAAACAGTAAATGCAAATAGTACTGTCATACAGAGTATGAATACAGGATAAAACTCTTTTGTTACGGCGCAGGTTATTATGATAATGGCAAATAGAGTTGGAGCTTCATTGTATGCTCTGAAAAATTTGCCGCTTTTTTTGCATGTGCTGCTTTTTAATTGCATTCTATAAAAATCCAATGAAAATGAATAGGCTGTCAAAAACAATAAAACCAATAGTTTTACATGCAACCAGCCATCTTTGAGTAGAGCGGGATTTATTACAAGAAGCGTGATACCGCTTATCAATGTAGCCCAAAATGCAGGCAAGCCGATGAATTTATACAGTTTCTCTTCCTGGATTTGAGCTACTTTACAAAATTCTTGATTGTTGCTGTGTTCCGCGTGATAAACAAAAAGCCGTGGCATATAAAACAACATAGCCATCCAACACACAAATGCTATTACATGAAAAGTTTTGATGTATAAATAGTATTCCATTTTTATCCTTTAAATTTTTCTAATCATATCAAAAAACAGCAAATCGCAACTTTAAAACCACACCTCTCTCCACATTGTTTTACCGTGAACTTCATTTTTTCTTTTTTAAGTTTTAATCGCAGTCTTGAACATTGCCATCCAAATCTTTCTGAATTTCGTCATATTTTCCTTTTAATTTCTACTATTTTTGATTCTATATTTTTTTCAAGCGAGATTCTAAATATTTTTATTTATTCTCTCCAGTATATAGTATTTAAAAATATCAATTTTTGTATGAGGATTTGTAAATCAAGCACATATTTTATTTGCTATGTTGCACAGATATTTGGCAAAATAAGAGCTGTCGTTTATATGTTGTCCAAATTTCTGTTTTTGTCTAGAATATCAACATTTTTATTTTTGCGGCCATGATAAAAAGGATTTGCAAAGCTTCTTGCATGACAATTAGTTTTTATAGGAAGCTTTCATAGGATTTCTTTTAATCCATTTTGTGTAATATTAATTTGCTTTCAATTCTATTTTGCCTATTGTTCTGCCTTAAAAAGAGTTTTGCATTGCTTAATTGCTACGATTTTAGTTATATATGTTATCATTTGATAACAATAAATTTGTGAGGTGGGAATATGAATGATTTTTTAAAAGCTATGGAATTTCGTCACGCGTGCAAACTGTTTGATGCTAAAAAGCGAATCCCCAAAGGTAATTTCGGTGTGATATTAGAGGCAGGAAGGCTTTCCCCTTCGTCATTTGGTCTTGAACCGTGGCATTTTTTAGTGATAGAAAGTGCTAAAGTCAAAGAAGCGCTAAAAAAAGCGATTTTGAACCAACCACAAGTTACCACTTGTTCTCATTTAGTGATATTGCTTTCAAGAAAAGCCAAATTTTTCAAACAGGAAAGTGGTTATTTGGATAAAATGTTCGGCAGAACAGCCAAAGATATAAAAACCGTTGAAGCGGCAAAAATTTCATTTGAGAGATTTTTGCATAATAATTTGGAAGCGGATACTACCAATTGGGCAAAAATGCAAGCCTACATAGCGGGGACTAATATGATGAATGCAGCAGCTTTTTTAGGTATAGACTCTTGCCCAATGGAGGGATTTGACGCTGGAGAGTTGAAAAAATCACTCTCTAAAAATGTGTCCGAATTTGATAAAAAATCCTATAAAATCGCGTTTGTCATAGCATTTGGTTATAGAGTAAATGAGTCGGAAGAGAAAGTCCGTTGCTCTATTGAAGAGATAGCGACTTTTGTCAAATAATCTTTGCGGTATTGACGAAGCCGGACGCGGATGTATATCAGGCCCTTTAGCGATTGCAGGATGTGTTTTGCAAGAGAGCATAAAAGGACTTGCGGATTCCAAATCCTTAACTCCCAAAAAAAGGGAAGAGTTGTTTGGGCAAATTACTGAAAAATCACTCTATAAAATCCTACTTTTTTCTCATAGTGAAGTAGACGAAAAAGGTTTAAGTCTTTGTCTTAAAGAGGCTATTTTAGCGATAAAAGAGCATTTTAAAGAGTGTGAAATTCTAATGGACGGCAACTGTTCGTTCGGAATAAAAGGTATAAAAACTATGATAAAAGCCGACGCTAAAGTAACAGAAGTAAGCGCTGCCAGTATATTAGCGAAAGTTACGCGTGATAGATATATGCTTGAGATGGACAAACTCTATCCCCAATGGCAATTTGCCAAACACAAAGGTTACGGTTCGGCGTTACATGTAGAGATGATAAAACAGTTTGGCGCAAGCCCTATTCAGCGCAAAAGTTTTAAGATAAAAGCTTTGGAAGCGACGCTGTTTTAATGGAATAAAGAGAAAGCTTTGAACTGTTTAGTAAAATTTTAGCAATTTTAAAAACAATATAATATTGTTACATTTTATCTTATTTCAGTAAATTCATTAAAGCAAAATTTCCATTTTCACGAGCATAGTCATATGCTGTCGCACCTTGGCTTGTACGTAAATTTTTATCGCCTCCTTTTTTTACTATTTTCCTGACAAGCTCTTCCTCGTTAAGACTTGTAGCAAATATTAAAACCGTAAAGTTTTCTCTATGTAAGGCATTAGTATCCTGCGTTGCTTCTAAAAGAATATCAAAAATTTTATATAAATTTTCCAGACTATTGCCATAAGTATTTCTAATATTATATTCATGTATTGCTTCAATATTTTTTTCACTAAAAATACTAAACAAGCGGCTTAATTCTTCCCTTTTTTCATCATAAAATATGTGATACCTGTTTAGTTGGGCTTTCAATATCTTTCTTAACTCATTTTCATCATCAAGCGGATTTTTTGTGATAAATCTACCTTTGGTAAGACTTGGCAGTTTCAAAACCTTTGTTCGAGTAAAATTAATAGCCAGTAGACATAAATAAATTGGCGTAACTTTGTCTAAGGTGATTTTTTGACTTAAATCAGCCCCGTACTCAATCAACATCTCAACAATTTCTACCAACCCTTTATTTATAGCCAAAGATAATGCGGATTCTTGTTTTTTAAACAACCTTGCGTTAATTGTCTTTTTTGACATTTTTGGTATCAAAAATTTGGCTATCTTCATTTTATTTTCATCAATCTTATTTTCTAACGCAGTAATTAATGCCGTATAATTATCTGTTTCTCTTGTATAATTTACATCAGCCCCACACTCTACTAATGACTTAATAGTATCAAAATCACCGAATAAAACAAAATATATTAATTGTGATACAGGATTTACAGATACATCTTTTATTAATTTATTGGGTTTTTTAAAATCCGCCTTTATGTTGTCATCAAAATGTATTAATCCGATATTTCTCATCATCTTATTTGGATCCGCAGGTTTTGTATCCGGATATAAGCATTTAAAATACCAATCAAAATTCTTTTTCATATCGTTTAAAAAAGATTGATTTATCTCTTCAGGCAAATAATCAAGGAGTTTATAAAAATACGCTTCATTATAAAATTTTACAAATGGACTCTTGGCGTTTATTAAATCAACTTTTATATTTTTAGTAGTTTGAGCGGATACAAAAAGTCCTTCTTTAATGATCGCTTTTATCAGATCTCCGACACAATTTTTTCCGCATTCAAAAGCTTTCAAATAATGTGTTGTAGATTTTTTATATTCCCGTTTTTGCGCATAATATCTCGCTTTACAAAAATTAAAATACGGGTCATCAGCTGTCTCATATTGTTTTTCAATTTCTTCAAATTTTAAAATCAACTCATTTTCAAGCTCTTTGGTTTTTTCTTTGCTAATCTCTGTTAATATACGGATGGGTATGAATGCCGATTGGATATTGCTTAACTCTTCATTTTTTGAGATTTCTTCAATGCTTTTTATGGGGATAATTTTTTGTTCGGCAGTGAGATGCTTGACCGGTAAAAACATATCTATTGTGTCAAAAAAGATATTTTTGCCTATCTTCACCAAAGCATCAACTCTTTCCATCATATTGTCAAACAGAGACCGCATGTCCTCTTCATATTGCGCGATATCAATATCACGACTATCTATTTTATAATTAATCATTATAAATAATTGTTGGATGTCCAAGTAGTATTCAATGTAGCACCTGACAAGGTTAGGATTACGACACTTTTTTATAAAAAAAGCTTCTAAACCATCATAGTCTTGTATGTTTCCATAACAAATATTTGTATTGATTGAAACGGTCATTATCCAATGAAGAACCAGCAACTCTGTTAAATCTTCCCCAAAATAGCCAATAGACTTATCTATCAAATATTGAATAATCTTTGCCAAGTTAAAATATATTTTTAGTTCGTTTTCCTTAAAAACATCTTGTATGGAAGCTAATGATTCGGATATTAATTGTATGTATTTTTTGTTAGGCAAGTTTTTGCCCTCTATCCAATTATTTACATCTTTATTGACGGTATCGTAACCTTTATCCGATTTTTCCTTCAGTAGTTCCGATAGTTTTTCTTTAATATTTATTGATGGACATTTTTCTTGAATAAAATCAAAAAGTTTTTGAGTAGATTTATGGTTTTTAATGGGAATAATTCTATGAACTCTCGCCGCAATCCCTACAGGGATAGCTATTCCTAAAAAAGGAATGAAGAGATTGGCTAATATTATGAAATCTAACTGTTTTTGCGATGATGTCAGCGATTCGTTTCTTAATTTTATCTGATTATAAAAATTCAAAAACTCTTTTATTAGCTTTTCATAATATATGAAATATTTGTTTTTTATATCTTCATAGAATACATACAATATATCTTCTACTATAGTATTTAGTGTATCGTAGTATTCTTGACTTGATATGTTTTTTTCTTTGACGAACCTTTGATATATTTTTTGATATTGAGACTCTTTTTGAGCAATATCCAAACTTTTAACAATAAAATCCAAAATAAAACCATTGGTTTTGTGTCTTGCAAACTCTCTTTTTATTTTATGCGTTTTTGTGTCCATTTGATTTCCTATACACAAAAAGTAGAAATGATTAAAATTGTATCATAAAATTTAATGAGGATGGACACATGGGAGAAATCGTAATAAATTGGCATATCACTCAAAAATGTAATTATAAATGCTACTATTGTTTTGCAAAGTATGAAAATGAGATAAGCAATGAAGTTTGTTGTTCAAAAAGCGATACGGAATTGCTTTTAAAAAGAGTATTTACATTTTTTGTGGATAAGTATAAAACGCAAAATATAAGGCTAAACATTGTTGGCGGAGAACCTACTTTATCTAAAAATATAGATTTTATTATACAAAAAGCTTATCATATCGGATTTCGTGTTTCCATTATAACAAATGGGAGTAAAATCTCAAAAAGCTTTCTTGAAACAAATACACGATTTATTTCACTATTTGCCTTTAGTATAGATAGTATAGATTCTGAAACCAATAAACTTATTGGAAGATCACAAAACAATAGAACAATTAAAGATTGGGAAATACTGAATCTTATAGAAAATATCAGGAGTTTAAACAAACATGTAAATATTAAGATAAATACTGTTGTAAATAAAAATAACTATCGAGAATATATGGGAGATTTTATCAACACAATACATCCGAATAAATGGAAAATTTTTCAAGCTTTGCCAATAAATAGTGATGAAATTTATTGCACAAATGAACAGTTTAATATATTTTTGAAAAACCATAAAAATACCATCATTACACCATATAAGGAACATAATGAAGATATGATCAATTCGTATATTATGATTGACCCATATGGCAGGTTTTATCAAAATACACATTATATACACTCTTATAGTAAATCAATACTTGAAATTCCAATAAAAAAGGCTTTTGATTCAATTAGCTTTAATATTGATAAATTTAAAAAAAGATACATAAATGAGAAAAATTAATTTTAGACAATTGCATATATTTTTGTGCAAAAATGGATTTAAAAAAATTAGACAAAAGGGTTCACATGCTAGATATACAAATGGATATTTAAAATGTACAATAACAGTTAGAAACAATAATTATGTATATAATCAAGGAACTTTAAAAAAGATACTTATGGATTGCAATATGGAATATAATCAATTAATGACATATTTATAAGTATAATAAAATAAAAATCTGATTTTTAAATAATATAATCAGCCAATAGTATACGAGGAACTCCCATCTTTCTCAAAAAGCTTCGCTTCAAGCTCGCAGTAATCCTTAATAATCTTAATCGTAAGCCAGATGGAGGGGGCTATCAAAATATATGTAACCGCATCAAAAACAACAGGTCTGTCAGGATATACAATTATATAATATGCGATGTCCAGAATCCACATAAAAATATACAACGTCCAGCATATATTTATCGTCGTCCATTTTTTTATGCGTTTTTGTGTGAGAGGATTGTTTACCGCAGCGACCGAATACATATCTTTGATGATTAAATACGGAAGATAAAAATTTATCACGGGTATAATCCAACTCAAAATCGTCCAATATTTTTTATATTTTAAATCCGATGTTTTTTGGTAGAGGATCGAATAAGCTTTATAAAACCATATCAAAAACATTATGAGAGAAGTTACTATAAGGCTGATGCATGCCATAATCGCCAAAGCAGCGAACAATCCTTTAATATCAATTTCACGTAAACCTTGTATATAATAAGTCAAGACAACCAGTACGGGATATGTAATAACCAGACTCCATAAAAATAATATCGCTATTTTACCTTCTGTTTTGCTTGATGTAAGTTTGGTATTTTGGCTCATATTTTAGTTTTTTTCATAAATCTTTTTTAGATTTTTCATAGTGGCCGAAGCGTTCAAAAGCAACATGTCGGCAATCACCAGAGACACCATAGCGTTTGCTACTATACTGCCTCGCACAGCGATACAAGGATCATGCCTGCCTTTCATGCTGAATTTTACACTCTCGTTGTGTTCGTTTTGCGTTTGCTGCTCTAAAAAAATAGATGGAGTAGGTTTAAAATGAACTTTCAGATCTATATCTGCACCTGTACTTATCCCGCCCAATATTCCTCCCGCGTGATTTGTTACAAAACCGTTTTTATCCATTTGATCGTTATTTTGAGAGCCTCTTAGTTTTGAGGCGTTAACGCCTTCTCCTATCTCGACTGCCTTAACGCCGTTGATACCCATTAGCGCACTTGCTAATGAAGCGTCAAGTTTATTATATAAAGGTTCTCCAAGTCCGGCAGGTACGTTCAGCGCTTTAATAAAAACGCATCCGCCTATAGAATCTTTATCCTCTTTTGCCCTTAGAATAGCCTCTTTTTGCGCTGTTTCCTGCAGTTTGTCGAGTGCGAAAATCTCGCTTGTTTTTGCATATTCAAAATCCAGGTTTTTAGCTTCAATACACCCTATGGCAAATATACCGCTTTTAATTTTTATATTGAATTTTTCAAGCAGTTTTTTGGCGATTGCTCCCGCCGCAACCCTTGCTGCCGTTTCTCTGGCGCTGCTTCTGCCCCCGCCTCTATAATCTCTAACACCATATTTTTTAAAATATGTGAAATCCGCATGAGAGGGGCGAAAGAGTGATTTTATATTTTCATAATCGTTTGATTTTTGGTTTTCGTTAAATATTACCAAAGCTATCGGCGCGCCCGTACTAACTCCTTCAAACACGCCGCTCAAAATCTGCACTGTGTCGCTCTCTTTTCTTTGAGTGGCGAACTTTGTGAGTCCCGGCTTTCTTTTGTCTATCTCGTTTTGGATATAACTCTCGTCTATTTCAACTCCTGATGGAACACCGTCTACAATGCAGCCTATCGCTTTTCCATGTGATTCGCCGAAAGTAGTTACGCTGAATTTTAATCCGAAACGATTCAATGCGTATCCTTTTCCAATATCTTAAAGGCTTTCTTGGCTGCTTTTTGTTCAGCTTCTTTTTTGGTGGTTGCGCATGCAATCGCCAATTCTTTGCCTCTTAACAGTACCGCCATTTCAAACTCTTTGTTGTGGTCGGGTCCCGATGAACGCACAAGAGTGTATTCCGGTATCGTGCCGAAATTTGCTTGTGTGAATTCTTGCAAAAGCGTTTTATAGTCTTTGAAAAGTGTTTGCATATCTATTTTGGGATACACTTTTTCTAAAAGAGTTATTGCTGCTTTTGTCGCGCTTTTTATACCATTATCCAGATATATAGCTCCTATGATAGCTTCAAATGTATTTGAGAGTAGAGAGTCTTTATCTCTTCCTTTGTTGTTTTCTTCTGCCGCAGATATAAGTATGTGGTTTCCAAGATCTAATTCCAATGCGAGATTTTTAAAACTTTTATCGTTTACAAGCGACGCACGCAGTCTTGAGAGTTCCCCTTCGCTCTTTGAAGGAAACTTCATATAGAGATATTCGCCCACTATCAAATCAAGTACGGCATCTCCCAAAAACTCCAACCTCTCGTTATTATTGGTTTTTTTGTAACTTTTATGCGTAAGAGCTTGAGTTATGAGTTGCGTATCCTTAAACTGATAGTCCAAACGCTGTTCAAGTGCTTTTATAGACTCTTTCATGCTGCTCCTTTGTTTTTTGTATCTTTTGGGCCTCTTCTTTGGCTATTTTATCGCATTTTTCATTTTCAGTATGACCGTTATGCCCTCTAACCCACGTAGTTTTTATTTTATGGTTTTTTGCGACTTTCACATACTCTCTCCACAAATCGGGGTTTTTTACTTTGTTAAAATCTTTAAGTATCCATTTTTCAAGCCACTCGGATATGCCTTTTGTAACGTAGCTCGAGTCGCTTATTATCTCTATCTCGCAAAACTCTTTCAAAGCTTTGATCCCTTCGATTACCGCTTTTAGCTCCATGCGGTTATTTGTTGTGTCGGCTTCGCTGCCGCTTATAATCCTTTCACTGTTTTTGTAACGCAAAATAGCGCAATATCCGCCAAAACCAGGATTTCCCAAGCTTGAGCCGTCGCTAAAAAGAGTAATACTTTTCATATTCGCTTTTAATCAAAGAGAGTGAAATGTGCGGGTTTTTCAATGTATGGCATGACGGACAGCGGTAAAAATGCACGGGAAAAGTACCTTTGCATGCTGTACAGGTATATTCAAAGCTAAGCGTTGCTTTGGTGTAATTTTGCTTTTTTAAAACTGATAAAATCTCCAATTCAAAAGGAGCATTTTGAGGACACTCTCCATCCCCTTTCGCGGATAAAACAGCCTGTATCAGCGGTTCGCTAGAGTTTTTTAGCTTCTCTTCGTCGCATTCCCATAACAAATCAAGAATTGTATTGGCATTTATGAGATTGATGTCAAATGAGAGATTCTCTTTTTTGGCAAATTCAAATAAAATTCTCCCGATAATAGATTCTTTTTTGGCTAAGTGCGATAGTATTTCATATTTTTGTTTAATTGTTTTTGTCTCATCACGCAGAGTTTTGAGGGCTTTTATGAAATTTTTCTCACTTGAAGCCTCAATGTTCATCTCTTCAAGCGCATCTAATGTCTCAAGTGCTTTATCGTACTCTTTTAATTGCTCATAAACAACTGTCAAATTTTTCAGCGCTTCTTCATGACGCGGATAAAATCTCAAAAGTTCTACAAAAATATCCGCGCTTCGTCTCAAAAATCCCGCCTTAAAGTAAGTTTTTCCAAGTTCAAATAAAAAATATTGCTTTTCATCTTTACTTTTTGCGCGTTTTAAGGCTATGACATAGATCCCGATAGCTTTTTCATATTCGCCGCTTTTTGAGTAAGTGTGTGCTAGAAGTCCTAGAGATTCGCTTGAGATACTAAACTCATCAAGCAATTTTTTATATTCGTTCGCATCTGCCATAACCTCAAAACGTTTTATAAACTGTTCTATGCCGTATCGCTCTTCTTTGCTTTTAAAGACGCTCCACCAATAGTTTAAAAAGGCTATGATAAATATAATCGCAAAAAAGATGATAATGCCGAAAATAGGGTCTCTATACTCTATAAAAAGGGTATCCAAACTCAAACCTTTTTGATAATTATGTTTTTGATTATAGCAAAGACAAGCTAAGAGCGAGTATAATTTCTTTTATGATAGAACAAAGCTCAATTGAAACGCTAAAGCAACGAATAGATATAGTGGATATCGTCAGCAGCTATTTGGAACTAAAAAGAAGCGGTGCAAACTTTAAGGCGGTGTGTCCTTTTCATAACGATACAACACCAAGTCTACATGTAAGTCCTTCTAAACAGATATATCACTGTTTTGCGTGCGGCGCCGGTGGCGATGCGATAAAATTTGTAATGGAGTATGAGAAGTTAAACTATCCTGAAGCGATAGAGAGAATAGCTGTGATGAATAATTTTGCGCTTACTTATACTTCGGATACGAGTGAAAGGAAACCCGATAAAAAACTGCTGGAACAACTGAACCTCTTTTTCACACAAAATCTGGATAAAACCGATGACGCTCTTTCGTATCTCAACAAACGCGGTATCGGACAATCTTCAATAGAAAAGTTTGAGATAGGTTACGCCCCTGCCTCTTTTGCCACTTTGAATTTTTTAAAACAACGCTCTTTTTCACGCTCTGAAGCGATAGAACTCGGTGTTACAGGCATCAATGATAACGGTAATGAGTACGCGAGGTTTATTGAGCGTATCACTTTTCCTATCTATTCGCCAAGTGGCAAAATTGTCGGTTTTGGCGGACGCACTATCACAAATCATCCTTCAAAATATATAAATTCACCTCAAACCAAAATCTTCAATAAATCAAGGCTTTTATACGGTTACCATTTAGCACGTGAATTTATAATGCGCAATAAAAAAATCATTATTTGTGAAGGCTATCTTGATGTTGTGATGTTGCATCAAGCGGGATTTAACGAGGCTGTCGCGACATTAGGCACGGCGCTTACAGATGAGCATATACCGCTGTTGCTTAGAGGGGAACCTAAAGTCATTTTGTCATATGACGGAGATAATGCCGGAGTAGAAGCTGCATTTAAAGCTTCAAAACTTTTATCCGCGCATAACATTAACGGAGGGGTTGTACTTTTTAACGGCGGTATGGATCCTGCGGATATGGTGCAAAAAGGGCTTATAGACAGGCTTAGCGCGCTTTACGGTAATCCGAAAGATTTTATAGATTTTTGCCTTGAACATATTGTCGTAAAATATGATTTAAAAAACGCGCATGAAAAACAAAAAGCTTTGGAAGAGGCGATGATATATCTGCGTACACTGTCGTCAGTGCTTGCATATAGTTATGTTGGGGTATTGGCGAATATGCTGAATATCAAGCCAAATCTCATCATATTGGGTCAAAAACGACCCGCGCAAAAAAACGACCCGCGCAATAGTTTTGAGGATACATTAGAACTTTCTATCATTAAAACACTACTGATAAAGCCTGCATTTATTCATATAGCTATGGATACCATAGACGCTTCCATGTTTAAAGTGCATAGTGAAGAACTTGCGTTGCTGCTTGAAGAGCAGACGGAACATCCGAAATTGAGACGGCTTTTGCTGCTTGATGAGATAAAGGTTTACGATGAGGGCGAGTTAGTTAATGCTATGATACCGTTTTTATATGCGTTTTATGAGGAAAAATTGGAAAATATAAAAAAAAGTGCCGATAGCTTTGAAAAAAAAAGTTTTTTAATCAGGAAAATACAAAATATCACTGCACGCTTGAAAAAAGGAGAATTGGTACATTATGAGAGCTTTAGCGCTTTTTAGCGGCGGGCTTGATAGCATGATAGCTATGAAGCTTATGACAAATCAAGGCATACATGTAAAGGCTATAAATATAAATATAGGTTTTGGCGCAACTAAAGATATGTCGGAACTTTTTAGACAAAGAGCATATGCGGCTGGAGCGGATTTTGAAGTTATAGACGCAAGAGAGGAGTATTTGCAAAAGGTGCTTTTTTCTCCAAAATACGGATATGGCAAACGCTTCAATCCGTGCATAGATTGTCACGCTTTTATGATGAAAAAAGCTAAAGAACTTTTAAAAGAAAAGAATGCTGATTTTATTATTACCGGCGAAGTATTAGGACAGCGTCCCATGAGCCAAAACTCCAAAGCTTTAAAAAACGTGCTAGAACTTGGCGATGACGACGGACTTGTGCTAAGACCGATGAGCGCGAAACTTTTAGCGCCTACAAAACCTGAAATAAACGGATGGGTTGATAGAGAAAAACTGCTTGATATCGAGGGCAGAGACAGAAAAAGGCAGATAGCGTTAGCTCTGGAATTTGGCTTTAAAGAGTACGCGAGTCCCGGCGGCGGATGTTTGCTTACAGATATATATTTCAGTGCCAAACTTCGCGATTTTGTCAAATATCAACCTTTACATGTAGAGGATGTCGCGCTTTTAAAAATCGGCAGACATTTTAGATTAACATGTGGCGCGAAAATGGTATTGGGACGAAACGAGAGTGAGAACAATACCTTAAAAGAGTTTAGAAACGACGAGTTTTTGGATATTTTTTTAGGGGATGACATTCCCGCTCCATATGGTAAAATCTCAAAAAACGCTACTCAAGAGGAAAAGATTTTAGCCGCCAAAGCCGCGCTTTCGTATACCAAAATAGAGAAAAACAAGCCGCATAAAGTACAAATCGGAGACGAAGTTTTTGAAGTTTGCGCGCTTGAAAACAGGGAAACTTTAAAACAATACGCTATTGGCATTTGATGGAGAATATTAAGCGGTTATCGTATTATGTTCCGCTTTTTAAAATGTCCATTTGGATAAAAAACAAGGCAAGCGGCAAAAGCAGCCCGTCATTTTATATTCTGTCTGGCAATAGACGAACTCTCTTTTTATTAAAAAGATTAAAGGTTTTGTTTGTATAATACCGTTTTTGATTGATAGACTTGTAAAAGCGGTTTTTGTCAAAACGATATTGTTGGTTTTGCGTGTAGAAACTGTAATTTGCAAGTATACGGCTACATGTAGTAAATTTAAAGAGTTTAAGTTTTTATGTTGCCGTAGCAAAATAAAGGGGTGTTAGCTCAGCTGGGAGAGCGCGACGCTGGCAGCGTCGAGGTCAGGGGTTCGAACCCCCTACACTCCACCATACAAAAATCACCTAACCTTAAACGATTTCAAAAGCTTTTAAAAGCCCCTTCAAATCATACTTGTAATAATAGCATAAAAAGTCAAGTCTTGTCAAATAATGTATAATTTCGGTAGTTATATGGTAGTTAAAAACTTTGGCATATAATAAAGGGATTTGATGTCGTATATCAAGAGCAGTGAAAAATATCCTAATGTTTATCATAAGATTTTAAAAAACGGCGATTATGTTTACAGTATAACATACAGGGAGGGCGATAAAAAACGGTGGGTCAAAATAGGCAAAAAGAGCGAAGGCATAAACGTAAGCTTTGCAAATCAGCAAAGAATTGATATTTTAAATAAATTAAAATTTGGTAATGACGCTCCTATCGTTAAATATAAGCAAAAGAGTGACATTAGTCTTGCGGAAATAGTCCAAACTTACAAAAATAGTAAAGAGCTAACGCCCAAAACAAAACAACAGCTTGATTTTGCCGTATCAACAGCGATAGACATCACAGGCAAAAGCCGCTTAAAAGAGTTTACGGACGATGATATTAATCAAATCAAAAACACGCTCAAGGACAATGGCAAAGCCCCAAAAACGATAAATAATTTCATAGGTAAGATAAGCACATTATTCAACTTTGCCATTGATAGAGGCGATTTTAAAGAGGTCAATCCTTGTAAAAAGATAGGCAAGATAAAACACGATAACACAAGAGAACGCTATTTGACTACTGATGAGGTTGATATACTCAAAGAAGCCATCAAAGACAAACCAACCCTTTTACTGTTTGTAGAGTTATCTCTTAGTACGGGCGCGAGGCTTGAGACGATAACGTCAATCAGAAAAAAAGATATAAGCCTCATCACACAAACCATAACATTACAAAATCACAAAACAAACCGCACATACAAAGGTTTTATCGCCGATAGTCTTTTGCCTTTGGTACAAGAGAGATTAAAGACGCTAAAAAGCCCTAATGATTTGCTGATTAATATCACCTCAAAAAATATACAAAAGCAACTCCAGCCGCGCTTAAATAAGCTTTTTAATGATGGTTTAGACGTTAGAGACGCTAAAAACCGAGTGGTCATACACTCATTACGTCATACGTTTGCCAGCCACTTAGCTATCAAAGGCATTCCGATATTTACGATTATGAAGCTTTTAGACCATAAAGACATAAAAGACACGTTAAGGTATGCAAAATTAGCTCCCGACAACGGATTAGAGGCGGTAAAAAGATTATGGCAATAGATATAATTGATGGCGCACTAATAGAACAATTATCTGAAAAACAAAATATGACACCCGATAAGCTTGAAACGCTTTTATATAAATTTATAGAAAATAATCAACATAATTATTTTCCGCAATTACCGCCTAAAGAAAATCGCCATAAAGACACTTTAAAAAAAACACCTATCGGTATGGTATCGGGTTATGAATATAATGGTTTAACCAAGTCGGAATTTAAAGAATACATAAATTCGGACATCAATAAACGCTATCCGTCAATAAAAAGACAACTAATGACGGATATTATAGACTATACAAACTTTGATAATAAAGAACAATACTCCCAAGCTATCAGATTGATACACAACATAGCCACAAGTAGTATGCATAGCCGCTCAATATCGGAAATAATGTGCTTTGGCAACGACACAACGTATAAAATTGAACATTCTGTCCTTTGCTTCTCATTGTATACCCACTTATCGCGATACAAAAAACGCAGAAAAAAAACAAAATATAAAGGAATGTTGCCCGCTGAAATAATAAATGTTTTTGGTCGCGAGTACATAAAAATAACGGATAATAGAGATATGGCATTAGATATTATTAATTATTTCAAAAACACACTCGAAATTAAAAAAGCAAATTCTACATTGTCAGGCGATTATAAGAGAATGCCAAAAACAACAAGTAAAAAAGCATACGCTTACCTTATCACGTCCTATTAAGTTAATCAACAAAACAGTATTTAAGCCACTAACTTTTTAAAAAAAATACACCCGTTTAAAACCTTTTAAAACCTTTTAAAAGCCCTAAGATACGCGTTTAAAGCGTTTAAAAAAGCATCTACATAAGCTCTTTACAAATACCACTGTTTCATTGCATAATTGCACAAATTCATTCAAAGGAGTTTACACAATGTCAAACGACATTCAAAAAAAGGCTTTAACGCCAAAAGAGGCGGCTCAATACATAAGGCTATCTGTTTCAACGTTATCACGTATGCGCTCACAAGGTATAGGCATTCCTTACATTAAAACAGGCAAAGGTAATTCAGCTGTTAGGTATTCAATCAAAGCATTAAATGAGTTTTTAGCTAATACGCAAAAAGTATCATAACTTGAGGTAAAAGAAAATGGGTAATATGCTAAAAATACTTAAAAAGCTTTACGACAGCAAAAAGGCTTTAACAAGTCTTGATTTTGGCGACCAAATGTCAAATCCAAATCAATACTTTTGCGAACTTTTGACGTTAGACCTCATCAGTGAGCGCACCATAACAAAAAACGGTAAAACTTTTAAAATACGTTTTATACCGCAGGAAAAAAGAGCTAAAGCCAAGAATTATATTTGTGAGTTAGAGCAAAGAAGCCACAATAAAAAAACCGTTGATATGTCAAGAATTGAAGCCTCTACACATACCAACGGTAAAACAAACAAAGCAGGACAAAGTCTGAAAACTTTGTTTGATTGCCTTTTCGGCGACACAAGAAAGCATTGATAGCTTAATCTTTAGCCTGCCGATTGATATTTTACCAAAATTAAAAGCGTTCGGAACAGTAACAGCCATAAAAAACGGCATAATTCTTGTAGATATCAAAGAGCAGGCTAATAAAAAGCTATTGAAAAGCTTTAAATGCAGCAATGGGTGCTATTATACATATTTGGCAAAAATCAAATCGCATAATACAAGCTTAGAATACAACATAACACAGCATTCAAGAGCTAAAGCCATCACTATATTACATTTAAAGGCTTACATCAATACAATAAGCTATCCGAAACAATAATCAAAGATTGTAAAGTCTTTATGACAATGTTTTATAGCGATATAAAACTCTCAAGAATTGACGTAGCGATTGACAGCAGTAAAAAGCCTAATCTCAAAACAATATCCGACAATGTCAAAAGGATAATGTTTAAATATAAAAATAGGATATACTTTAAAACATCAAACGAAAAAAAGATAAATCAGCATTTGGCTATTAAATACTATCATAAAAAGACTATTCATATAACTACACACAGAATAGAATTTTGCTTTAAAAAGCGACATTTAGATAGCAATAAAGATGACATAAAAGAGCATTGTCAAAAGATTATTCAAAAGGCTTTAGGCTATCAAGTAGAGATAGATTTTAGCCTCTTAGCCACACATCAAACAACAAGGCGCATTATAACTCCATCACTTCAAAATTCACGTATCGCCATACTTACAGGTTTAACCTCATCGCGTCCTATTAAGTTAATCAATAAAATCATCTCAAAGGTAGTAAATTATGCCAAAAACATATTCAAATTTAAAAGGGTAAGTCGCACATTATCTAATAAAAAAGCACCAACAACAAAGCCAAACCATCACATAAGAGAATAAACAGTATAATCATAATTGCGCACTTAAAGCCCATTTAGCATAATCTTTTAAGAGGTTATGCTATTTATTTTATAAAACAATCGCTATAATCCCAAAATGAAAACATCAGAACATTACTATAACATTATCGCTTTTATATTAACTGTCATTACTTTTGTAATATGCTACATATACACGGGGGCAATATTGATGATACGATATCTTATGGACTAGCAGGCATAATAATCGCTATTGTTTGCATTATTGTTATTGGAATTGTTCTGTGGCTACTCTTACCATTGTTATCAGGCGCAATTGGTACTTTATCCATTCTTGTATGGCTTGTTGTAAAGGTCGTAAAGCGTCTTTACAACTACCGCAACCACCCAAAAGATAAAACATCAGGCAAATAAGTATGATAATCTCAAATTCTGATTTATTTTTTCAATTTTACAATGATATAAAAAATGGTGCCACAATTGCCAAAATATGTAAGATTTGTGGTGGCGGGAATATGTATATCCCATCTTATAAACATACTTTTCGTAACGATGATATGGTTAAAAACTATAAAAATAAGCTACAAAATAGCAAAACAAACACCGAAGCCATTAGAGAAATAAGCCAAGAATACAATTTAGCGTATAGCAGGGTTTGCAATATTATATCAATGCTAAAAAAAGCATAAATTAGAGAGGATAGGTATGTTTTGGAAAACAAAAAGCTTGTAAAGCCCATAGATGTGGGCTTTTTGACAAATATGCATTGCTTATTAAATCTCAAAAATAGGCTTTTTATCCCAAAAATTACCCCGAAGTTGAGGTTTTCAAAAGGCTTTAAATGTTGATTTTATGATACTTTAAGGGGTTTTAAAATTATCCCAAAATTAGCAACCATTAAAATCTCCCAATAGGTTAATCAACAAAATAGCTTATTAGGCTTTGAATGGAATATGTCAAAACAACACAGCAAAGCTTTTGATATTTAACCCATAAAAACATTATTAAGCTTTGAGTTTATACGCACCGACGCCATATTCACAAAGTCAAGCAAATAGCTTTTGTCAGCCATTGTTTTGCAAAACATTATGCTGTAATAATGGCGATACTGCTTTAATGCCTTTATCGCATTACTACATTTCATTCTTAAAATATCGCGTACGCCTTTTTTGGAAGTTATTTTAAAAGAGGCGCATTTTTTATGGAAACCACAAGCTTTTAATGCATAAATAGCCGACTTTTATTGATTATTGCGACTTTTTCTTCAAGTAACATACAAATAACCGATAAGCCGCGTTGTTCACCCTCAAGTATTGTCCTTTCTGTTAACTCTTGCGAATTGCAAGCTAACGCCAAAACTTGAGCTAACCCAATAACGTCATCTAATAAATCACCGCAAAAAACAATTTTATTACTTTCTTTTTCTACAGTCATTTTTTTCCTTTTCAAAATTATTACAGCCATAAACTATTATAATAAGTAATGTAATGCAATTTTACAACATCTTCACATAAAATTTTTACGATTTTTTGAAAGTTTGGTAGTTATACGGTAGTTTTAACGATTTTTGATAAAGCTTAATTACGCTAATAAAGTGTGTACTCAAGAGGGTTTATAGCGTTTTTACATAGGTATCTATTATTGGTACCCCCTACACTCCACCATACAAAAATCACCTAACCTTAAACGATTTCAAAAGCCTCTAAGATCGCACTTTGTAATCTAATAACAATTACTTAAAACCAAATGAGTTCAAGTTTGAAATCATTGTAACTATCTAAAATAAAAGATTTGGGTAATAGTCGAGACATAATATTGATAGCCATAAAATGCGCAAGATAATCAAGACATTTAAAAAGATTGAGTAGTATGCTTGGACAGATCATTTTCTTGGTGTGTAAACGAAGTAGTAGGTAACCCGAACTTCTTAAAAATTCTAAAGTCATATTTATAACATAAAATCGGGCAGGAAATAATATAACATCCACTAAACCCATTATAGCAAGTTTGATAGTTGTTGCTAAACACTATCGGTAACAAAAAAATATCAAGATGTTGTTTGTCATTAAAAGGCATTTCACATTATTTTTGATATACTCCAAAGTTAAAATTTCTATAAAGATTGATAATGTCAAATATAAATCACAACATCAACATAGAAGAATTGGCAAAATTATGCGCTGTTATCTTGTGTGTTGATGAAAAAAATTTAGATACATTTTCAAAACTTAGCGCGTTTTCTAAAATTTTGGAAAATCTATTTGAGTTAAACCCTATCAATTTTGATCTGCAAAGAGAAAAAAATGAAATTTTAAAAGTTTTTCAAGAGAAAAATTCGCAAGAGTTTCAGCAAGCGTTATTTGGAGCTCTTGATAAACTTTCAAATGAGGAAATTTTGGCTTTTCAAAAGTCAGATGAGATAAAAAAGATTTTTACTCTATCTTTGGAAACCAAAAATGAGCAAAAAGACGAGAGTTCAAAACCTGCTCTAGATGATAAAACGTTTCAAGAAAAGATGGATATTTTATTTGACACGCTTTTGACGCTTTCTAAAATCGTTGAGGGCGATTTAATAAAAAAACGGCTTGAAAGTGCTCAAAAATCGCTTAAAAATCGTAATTTTTCCATAGGAATAACGGGCGTTATGAATGCCGGCAAATCCACCCTTTTAAACGCGCTTTTGCGTTCAAATATTTTAGGAACGGCTGTTGTGCCGGAAACCGCGAATTTGACGCTTTTACGATACTCAGATATACCAAAAGTTAAGGTTAATTTTTGGAACAAAGAGAAGTGGGAAGAGATAGAAAAAAGCGCGCAACATGTAGAACAAATCTCTAAATTTATCAAAGAGACAAAGGCTAAATTCGGCAATGAAATAGATAAGTTTATCACAAAAGACGGCAGACAGATAGAGATAGATATAAACGATATCGGTCTTTACACCTCCGCTGAAAAATCGGATATGAAATGCAATCTCGTTCAAAGCGTAGAGCTTTACACAAATCTTGAATTTTTAAAAGACGGCGTTACGATAGTGGATACTCCGGGACTTGACGATCCGGTGATACAAAGAGAAGAGATAACTAAAGAGTATCTGAATTCTTGCGATTTGCTGATACATCTGATGAATGCCGCTCAAAGCGCCAGCGAGAAAGATGTGGAATTCATTGCCGACGCGTTTGCCTATCAGGGAGTTTCAAAACTTTTGGTAATTATAACAAGGATAGACGCGATAACGAAAGAGGAACTCTCAGAAGTCATCGCCTATACGACAAAAAGTATAAAAAAACGACTTGAACAACTAAATAAAAGTACTCTTTTAAAACCTCAAAGTATAGATTTTATAGCAGTAGCAGGTAAATTGGCTCTAATGCATCGCACGGGAGAGGCGAAAAAGGCTTTGGCTCTTGGATACAGCGAGGAGCGAACCGGCATTTTTGAGGTAGAAAAGTATTTAAACGAGGCACTTTTTGGTCCCAAAAGTCCAAAAGCTAATCTACTGATTCGCTCAAACGCTAAAATTTTATATCTTGCGTCAAAAGAGTGCGTAAACGCTTTTGTAAAAGAGAATGAAAATCTTAGCAAGTCGTCTGAGGAACTGGAAGCGGAATTTGAAACTATAAAAAGTCAAAATGAGAAAAAAGAGAAAAGGCTTGAAAAATTATTATCACATGTAAAAGATTCCGCAAAAGAGCTAAAAGAGTTTGGCGACGCGGCTTTAATGGAACTTGACGCGAGAGCTAACGCTTTGCGAGACAAGATATTCTCAAGAGTTTACGACGATGTGAGATACGAATTAAACAAGAATAAAAAAAAGCCGACCGAAGAGCGTATAGCTTATATAGTAGAGAGCGGTTTGAAAGATGGTATGATAGATTTGATACGAGATTTTAGATTTAGTTTCAGCAAAAAATCTCTAAGCGTAGAGGAGAGACTTTCAACGCTTTTTGAAGATGTTAAGACGGATTTGGATATGCCAAAATTTGATGCGAAAGCTTTTTTTGAAAATCAGACAAATGGAATAAGTTTAAACTTTTCCGTACTTATTCTAAGAGTTTTGACAAGTTTAAGAAAATGTTCCAAATCAACCGTTGAAGAGTTTGGCGACAATATAAATTCGCATTTAAACGACGAATTTGTCGTGATAAAAAAAGAGCTTTTGAAAATTTTAAAAACTTTAAATAATAATCTCACGGACGATTTTACTTTGCGTAACGAGGAGCCGCTAAGCAGAGCTAAAAGTATTATGCAAGATGAAGTGGAAAGTCTGAAAAGGCAGATAAAGATGTTGGCTTCCGACAAACAAAGAGCGAAGGAGCGAAAAAAAATCATACAAGAAAAACTTTTGATATTGGATAGCATACAAGAGAGATTGTCGGAGATTATGGCATGAGTTTATTTGAAGAGTTTATAAAAGAGTTTAAAGCGTTAGAGAACGAAGAAAACGCGCGATTTGAAAATATTTCAAAATTTGTAAACAATGTGGGAATTGCTCTCACAAAGCCCCACATGTATGCTTCTATTGAATTGGATGAAGCGATAAAAAAACTAAAAATAAGAGCTGAAGAGCCTATGAAAGTGGCTATTACAGGGCAGTTTTCAAGCGGTAAATCCACATTTTTAAACGCACTTTTGGCTAAAAATATTTTGCCCACAGGCATAACGCCTGTTACGTCAAAAGTAAATTACATCCGTTACGGCGATGAATTTAGCATTATGGTGCGTTATAAAGATGGCAGGGAAGCTTTTTTTCAAGTGGAAATTATCGCGAACTTCACAGACCAAAGAAGCGCTTTGGCGGACGATATAGACTATATCACGCTTTACGCCCCTTTAGAGCTTTTAAAAGATATAATTTTTGTAGATACCCCGGGACTTAATTCCCAAAGTTTTTCAGATACTGCGGCGACGGAAGCTGTGTTGAAAGAAGTGGACGGCATAATTTGGCTTAGCCTCATCGATAATGCCGGCAAAATGAGCGAAGCTGAGGTATTGGAAAAATTTATGCGTTTTTATCAAAATAAATCGCTTTGCGTCTTAAATCAAAAAGATAAATTTTCCGCGGAGCAAGTAAAACAAACGAGCGAATATGTGAGACATGCTTTCAAAAAATATTTCAGCGAAGTCATCCCAATATCTGCGAAGCAAGCGGTGGAGGCGAGATCAAACAAAAAAGAGACCGTATTGGAGGAGAGTTTTGACAACGCTTTAAAAAGATTTAAAAAAAGCGTGTCACAAAACGGTTATATTATCGAAAAACAGATGCTTGACGAGGCGTTGGAAGAGTTCAACAAACAAAACGAAATCCTCAATAAAAAAAACGCGTCTCAAAATGAGGAGCTTTTAAAAGAATCCAACATAGAAGCCGTGATGTCGTTTATCTATAAAGAGATTCAGCCGATATCCATAAGCGCTAAAGAGTTTGCTATTACGCAGGATGTAAAGCTTTTGATTGAGACATTGATGGAACAAGAAGGAAAAATAATATCCATATATGAAGAGCTTGAGAATATTTTGAGCGAATATGTGAAAGAGGCGATAAAAACTTTTGAAGAACTTAAAAGCCATTTCGCAAAATCTCTGAACGAATCTTTTTTGAAAATTGAAGAGATTATAGAAAAAATTGCCACAGAGATTTTGTCCAAAAAAACAAGTTCGCAAAGGGTAAGATACGCGAAAGCAAAAGTCGGATTTTTCGGAGGTAAAGAGATTTTCGCAGCTCATAAGTACGAAGCGCCTAAGATTAACGCCGACGAAGTATATAAAAAACTCTTTTTTGACGATGATTTGATAGGCAAAATGTTTAAACAGTATCTAAAATCGCTTGAAGTCATTCAAAATGAGGTCAATTTACAAAATGCTCAAGTGTTTAAAAAATTGGAAGCAAGAATTTTGGAGTGGCAAAAACCTTATGAGTTGATACGCAAAACCAAACCGTTGCACTCCGATATACAATTCGCGAACGTACGCAGATTTGCTTCAAAAAGTTATGAAAATATTTTAAAGCCTTTCAGCGACGAGATAAGCGATAGTTTTGCCAAAATCAGTTCAGAGTTTAAACATGTAGGTTCTTTAGTGAAGTTTAACTATCAAAACGCGACCGAAGTTGTAGTGGCGTTTTTGGAACGCAGGATAGAAAATTCTATAAAGCTATACGAGGAAAATCCGACAAAATTCAGCGTTTACGAACCAAAACTTGACGAGATAAAAGAGCGTTTAAAGATCTCTTTTCACATATATGAACTGGAAAATCTTATGCGTTCGTCCGGAAGTTTTGTGGGTAAAAATTATAATAGATTGGAAGAAGAGTTTACAAAGATTAGCAAAGAGAAAATAGCTTTTGTGATAGAGGGCAAAAATGAGTATATGAGACTTAAAGAGAGATTGGCTTTGTTGTTATAAATTTATCAAGTTTGCCGTGTCAAAATACAAATAGTGACAAGTCTTTTACAAATCTACCCTCCTATGCTGGATTTTTTATGATTAAATTTCTCTAGGATCGGCTATCTTGCCCTTTATCGCGCTTGCCGCCGCTACTGCTGAATTTGCGAGATAGACTTCACTTGTTCTGTCCCCCATTCTGCCTACAAAATTTCTATTTGTAGTAGCAACACATCTTTCGTTTTTACCTAAAATCCCCATGTATCCGCCAAGACACGCGCCGCACGTAGGGTTGCTAACAACTGCCCCCGCTTCTATGAAAATATCGAAAAGTCCCTCTTTTTGCGCTTGCAAAGCAATCTTTTGCGTAGCAGGCGTTACTATCATTCTTGTTTTTTTAGCGACTTTTTTGCCTTTTAGGATTTTTGCCGCGATTCTTAGATCATTTAATCTCCCGTTTGTGCAACTTCCTATAAATACTTGATCTATCTTTAAATCATCCTTCACGGCTTCTGATATGCTTTTACCGTTACTTGGTAAAAACGGATATGCCACAACGCTTTCCAATTTGGATATATCTACTTTTAAAATACGCGTATAGTTCGCGTCTTTGTCCGAATAGAAAAATCTAGGTTCTCTTGGCATTTTTTTATCTTTTAAAAACTCTTTTGTTATATCATCAACCGCGATTATACCGTTTTTTGCTCCGGCTTCTATAGCCATATTACAGAGGCTAAATCTATCGTCCATAGTAAAGTATTCTAAAGAATTTCCGGTAAATTCAAGAGTTTGATATAACGCGCCGTCAACGCCTATCATTCTAATAATTTCCAAAATCAAATCTTTCCCATAAACAAACTCATTTGGTTTGCCGTTGAACTCAACTTTTATGCTTTTTGGAACTTTAAACCAATTTTCCCCCGTTATCATCGCGTACGCTAAATCCGTAGATCCCACGCCTGTCGCGAAAGTTCCCAATGCCCCGTGCGTACATGTATGAGAATCCGCTCCTATTATCACATCGCCCGGAACTATAAGTCCTTTTTCCGGTAAAAGCGCGTGCTCTATACCCATATCTTTTTCGTCAAAATAGTGTTTTAAGTTGTGTTTATATGCAAATTCGCGCGATATTTTCGCTTGATTTGCGCTTGCTATATCTTTTGTGGGAATATAATGGTCCATAACGATGGAAAATCCATCAGGATTCGCAAGAGTTTTGGCTTTACTCTCCTCAAACGCGCGAATAGAGATAGGAGTTGTTATATCATTTCCTATGACCATATCTATCTTGCTCTCTATGATATCGTCCGCGTATACATTTTTACTTACATGTGAACTAAAAATCTTTTCTGTTATAGTTTGTGCCATAAGAAACCTTTGCCTAAATAAAAATGCATTTATTTTAACTAAAAAGCGATAAAAGAATATTGAACGAAATCAGCCCCCTGATTTCTGTTTTTAGGCAGATAGCTATCTTTTTAACGGGTATTTATTAGTATGGATCATTTTTGCCATTTTAAACAATTGACGCAAGTGAGTGATATTATTGATTTAACAATTGATAAAAAGGCAAAACTATCAGTCTTAAATATTTTACCAAAGGATGGCAATATTGCAAATATCTATGGCATAAATAAAAAAGGATCGACATTGTTATCATAATTTTTATTATGTTTTTTGCATTTTTTGTTAATTTTTATTTTCTTTTAAGTATAGAATCAGATTTTAGTGAGATAAGCTGGATACATTCTCTTTGTGAGAAGATGTTTCGTTGTCACAGTCTGTTATAATATTTGGAAAATACCAACTTTTATAAAACCCCCTCCCACACAAATACTTTAACATCGCAACTCTTCTCGCGCTCTCAAAAAATCAAAATCAAGCTACATTCCAAGATGTTTTAAATAGATCGGAATTTTTATTCCGTAGAAATCTTTTTTTTGGCGGGAGATTTTTTTATCGCACTCTTTTTACCCACTCTCTTTTTAGTATTGATATCTCCTTCAGTACTCTTTTTTATTTTTGGCTTGTTTTTAATATTTTCATCAATAGCGTTACGGTTTAACTCTATCATGCTGTTTAACATTTTGATCTCGCTATCGTATTTTCTAGTGATAAAAAATATTGCAATTATCAAAATTACAACTATCAACCATTCCATTGTTGCTCCCTTATAAAATTTATTGATTAATTTTACATTTTCTAAACTAAATTTTTCATTTTATACTATATGAGTATTCTATTTTTGAGCCGCTTTTTTTAATATCATTAATAGTGAGGTTTTGAAAATTTACCTCTTGAAACTCTTCTATACTGCAAGGTCTGCAAATAGCCAATTTGCGTAAGATGAAACCCCTGTACTCTTTCGCAAAATGACTTACAATTTTACCGTTTTTGTAAAATTTCATCGTTATATACGGTGTTTTTAGCTGATAAAATTTTTCGTAAAAAGCAGCTCTTAAATCTATTATTAAACCATTTTCAAGCCACTTATCAATATCACTTTCAAAGCCTGTTTTGTAATATGCGCCGACATCAAACCCGCGCAGACTCTCACCATATTTTATTTTGTAATACGGTAAAAAGTTTCCTGCCAAAACAGGACCGAAAAGATTGGAAAAAATCATCACATTTTCGTCTATAAAGTTTTGTGAGTTTTTATCTAAAGAGATGTACCCCAAGCTTTTATACGCTGTACCAATGTATCTTAAAATAGCTTTTTGAGCAAGACACAAATGTGTATCAATGTTTAAAAATTTACCTGTTTCATGCTTTAAACCGAAAAGCTTTGAGAGTTCTGCTTTGTTATTGTTTTGTATTATTTTATTGTAAAGGTCTATGCACTTAAGCCTCAAAGGAAACTTTTCCGCTTTCCACAGCGCGTTTTGGAGATTGACTGTTGTGGGTGAAAAGTTGCTTTTTGTTTCACTCGGTGAAAAGAGGATTTTTAACATATAAAACCTTTGTTTTCGGCATAATAGCAAATTTTATGCTTGAGTATCCATATGCTATCAGCAATTGGCGACAAGTAAAAGGAAACAATTAGAAATAATAGTCTAAAAATAAAAAATATATTTCTAAAAGGCAACCTTTTCTCTTGACTTGTCGCTGCTTTTGAGATATAATCTCCGTTCGCAAAAAATTAGGCCGGCGTAGCTCAGCTGGTAGAGCAACTGCCTTGTAAGCAGTAGGTCGGGGGTTCGAGTCCCTTTGCCGGCTCCATTTTTTCGAAAAGTTTTAGGCAGTGTTTGACCAGATAATGGTAAAACCGCTAACAAGGTGAGATACTCAAGCGGTCAACGAGGGCAGACTGTAAATCTGCTGACTTTTGTCTTCGAAGGTTCGATTCCTTCTCTCACCACCATTAATTTTGATGCGGGAATAGCTCAGTTGGCTAGAGCATCAGCCTTCCAAGCTGAGGGTCGCGGGTTCGAGTCCCGTTTCCCGCTCCAAAATTTTTCGGCAAGGTTTTTGTTCTGTTTTTCTAAAAATAGAGCGAAATTACCAAAAAGCGGTGCATTTGACTGGGAGCTGTTGAATTAACCTATCGTTACTCAACCTCCTACCATTATTTACTATATTTGAGAGTCTTTATAATCATATTATAATAATAATTTGAGTATAATCACCCTCTTTGAACGTAGACGCGGACAAACCCGTCGCAAAAGCGCACTCCTTGCCGCAACAACTTTGGCGTATGAGGAGAGAGACAGGCTCATATGGCTCAGAGGTAGAGCACTTCCTTGGTAAGGAAGAGGTCGAGGGTTCAAGTCCCTCTATGAGCTCCAGTTACGCCTTTAAAGCGTAAAGTTTAAGCTTTACAAGAAGCTTTAGATCAAGTTAGATATTAAATATGATTTTAAAAAATCAAAACCTAAAATATGGAGGATAAAGATGGCTAAAGAGAAATTTTCAAGAACCAAGCCACACGTAAACATAGGTACCATTGGTCACGTTGACCACGGCAAAACTACATTGACTGCTGCTATTTCAGGTGTTTTAGCGACTAAAGGTCTTGCAGAGCTTAAAGATTATGACAATATCGACAATGCTCCGGAGGAGAAAGAGAGAGGTATTACAATTGCTACTTCTCACATTGAGTATGAGACTGAAAATCGCCATTATGCGCACGTTGACTGCCCGGGTCACGCCGACTATGTCAAAAACATGATTACTGGTGCTGCTCAAATGGACGGAGCTATACTTGTAGTTGCTGCGACTGACGGTAAAATGCCTCAAACAAGCGAACACGTTTTACTTGCACGCCAAGTTGGTGTTCCCTACATTGTTGTTTTTATGAATAAAGCCGATATAGCTGATGCTGATCTTATCGAGTTGGTTGATATGGAGATTCGCGAACTTCTTAACGAATACGGTTTCCCCGGAGATGATACCCCTATTATCACAGGTTCAGCTCTTAAAGCACTTGAAGAGGCGAAAACAGGTACAGTAGGTGAATGGGGACAGAAAGTTCTTGATTTAATGGATGCCGTGGATAGCTTTATACCAACTCCAAAGAGAGATACGGATAAAGATTTTTTGATGCCGATAGAGGATATATTTTCAATTTCAGGACGCGGCACAGTTGTAACCGGTCGTATTGAGAAAGGTGTTGTAAAAGTTGGCGATACTGTTGAGATAGTTGGCATCAGACCTACTCAAACTACAACAGTTACCGGTGTTGAAATGTTTAGAAAAGAGATGGATCAAGGTGAGGCCGGCGATAACTGCGGTATCCTTTTGAGAGGCACAAAGAAAGAGGATGTTGAGCGTGGTATGGTTTTATGTAAGCCAAAATCGATCACTCCTCACACAGAGTTTGAAGGTGAGGTTTATATTTTGACAAAAGAGGAAGGCGGACGCCATACTCCATTCTTCAATAACTATAGACCGCAATTTTATGTAAGAACGACAGATGTTACAGGTTCAATTTCTCTTCCTGAAGGCGTTGAAATGGTTATGCCTGGCGATAATGTCAAAATCAAAGTAACGCTTATAGCGCCTATTGCTCTTGAAGAGGGTACTAGATTTGCTATTCGCGAAGGCGGACACACTGTAGGTTCCGGCGTCGTATCTAAGATTGTTAAATAAGTAATTTCACAGGGATTTTCCCTGTGATTTTTTTAAAGGTATTTTATGGCGAAAAGCAGTAGTAGAATTAAAATAGGTTTGAAGTGTTCCGAAAGCGGAGATATCAATTATACAACTACCAAGAACAGTAAAACAAAGACAGAGAAACTTGAAGCAACCAAATACTGCCCTCGTCTTAGAAAACATACTGTTCACAAAGAAGTTAAGTTAAAGAGTTAAATCCTAGTATATAGGATTTTTCTTTTAGGGTAGTAGCTCTAATGGTAGAGCGTCGGTCTCCAAAACCGCAGGTTGGGGGTTCGAATCCCTCCTACCCTGCCATTATAAGGTTGGAAGTTATGGAAAAGTTTTTAAGTTATGTACAAAACGCTAAAACTGAGTTCAGAAAAGTGATATTCCCGACGAAAGAGCAAGTCAGAAACGCATTTTTTTCAGTTTTTATCGTTGTGACGATTATATCGCTGTTTTTGGCGCTTGTGGATTTTATAATGTCTTCCATAATAAAAGGTATTTTATGAATCACAAGTGGTATGCCATACAGACTTACGCTGGTAGTGAACAGAGCATTAAGCGCGCTATTGAAACGCTTGTGTGCGATCATGGCATAGAGAATAAACTTGACGGAATTATAGTTCCTACCGAAGATGTTATAGAGGTTAAAAACGGCAAAAAAAAGATTAGCGAGAGAAGTCTGTACTCTGGATATGTCTTCGCAAATTTGGATTTGGATACGGATTTGTGGCATAAAATTCAATCTTTGCCGAGAGTCAGCCGTTTTATCGGCGAATCTAAAAAGCCTACGCCTTTGAGTCAAAAAGATATATCGTTGATTTTGGAAAAAGCTGAGAAAAAAGGCGCACCAAAACCGAAAATATCATTTGACGATGGCGAAAGCGTACGAATAACCGAAGGACCTTTCGCGAACTTTACCGGTATAGTGGAAGAGTATGATATGGAACACGGCAAACTTCGTTTAAATGTTTCTATTTTCGGAAGAAGTACTCCGGTAGAGATTTTATACTCACAAGTTGAGAAAATAGTATAAGAGGAAAAGTAATATGGCTAAGAAAGTAATCGGCGAAATTAAATTGCAAATAGCGGCGGGAAAAGCAAATCCTTCTCCTCCGGTAGGTCCTGCATTGGGTCAGCGCGGCGTTAATATTATGGAATTTTGCAAAGCTTTCAACGAAAGAACAAAAGATTTGGCTGGATTTAATATCCCCGTTGTCATTACAGTATATGCCGACAAGAGTTTTACTTTTGTTACGAAACAGCCGCCTGCGACAGATTTAATCAAAAAAGCTGCCGGCATTACGAAGGGTTCTGAAAATCCATTGAAAAACAAGGTTGCGAAAATCACTAAAGCTCAAATTCTTGAGATTGTTGAGAGAAAACTTGTTGATTTGAATACAGATGACAAAGAGCAGGCAGTAAAGATTATCGCTGGTTCCGCCAGAAGTATCGGCATAGAAGTAGTTGATTAAAAACCCCTGACCGCCGCCGCTTGTCTTGACAGGTACGGGGTGGCAGACAAAAACCTCTTTTTTGGAGGTCAAGGACAAGATCCTTGTTAGCGGCAGTTTAATCTGTACGCAAAGTCAAAAATAAAATGGTTTCCTTAATATGTTTGGGAACTAAAATGGGAGTAATAAATATGTCAAAAAAGATTTCAAAAAGATTTCAAGAGTTGCTGTTAAAAGTGGATACTAATAAAGAGTATGTGCTGAGAGATGGTGTAAAAACTATAAAAGAATTAAAATCGGCAAAATTTGACGAAACCGTAGAGATAGCGTTGAAGTTAAATGTTGACCCAAGACATGCGGATCAAATGGTAAGAGGTTCTGTTGTACTTCCTGCCGGTACAGGTAAAACCGTAAGAGTCGCAGTTATTGCCAAAGATATTAAAGCAGACGAAGCTAAAAATGCCGGAGCGGATATTGTAGGCGCTGAAGACTTGATAGATGAGATAGGCAAAGGCGTTTTTAATTTTGATGTTCTTATAGCTACGCCTAATATGATGGGACTTGTAGGAAAAGTAGGACGTATTTTGGGACCTAAAGGGTTAATGCCAAACCCCAAAACAGGAACTGTTACTATGGAAGTCGCAAAAGCGGTTGAAAACGCTAAAGGCGGACAAATAAATTTTCGTGTCGATAAACAGGGCAATATTCATGCGGGACTTGGCAAAGTGAGCTTTAGCGAAGAGCAAATCTTTGATAATGTTTTGACATTTATTAAAGCTATCAATAAACACAAACCTTCCACAGCAAAGGGAAGATATATAAAATCAGCGGCATTATCGCTTACGATGAGTCCATCTGTTGCTCTTGAAACGCAAGAGTTGATGGATTTGAAATAAATTAGGAAAGTACCCATAGCGGTATATCTTTGATTGGAGATAGCAGAGGCTAAAGCTTAATTCAAGAGTTCTCTCTTGGCTCCGCTTGAAATCACCGGTCGGAAAGGAGAAGAAGTGACTAAAGAAGAGAAAGTTAAACTGGTAAGCGAACTCACAGAAGAGTTTAAATCTTCCGACGCAATAATAGTTTGTAACTATAAAGGTTTAAATGTAAAGGCTATAGAGGCTTTAAGAAATAAAGCCAGAAAAGCGAATGTTAAAGTGCAAGTCATTAAAAATACACTTGCTGCTATCGCTA
The DNA here is from genome assembly GCA_031263195.1 of Campylobacteraceae bacterium. GTDB lineage: Bacteria > Campylobacterota > Campylobacteria > Campylobacterales > Campylobacteraceae > JAIRKW01. The sequence goes on along the minus strand of JAISGD010000015.1, from coordinate 55,023 downwards.
TTAAAAATGCCGGTATAAGTGATTTGGGCTTAAAAGATACAAATATATTTGTTTGGGGACAAGATCAGCTTAGTGTCAGTAAAGTTGCGACAAATTTCAAAAAAGAGATTGATTCCGAATTTTTCGCTGTCAAAACAGCTTTTGTTGATGGTGCTATCGCCGATATTTCCAAAGTCGAAGCACTTGCGACAATGCCGTCTCGTGATGAACTTATCGCTATGTTATTGCAAGTCTGGAATGCGCCGCTTACGAATTTTGTTGTCGGCTTAGATGCTCTTAGAGCTAAAAAAGAACAATCCGCATAGAAAAAATTGGGTTAATATATAAGGAGAATTAAAAATGGCAATTACTAAAGAAGATGTTTTAGAGTTTATCTCTAATTTAAGTGTTTTGGAGTTAAGCGCTCTTGTAAAAGAGTTTGAGGAAAAATTCGGTGTATCGGCAGCTCCCGTAGTAATAGCCGGTGCAGGAGCCGGCGCTGCAGCTGCAGTCGCAGAAGAGAAGACAGAGTTCAATGTAGTTCTTGTTGATGCGGGCGATAAAAAGATTAATGTCATCAAAGTCGTAAGAGCATTGACGGGACTTGGCTTAAAAGAAGCAAAAGACGCTACAGAGCAGACTCCTTCCATTATTAAAGAGAGTATTAGCAAAGCCGATGCCGAAGAGGCTAAAAAACAACTTGAAGAAGCAGGCGCAAAAGTCGAGCTTAAATAGTTTTGTTTATAAGTTTTTTTAAAAAGGGGGTTTATCCCCCTTTGTGTTCTAAAAATAAACGCTTGCCGTACAGGGCAGTTGCTACAATTTCTTTTCAAATTTTTACTACGAGGTAGAAACTAATGCTAAACAGCCTAAAATCAGGAAATCGCCTTAGAGTCGATTTTGCGAAAGTTCCCACACAAATTGATGTGCCCAATTTGTTACAGCTTCAACAAAAAAGTTATGAGCATTTTTTAAATATTAATACAACGGACGTTGAGAGCGGAATAGAGAAAGTTTTCAAATCTATCTTCCCGATCCACGACCCGCAAAACAGATTAACATTAGAGTATATAGGCTGCGAAGTAGGCAGACCAAAATATAATGTCAGAGAATGCATGGAGAGAGGTCTTACATACTCCGTAAACTTAAAGATGAATATAAGACTCATTCTTTGGAATAGAAATGAGGATACGGGTGAAAAACTCGGCGAAAAAGATATAAAAGAACAATCGATTTTTATCCGCGAAATTCCATTAATGACGGAGCGTACATCGTTTATCATTAACGGAGTAGAGAGAGTTGTTGTAAATCAGCTACACAGAAGTCCCGGCGTTATTTTCAAAGAAGAGGAGAGTGCGACGGTAGCCAACAAACTGATATATACCGCGCAAATTATCCCTGACCGCGGTTCGTGGCTGTACTTTGAATATGACGCTAAAGATACGCTTTTTGTGCGTATTAATAAAAGAAGAAAAGTACCTATCACGATACTTTTCAGAGCGTTAGGATACAGCAAACAGGATATTTTAAAACTGTTTTATCCGATACAAAACATAAAAATAAGAAATAATAAATTTTTGATGGAGTATATTCCTGATAACTTTGTAGGGCGCATTGATTTTGACCTTAAAGACGAAGAGGGCGAGCTTTTGATGGGTGCCGGTAAAAGGCTAACTAAGAAAAAAGCCGATAAATTTGCTGAAGACGGCGTAAAATGGGTAGAATATCCAACAGAGATTTTGGTAAATCGTTTCTTAGCTTCGCCTGTCGTAAACAAAGAGAGCGGAGAGATTTTATATGATACTTTGACGCAGCTCGAAGAGAGTAAAATGCTCAAAATCATAGAGGCCGGTTGTGAAAATATAGAGATAGCCAATGACCTTGCAAGCGGCGTTGATGACGCTATTATCAACTCTTTCATAGCGGATGCCGAAACGCTTAAACTACTTCGTCAGACAGAGAATATCGGAGATGAAAATGATTTGGCGGCTATTAGGATTTACAAAGTTATGCGTCCGGGCGAGCCTGTAACTAAAGATGCTGCTAAGCTTTTTGTAAACGATCTGTTTTTTAATCCCGAAAGATATGATTTAACAAAAGTCGGACGTATGAAAATGAATCATAAGCTCGGCCTTGAAGTACCCGAATACGTTACCGTTATGACAAATGAGGATATTATCAAAACAGCTAAATACCTCATAAAGGTCAAAAACGGACAGGGACACATAGATGATCGCGACCATTTAGGCAACAGAAGGATAAGGTCTATCGGCGAATTATTAGCAAACGAAATGCATACGGGGCTTGCCAAAATGCAAAAAGCCATACGCGATAAATTCAGCGCGCTTGGCGGAAATGCGGAAGACTTAATGCCGCATGACTTGGTAAATTCAAAAATGATAACAAACTCTATTTTAGAGTTTTTCACAAGCGGGCAGTTGTCTCAGTTTATGGACCAGACAAATCCTCTAAGTGAGATCACGCATAAAAGACGTCTGTCTGCGCTTGGCGAGGGCGGACTTGTAAAAGAGAGAGCCGGATTTGAAGTGCGAGACGTTCACCCTACGCATTATGGCAGAATCTGCCCGGTTGAAACGCCTGAAGGTCAAAATATCGGTCTTATTAATACACTTGCTACTTACGCAAAAGTTAACGACCTTGGATTTGTTGAGGCTCCATATAGAAAAATTGAGGATTGCAGAGTCACAAATGAAGTCGTTTATATCACGGCAACACAAGAAGAGGGACTTGTCATCGCACCGGCCAGTACGAATCTTGATGAAAAGGGCACAATAACGGAAGATTTGATAGAAGCTAGAGTAAACGGCGAGATTGTTCTTATAGAAAAAGAGAAAGTGACTCATATAGACCTCTCTTCTGCGATGGTTTCCGGTATAGCGGCTTCTTTGATACCTTTTTTGGAGCACGACGATGCAAACCGTGCATTGATGGGTTCAAATATGCAACGCCAAGCCGTACCGCTTTTAAGAACAATGGCTCCGATAGTCGGAACGGGCGTTGAGAAAATTGTCGCGCGCGATTCATGGGAAGCTATAAAAGCTAAAAGATCGGGTGTTGTCGAGAAAGTAGACAGTAAAAATATCTATATTTTAGGCGAAGATGAAAATGGCGCGTACATAGATCATTATGCATTGGAGAAAAATCTAAGGACAAATCAAAACTCTACTTTTACGCAAAACCCTATCGTAAAATCCGGTGAAAAGGTAGAAGCTAATCAAATCATAGCCGATGGCCCCAGTATGGATAGAGGTGAGCTTGCTATCGGTAAAAATGTTATGGTCGCATTTATGCCGTGGAACGGATACAATTTTGAGGACGCCGTTATTATTAACGAGCGTTTGATAAAAGAGGATACTTTCACAAGTGTGCATATATATGAAAAAGAGATAGAAGCTAGAGAACTCAAGGACGGTGTGGAAGAGATAACAAAAGACATTCCTAATGTTAAAGAGGAAGATTTAGTGCATCTTGATGAAAGTGGTATTGTAAGAATAGGTACTACCGTAAAGCCGGGTATGATACTTGTAGGTAAAGTTTCTCCAAAAGGCGAGGTAAAACCAACTCCAGAGGAGAGACTGCTTAGAGCAATTTTCGGTGAAAAAGCGGGACATGTAGTAAACAAATCTCTCTATGCGACTCCGTCAACCGAAGGTGTTGTAACGGATGTAAAAATCTTTACGAAAAAAGGTTATGACAAAGACCCACGAGCATTGAAGGCTTATGAGAAAGAGAAAGAGGTCTTGGATAGAGAGCATCATGATAAATTATTGATGTTGGATAGGGAAGAGATGCTGCGTATCAATTCACTGCTCTCCCGTGAAAAACTCGTTAAAGAGCAAGAGATAAACAGAAAGATTTATAAGAAGGGAAGTTCTATCTCAAAGGATGATTTGGCGAATGTGAATCGTTTTGCGCTCAATGTGCTTGTAAAAGCTTTTGACAACAATGTTCAAGCTAAATACGAGCGACTCAAAAATTATTTTCAAAACGAGAAGAAAAAGCTCAAAGAGGAACATGATAATAAATTAAATATCGTAGAGAAAGATGATATTTTGCCAAACGGCGTCGTTAAGCTCGTCAAAGTCTATATAGCGGCAAAACGAAAAATCAAGGTGGGCGACAAAATGTCCGGCCGACATGGAAATAAAGGTATCGTTTCAAATATTGTCCCCGAAGTTGATATGCCGTATCTTAAAAACGGTGAAATTGTAGACATTATCTTAAATCCTCTAGGCGTTCCTTCACGTATGAATATAGGACAAATCCTTGAGGTGCATTTAGGACTTGCCGGACGAAGACTTGGTGATCAGATAAAGCGGATTTTAGAGAGTAAAACAAGCGAATTGATAGCCAATTTGCGAAAAAAAATGATTGAAATCGCTGAAATGGCCAAGCTTATGAGCGGCAAAAAGTTTATTAATGAGATTGACGATGAAAAACTGTTAGAGTACGCGAGAGATTGGAGTAGGGGGATAAAGTTTGCTACTCCTGTATTTGAGGGTGTAAATCAAGAAGAATTTGAAAAATTATTTGAGATGGCGAAAATTGACAATGACGGTAAGACGGAGCTTTATGACGGTAAGACGGGTAAAAAAATGCAAGAGAGAGTTAACGTCGGTTATATGTATATGCTAAAACTTCACCATCTTGTTGATGAGAAGGTTCACGCACGAAGTACCGGACCATACTCGCTTGTAACGCAGCAGCCTGTCGGCGGAAAGGCGCTGTTCGGAGGACAAAGGTTTGGAGAAATGGAGGTCTGGGCGCTTGAAGCCTATGGCGCGGCAAATACTTTGCGTGAAATGCTTACTGTCAAGTCAGATGATGTTGAGGGGCGCGTATCGGCGTACAAAGCTTTGACAAGAGGTGAGAATATACCAAATACCGGCGTACCGGAGACATTTTTTGTTTTGACTAATGAGTTAAAATCTTTAGCGTTAGATGTTGAGATTTACGATGAGGTGGACGAATAATGAAAAAGTTTGAACTAATAAATATTAATGAAGAGAATAGACCGCGCGATTTTAGAGCATTTCAATTGCGTTTGGCAAGTCCTGAAAAGATAAAATCATGGAGTTACGGCGAAGTTAAAAAACCCGAAACCATAAATTACCGCACGTTAAAACCGGAGCGTGACGGACTCTTTTGCGCGAAAATTTTCGGACCTGTCAGAGATTACGAATGCTTATGCGGTAAATATAAAAAGATGCGTTACAAAGGCATTAAATGCGAAAAGTGCGGAGTTGAAGTAACAAGCACAAAAGTTAGACGTTCGCGCATGGGGCATATAGAGCTTGTAACTCCTGTTGCTCACATTTGGTATGTGAATTCGCTTCCAAGCCGTATCGGTACACTTCTTGGTATTAAGATGAAAGATTTGGAGCGCGTATTATATTATGAGGCATATATTGTTGAAGAGGCCGGTGAAGCGTATTACGATAACGAAAATACAAAAAAAGTAGCCAAATATGATGTTTTAAATGAGGAGCAGCACCAATCTCTTATACAGCGTTTTGAAAGCACCGGTTTCAAAGCTTCTATGGGCGGCAGCGCTATACAGCAAATGCTATCCGATCTTGATCTTGTGGCTATTTTGGAAGAGTTAAAAGTAGATATAATCACCACAAACTCCGAAGCCAAAAAAAAGACGATAGTAAAACGTCTCAAAGTTGTGGAGTCTTTCCTGAATAGCGGCAATAGACCGGAGTGGATGATGATAACGATCCTCCCTGTCCTTCCGCCTGATTTGCGTCCGCTTGTTGCGCTTGACGGTGGAAAATTCGCTGTTTCTGATGTAAACGATCTGTATCGCCGTGTAATAAACAGAAATTCACGTTTAAAAAGATTATTAGAACTTGACGCACCCGATATTATCATAAGAAATGAAAAACGTATGCTTCAAGAATCCGTTGACGCGCTTTTTGATAACGGCAGACGCGCGAATGCGGTTAAAGGTTCAAATAAACGACCATTAAAATCGCTATCCGAAATCATCAAAGGAAAACAGGGACGTTTCAGACAAAATCTTCTTGGGAAAAGGGTTGATTTCAGCGGTCGTTCGGTAATTGTTGTCGGACCAAAACTTAGAATGGATCAGTGCGGACTTCCTAAACCCATGGCATTGGAACTTTTTAAACCGCACCTATTAGCGCGCCTTGAGGAAAAAGGTTACGCCACTACCGTAAAACAAGCTAAAAAGATGATAGAGGCAAAAACAAACGAGGTCTGGGAGTGCTTATCGGAAGTTGTTAAAGACCATCCTGTTATGTTGAACCGTGCGCCTACATTGCATAAATTATCAATCCAGGCATTTCATCCTATACTTGTTGAAGGTAAGGCTATACAGCTTCACCCGTTGGTATGCGCTGCTTTTAACGCGGATTTTGATGGTGACCAAATGGCTGTACATGTTCCGCTTTCGCAAGAGGCTATCACGGAATGCAAAGTATTAATGTTAAGCTCTATGAATATTTTATTGCCTGCCAGTGGAAAAGCGGTTACCGTTCCGTCTCAAGATATGGTTTTGGGACTCTATTATCTTTCATTGGAAAAACCAAACGCCAAAGGTTCAAATAAAATCTTTGCAGGTATCGATGAAGTTATGATAGCCATAGAGTCAGGTTATCTTGATATACACGCAAAAATTAAAACAAGAGTGGATGACAGGACGATATTTACAACGGCGGGACGTTTGATATTTAAAAACGCGATACCTGACTTTGTTCCCGAAGAGCTTTGGAATACAATACTGAAAAAGAAAAATATCGCCTCATTGATTGATTATGTCTATAAAGAGGGTGGTTATGAAGTAACGGCTACTTTTCTTGACAGTGTCAAAAATCTTGGCTTCAAATATGCTACGGATGCAGGCGTATCTATCTCTATAGACGATATAAGAGTGCCGGAATCCAAAAAGAAAAATATAGACGAAGCAAAGAAAAAAGTACGCGAGATACAACAGCAATTCAGCGGCGGTCTTATAACAGAGCAGGAGAGATATAATAAAATCGTTGATATTTGGACGGATACGAACAATATCATCGCGGCTGAAATGATGAAACTTGTCAAAAGCGATAAGGATGGATTCAATTCAATCTATATGATGTCGGACTCCGGTGCCAGAGGCAGTGCGGCGCAGATTAGACAGTTAGCCGGCATGAGAGGACTTATGGCAAAACCGGACGGCTCTATTATCGAAACTCCAATCACATCAAACTTCCGTGAAGGATTAAACGTACTTGAGTACTTCATATCAACGCATGGCGCCAGAAAGGGTTTGGCGGATACTGCCTTGAAAACGGCAAATGCAGGATACTTGACAAGAAAATTGATAGATGTTGCCCAAAATGTGAAAGTTACGATGAATGATTGCGGTACACACGAGGGTGTAGAAATAACGGAGATTACCGAGAGCGGCGATTTGATAGAGTCTTTGGAAGAGAGAGCGTTTGGCAGGGTATTGGCTGAAGATGTTATAGATACGATTACAAATGAGGTTATCTTTGCTGAGGGTACGATTATAGATGAGAAAAAAGCTAGAACTTTGACCGAAGCCGGAGTAAAATCAGTTGTTATCAGAACACCGATTACTTGCAAAGCCCCAAAAGGTGTCTGCTCAAAATGCTACGGTATTAACTTGGGTGAGGGTAAACTTGTAAAACCGGGCGAAGCCGTAGGTATCATTTCAGCCCAATCTATAGGAGAACCCGGAACTCAGCTTACTTTGAGAACTTTCCACATCGGAGGAACTGCCTCAACAGAACAGCAAGACAGACAAATAACTGCTCAAAAAGAGGGCTTTATCCGTTTTTATAACCTAAAAACCTATGTTACCAAAGATAACAAAATAGTTGTTGCAAATAGACGAAATGCAGCTGTTTTGCTTGCCGAACCTAAAATCAAAGCTCCTTTTAAAGGAAAATATAGTGTTGATTATGCTTATGAAGAGGTCATTATCAATATTGAAGGTAAAAATAAAAACGCGAAATATACGCTAAGAAAAAATGATATCGCTAAACCAAGCGAATTAGCTGGTGTCGGCGGTAAAGTAGAGGGAAAACTCTACTTGCCGTTTGAGAATGGCGTAGAAGTTGACGCGGAAGATAGTATTGTGGAGATTATCAAAGAGGGTTGGAATGTGCCTCAGCGTATCCCATATGCTGCCGATTTAAAAGTAAAAGATGGTGCACCGATTACACAAAAGATAAAAGCTAATGCAAGTGGTATTGTTAAATTTTACAAACTGCAAGCCGACTATCTTGAGAGATACCATGACTTTAAAAAAGGCGATATGATAGAAATTAAAGGAATCTTCGCTGTTATTGCCGATAAAGACGATAGGGAAGCTATCCGCCACTATATTCCGCGAAATTCTATTCTCGAAGTAGGTGACAATACCGAAGTTACAGACAATATGTTTATAGCTACACCAAATAGCGATGAGCAGAATATTATAGCTGAATGGGATCCGTATTCAACACCTATTATCGCTGAAAATGGTGGTAAAGTTGTATTTGAGGATATAGAATCAGGCACAAGCGCGACCGAGCAATATGACGAACTTACGGGTCAAAGTAGGCTTGTTATTAATGAGTATTTGCCCTCAGGTATCAAGCCGACACTTATCGTATCAACAAAAAATGATGAGATAATCAAATATCAACTTGAACCGAAAACCGCTATATTTGTTCAGGACGGTGCTGAGGTAGAGCAAGCCGATTTACTTGCACGTACGCCAAAAGCCGTCGCCAAATCAAAAGATATCACCGGTGGTCTTCCAAGAGTTAGCGAACTGTTTGAAGCAAGAAGACCTAAAAATGCGGCTATTATTGCAGAGATTGATGGCGTTGTGAGATTTGGTAAACCGCTCAGAGCTAAAGAGAGAATTATCATAGAGGGCATAGGTGGCGCTGTAAGCGAGTATTTGGTAGATAAATCGCAGCAAATACACGTCCATGCGGGCGAATATGTCCATGCGGGCGAGAAATTAACAGATGGCGTAGCATCGAGTCATGATATTTTGAGAATATTGGGCGAAAAGGCGTTGCATTACTATCTCATCAGTGAAATACAGCAAGTTTATCGTAGACAAGGAGTTGCGATAAGTGATAAGCATATTGAGATTATAGTTTCTCAAATGCTAAGACAAATTAGGATTTTGGATAGCGGCAATACAAATTTTATAGTTGGTGATTTAATCAGCCGTCGCAAATTCAAAGAAGAAAATGAGCGTATTATGAAGCTTGGTGGGGAACCGGCTATTGCCGAGCCTGTACTTTTAGGTGTAACAAGAGCAGCTATTGGAAGCGATAGTATTATCTCCGCAGCTTCATTCCAAGAGACGACAAAAGTTTTAACAGAAGCCAGTATCGCAGCTAAAATAGATCACCTTGAAGATTTGAAGGAAAATGTCATCATAGGCCGTATGATTCCTGTAGGAACTGGTATTTATGATGAAGATAGTGCGATAATAAGAGAGAATATATAAGAGACAGGTTAAATTAAGAAACTTAATTTAACCTTTTTTTAAGTATATTTTAAATAAAATCACGAGTATTTTTCTCTATGGGAAATACTATTATATTAGAAAAGGAAACAATGTGCCAACTATCAATCAGTTGATAAGAAAAGAGCGTGAGAAAGCGACTAAAAAATCAAAATCTCCTGCCCTTACAAAATGTCCGCAAAGGCGCGGAGTTTGCACGAGAGTTTATACTACGACTCCGAAAAAACCAAACTCAGCTCTTCGTAAAGTTGCCAAGGTAAGACTTACAAGTGGTTTTGAAGTTATTAGTTATATCGGAGGCGAAGGTCATAATCTCCAAGAGCACTCTATTGTATTAGTAAGAGGTGGAAGAGTAAAAGACTTACCTGGCGTTAAGTATCATATCGTGCGCGGCGCGCTTGATACGGCAGGTGTTGCGAACAGAAAAGTAAGCCGAAGTAAATATGGTACTAAAAGACCAAAAGCAGCAGCTAAATAGCTAAATTTTAAGTAAATTTAAACACAGGCACGCCGCATATCTGGCAGTGTTTGAGTAAAATTGCTTTAATCAATTTGAAGGAAAGAAAAAATGAGAAGAAGAAAATCTCCGGTACGAGAAGTGCTTCCTGATCCAATATACGGAAGCAAAGTTATCACAAAGTTTATCAACGCATTGATGTATGATGGTAAAAAAAGCGTCGCTACTAAAATAATGTACGGCACATTAGCATTGATTGAAAAAAAGAGCGGCGAAACTAAAGGCATAGATGTATTTAATAATGCTATTGATAATATCAAACCTGTTATGGAAGTTAAGAGCCGAAGAGTTGGCGGAGCTACATATCAAGTTCCGGTTGAGGTAAGAACGGCGCGTCAACAAGCGTTAGCGCTTAGATGGATTATCTCTTATGCCAGAAAAAGAAGCGAAAGAACTATGATTGAAAAACTTGCGAATGAATTGATGGATGCTGCAAATAGTCGCGGCGCTTCGTTTAAGAAAAAAGAGGATACTTATAAAATGGCGGAAGCGAACAAAGCGTTTGCTCATTATCGCTGGTAAAAATGTAAAGCGGTTTAGAAGCCGCTTTTCTTGCAAATAATTGAAAATAAAAATTAAGGACTGACAGATGGCAAGAAAAACTCCAATAGAAAGAGTCAGAAATATCGGAATCGCAGCGCATATTGACGCTGGTAAAACTACAACAACAGAGCGTATTTTATATTATACGGGTATGTCTCATAAAATTGGCGAAGTTCACGATGGCGCCGCTACGACAGACTGGATGGAACAAGAAAAAGAGAGAGGCATCACGATAACGTCAGCCGCTGTAACATGCGTATGGAAAGATTATCAAGTAAACGTTATAGATACTCCGGGTCACGTTGACTTTACTATAGAAGTTGAGCGTTCTATGCGTGTGCTTGACGGAGCGGTAGCCGTGTTTTGCGCGGTTGGCGGCGTTCAACCCCAATCTGAGACTGTTTGGCGTCAAGCTAACAGATATCATGTGCCAAGAATGGTTTATGTAAATAAGATGGACAGAGTCGGCGCGGATTTTTACAAAGTTGAAAAACAGATAAAAGATAGACTAAAATCAAATCCTGTTCCCATACAAATCCCAATCGGTGCGGAAGATAATTTCAAAGGCGTTGTAGATTTGGTTGAGATGAGAGCGCTTGTTTGGGAAGACGAAGCGTCTTTGGGTTCAAGATACGAGGTTGAAGAGATACCCGCAAATCTACTTGACAAGGCTAAAGAGTACAGAGAGAAACTCATTGAAGCTGTCGCTGAAACAAGTGAAGAGTTGATGGAGAAGTATCTTGGCGGCGAAGAGCTTAGTATTGATGAAATTAAAGCCGGTATTAAAGCAGGTTGTCACAATATGACAATCGTTCCTATGACTTGCGGCACATCGTTTAAAAATAAAGGTATCCAACCAATGCTCGACGCTGTGGTTGATTATCTGCCTGCTCCTACCGAAGTTCAAGCCATAAAAGGTCAATACGAGGATGGCACGGAAACTATTGTAAACTCAACTGATAATGGCGAATTTGCCGCGCTTGCGTTTAAAATTATGACTGATCCATTTGTTGGACAACTTGCATTTGTGCGTGTATATAGAGGTGTGCTTGAAAGCGGAAGTTACGCGCTTAACACAACTAAGGGTAAAAAAGAGAGAATTGGTCGTCTTCTTAGAATGCACGCGAATAAACGCGAAGAGATTAAAGAGCTTTACGCTGGTGAAATCGGTACCGTTGTTGGTCTTAAAGATACTTTAACGGGCGATACGCTTGCAAGCGAAAAAGATAAAGTTATTTTGGAAAAAATGGAATTTCCAAAACCTGTTATCTCTGTTGCGGTTGAACCTAAAACAAAAGCAGACCAAGAGAAAATGGGTATCGCGCTTCAAAAATTGGCTCAAGAAGATCCGTCTTTTAGAGTTGAAACAGATGAAGAGAGCGGACAAACTATCATTTCCGGCATGGGCGAATTACACCTTGAGATTATCGTAGATAGAATGTTAAGAGAGTTTAAAGTAGAAGCCGAAGTAGGTCAGCCGCAAGTTGCCTATAGAGAGACTATAAGAAACTCTGTAAATCAAGAATATAAATATGCGAAACAATCAGGCGGACGCGGTCAATACGGACATGTATTTTTAAAACTTGAACCGTTGGAGCCAGGCAGCGGATATAAATTTATCAATGACATCAAAGGCGGCGTTGTACCAAAAGAGTACATTCCCGCAGTTGATAAAGGTTGTCAAGAAGCGCTTCAAAGCGGCGTTCTTGCAGGATATCCTGTAGAGGATGTTCAAATTACATTATATGACGGAAGTTATCACGAGGTCGATTCATCTGAAATGGCATTCAAACTCGCCGCTTCTATGGGTTTCAAAGAGGGTGCGAGAAAAGCGAATCCTGTAATTTTAGAGCCCATTATGAAAGTTGAAGTTGAGACGCCTGAAGATTTTATGGGCGATGTTATAGGTGATTTAAACAGACGTCGCGGACAAATTAACTCTATGGACGATAGAAGCGGACTTAAGATAGTAAATGCGTTTTGTCCGCTCGCGACAATGTTTGGCTACTCTACTGATTTAAGAAGTCAAACGCAAGGTAGAGCAACGTACACTATGGAGTTTGATCACTACCAAGAAGTGCCTAAGAATGTATCCGAAGAGATAATCAAAAAGCGAAAAGGCTAATTTTTAAGACAGTTTGCCATAAGATTCGGCAAACTGTTTTTTATTATCTGCTAAAATCTAACTGTTTTTAATAGTTTTGTTGCAAAATCTTCCTAAATGTAACAAAAAACAATACACTTGTACAAATATCATCACTAGCGCAATTCGCATTGAAATTGTTGTAAAATACGAGCGATATTTTTTTCATAAAATATAAAACGATAGAAATATTTTAAAAGCTTAGCATAATAGATGAGGTTATAAATAATAAAGTAAAATAACCAAAATTAAATTCTGGGAGAAACTACGAAAATAGCGAACGGTAAAACGACTAATCGGATTTTTGTTAATGAAAATTTTGTAAAGGTTTACGACATACGGGAGATGACTATAGCCAATCATTCAACGAAAGAAGTAAAAGAAAATAAATGAAGTTTAATAAGTCTTTCAATAATAGCAATTTTAGCGATTATATAAAATATCTTAATATGTGCAATTTTGTCTGAGATTTTTTGAAAAATATTTGGAAGAAAATTAAAAATTATATAAAAAAAGCCTGATAAATAATTTTAATAAGGTAATAATATAAAATGTTCTTTAAAGAATAGTATATTTTATGGCTGATGAACAAACTATTGAAGTTTTTCATTTGACGCGTAATTTTTTTCTTGAGTCGGTTATGCTCATCGAAAAAATTGGACAATATCAGCAATCAATAAAGCTTCGAAAAATATGAGAGGCAGCTTGGAATCAAATGTTTTTCCATGTTGTCGCTGGAACGGCATAAAGGAAGCTCTTTGATCAAAAAATATCAGTACGCTAAGCGGAAAGGAACTTTTGGTGAGGCAATAACTTTCCAACTTCCTATTGAGGATTATTCAAATTGTTTGATACATTTTTCCGTAGGACAGAAAATAAATTATAAATAATAGTTGAAAGGAATAGATTATGGCGTATAAAATCATACTCACTGTCGTATTTTTTGCGCTCGTTATTCTGTTGTTTTGGCTTCATTGGAGCAGCATGTCTGCGGTTCGGTCGGCTGATAAGTCCATCAACAAAGCTGCCCGCTTGGCTATTCGTGAACTTCTTGATGCTTACGCGAATGACGCCGATCGCAAACTGACAGCAGCTCAAGCGGCACTGTTTACCGATGATGCGATAATCGAAGTTTATATGGCGGAATCCAACAAAGACAGTAAACCAGTACAGGTTATTGTATGGTAGAAAAGAAATAGAAGCGTGCATTGGCGATGGTTTGAAGCAATATGAAATGACTATGCACTTCAATGGTCAAAGCACGGTTCGGATCAATGGCGATCAAGCGACCAATGAGAGTTATACTTTAGCGCACCATTTTTGGACAGAAGGCGGCAAGCGAATGTTGTTGGTACAAGGGTATTCGTTACTACGATACCATCGTTCGTAAGGACGGTCAATGGCTTTTGCTAAACGTAACTTATCATCGACTGGACAGACCGCCGTATGTCCGCACCATGATCTGTTTAAAAAAACAAGAGAGTTGTTTGTAGGTAGAAATCATTAATGCGGCAACAATAAAGAGAAATGCTAATAAAAAGTTGAGTACAATAAAAAAATTGGGAAACTACTTAGAATAAAATTATATAATACAGTGCCATGTAAAAGTTATTTGAAAGTGAGGATTTGCGGATATGTTTGATACATTGATAAAAATAAATTGCTATTCTAAGAATAAAATACTAAAAAATATAGCCAAAAATTTACTGGAAAAATTATACTGTTGTGAAATTAATTGTATTGAAATAGATAGAAGTGTTTTGTTTGCTCATCATGCGCGAGGAAGTATAATTATCGCTTCAAAAATTTGTGAAAATGTTGTGATTTGTCAAAATGTAACTATTGGAACGAATATGAAATATAATAAAATTAATAATGAATGGGAAAATATTGGCAACCCGATAATTTGTAGAAATGTAGTAATTGCTGATGGGGCAAAAATATTAGGACCAATAATAATTGGTAAAAATTCTTTTGTAGCAGTTGGCGCGATAGTAACAAAAGATATACCCGCTAATAGTATAGCATATGGAGTGAATCAATATAAGGCTAAAGATATGAATTACGATTTTGTATATAACGCAAATATGATAAAATTTGAAAAACTTATTGAAGCGAATAATAAATTAATAGAAAGATTTAATGAAAAAAATAATTTAATGGATTAAAAATCACAAAATAACAATTATCATCGCAATGAATGGATTAAATTAAATAAATTAAATATTTCTAAAGATTATAAATCATGAAAGTTACATGTACCAAAAAATAATAAATAAGATAATAGAGTACAGGTGTATTTTGCACAATTAAGTCTGTATTTGTTCCGTCATCGTTGCGCGGCTCTGGAGCAGTTAGCCGGTTATTTGAACAGCACGCTGACAATTAAAAGTGTTTTTTGACACCTTGTAAAAAGAAGGGTATATAATAATCCCTACATATTATAGGAGAAAAGAATGAAAACATTATTTGACAAGACTCAATTAGGACAAATGTCTTTGAAAAATCGGTTTATCAGAGCCGCAATTGGTGAAAAAACATCAGACGGACAGGTAAACGAAAATATTTTGAACATGTACAAAGAACTTGCCATGGGAGGAAGCGGAGCTTTGATTACCGGTTTTACTTTGATTGATGAGGCTGAAAAAAATTTTCCTATGATGGCATTTTATGATGATTCATTTTGCGAAGGACATAAAGCGTTAACGAGTTTAGTGCATGAAAAAGGCGCTAACATTATTTTGCAATTAGTATATGTCGGATCGTATGTGATGGGAAAAACAACAGACATGACTATTCTCGCGCCAAGCGCGGTAGAAAATTTAAACACAAAAGTATTGCCTCAGGAGATAACCGTAAAACAGATAAAAGCTATACAGGAAAAGTTTTCAAAAGCCGCTTTGTGAGCAAAAAACGCCGGTTATGACGGCGTTAAAATACATGCGGCTCATGGATTTTTGCTTAGTCAATTTATGACTCCATATTATAATCGGAGAACGGATTTGTACGGCGGTTCCGCAGAAAATAGAGCAAGAATGTCGCTGGAAACTTATAGGGCTATACGCGAGTCGGTGGGAGCGGATTTTCCGGTATTGATAAAGATAAATGTGAACGACGGTTTTAAAGATGAGGTAGCTTTTGATGACGTATTGTATCTATGCAATGAATTGACAAAGTTAAAAGTTGACGCGATTGAAATCAGCGGAAATTGGACAAATTATAAAAACAAACCTCCTATTTTAAGGATGAAGCGGAGCAAATAGCCGCCAAGAATGAGACAAAAATCATTATGACCGGCGGTAACAGGAATTTTGAAGAGATGACAAGCATATTAAACAGTACAAAAATTGAGTATTTTGGAATAGCAAGACCTTTGATAAAAGAACCGGATTTGATTAATCGGTTTAAGGAGAAAATAGATAACCAATAATATTATATTTTGTCTGTTTCGTATGATTTTGCCGTGAGATTGAGAGTGGGAAAATGCTATATTGTTTTGACAAAGAGATATTAAACTTGACTCTGGGTTGACGCGTCTTTGCTTGGAGCGCAGATTGATATTAAAAGACAAAGGCGACTAATTTCTTGCGGCGGATTTTCCTGCTTTAAAAACTTATGGCTTAACTGTGGAAAATCGAAGGAAGTCGCTAAATCGCAATGATAAATCGCTATTTCTGTGAAGAGTTTCGGTTTGTCATAAAACTGCCTGCATTAGATAGAACAAAAAACGTTAAATTTTACCGATTTTGAAAGCCAAAATATGAATTTTGGTAATTTTAAACAGCTTTTTGGCATAATTTTATCTCTATTTTGTCCCGATAGCTCAGCTGGATAGAGCGTCAGATTCCTAATCTGAAGGTCACGCGTTCGAATCGCGTTCGGGATACCACCGCTTCAAAATTGGTATAAAACGCCAAATCTCAGTCTGTTTTTTATGTTTTAATCACATAACCAATCTTTTATGTCTTATATATTTCTTTTGGCACTACATCAAGCACACCATTAATATTAGTTTTTACATAACTATTATATGATATTATCTTATAGCTTATCAAAAGAAGGAGAGAATATGGAAACAAATCCGCAAGACGTTACAAGGTCGCCTGGTACAAGTGCGATTTTTATGGTATATGGTTTAAACAAAAACGAAGATGCAAAGAGCACAGTTAAAAATTTATGCGGCGAGTTTGCAGCTCTAGTGCGAAGTATGAGAAAACGTTATCCTGATGCGTATCCAAGCGCAGTTTTCGGCTTTGGAGCTGAAATATGGGGCGAATTGTTCCCAAACGAACCTCGTCCAAAAGAACTTGAAACATTTAAAGAGATAAAAGGTGCAAAACATACGGCAGTTTCTACAAAAGGCGATCTGTTTTTCCATATTCGGGCGCAAGATACAGACGTAGCTTATGAACTCGCAGCTATTATAAGCTCAAAAATTAATGAAGTTGTTTATCATATAGACGAAGTGCATGGGTTTAGATATTTTGACGGCAGGACTATTATAGGTTTTGTAGACGGCACCGAAAATCCCGAAAACGATGATGCGGTAAGTTTTGGCGTTATAGGAGACGAAGATGGGTATTTTAAAGGCGGCTCTTATGCGTTTGTGCAAAAATATCTACATGATATGAAAACTTGGAATGAACTTCCCGTAACAGAGCAGGAGAAGGTCATTGGACGTCGCCGTTATACGGACGAAGAGCTTGGAGAGGATATAAAACCTGCCAATGCGCACAATGCCGTTACAAATATAACGGATGATAGCGGCAAAGAACTCAAAATTGTACGGGCTAATATGCCATTTGCCAATCCCTCAAAAGGCGAGTTTGGCACTTATTTTATAGGATATGCTAGTACCTTTTCAACTACAAAAAGAATGCTTGAAAATATGTTCATAGGCGAACCTGAAGGCAATTATGATAAGTTGTTGGATTTTAGTAACCCCGTAACGGGAACACTGTTTTTTGTGCCGTCATTTGAATTGCTGGAAAAATTAGCAGAGTAAATTGTGCAAAATAGACAAAAATATGTCAGAAAGACAGAATAATGTGCCAAAAGAGATAGATAAAAGAGTCATATTTCACAAAAATATAACAGCATTTTTATTGTGCCTCTCCATCGTTATGCCTCTGTTTTTAATGTTGACTTCAATTTTGCTTTATAATTTAACAGGAGATTACTGTTTTACTATAGTGATGTTGGCGGGAATATTTTACTACTTGATAAGTTTTACATATATTTTTATATCCGCCATTTTTGTCTATCTTCGATATAAAAAAGTTATGTTTCTTAATATAATATCTTTTGCGTTGTTTATTTATATCGGTTATAGCGCTGTTAAAATATTATCTATAGGGGATTGAAAACTGTTGATTATCGTCAATAACGATAGAGAATACTTCCGGTTTAAATATCTTTTTCACCGGTTCTTTTGTCAAATATAAAGACTCTGTACTTTTGATATGCAAAGAACCATTGGAAAACACAAAAGAGAGTGGTTTTATCGCACCTCTGTCTTGAAAAATCTTTACCAAAGAGAAGATAAAAATTAACCAGTTCAATTCCGATAACGGCGGCAATAGTTTCTCATACAAAAATATGTTATTTTGTGTGACTTTTTTATTGTAAAACTTGATTATTGTGGAGACTAGCGTCTTTTCTTGATGAGTAAATCCGTAATTTAAGTTATTTAAGACAAAATAGGCGCTGTGTAAGTGATCTTGATAAAAACTAAGATTTCTTCCAATACTATCAAGTTTTGCCGCTACTATGAGCGGGCGTAAAAAACAGTCATTAAGTTTGTGTAACGGCTTTAGCTCCCAAAATAGCTTCTCTATATGGCATGCAAAAAATTGGCTTTTCTTTTTATCTGTGCCAAATTTATCTTTTAACAGTTCAAGGCTAAGATCAAAATTATGCGGAAATTTTGCGCCACTTGAACGCAATATATCGCTTAAATAGACTCCCTCTCTGATACCAACGCCGCTTGTAATAATTTTTTTTGCATTAAGCTTTCTGATAAAAGCCTCAAATATCACGCTTCCTTCGCGAATAGTATCGTATCTATCTTTTTTGATACCAAGCCGCTTTAAGTCCAAAACGCCGGATGAAGCGATTTCGTGGATATATTTTAAAGCCCATTTTGAATCATATTCAAATCCGTGTACTGTCGATAGCGGATGCCGACTTTTTGTTATAAACAGTTTACCCAAAGCTCTTGTTGTGCCGCCAATACCTATTAAGTTTTCGCAGTTGAACTCTTTGTCTACGGTTTTTATCTCTTTTTTGACAAAATCACTTATTTTGTCAAATGAGGTTTTTTTGTCAAAAAATAACTCTTTTAATCGTACCGTACCGATATTAAGAGAGATAGTTTTGACAATCGTACCGTTTTCGATTTTAGCTAACTCCGTAGAACCGCCGCCTATATCAATCGTAGTAGCTTCATTGTATCTAGGTAGCATATTTCTTACGGCTACCGCACCGTAATAAGCTTCTTTGCTGCCATCTATGATTTTAATATCAAAACCGAAACGTTTTTTGACTTCATTAATAAGAACGTTGGCATTTGGAGCGTCCCGCACAGCTGAAGTAGCTATACACAGGAGTTTGCGGCATTTCATATTGGAGGCGATTTTGTGAAATTCGCCAAGTGCCGTTAATGCCCTTGAGATAGCGAAAGGTTGGAGATTTCCTTTATTTTCGTAAGCTCCTTCGCTAATACGGACTTGACTTTTTATCTCGTTTAAGAGCGAGAATGCGAAACGTGACTCTTTTTCATAAATCGCCATTCTCGCCGAGTTGGAGCCTATGTCTATGACAGCGGTGCGCTTAGCCATTATTCTCCGTCTTGAAGCTGTTCAAATTTGAATTTTAACTCCTCCACGCTCTCTATATTGTCGGGATCCGAAACAATGGCGTCAACGGGGCAGACAGCGATACAGGACGGTTCATCATAATGACCCACGCACTCTGTACAGATATCGGGATCTATCACATAAATTGGGTCGGATTCATCTATTGCGCTATTCGGGCATTCTTCCCTGCAAGCATCACAGGCGATACAATCTTCGTTTATCATTAATGACATATTTGCCTCTTTGGTAGAAATAAAGTTGTCTTATACACTAAAAAGACTTTAATACAATTAAAAATATTCACTTATTTACTGTTTTTGTACATTTTAATATACATCCATTAAAAGCGGTAGCAATTAGCACCGCTTAAAAGGGATGTTTTTTAAGATTTTTTCGGAAAGCAAAATCTGTAACCGCGTCTTCTTACGGTTTCAATAGTTGATATGTTAAGCGGTTTGTCCATTTTTTGGCGAATTTGATTGATAGCGACCTCGATCACATTTGGCGTTACAAGCTCCGGCTCTTCCCAAATAGCGTCCAGTAGTTGTTCTTTAGATACAATTTGGTCGGAGTGACGTGCGAGGTGAGTGAGTACCTCGAACGGTTTACCTTTTAACTCTATATCTACGCCTCTATAAATGATTTTCTCCTCGTCCGGATCTATAATCAAATCGTCTATTTTAATGACATTTGTGCCGCCAAATCTTAGCCTTGCTTCAATCCTCGCGACCAAGACATCAAAGTCAAAAGGTTTTTTAATGTAGTCATCAGCGCCTACCTTAAGGGCTTTAACTTCACTCTCTTTATCATCTTTGGCAGATATGACGATAACGGCAGTTTTAGACGTTTTTTGTTTGACAGTACTTACCAAATCAATACCGTCTCCATCAGGCAGCATCCAATCAACCAAAACTAAATCGTAATTTCTAATGCCGATATAATATTCGGCGTCTTTGAAATTTTCCGATGTGTCGGTCTGATAGCCAAACTCTTGAAGACCTTCGGCGATAGTCTTATTTAACGTTACTTCATCTTCAACAATTAATATACGCATAGGTTATTGTTCCTTCATAAAAAAATAAGCCAAATTATAGCACTTTTTTAGATTTTTTTAAAGTTCTTTTTAGATTTTTTTAAAAATTTTTTTCAGCGCATGCTCCGACAGCCGTATTTTCAATAATTTCTGGTTTGAGTATTTTTAGAAAAATTTTTTTTATTTTTGGATTTAGAGCTGAAATTTTATCAATCAATACCAAAATTGCCTCTTCAACCGTAAAAAATCTACTCTCTATCACAACTTTTTTGATTGTCTCGCAAATCAAAACGTAATCAACTAAAGACTCTTTTTTGTATTTTATCTCTATACTTGCCCATATTTGTACTTTTTGCGGCGTTTCGCGCTCTTTTTCAAGTAGTCCTATGATTGCCTCAAACTCCAGTTTTTCGATTAAAAGTGTTATCTTAGACAACTTCTCTCTCTTCTTTTTTGAGGAGTCTGATAATATTCGGGATATGCTTATAGATAATAATAAACGCGATGATAACAAGCGGTGTAAAACTATTGATTTGGGGGATCGTGCCATATCTGAAAAAGATTGCTAAAAAGAGTGCGATTAGAGCTATAAGCGAAGATAGAGAGGAGATTTTTAAAACTCTGCCCGCGATAAACCAGACAACTAATGCTATAAGTGTTTCTATAGGCAATAAAAAAAGTGTTCCGCCTGCTCCGGTAGCCACGCCTTTACCGCCGTTAAAGCCAAGATAAGGACTGAAGCAATGCCCGATAACCGCCATAATCGCTATCATCCACAATGCGCTGGTATCAAATCCGATAAGAGCTCCGACACTCAACGGCAAGATACTCTTCAAGGCATCTAATACAAGAGTTGCAACCGCTAGTTTTTTCGCTAATTCAGGCTTTTTTTCTTTAACTACCCTCAATACATTTGTCGCGCCTATACTTTTGCTGCCCTCATCTTTTATATTTACTCCTGCAAATCTTTTTGCCAGTAGTAAACCGAATGGAATACCACCGATAAGATAAGCGGCTATATAAAAGAGTATATGTATATTTGTAAAAAATCCGCCGATATTAGCAAAAAAGTCTATAATAGCCACAAAAATCCTTTATCTTTTAAAGTGAAAAGTTATCTTATCAAAAATGAGTTTAAGAAAGCTTTTTTAAGTCGAATAAAGCGGGAATGATATTGATTTTTAGTGTTTGATTTCATAAAGATCCGTGAAAAAGCCGCGCCTGTAAATCAAAAATGGAATTTTAAGTCCTTATTGGTTAAAATCTAACTCTTACTTATCTTTAAAAGGACCACTACTATGCTCGGCTATAAAGTATTTGCAGGAACAGCTAATGTTGAGTTTGCCAAACAAGTGGCGAAAAATCTCTCTCTTCCGCTTTCCGATGCGCAAGTTCATACTTTCAGTGATGGCGAAATAAGTGTTCAAATCAGCGACAGCGTTCGAGGCAAAGATATATTTATCATCCAATCTACCTGTTCCCCGGCAAACGATAATCTTATGGAACTGTTGATATTGACCGACGCCCTGAGACGAAGTTCGGCTAATTCGATTACAGCTGTTATCCCGTATTTCGGTTATGCGAGGCAGGATAGAAAGGCTGCTCCAAGAGTTCCCATTACTGCCAAACTCATCTCCAACATGCTTCAGGCAGCAGGTATAAATCGTGTTGTTACGATAGATTTACATGCGGGGCAAATTCAAGGTTTTTTTGATATTCCTGTGGATAACCTCTACGGTTCAGTTGTTTTTTATAACTATATAGTCAATAAAAATTTTAGAAATTTAGTTGTTGCCAGCCCTGATATAGGCGGCGTGGCAAGAGCCAGAGCATTTGCTAAAAAACTGAACGTTGATATGGTTATCGTAGACAAACGCCGTGAAAAAGCCAATGAGTCCGAAGTGATGAATATCATAGGCGAAGTTGAGGATAAAAATATAGTCTTAGTTGACGATATGATAGATACGGCAGGTACTATAGTCAAAGCTGCCGCCGCGTTGAAGCAAAAAGGAGCCGTAAGCGTTATGGCTTGCTGCACACATGCTGTATTATCGGGATCCGCTTATGAAAAGATAAAAAACAATGCACTTGATGAACTTGTAGTAACGGATACTATCCCCCTGAAAGAGGAAAATCCCAAAATAAAAGTTCTCTCTGTCGCACCTCTGTTTGCCGAAGTTATAAGAAGAGTTTATCACAATGAGAGTGTGAACGGATTGTTTTCTTAAATATGCAAAAAAATATTAGAAATTTCTCCATAATAGCCCATATTGACCATGGCAAAAGTACATTAGCCGACAGGCTCATTCAAGAGTGCGGCGCGGTAAGTCAAAGAGAGCTGCATTCGCAGATGATGGATACTATGGATATAGAAAAAGAACGCGGCATAACGATAAAGGCTCAAAGCGTACATTTGAATTATGTAAAAGATAATGTGTGCTACACGCTAAATCTCATAGACACGCCAGGACACGTTGATTTTTCGTATGAAGTAAGCCGCTCTTTAGCCTCATCGGAAGGAGCGCTTTTGGTAGTGGACGCTTCTCAAGGCGTCGAAGCACAGACTATAGCAAATGTTTATATAGCGTATGAGGATAATTTGGAACTTATCCCCGTAATAAATAAAATCGATCTTCCCGCAGCAGACAGTACAAAAGTGAAAAACGAGATAGAGCATATCATTGGGCTTGATTGCTCCGAAGCTGTTGAGGTGAGCGCTAAAACAGGGTTTGGTATACAAAAGTTATTAAATGCCATTATAGATAAAATCCCACCGCCGAAAGGCAACGAGAGTGCGCCGACAAAAGCTTTGATATATGATAGTTGGTTTGACAATTATCTGGGCGCTTTGGCATTGGTTAGAGTATATGACGGCTGTATTAAGAAAAATCAAGAGATACTTGTCATGGGCACAAATAAAAAACACGAAGTGCTGGGGCTGATGTATCCGCATCCGCTCTCGCCGGCTAAAACGGACAGCATTAAAACAGGCGAGATAGGTATAGTCATATTGGGTTTGAAAAATGTCAGCGATGTAAAAGTGGGAGATACTGTAACGGACGCTAAAAATCCTACGAAGGAAGCCGTACATGGCTTTAAAGAAGCAAAACCTTTCGTATTTGCAGGGCTTTATCCGATAGAGACGGATAAATTTGAAGAGATGAGAGACGCTCTTGAAAAGTTAAAATTGAATGACTCTAGTATAAGCTATGAACCTGAAACATCGGTTGCTTTAGGATTTGGCTTTCGTGTAGGATTTTTAGGGCTTTTGCATATGGAGGTTGTCAAGGAGAGACTGGAGCGCGAATTTGATTTGGATTTGATAGCTACCGCGCCGACTGTTACATATAAGGTTAAAAAAACAGATGGCAATATTATATCTATTCAAAACCCAAGCGAACTGCCGCCCGTAAATGAGATAAGCGCTATAGAAGAGCCGTATGTCAAAGCTACCGTTATTACGCCAAGCGAATTTTTGGGAAATGTTATCACGCTTATAAACAATAAACGCGGTATCCAGACAAAAATGGATTATCTGAATGAAACGCGCGTTTTGCTGGAGTATGATATACCAATGAATGAAATAGTCATGGATTTTTATGATAAGTTAAAGTCAGCCACAAAAGGCTATGCAAGTTTTGATTATGAACCGTCCGGCTATCGCATCGGAAATCTTGTAAAGCTTGATATAAGAGTAGCCGGAGAGGTTGTAGACGCTCTTTCCGTCATCATTTCAAGCGATAAAGCACAGAGCAGAGGCAGAGAGTTTGTAAACGCCATGAAAGAGATAGTTCCAAGACAGCTTTTTGAGGTTGCCATACAAGCAAGTGTCGGCAATAAAATTATTGCGCGCGAAACAGTCAAATCAATGGGTAAAAATGTTACGGCAAAATGTTACGGTGGCGATATAACGCGTAAACGTAAACTTTTAGAGAAACAAAAAGAGGGCAAAAAAAGGATGAAAGCGATAGGTAAAGTCCAGCTTCCGCAAGAGGCATTTTTAACCGTTTTAAAAATAGATTAGGAGGGCGCACCCTTCCTAATCAAAACTCTTTTTAGCTAAACTCTCCGCACCTTTTGTAACAAGAGATACGATTATCATTGCCAAAGCCGATAGCGGCAGCGCAAATATAAGAGCGTCTATAAAAATGATTTTTCCGCTAAACAGAGAATCTGTCCCGAATATCATTTTGCAAAATCCAAGCGCTTTAGCTTCTTGAAAATGAACAAACAACAGCCAAAAACCTGATGTTACAAGTCCTATAAACATTGAAGCTATAGCGCCTGCTTTTGTGATTTTGCGCCAAAATATCGCTCCTACGTATGAAGGTAAAAATACACTTGCGCAAAGAGCGAAAAAGATAGCCGTGCTTCGCGCTATGATTGCCGGCTGTTTGTCAAATACGTAAGAGAGTACGACAGCGCACAGTATCATCACAACAACGCCTATGCGCGTTATAAACATAGAGCTTTTACCCGCTTTAAAAAGTTGCTCATAAATATCACGTCCTATTGCCGTACCCATAGTATGGAATTGTGACGAAAGCGTACTCATTGCTGCTGAAATAAGTGCAAAAAGAAAGACAAACGAAAACCATTTTGGCATCGCCATAGTGATAAAAAGAGGCATTACCTGTTCTACGCCACCGGCGCTTTGCAAAGCGTTTTTGCCTTCGTTGTATTCATAAAACCATACGTTCGTAAGCGCGCCGACAAGATATGTAAGTCCCATCACACCAAAGATAAAAATACCGCCTATTAAAACGCCTCTATTTAACTCTTGCTTACTCTTGACGGTCATAAATCTCACAACAAGCTGCGGCTGCGCTAAAACACCTATACCTACACCTAAAACAAGCGATGTAACCAAAAAAAGCCAGCCGTCACTCAAAAATATCGGCATTTTATTCCATCCTTCAAAGCCCCAAAGCGTTGATATTTTAAGTAAAAAGTTAGGAGAGCCTGCGTGAAAATCTTCTACTTGAACACTCTGAAGCGGTATGACGGTATTTTGCCACACTTCGTCGAATTTACCTAAACTTGCCTCGAAGCCGCCTATGGCATTAAACGCAAATATTACCAATATTATAATAGCGATGAACATAATCGCTCCTTGCAGTGCATCGGTGAGCATAACACTCTTTAGACCGCCTGCTATAACGTAAGCTGTGATAATAAGTGAAAAAACAAGTAAGGACAGATGATAATCAGCTCCAAAATACGAAGCGATAAAATGTGTACCGCCGATGAGTACGGCAGCGGCATAAAGCGGCATAAAAACGGTTATGATTATACCGCCGAACAGTTGTATAAATTTTGAATCAAACCGTTTCCCCAAAAACTCCGGAAATGTATGCGCGCCAAGTTTGATACCCATTTTGCGCGTTCTGTCACCGAAAACAACAAATGCTATAAAGATGCCGACAAAAAGATTTGCGAATGCCAGCCAGATCAAAGAGCTTCCCAGCCACGCTGCTACACCGCTAAATCCGACTATAGCCGAAGTTGAGATAAAAGTCGCTCCGTAACTCAAAGACATTATCAAAGGATGCGTATTGCGTCCTGCCAAAAGATAATCGGTACTATTTTTTGTACTTTTATAACCCACAAAACCAAGATAACCGATAACTGTCAAATAGATTATGATAAAGACATTTTCCCATACACTCATTTTACAGATCCTCGTTTATTTTTTGCTCTTCTTTTTCCCATTTTCTCGCTGCATTTAACTTCTCTTCACTATCTTTATTCCAGCGAAAAAGTCCGTAAATTATGCATAAAAAAAGAGCCGCGCCGGATAAATATATAGACAGTTTTACCCCTAAATCAAAATGTTCCATTATTAATTCCTTTTTTACAAATGTAAAATTGTTACCAAAAAATGATAAAAAATTCTTTAGTTTGACAGTGAGTATTAATTTTTTGCGTTAAAATACGCTAAAATCTTATTTTATTTGTTAAATAAGGAGCATTATGATTTGGTCAAAAGAGGAGGCGTTGTCTAAAAGCGAGCTAAAAACTCTTCAGAACGAATGCCTAAGAGAGATAATAGAGAGAGTCTACTATCTTGTGCCGCTTTATAAGAAAAAATTTGATGAGTGCGGTATTACGCCTGAGAGCGTAAAATCTCTGGATGATTTACAAAGATTACCTTTTACTAAAAAACAGGATTTGCGTGATAATTACCCTTATGGAATGTTTGCAGTGCCTATGGGTGAGATAGTAAGGATTCATAGTTCCAGCGGTACGACAGGCAAGCCTACAGTCGTCGGATATACTCAAGCAGATATGAATATTTGGGCTGAAGTGATGGCACGCGCTTTTAGAATGGGCGGCGTTACGTCTTCGGATATTATGCAAAACTCTCACGGATATGGACTCTTTACAGGCGGACTCGGATTTCACGCGGCAGCCGAAAAGATGAAAGTGGCGGTTATTCCAAGTTCTACGGGCTTTACGTCAAGACAGCTTTTGCTATTAAAGGATTTTCAGGCGACGGTGCTTACGGCTACGCCGTCATTTGCTCTGCATTTGGCTGAAGTTGCCAAGAACGAAGGGTATGATATTAAAAAAGATTTCAAATTACGTGCGGGATTTTTCGGTGCGGAACCTACAAGTATCGGTATGAAAGATGAGATAGCGAGAGTATGGGGTATAGAATATCACGAGATATACGGTATAAGTGAGATTGTAGGTCCCGGTGTGGCTTGTAACTGTAACTATTCAAGACTTTTGCATTTTCAAGAAGATCACTTTTATCCCGAGATAATAGACCCCAAAACGCTTGAAGTTTTGCCTGACGGCGAAAGAGGCGAACTTGTAGTTACGACTTTAACAAAACAGGCTTTGCCGCTTGTGCGGTATAGAACCGGAGATATTACATCCATAACAAGAGTACCGTGTAAATGCGGACGCACAACAGCCAGAATAGAGAGTATCGCCGGCAGAAGCGACGATATGCTTTTAATCGGCGGAGTTAACGTATTCCCGTCACAGATCGAACATGTACTCTCTTCAGTAGACGGTATAGCGCTGCATTATCAGATAATAGCGAAGAAAAAAGGATATCTTGATAAACTTGAGATTGATGTTGAGGTAGATGAGAGCGTAATGACTGATGATGTCGCGAAACTTGAGAGTCTAAAGGCTGTTATTTCGAAAGCTCTTTTGAATAATCTTTATATAAATGTTGATGTCAAACTTGTCGCACCGAAATCAATAGAGCGCAGCGAAGGTAAAGCTGTAAGAGTTATAGACGAAAGGAAAAAATAATGGCGGATTTTAATTATCTTGAACAACTCTCAATCTTTGTGGAAAATCGCTCGGGCGAGTTGTACTCCATAACAGCTCTGCTGGAGCAGGACAATATCTCGCTTTTGTCTGTCGTTTTGTCCGACAGCAGCGAGTTTGGTATTTTGAGACTGCTTATCAAAGATACGCAGCAGGCGTATTTACTTTTAATCAACAATGGTTTTATGGCTCAAAGAGCTAAAGTGATAGGAGTGCGTATCATCAATCAAGTTGGCAGTTTCAACAAAGTTGTAAAAATTTTAAACGGGGCAAATATTGATATACGCTATACATATACGGTTAATGAAAAGAACGACGGTATTTTTGTTTTTAAAGTTGATGACGATAAAATAGAAAAAGCGGTATTATTGCTTGAGCAAAACGACGTAAAAACAGTAAATGAAAATGATTTATAAAATTTCTTTGCTTTTAATATTGTTGGTTTTTTCACTTTTCGCCGGAGAGTTTGAGTCTTTCGTAAAATATAAAGTCGGTTATGGCATTTTTACTTTAGGCGAAGCTACGGCATATCTGAAGATAGAAAACGCCACTTACAAAACTGAAATATCAGCCAAAGCTAAAGGTTTGGCTGCCGTGTTCTCAAAAGAACGTACTGAAAAATATATGAGCGAAGGTGAAGTAACTAATGGCAGACTTGTGCCGTATCATTTTGAAAAACAGTCATCTTACGGCGGTAAAAAGCGCCATATTGAATATTTTTGGGATTATGAGAATGAACAGATAGCTGTAGATAGCGAAAACTGTAAAAACGGTGATTGCAAATACTCTTCTGAAATTTGGAATGATGATAAATACGTTGAAAACGATATCTTAACACTTTACCATAATATTATGTTTGATTTTAATAAAACAGGTGCAAAAGAGATAAACGCTTCCGCCATTGGCTCAAAAAAGCCTGTTGTTATAATACTTCCGGACGGGAAACGGCTTAAAACCGCAAAAAAAACTTTTGATGACAAAGACGGTATATATCTTGTTGCGATACTTAATCAAGAGATTTTTACAAGCGATAAAGGAGAGCTTTACGTCAATGTTGACAGTGACAATACGGTTTCAAAAGCAGTTTTGAAAAAAACTATGCTTTTTGGCGATATATGGGGCGAGCGGACAGAAAAAAGGATTAGCGGGCAACGAAACGGGATGAATACGACTCAATAGGCAATTGAATAATCTATTTTAACCACTGAGATAAATGCAAAAATGAGGTTGTGGTTGCTATGGCTATCTAAGGTAATATGCATAAAATGATTTTAAAGAAGAGCTTAATCGCTGTAAAATTTTGAAAAATAGTAAAAAATCATGATATTTTTGCTATAATATCCGCTTTATTTTAGTATCTTGCATAATTTTGACGCTATCTATATTTGTCTTTTGACGGGCAAGCGGATAGCTCATGCTACTTCTTGGCTTGAAAACTAAACTTTAAAACATAAAAATTATTAGGACAAACAGATGGACGATTTTGAAAATTTTGGATTGCATGAACAAGTGCTGCGTGCTGTGAAAGAGGCTGGATTTAAAGAGCCAAGCCCTATACAACGGGAAATAATACCTATCATTTTAAGCGGACGCGATGTTGTCGGACAGGCTCAGACGGGTACCGGTAAAACGGCTGCATTTTCGCTGCCGTCTCTTAGTATGATAGATGCTGCCCAAAAGGGTGTTCATATTTTAGTTATAACACCAACAAGGGAATTAGCGACACAGATAAGTGATGAAATGTACACTTTCGGACGTTATAGAAATATTCACACGGTAACGGTTTATGGCGGCAGTTCGTATTCGCGTCAACTAAAACTGATAGAGCAGGGCTCAAATGTGGTAGTGGCGACACCGGGCAGACTTTTAGATTTGCTCAAAAGCAATAAATTATATGGTTTTGAGCCGAAGATAGTTATCCTTGATGAAGCCGACGAAATGCTTGATATGGGCTTTTTAGAAGACATAGAGGCGATATTTGCGCATCTTCCCAAAGAGCGTCAAACCATGCTTTTATCTGCTACTATGCCAGAACCTATCAAAGCTTTAGCTAAAAGAATACTCAATAACCCTGCCTTTGTGAGCGTGACGCCTCAAAATGCCACAACCAACACCGATATAGAACAGCAGTATTATATTATAGAAGAGCATGAGCGCGATGATGCCATTATAAGACTTTTAGACGCTTTAGATCCGCAAAAGTCAATTATATTTTGCCGTACAAAAAAAGAGGTCGATAGATTAAGCACAAGACTGATCTCTTCGGGATTTATCGCTAAAGCTCTTCATGGCGACATGGATCAGCCTCAGCGTGAAGAAGTCATCAAATCTTTCAGAAACGGCGATATAGATACTCTTGTTGCTACGGATGTTGCCGCGCGCGGGCTTAATGTCAAAGAGATAACGCATGTTTTTAATTATCATATGCCGTTTGATCCCGAGAGCTATGTCCACCGTATAGGCAGAACCGCAAGAGCAGGGCAAAAAGGAACGGCTATCACGCTTTTAACGCCTATGGAGTACCACAGTTTACAGCGAATCGCCAAAACAGTCGGTACGAAATTGACTCAAAAGCAAATACCGACTCTGTTTGAAATGAAAGCCAATAACGTTAGAAAATTGGCTCAAAACATACTCGCGGCAAATATAGACAGTACAGCGGCACAGATAGTAAACGAACTTGAGAAAGAGCTGGATTTGGCACAGATAGCATACAAAGCTATCTCTTTAATTCTTATGGATAAAGCGGGTACAAAAGGACCAAACTCAATAGGAGTAGACAGCAAAACTTTTGAGAGCTATATTAAAAGAGCTCATGCCAAAGAAGAAGAAAAACGCCGCAATTTCACTCGCTCCCGCAGTAAAAATCGCTCCTATTCGTCTAATCGTAACAGCGAACACGGTAAAAATGAAAAGAGTAGTTTTAAAAACAGAGGCAGTAAAAAAGGCAAAAGATAGATTGAAACTTAAAGCTGCTTTTAGGCTGCTTCAAATTTATATCCAGTGCTTTTATATTTACTCCACGATATATTTATAAATATAGACTTATTAGCGCGCATATTCATCATCTTTAACAGTGATAAATTATTGCGAAGCTATAAAGTTTATATTCTTACAAAATGACAAGATTGTTGCAATCCTCCGCAAGCACATAAATGTCAAAGCTTACTTAAAAATATTTTATCATATAAGATTATAATAGCTAATATTGGAATTCAATTTATTATGAAAATACGACCTCCGTCGTTATTACTTCCATATATAAATTTTTATAATTTACTAAATTATCACTATAGTTTAAATTTTTTAGCAACATACTCTTGCTTTTTTATTAAAATTTATATAAAATATTGAAAAATTTTTAAAATAATGGGAGCATCTCATGTTTTATAATATTTTAAGGATAAAATTGAGAGAGAGAGAGAGAGAGAAACCTTAAACAGACATTAAGAAATTATACTTATTCTATAAATTCTCTATCTCAAAATATTTCTACTTATTTTTATCAACAAAAAGCAAAAATCTCGTTTTTTAGAAGTTGTTTGCGGCTATTCTGTTTACAATTTTTAATACTGAAAAAATGTTAAAATTCAAAAATATATTTTTAATTTATATATTAATATATGAATTAAAAATAAAATTTTTAGATTCATATTGATATATATAATATATTTTATCTCTAATAATTTATCAAGTAATAATAAAAAGTGTTACTTTTTTACTCTTGATATTGTATATATAGATTATTTATTATAATATTCTTGTTTTTTTTATAATATTTTTGTAAAATCCAAAAGATTTATTAAATAAATGGAGGTAATTATTATCAGAATATTTTAGACATAAATAGAAAAAAGAGCAACATTCAATATAGCTTTAAAAATATCTTTTGTATTATAAAACTACTTTTATAATCATTTAATCACGGAGTTTTATTAGTGGAGAAGCTTTAAAAATTTTTGCTTTTTGTTTCTGGGGTGGCGGTTGTTAGTCCTAATAGGCGTCTAAGTACGCGAAATATAAACCTGTAAATTTATGTAAGGGGTGTATTATGAATGTTTTAAAATGTGAATATCTGCTAAAAAAGCGAGAGATGGGCAAAATAGTGGCGATTGAAGCTATCATTAAAATGGATGAGGAGTTAGCTGATTTTTTGGAAAACGATATTGAAGAACAGCAAAAGCAGTCCAGTGATTGGTGGAAAAACGAATTAAAAGAAGACCCAAGACGCAAAATAGTTAAACTTATAAGAGCATCCGTAGAACAAAAAAAAGCCAAGATAAAAGAGATAAAAAAAGTGCATAATTTGAAATAGTTATCGCTGTTTTTAAATAAAATTATTGTGGTATTTCTTTTCATTGTTTTGTGCTTTTGTACGGAAAATTTATATAAGCGATATTAATAGTTCGACTATTCGAGAATGCGGTATAGATAAAATAGAATAATGCTCTCTAAGATTTAAGTTATTACAAAAATAGCTGGTTAAGATTATTTTGTACTTTAGAAAGTCATTTGGAACGAGAGCTATCGCTTATATTGGTATTGTTAACTAAATTATGTATTCGGAAATAAACAATTTTTTTACTGTAGAGAAGATTAATCTAAAAGATACAATACTAAAAAGTCAGACAGAGTAGAGAAAACAACTCTTTTTATGATTTTTGCATATAAAGCTTTATAAAATAAAAGAGCTTAAATCAAATCTTGTTTTTGGCGTGAGAAGTTGACAGAAGTTTTCATTATAAGCAGTAATTTTTAGTAATGTGATTTGGTAATATTCCCGTTTACATACGTCACAGGCTTTACTGCGGATACCGAACTTATACTTTTTAATACCATATTGATGTATTTTTTGCTCTTATCGGCTCTACTTATATTTTGAAAATTTATAATATTTTATGTAGAGTAGTGGCATTTTTCATCCACTCCTCAAGTTCATTCCATTTTTGCTCTTCTACCATAGCGCGGCACTTTTCAAGCTCTATTTGAAAATTTTTTATAGCATCCAAGACATTTTTACGATTTTGTTTAAATACATTGCTCCACATTACAGGTGAACTTTTAGCTACACGGCTCATATCGCGGAAGCCGCCGCCTGCCAAAATCAGAATGCTTTTGGGGTCTTCCTGATGCATAACGCTGTTTGCCAGAGCATAACTTAATGCGTGGGGCATATGTGAAATATATGATGTATGACAGTCATGTTCTTTGGGATTCATAAAAAATATTTTCATACCAATATGCGAAAATATCTGCACCGCCCGTGTCAGATGAATATCTTCCACTTCTTTGCTTTTGCATATTACAACAACACCGCCATTATAAAGAGTAGCGAATGCTGCGCTTGGACCAAATTTTTCCGTACCTGTCATAGGGTGAGCCGGTATGAAATTTTTCCTCAGAATCTCAGGTGTATTTTTTACTATCTCCTCTTTTGTACTGCCCAAATCTATTAAAGTTGTATCTGCGTTAATATCGATAAGACTTTGCATTATTGTGATGATAGCGTCCACAGGTGTCGCTAAAAATATCACATCACACCTTTTTATATCTTCAAGGTTTACTATCTCATTTACAAGCCCAAATTTCAACGCTTCTTCGCAATGTGTCACATTATTATCAAGCCCCACCACTTTTTTGATAAGTTTTGTGTTTTGCAGCGCCAAACCCATCGAACCGCCGATAAGTCCAAGTCCTATAATGCCAACCGTCAATATATATATCCTTAAAAATTTTGAATATTTATTATTAAAATGGTATTATACCCACTTTATTTTGCAAAATTTTGTTTACGGATATTTTTATGAAAAAAGTTTTACTCTCTCTTGCCTGCATTGCCGCTTTGAGCGATACGCTGTGCGCCAAGCAGATAAATGATATCAAGTTTGAAGGATTGCTATATCTCTCGCCGGAAACAGCTATAGAGATGACGGGATTAAAAGTCGGACAGCAAATTGATATAGATACAATTGACAACGCTGTAAAGACTCTATTTCGGCAGCAATATTTTGAAGATATTTGGATAGAAGATGATGATGACGGGGTTCTTACTATACATCTCAAAGAGAAACCAATCATTGCAAAAGTGGACATAGAGGGTATCGGTGATAGCGATAAGGAGTCCATTAACTCTTTTTCAAATGTTAAAAAGGGTGAAATATATGACTTTGGCAAGATAGAGTTCGCTAAAGAACAGATAAAAAAATTTTATGAGTTAAAAGGTTTTTTTGATACGGTAGTAGATGTGGAGACAAACCGTTTTAATGAACAGAGTATAGAGGTAAAATTTAAAATCAACCGCGGCGAAAACATTATCATCAAAAGCGTGGATATATATGGTGCAAATAAGTTGGACTACAGTGATTTTGAACCGTCTATAGCCAATAAAGAGCGTGAGTTTATGGGATGGATGTGGGGCAGAAATGACGGCAAGGTAAATCTTTTTGAGTTGGAGCAGGACGCCTCAAAAATTCGTGATATATATTATAAATACGGCTATTTGGATGCAAACGTCAGCGCGCCGTATTTGAGAGTATCTTTTGACAACTATAACGCCAAATTGGAGTACAAGATAGATGAAGGTGAAAAGTATAAAGTGGGCAATACCACGATAGTTATTCCAGACGGTTTTATAGATATTGAAAAGGTGCAAAAAGGTTTTGCACTACAGAGCAGAGATATATTTGATATTGTCAAGCTCAGAAAAGATACTAAAAAACTTGAAGATATGATAGCCGATCAAGGTTATGCTTATGTCAAAGTTTATCCCGATATCAATAAAGATACGCAAAACAATATCGTGAATATTATATACACTGTAACGCCTGCAGATAGAGTCTATATCAGGGATGTACGTATTATGGGTAACTCTGTAACAATAGACAGAGTTGTACGCCGAGATGTGTTTTTGGCTCCAAGAGATTTGTATAATAGGACGGACTTGAAAGACTCAAGAGATGCACTTAGACGAACTGGATATTTTGAAGATGTCACTATTAAGGAAGAGAGAGTCTCCAAAGATGAAGTTGATTTGGTAGTTGAAGTAAAAGAGAGACAAACGGGAATGATAGGCGGAGGCATAGGTTATGGCTCAAGTGACGGTTTTTTAATAAATGCTTATGTGTCCGAGAATAATCTTTTGGGAAGCGGCGTAAGTACATCGGTGAATGTGGAGCGTTCGGACAGAGAGTTATCCGGTTCTGTTTCTATGGCAAATCCGCGTATTTTCGACTCTGTTTACAGCCTTGGCGGGAGTGTTTACAGAAAAGATTATGACTATTATGATTATGATGAACTGACGAGTGGTTTTTATGTGTCGCTTGGGCGAAAATTGGGGCGCTATGTATCAACATTTATCAGATACACTTATGAGACTTCGGAGCTTAGCGATATCAGCGCCGCATTACAGCGAGATATAGATAAAGATACGAGCGGTTATTTGGCAAAAGCTCTCAAAAGCTCTGTTATGCCAAGCATATCATTTAACAATACGGACGATTATTATCTGCCAAGACGCGGTATAGCAGCAAGTACGTCTTTTGAATTTGCCGGACTCGGCGGCGACCAAGAGTTTTTAAAAAGCATAACTAAATTCAGTGCTTTTTACGGACTTGAGGATAGTATAGGATATGACTTGATATTGCGTTATAAGGCGCAATTTGGCTGGATAGAGGAGGGAGGTTATCTACCGTATAATGAAAAACTGTATCTTGGAGGCATAGGTTCTCTAAGAGGTTTTGAGAGCAGTTCCGTTTCTCCCAGAAATGCGGATGGTGCGCTTACCGGCGGTAAAATATCATTTTTAAATACGATGGAAATCAGCTTTCCTATGGTAGAAAGGATAAAAATGCGCGGCGCCTTGTTTGTTGATTACGGCATGATAGGCGATAAAAGTCTTGATGAAAAACGCGCTTCGGCAGGTGCGGCATTAGAGTGGATATCTCCGATGGGACCGATACAATTTATTTTCGCCAAACCTCTTAAAAAAGAGGATGGCGACAGAATAAGCAGTTTTGAGTTCACTATGGGAAGAACATTTTAACTGTTTTTGACTTTTTCCAGATACTCTTCGCGTACGGTGTCTACTTTTACGGTATCGCCTTCAAGCACATGAAAAGGTACCTGTATAACTGCGCCGCTTTCTAAAGTGGCCGGTTTTCTGCCGCCTTGCGTATCTCCTTTGAAGTTCGGCGGAGTGTCTTTTATCCGGTACTCGACTACTTGAGGTATCTCAACATCTATGGCGATATTGTTATGAAAAAGCACTTCCACCGTCATACCGTCAAGCATCCACTTAAGCAAATCCCCCATTTGCTCTTCGGATATGGCAACTTGCTCATATGTGGCAGTGTCCATAAATTGCAGACTTTCACCGTCGTCATAAAGATATTGCATCGTTTTTTGTATGAGATTCGGCTGTTCGCATTTATCACCTGCGTGAAAAGTCTTCTCTATAACTTTACCGTTTATAAAAGACTTGATTCTGGCTCTCACAAACGCCGGTCCTTTTCCTGGTTTTACATGCTGATACTCCACTATCTTATATGGAACACCATCCAACTCTATCTTTAATCCTTTTTTTAAATCGCCCATTGAATATGAAGCCATAAGTCTTCTCCTATATATTTACGCTTTGCGCCCAGATACACTGCTCAAGTTTATTTAGTTTAGCAAGGATTTCTTTGCTTATCTCTTGGTCTATCAATACAACCGCGAGGGCAAATCCATCATTTCCCCGTCCAAGCCTAAAGTCAGCTATATTTACGCTGTTTTGCGCCAAAATAGCGCTAATTGCAGCGATAACGCCAGGTACATCTTTATTTTTAAATATTATCATTTTCCCTTTCGGCTTAAAGTCAGTCTTAAAGCCGTTGATATCGACAATTCTCTGTTCGTCTTCGCCGAATACCGTGCCGCTTACCTGTGCGACGCCTTTGTCGGTTGAGATTTTGACAGTTACTTTATTGCTATAGCCGCTTGCCGGCAGAACGTTGGAACTTGTATCTATCCTTGCCTCATTAGCCACATAAACGGCATTTACATAATTGATATTATCTCCTAAGGACTCTTTTAAAGCTCCAACAATTGCGAAAGTTAACAGAGAGTTCACGTGTTCGCTAATTGTCCCTTCACCCTCTATATGAATACCTAAAATAGGTCGTTTATATATTTGTGCCGCTAAAAAACTTATCTTTTGTACCAATTCAAGATATGGCGCTACATAGTTTGGCAAATCCTCTGTTTTAATCGGAAGATTAAGCGCGTTGGGGTAACTTACGCCTCTTGCAGCCAATATCGCAGCTTCTGCAGCAGCAATAGCTATCTTCTCTTGAGACTCTAAGGTATTCGCGCCAAGATGCGGAGTTACCGTAACATTGTCAAGGTCTAAAAGGGGATTATCCAAAGCAGGCTCTTTTGAGAATACATCAATACCGGCAAAAGCTATATGTCCGTTTTTTAAGCCTTCAACGAGAGCTTCTTCATTGTAGAGTCCGCCACGTGCCACGTTAACAAGTCTTATACCCTTTTTCATTTTGGCGATTTGAGCTTTATCTATCATATTGATTGTTTCTTTGGTTTTGGGCGTATGGATAGTGATAAAATCGCACGCCAAAATATCGTCAAAATTTTCCGTATAAGCCATACCCAAATCAGTTACTTTATTGCTTTGAATATACGGGTCGTACGCTATGATATCCATACCGAAAGCTTTAGCACGCACGGCAACGCGGCTTCCTATATTGCCAAAACCGATAACGCCGAGTTTTTTCCCAAATAGCTCAATACCGTACCATTTTTCACGCTTCCAAACTCTATCCTGCTTTAATGCATTATGTGCATAGGGGAAACTACGCGCTGATGATAAAATATGTGTCATAGTAAGTTCTACGGCTGCTATCGTGTTTGCGGTAGGAACGTTCATGGCAATCACACCTCTTTTGCTGCATTCGTCCAAGTCCACATTATCCACGCCTACGCCTGCGCGCACTACCGCGTTGAGTTTTTTAGCAAAATCTAAAAATTTAATATCCACATCAGTAGGACTTCGTGTAATGGCTACATCGGCATCCTTTAGAAATTCGCTTAGATTCTCTTTGGCGACAGCAGTCGCGTCAACAACTTCTATATCACTCTCTTTTTTTAAAAGCTCAAAGCCTTTTTCATGAATAGTATCACACACAACAATCTTTTTTTGCTTCACTGAAACAACCTTTTGAAATCTTTTTGCGTATAAAAGCCGCACCAAAATTTTTCTAGCGGCTTTTGGCGTTAACCTATTTTAGTTGATCTTTTATAATATCACCCAAAGTCATTTTATCGTCTTTGTTTATTTTGCTTAAGGTTTCCCGCTCTTTGATTTTAGAGAGTCTTTTTACCGACAGACGTATGCGGTTTTTCTTTTCGTCCATAAAAACTATAACCGCTTCTATCTCATCTCCTGCTTTTAAATCGTCAACACTGAGATTTCCAAAATCCTCTTTACGTATGAGCGCATCCACACCGTCTTCAAGCTCTACAAACAGACCAAAATCTTTTATGTCGAGGATTTTGCCATTTACGATATCGCCGTTGTCATATTTTTTGGCGTATTGTTCTATCGGGCTTTCTTGAAGTTCTTTGCGGCTCAGTGAGATTTTCTCATTTTCAGTATCTATTTTTAGAATTTTAACCTCAACTTCATCACCCTCTTTAAATAAATCTTTGCATCTGGCACTTCGATTCCATGAGGCGTCTTCGTTGTGCAGCAAGCCTTCTACGACACCGATTTTTACAAAAGCTCCGAAATTTGTTAATGTTGTTACATTGCCTTTTACCGTATCGCCGACTTTATGAGTTTTTATAAAATCGTCAAATGGTTTTGGAATGACATTTTTCAGCGAGACGCGCAATCGTCTGCCTTTTATATCTATCTCTATAACTTCAACGTCTATCTGTTGACCTTCGCTGATATAATCTTTGGGGTGTTTGATATTTTTATCCCAAGAGATTTCGGAAATGTGTAAAAAGCCTTCGACATCATTACCCAAATCAACAAATGCACCGTAAGGCTCTATATTGCTAACAATCACCTGTATAACGTCTTTTTCGACAAGTTGGTCTTCTATCTCTTGCCAAGGGTCGGGCTGCGCCGCTTTGATAGACAATGACAGATGCTTTTTTTCTTTATCGTAATTGAGAACTTTTACTAAAACTCTATCGTCCTCTTTGTAAAACGAACTCGGATTTACAGGACCTTTATAACTTATCTCGCTATAATGCACAAGTCCGTCCACACCACCGACATCTACAAACATACCGTAAGTTGTAATCTTTTTAACCGTACCCTCTACGGCCTCATCTTTTTCCATCAATTCCTGAATAATATCTTTTCGTCTTTTTCGTTCTTCATCTAAAGGTTTTTTTCTTGAAACAACAATTGATTCATTCTCTTTGTCTATTTTTAAAACGGAGACTTTTATAGTTTTGCCCATTAATGTCTGAGGGTCCTTGACCGCTACTTGCGAACGCGGTAAAAAAAACTCTATGCCATCGCTATTTTCAGCGATAAGACCGCCCTTATTTTTACCGACAACTTTTGCGTCAAACAAAAGATTGTCGCTCTCATTAAAACTGTTTATAAAAGCTTTTACTTTCTCTTTTTTAATAGCTTTTCTGTGAGAAACTATTGGTTTTTCATTTCTAAATCCGGTTACGACAACTTTTATAATATCGCCTACCTTGTAGATAAGGTTGCCGTCGGTATCTTTAATCTCGGAAGTGTAAAGTCTCCCCTCGCTCTTTTTGCCAACATCAACCAGCGTTATATCATCCTTAATCTCAACGATGACACCATCCGCCGTTACTTCATTATCGGTTTTTTTGCCCGATTCAAACTCTTCCAGCATAGTCGCGAAATCCATATCCTCTACGAATTCCGTTGTATCATTGGTGCTATTTTGAACACTATTGTTCACCTCTTTTGCCATTATTTTCCTTTTTGGTGTGATTTGTTCGCTTTTGTAAAATTAAAACGGACTCAAAATTAACATTATACTTTAATTTCTCTGATTTTTTCAATAATTTTTTCAATAATCCAATCCGGAGTTGAAGCCCCAGCTGTTATCCCGCATATTTTTTTGCCCGTAAACCACGAAAAATTCAACTCTTTGACGTTCTCTACGAGAAAACTATCCTCGCAATATTCTTTAACGATTCTATACAATTGTTTTGTATTTGAAGAGTTTTTCCCGCCGATAACTATAACAATATCAGCTTCAATCGCCAATTCGCGCGCCGCGTCTTGGTTTTCAAAAGTAGCATTGCAAATAGTATTAAAAACTCTCACTTCCTTACAGGAACCGATTAGAAAATCCGCAATTTTCAAAAACTCATCGACATTTCGTGTTGTTTGCGAAACTAAAGTGATTTTATGGTTCAAGTCTATTCCATCCAAATCCTCAATACTCAAAACTACATAAACATTATTGTGTATACTGTAACTTTTGACACTTTTAACTTCAGGATGATTTCTGTCACCGAAAATGATTATCGTATAGCCTTGTATACTCATCTCTTCACAAATCTTTTGCGGTTTTGTCACAAATGGACAAGTGGCGTTTATTATCTCTATATTTAGTTTTTTCAGAGTTTCCAAGTCCTCTTTTTGGATGCCATGCGTGCGAATAATCGCCTTTTTTATATCCGCGGCTTCATTCGCACTATTTAATGTGTCTACATTAAAATTATTTTTAAGTCTTAAAATTTCTTCGTTATTATGTATCAAAGGTCCTATTGTAGAAGCTCCGGACGCATTTTCAGCTATTTTGATAGCTCTTTTAACACCAAAGCAAAAACCGTAACTTTTAGCCAGTTTTATCTCCACTGCAAACTCTCTGCTACGCTTATCTTTTTCAAAATATTCGTAAAATTCGGAAATGATGTATCAATACAATCCGCATCTTCTACAACTCCACCGCATAAAAGCGAAGCTATAGCGAAACTCATTGCGATTCTGTGGTCGCCGAAGCTGTTAAACACAGCATTTTTGAATGTGCCGCCTTCTATGTCGTATCCATCTTCCAGTTCGGTTACGTTGATACCGCAAAGCTTCAGATTTTTAACGATTGTGCTTATTCTATCGCTCTCTTTTATCCTAAGTTCTTTGGCATTTCTAACGCTGCTTATGCCGGAAGCACATGCAAAAGCTATGGAAAGAGCGGGAAGTTCGTCTATAAGCCATGAAATATTTTCACTGATTTTGACGGCTTTCAACGGTGCGTACCGAACTGTAATATCGCCGATACTCTCGTATTTATCATCTTTTTGTACAAACTCTATCTGCGTTCCCATTCGCTGTAAAATTTTAAAAGCCTCTATACGCGTTTTATTTAAGAGTATATTTTTTAAAATCACTCTCGAATTTGGGATAATAGCGGCAGCAACAGCGAAGAAAAATGCACTTGAAGGGTCGGCAGGTACGGTAATATCTAAAGGGTGCAACGGTTTTTTGGGCGGATTGATGGCGATTTTATCGTTTTTATACTCGATATCAACGCCCATGCCTTTCAACATTCTCTCTGTATGGTCGCGGCTAAGTTCGGGTTCGGCGAAAAAACTCGGTGCGTTGGTATTTAACGCGCTCAAAATTAACGCACTTTTTACCTGTGCCGACGCTATGGGACTTTTGTAATCAAATGGCTTTAACTTGGCGCCTCTAATACAAATCGGCGATAAATCGCTGTTTTGTCTGCCGTCTATATTTGCGCCTATTTTTTTTAGCGGCGTAGTGATCCTTTTCATCGGACGATTAGCCAAATATTTATCGCCGTGCAGAACAAAAAATCCTTCCGTACTACTTAAAAGTCCTATCAATAACCGCATAGCCGTTCCGCTATTGCCGCAATCAAGTATTAAAGACGGCTCAGTGATTTTTGTCGGCGGAGTGATACGCAAAATACTGTTTTCGTTCTCTATTTTTGCACCCAGTGCTTTGATAATATTTAGAGTACAAAGCGTATCTTCAGCTTGCAGATAGTTTCTGATAAACGATGTTTTATCGCTTAAAAGCGAAAAGATAGCGCATCTATGCGATATCGACTTATCTGCCGCTATATCGGTTATAACTTCATTAAAAGCCTCAGCCTTTTCTATTTTCAAAATACTCATCTTACACTGATTTTTAACTCCGAATACAGAGTTTTCAATATCTGTTCCAACAAGCCACTTATCTCCTGTTCCGTAAAGGTTTTTTCCTCGGGTTCAAAAACAAATGTAATAGTAAGGCTGTTGTTGTCGCCTAATGAGCTGTCTTCATAAATATCTATCGGATAGAAAGTTTTTAACTCTTTTGGCGCATTGTTGTTGAGGCATTGCGCTACTTTTGTATAAGGCAGCTCTTTTGGTACGAGCAGACTTAAATCTCTTGAAACATTGGGTAATTTTGAATAAGTTGCAGCCTTTTTGCGTCCATGCGGTAAAGCTTCGAAATCTACTTCGCATATATATGTACGCCCCAAATCATATTCGTTCTCAACGCCAACTCTTGCGATATAACCCGCTTTTTTGCCTTCAATAATTATCTCGCCGTACTCATAC
This sequence comes from Campylobacteraceae bacterium, assembly GCA_031263195.1. Taxonomy (GTDB): domain Bacteria; phylum Campylobacterota; class Campylobacteria; order Campylobacterales; family Campylobacteraceae; genus JAIRKW01. Next base: position 12,561 of record JAISGD010000015.1, on the reverse strand, counting down.
GGACTGTAAAATCTATTGGCCGGATGCGCTTTTATTATCTCAAAATCTCCTAAAACAGTCGCTATTTTTTGCGAGAATAGGGCAAAATCAAACTCGGCACTTTTACCATGGTTGACTGGTGAGCTTTTTTCACTCTTGCCGCTTGCTATAAATGCTATCACAACCCTCTCGTTTCGTTTGCTGTCAAAGATTTTACCAAGTTCGAAGAGGCATGCGCCGGAGCGCCCCGCTTTTATATTACCGCTTACAGCTTGCGCAAGGTTCAAAGCGCAAGTAGTGCGTAGCGTGTTAAGTTCGCTTGTTATCGGGTTAATAATCTCAAATTTCTCGTCCAAACACTCAAATCCATATAACATTTGTTTCGCTTTATCGCCAAATATATAGTGTACGCTTTCAAAAAAGCCTGCAGCCACTGCTTTATAACGGTAAAATTTCTTTTTTTCAAAGTTTTCGGATATGGCATTAACACGAGTTGTTTCGGTGAATTGCAATGGTTTTGAAGCTATATTGTCAATGCCTACCATCCTTACTATCTCTTCACAAATATCCTGTATATTTTCCACATCATGGCGAAACGGCGGTATTTCCGCTATCAGAGCGTTTTGGTCGGGCTTAAATGAAGCATTAAAACAGAGATTATTTAATATCGTGATAATCTCATTTTTAGCTATTTTGGCGCCTATGATGGAATACATATCGTCAAAATTGACACTTATTTGACGAATGGCCCTCTCTTTAACAGCTCTTTGAGTGCCTGTCAAAATACCTGTTTTTGACGTTTTATTTAAAGTGAAGCTTAAATAGTTGATGCCAAAATCAAGATTCGGCTCACTGCCTCTTAATGATCTGAAAAGCGCATCATCCGCTTCTTTTATATTGCGAGCACCGTTTGAGGCTATCTGTGTCGGATTGGCGTAGCTTGCCTCTATGATTACGAGTTCATCATTTTTTGGCTTTGAGAAACTCTCTTGCGAAATGCCTATATATGAAAGCCGCTCTTTGCTCCATATGCTATCGAGAGCATTTGCTTCTTTTTTGATGGTAAAAGTTATTTTTCCTGTTTTATCTTTTTCAAGTGCATCTGTTCCGTAAGCCCTTAAGATAACACCCGTTGAATGTGTTGTGTAAGCTAAATACCGCTCTAAAATATTTTCAGCACTAATGCCGGCAATGGCAAGACGCAGATCCATTACAGTATCTTCTTTTAACTCTTGCATTCGCATTGCTTTATAGACTAAAGAGGAGTCAATAGAGCCTTTTATGTTTAGATTTAAAACGCGCCCTATACCTATTTGACTGCTATCTTCCGTCACTTCCGAAGGAAGGTTGATTTTGGTGTTATATACTGCGCCCAAATCCCTGGCTATACCGTAAATACTCAAACAATCTCCGCGGTTGGGAGTAAGCTCTACCTCTATCGCGTCATCTTGAAATTGCTCTATTTGGCTAAGCGGTGTACCAAGTGCGGGAGATATACCCTCCAATATCATAATGCCGTCATTTGTTTTAGGATAACCAAGTTCTGATGAAGAGCATATCATACCGCAAGATTTTACACCGCGAAGCTGCGCTTCTTGTATTTCAAGTCCGTTCGGCAGCCTGCAGCCAACAAGAGCTACAGCCACAAGTTGCCCCTCCTGTACATTTTTCGCACCGCAAACGATTTGAAGAGATTCGGTATTGCCTATATCAACTATACATACATTAAGTTTTTCAGCGTCCGGATGGCATTTTTTTTCGCGTACCAAGCCAACAACACAGTTTTTTACTGAGCGATACGGCGTTACGGCGGCTACTTCGAGACCTATTTTATTTAGAGTTTTACAAAGCTCATCTGTACTGATTTGGCTTAAGTTTATCCATTCATGTAACCAATTTCTTGTGATTATCATTTAAATTGCTCCAACAGTCGTAAATCTCCCTCAAAAAGAGAGCGCAAGTCGCCGACTCCGCGCAAAAGCATAGTAAATCGCTCTATGCCAAGCCCGAATGCATATCCGCTCACATCTTTATAGCCAACCGCCTTAAAGACATTCGGATCGACTTCGCCGCAACCCAAAATCTCAAGCCAGCCTGTATTTTTACATACTTTACATCCAGAACCACCGCAAAATATACAGCTTATGTCTACTTCCGCACTTGGCTCCGTGAATGGAAAAAAACTGGGACGAAAACGTACGTCCACATTTCCAAACATATATCTTAAAAACTCTTCAAGTATTGATTTGAGGTTGGCAAATGAAACCATGCCTTTTTTATCTACCACAAGTCCTTCTATTTGATGAAACATCGGAGTATGCGTTAAATCCAAATCGCGCCTGAAGACTGAACCAGGACATATCATGCGAATAGGCGGCTGCTGCGATAACATTGTTCTTACCTGAACAGGCGAAGTGTGCGTCCTTAAAAGCGCACCGTCTTTACAGTAAAATGTGTCTTGCATATCGCGCGCAGGGTGAAATTTTGGTAGATTTAAAGCTTCAAAGTTATGAAAATCATCTTCTATTAACGGTCCGTCCTCTACAGAAAAGTTGAGCGACATAAAATACTCTATAATTTTATCCATTGTGCTCATTACAGGATGAAGCGCGCCTGCATCGGATAGGCGTGAATAAAGACTCACATCAACGGCATCCTTTTTAAGTGCTTCGCTTCTTTCAGCCGCTTCCAGCAACTCCTTTTTTGAATTTATAAGAGTCGTAAATCTTCCCTTGTCTTCATTGACTTTAGCTGCAAATGCTATCTTCTCATCATCTTTTAACTCTTTGAGTTTTGCGAATTGTGCTGTAAAATAACCCTTTTTACCGAAAACTTCAATGCGCAGTTTTTCAAGCTCTTTTATGCTGCCGCATTCCTGTATGCTCTTTTCTAACGCTTTCAAATGACTGCCTTATGAATAGATTTGAATTGGTGATTGTATTCAAAATTTAATTATAAAGAGTTAAAGCAAAAATAGTCTATACTTTCTGAAGAATTTTCACAAGGAATAAAAAATGACCATCTTTACGAAAATCATTAACGGTGAATTGCCAAGCAACAAAGTACTTGAAAATGACAAGTTTTTGGCATTTCACGATATAAATCCGAAAGCCCCGATACACATACTCATTATCCCCAAACAAGAGGTTGAGAATTTTCAGAGTGCAAGTGCGGAACTTATGGGCGAGATGACGCTTTTTATACACGAAGTCGCGAAGTTGATGGGACTTGACAAGAGCGGATACAGACTTATCGCCAATAACGGCAAAGATGGCGGACAAGAAGTAATGCATCTGCATTTTCATATGCTTGGAGGTTCAAAACTTATATGGACTAATTTGGCCGATACGGATACTAAGAACTTCTTTTGAACACATTTCACCCTGTTTTTATGCTCGATTTTGTATAAAAACAGTATATCGCAAGCTCTGTGATATTTTTTTGTGATATCGCTTTTATAACATTATTTTCCAGTAATAATTAAGGAAAATATATGCATAGCGCAATGAAATCACATAATATGATTATAAAAGATGTCGTGAGAATAGGCACTATGATAATGCAAACGACTGCGGATATTGCGGAAGGGCTGAAAAGTAGCAACTATTCTATGTTTACAGAGCCTATGGAACAGTTGGCAAATATAGATATAGATACGAATAGTATAAACAATAAAATAGTTTCATTAATACCTGTTTTTTGCAAAGATGAGCAAACAGCCAGAGAATTTGTGTCGTATGTGAGGATTATAACCAAATTCGCGCAGACTGCACATGCTATGAGATATTTTTGTAAAAATATAACGTATTGCATAAACGAATGCCTAAAAGACAATGTTTCGCAGCTTTTTCAGACTTCAATGGATGCCTTCGATATGGCGTTAGAATTAATAAAAAACAATAGCAATATAAAAAGCACATTTCGTATGATTAAGACGGAACAGATGAAGTGTGACGAATTGCTTGCTCAAATAGAGCGAAATATCATGGGGTTTGATATGAAACCAGCTCTTGACTATATAAAAATAGTAAATATATTGGGGAAAATGGGTTTTGTATCAAAGAATGCAGTAGCTATAGCGAAAATTGTAGTATTAACGCAAGACGGAGGAGAGCTTAGAATATACTAAGCGCCTTGCGTTTTAATTACCTCAGTAACTCTTTAAACAGCTCTACAGCATCTAATCTTTCCCATGGATAGTCGCTCTGTCCTACCTGTCCGCGTGCGGCGACATCAGCGTAAAGAAATGTTTTTGTGCTTGGTTTGTCAAGATCGAACTGCTTTGTTATCCATTTTGGCGTTAATGGAAAATGTTTCAAAACAAAGTCTGACAAGATATCGTCATTTACGCGCGGGTCAAACGTACCCATTGTATCAACGCACACGGATATAGGATGCGCCACGCCTATGGCATACGAGATTTGCACTATACATTTCGCGCTTAAACCGGCTGCTACGATATTCTTAGCTATCCATCTTGCCGCGTAGAGAGCACTTCTATCAACTTTTGTATAATCTTTACTTGATTGCGCGCCGCCGCCTATCGGCGAATATCCGCCGAAGCTGTCCACTATAAGTTTTCGTCCCGTAAGCCCCGAGTCGTGCAATGAGCTGTGATTAACATATCTGCCTGTGGGATTAATATGTATGACAGTATCTTTTCTATTGTGGTCATAAAGCTCTTTCGGAAGTCCGGCGGTGTCTATCAACTGTTTGATAAGTTCGCGTACTTTGACAATAGGCATACTCTCTATGCTTGGCGCGGAAACTACGATAGTGTGAATGTGTTGCGGTTTGCTATCCTCAAAATTGCTTTTAGTACCGTAATCTATAGTAACCTGTGTTTTGATATCAACGCCAAGCTCATTTTTGTGTGCAAGTGCGTATTTATAGACTTTGTCACATATCAATCTGGCATAAGTAATGGCTGCGGGCATGAATTCTTTTGTCTCATTTGAAGCGAATCCAAACATAATCCCCTGATCACCTGCTCCTATTTCGCCGCTTTCCTGATCGACGCCTTGATTGATATCGGGAGATTGCTGATTTAACAGTACCTGCACTTTAACATCGTCAGGATGAAGGCATTGTTCTTTTGTAAATGCGCTTTTGCCGTCGTAACCTATATTTTTAAGGGCGTCCTTAGCGATATTTTCATAATCGCTTTGACTAAATTTCACTTTTGTGTTTACCTCTCCGCCTATGATCACGTGTTTACCTGCGACAAAAACCTCGCTCGCTACTCTGCCATCCGGATCTGCCTGCAGAATTTTATCAACAATAGAATCGGCTATGATATCCGCACACTTATCGGGATGTCCCGGACTTACAACCTCAGAAGTAAAAAGATACATTCTCTCTCCTTTTTTTAAAACCGGTATTGTACCATAAAAAAACTTGACAAAAAAGAGCTATTTAAAATATTGAGGGTTTATTTCCTAAAAGAGCGAGTGTTTGCAAAAATTTCCCCCTTGATATTTCTACGGCTCCAAGTGATGATAAATGTGGATTTATGATTTGACAATCAATAATTCCTCCATCTTTCAAAACTTCACGGCACAACCTGTAAAGCGCAGCTTTTGAAGCGTCTTTTTTTAGAGCAAACATAGACTCTCCGCAAAAAACTTTGCCTACACATATGCCGTACAGTCCTCCGACAAGTTCTTCATTCTCGTCGTAACTCTCTATCGAGTGAGCAAATCCAAGCCTAAAAAGTTCATTGTACGCTTTTATCATTTGACCATTTAACCATGTTGCCCGTTTTCTTACTTCGGCACACATTGTGATAACTTGTAAAAAGTTTGTGTTTATTTTTATCTCGTATCTTTTAAGACTACGTTTTAAAGAGCGTTTGAGGCGGAAATCGTTAGGATATAAAACGGCTCGTGGATTAGGCGAGAACCAAAGAAGCGGAAAATTTTGACGCGGCCATGGAAAAATACCGCTTTTATATGCTTTTATAAGACGTTTTGCATGCAAATCCCCACCTATAGCCAACAGCCCGCTCTCATCTGCTTCGTTTGGGTCGGGAAAAGAGAGATTATCCGCACTTAAACTGTAAACCATAAGCTATTTTAATGCACCCCAATTATCGCCGATACTCACGGTAGTTTTTAGCGGCACGTTGAGTTTGTAAACAGCTTCCATTATTGCACTTGCTTTTTCGGAGAACTCTAAAGAATTCTCTTCTTTAACTTCAAATATAAGTTCGTCATGGATCTGTAAAAGAAGTTTGGCGTCGGCGTCTAGAAGCGTATCGTATATCTTCAGCATCGCAAGCTTTATCAAATCCGCTGCGCTGCCTTGAAATACCGCATTTACAGCTTCTCTTTTGTAATTTGCCAGCATTAAAGGCGATGCGGCGGCGAAGTCAAAATTGCGTCTATGCCCTAAAAGTGTCTGAATAAAGCCGTTTTTCTGCGCGCTCTCCTCTATAAAAAAGATATAATTTTTCACAGTTGCAAATGAAGCGAAATAACTATCTATATACCCCTTTGCTTCATTGTGTGATACATTCAATGTTGCGGCGAGCTTTTTTGCTCCCATACCGTATAAAAGTCCGAAATTAATACTTTTAGCGACATTTCTCATCTCTTTAGCTCTGTCACCGAAGAGTTTCACAGCTGTTGCCAAGTGTATATCTTTATCTTCCAAAAAAGCGTTTACGAGCGCGCTGTCCAGACTAAAATGCGCTAACAGCCTAAGCTCTACCTGCGAATAATCAATACCGACAAGCTTATAGCCCTCTTTGGCGATAAAAGCCGCTCTTACCTGTTTGCCAAGTTCTGTCCTGACGGGAATATTTTGCAGATTCGGATCTTTTGAGCTAAGGCGTCCGGTTGAGGTGCCGGTTTGTAAAAAGCTTGTATGTATACGCGAAGCTTTGTTCGCAAGTCCAAGCCTTAAAAGCGGCTCTATATAAGTTGATTTTAACTTATAAAGCTCTCTGTACTCAAGAAGTTTTTCTACGACGGGGTGTTTGTCTAAAAGTTCATTTAAAACATTTTCATCGGTACTGTAGCCGGTTTTTGTCTTTTTAGACGTGCCAAGACCCAAATGCCCAAATAGAACCGCGCCCATTTGTTGTGTGGAATTGATATTGAACTCTTGACCGCTTAAGTCGTATATTTCGCGCGTGAGACTATTTATCGCATTTATGCTCTTTTCAAGCAAGCCTTTTAAATATGTCGTATCGACTCCGATACCTTCATTCTCCATAGCTCTCAAGATTTTTATAAAAGGAAATTCCATACTTTTGGCCAATTCCAATAGTTTCGGCTCCAAAAGCTCTTTTAGTTTGTGATAAAGCTTGAGCGTTATCCATGCATCTTCAGCTGAATATTTGCACGCATCGCTTAATTCCACATTGGCAAACGTTGTGCCTTTGGATACTACGTCGGAAAACTTTATAGTATTATAACCAAAGAGCCGTTTTGCCAAAGAGTCCATTCCAACGCTTGATTGAGCATCCAAAAGCCATGCCATTATCATCGTGTCGGCGTAAATTTCAATATCTTTTATGCCGAAATTAAACTCTACCACATTTAAATCAAATTTGAGGTTTTGTCCAATGATTTTATGGGTAAACAGCATATTTAACGCCTCTTTTGCATCAATTTTGTCTATTTGCGCGCTAACCCCCAAATAATAATGCGCGATTGGAACGTAGTAAGCCTTATCCTCATCAAAGCAAAATGAAAACCCTACTATATCGGCGTTTCTGGAGTCTAATGAGTTAGTTTCGGTATCAAATGCCACAAATGCTTCTTTGGGGATACTCTTTATTATCTCCGAAAGCTTCTCTTTCGTATCGAGCAATATAGGCTCAAAATCCATTTGCTTTTGATGTTTTTTCGTATCTATTGTTGTGTCTAGGCGGTTCAAGACAGAGTATATATCGTTAGCTAAAAGCTCATCTTTTATAGCTAAAAGCGGATGAAAAGAGGGGAGTTTAAATTTTTCAAGCCGCTCGTATACATCTAAAGAATCGTCAAGCGCTGTAAGTTTCCAACTCATAAAGGCATTTTCTTTTCCCGCTTTCAAAAGCTCTCTGATGCGTTCATTACGCACTCTCTCTAAATTGTTATAGATATTTTGTATGTCGCCGAACTCATCTAAAAGCTTTTTTGCACCAACAGCACCAATGCCTTTGACACCTGGAATATTATCAGCAGTATCACCCGTTAAAGATAGATAATCTCTTATTTTTGAGGGTAGCAAACCAAACTTCTCAAAACAGCCGCTCTCATTTATCTCTCTTTTTTTGGTAGGCTCATATATCACTACTTTGCCGTCATCTATGAGTTGATACAGATCTTTATCGTGCGTGACGATGCGTACTTTTATATCATTTGTTTTGGCGAATTTAACCATAGATGCGATGACATCGTCCGCCTCGTAACCATCTTTAGAGTACTGTGCGAATCCCATTTTTTTTATCCATTCGATGGCGATAGGCAGTTGCTTTTTCAAATCCTCAGGCGGAGCGGATCTGTTGGCTTTATAGTTTGGATCTATCTCTTCACGAAAAGTCTTACCTTTGCTATCCAGAGCGAATAGCATATAATCGGAAGGAAACTCGCGCAAAGATATTTGAACAAAATTTGCAAAACCAGTCAAAAGCCCTGTCGGCTCGCCTTTGGAATTTTTAAGATTTGTCAAAGCGTAGTAACTTCTGAAGAAAAATCCGAAAGTGTCTATTATCGTTATGGTTTTCATAGCCGAACCTTTTTGTTTTCAATGTAAAAGTGTAGCGTTCTTTAGCAAAAGGATTGATTATGAGATATTTAAACTCCCATCTGTTCCAATCCAAACTCATATGCTAAAAATTCACCCGTATAAGAGCCTGTTTTTTTATAATTTTGAGCTAATTTCAAAGGCGGCGCGCGATCCACGATTTTACCGCCTTTATCGCCGCCTTCAGGTCCCATGTCTATAACAAAATCAGCGTTTTTTATAATATCCATGTTATGCTCAATGACGATTATTGTGTTACCCAGCGAAGTTAAATGGTGCAAAACTTTAGCAAGTTTATCCACATCTGCAAAATGAAGCCCTGTTGTAGGTTCGTCCAAAATATAAAGCGTTTTGCCCGTATCTTTTCGGCTGAGCTCTTTTGAGAGTTTTATCCTTTGCGCTTCGCCGCCGCTTAAAGTTGTAGCGTTTTGCCCTAAAGTGATATATCCGAGCCCTACGTCTTGAAGAGTTTTTAATGTCTGATATACTTTTGGTATAGCCGCAAAAAACACAGCTGCCTCATCTACGCTCATGTCTAATATATCGGATATGGATTTACTTTTGTATTTTATCTCTAATGTTTGCGCATTGTAACGTTTACCGCCGCATGCGTCGCATTTAACCATAATATCGGGCAAAAAGTGCATCTCTATCTTTATCTCGCCGTCACCCTGACATTTTTCGCATCTGCCGCCTTTAACATTAAATGAAAATCGTCCCGCTTTATAACCTCTGATCTGCGCTTCTTTAGTCTTTACAAAAAGATCTCTAAGGTCATCCATAAGCCCCGTATAAGTGGCGGGATTGCTTCTTGGCGTTCTTCCTATGGGACTTTGATCAAGATAGATGACTTTGTCGAGCTGCTCCAATCCGATACACTCCACACCTGATACTTTTTTAATTTTTTTAGCTCTGTTTAAAAGTTCTTTTGCAACAGGCAATAAAGTTTGAAGTATCAAAGAACTTTTGCCGCTTCCGCTTACACCTGTAATTGCGACTAAATTTTGAAGCGGGATTTTAATATTTAGTTTGCGGATATTGTTTATATTAACATTTTTGAGTTCAAGCCACTTTTTTTGTTCTCTGTTTTGCCGATAATCTATAGTTTTTTCACCCGTAAGATATAAGGCTGTTTGCGTGCCGCTCTTTTCGAGTTCTTCCAAAGTCCCGCTAAATACTACATCACCGCCGTATTTTCCGGCATATGGTCCTATATCTACGATAAAATCAGCGCTCCTGATTGTCTCCTTATCGTGTTCCACGACTATAAGAGTATTGCCTTTTTCCTGCAGAGTCCTAAGCGTTTTTATAAGTTTTAGCGTATCTCTCTCATGCAGTCCTATACTCGGTTCGTCCAATACATACATGACGCCCGTAAGTCCGCTTCCGATTTGCGAGGCTATCCTTATTCTTTGCGCTTCGCCGCCGCTAATGGTTCTTGCGTCGCGTCCAAGCGTCAAATATCCAAGTCCCACATCATATAAAAAGCGCAGTCTCTCATTTATCTCTTTTATAATGGACGCGGCTATCATCTTCTCTTTTGGGCTTAAATTTTTGAAATTTTCCTCATTAGCAAAAAATTCAGAAGATTTTTCTATAGGCATAACGAGTATATCGGCGATATTTTTACCGGCTACTTTGACGGCTAAAGACTCGGGATTTAGTCTAAAACCATTGCATTTATCGCACACTTTCTCGCTCATATAGTCGCCGAAGCCTTGCTCATCTTTGATCATATCATATGCTATTTTGATAACACCGTCAAAGATTTTATTGATTTTGTGATGTTTCCAGTAAAACGAAACGGCTTCCGTGCGCCCATGCAGAACAGCTTTTTTCTCATACTCTTTCAACTCCCCAAACGGTATGGAAATATCTATCTTCTCACTTTCGCAAAATGCTATCAAAAATTTATAATAAAAGCTTTTATTAAAACCGTAGAGCAGTCTAACCGCCCCATCTTCTATACTTAAGTCCTCATCTATAATCTTGCTCATATCCAGAGTATAACGTATGCCAAGTCCGTCGCAAGCGTCGCAAGCGCCCTTGGGAGAATTAAATGAAAATGAGAGCGGCTCAAGCGGATTGAAACTTATCTTGCAGTCAAAACATGCCAAATGTTCGCTGAAATGGATACTCTCTTTCTCATATCCTATATCTTTGGCATTTAATATCTCTATCTCCACCTCTTGATAACTCTCGCCCAGCGCTTTCTCAACGCTTAAAGCTATACGCTCGCGATTCTCTTCATTCATCACAACGCGATCTATGACGACTTTTATTGTATGTTTTTTGGTTTTTGACAATTCTATCTCTTCATCAAGCCTGACTATGACGCCGTCTATCATTGCGCGCACATATCCTTTGTGTCGCAAAGACTCTATTAAATCAACGAAAGTTCCTTTTTTCTCGCGAATAAGCGGAGCGGTGATGACAAGCTTGGCATCGGTTGGAAGTTTCAAAATCTGCTCTATGATATCCGCTGCCGACATTTTAGAGATAGGTTTGCCGCATAAATGACAATATTGATGTCCCACTCTTGCGTATAAAAGCCGCAGATAGTCGTATATTTCGGTAATCGTCCCTACAGTTGAGCGCGGATTCTTGCTTGTGGTTTTTTGGTCTATAGCGATGGCAGGAGTAAGCCCTTCTATCTTATCCACATCTGGTTTGCCTACTCTGTCTAAAAACATTCTGGCGTATGACGATAAAGACTCGATATAGCGTCTTTGCCCCTCCGCGTAAAGAGTATCGAACGCAAGAGTGCTTTTGCCGCTGCCTGAAATACCCGTAAAAACGATTAGCTTATTTTTAGGAATCTCAAGATTGATAGATTTTAAGTTATTCTCTCTCGCTCCGTAAATTTTTATACTATCCACACATTATCCTTAAAGTGTCAAATGAAACCTATAATTATATATCGGAGGCTCTTAATCTATAATATATTGTATGTAAAGAAAAACTGTTATAAAATAGCTCTCAGTTCAACAAATCGGAGTTAGAATTGCGTGCTCTTGTACTCTACTGCCTGCTTATTGTTTCAACTTTCGGTGCGAATGTCACCGACATCATTTGTCCCGATGAACAAAACAACGACGGTATTTTTGAACTCACTCTTCAAATCAACGGCGACTTAAATGCCTCTTTTGAGCAAAAAGATGAAGGGAGCGTAACCATATTGATTTTTAAAGAGTTAAAAATCGATAAACCGTTTAACAAAAAGCTCAATACCGAAGTGATAAAAAGCGTTAATATAAAGCCGGATACGAATGCAACGAAAATCTCTTTCGAGGGTAAACAACTTTTTGACATATCTGTCTCATCCGCGCCAAACAGGCTTCATATCGCTGTTATTCCTAAAGCCGCTCCATTGATGATAGAAGATATCGCCAAAGATACGGCGGGCGGACAGATAGGCTATATCTTGGAAACGTTACTTTTTATCGCTTTGATTTTATTGATTTTAACGGCGCTGGCAGTACTGTTTTTAAAATTTAAACTCTCTTCGCGCATCCAAAATATACAAGAAGAAGATGAAAAACCGCTTGAAGAGTCTATCCTAAACGAAGAGCCGGCAATGCCGCAAAAACATCCCAAAGTTTCCAAAAAAAGTTCCGGCAAGAGACAAAAAACACTTTTTGATATATGATTTATTGCAAATACGGTGCGACATATCGCTCATATCGCGAAGCTTTCAACATAGATATGTCTACAAGCACAAGTCCGCCTACACAATCATTAAAATCAGGGTCAACACCGAAATCCATAAACTGTACTCCTCCCTCTTCACAAAGTTCCGAATACTGTTTGTAAAGCGTAGGAATGCCGCAATTCATATTGTTGAGC